>NZ_JBHUGZ010000028.1:0-197045 GCF_042682145.1 Mesorhizobium newzealandense | reverse complement strand
GTACATAGCATCAATGTGATGCAAACCGTGTTTGATCGAGCAGGATGTCAAGCATTCGCGGTCAGCGGCTACGTGCGGCGAGGTGGCGGCGCGCCTGCACATATTCAGTATCTTGTGATGGACCAGGACGTAGACATTCCTACCGTCGACGGCGAAGGAAATTTGCGCGGTTCTGCTCGATCAGGAAATGCGCATCGATCAGGAGATCGATCTCGATCTCGAAATCTCTTCGGACGTCGACGGTGTACTCCATCTGGATGTTTTCCTGTGGGACTCCGGTCGAGGTCGAACAGGATACGACGATCGATCGCGCGATCAGCGACGGACCACCTGGTGGCACGGCGACGTGAACAGATATCGAGCTCGATCAGCAGACGTCGACATCGACATCGACATCGACAGCGACTGGAAGAACTTTACGCTGTCAGAGCATATGTTGACGTGCCCAGCAGGCCACGCGATCAGTACGCCGTCCGTGGACATCTGAGGACTGAATGGCAAGATCGACATGGATGTGGACGCAACACAAACACGCGATCATCTCGAACAGCAAACGTCGTGCAATGTCGATTTTGCACCACTGGTCTAAATCATCTGGGCAAACTGATCACATATCGTGTGAATCTGCACGCAGCCGAGGAAACCGGGCGCGAGTTCGTCTCAGCGCGCGCACAAATGGGGCGTGAGTGCTGACCCTGTCGGAGAGGGCGCCCGATGCAGTGTGCATCGCGTAGTTTTTGCCTGTCGGATCAGCGCTGAATTTAAACGGTTCGACGCGAATTGGGAGTATCTGCCTCGGCGCCACGGCCTGCAGGATCGCGGTGGAAGTCCGTCAGACAGAATGCCGCAATTTGTCTGTCAAATGCGAACCGATCTTAACCATACGCCAACTAAGGTAGATTAGGCAGCAGCTAACTCGCTATATTATTTTTTGTGGGGAGCCATAAGAGGAGGTGTCTGATTGTATTGACTCTCTCGCTGTCGCGTCGAACAGAACGGCTCGCCTTGCGAGCGTCCTTCCATCGTTATAGTCGACCCCCATCGCTATGGCGAAGTTGTCTCGCGCGGATTCTTCGTGATGAGTTCCGGGATTTCGCTATCCTGGATGGATCGAGAGCCCCGCATCAATTGGACTCCGTGGTCGGAAAGCTATCAGTCTGCTACGCTGCAACATCGGAGGCGCTGCCATAACGGACGAGCGCGTACTGAAGAGCCTCTCTTTGCTTCACCGATTGCTGCCCGAACGCCCCTCTCATGCTCCTCACGCGGCTCGAAGCATCAACATTTCAGATGCAATGATTTCGAAGTGACCCGCTTTGCGTGAGAGGCTACATGCACACTCCGTTTCTGTCCGAGAATGCTTGCTGCGCTTCGATGGTATCGCCGGTGGGCGTGTTACTTTCGGCGATCGCTGGACATGGACTGCGCAAGCTGGGTTGCCTGTTTCGCCGGAGACTATCGTCGCTTGCAAACGCCTATTGCCGAAACGGCATGGCGACCGCGCTGCCCGTGATCGCGAGCCCAGCATCGTATTCACGGGACGCGTAGCGACAGGTGCTGGCAACCTGTTGCGCGGCCTGTCAACAAGGTCATCGCCAATGAACTGAACTTGTCGCAGAATACGTCAAGTCGCACATCTCGCGTATCATGCCCAGGCTGCATGCGAAGAACAGGATGAGGCGGTTGTTCTGTCCAGCACAATGCTGCATGTCGCAATGGAGACGCGACAGAGCGGCTTTCCGACGCATAGAACCCAGCCACCTAGTAGTCCGTCATAGTAACCAGTCAGATCGGCTCTCTATGATATTGTGGATAGACAAATCCGGCGCTATCTCAGGACGCCATGACCAACAACTCGCTGCCATCAGGCAGCCCGATGGACATCTCCGCATGGTCCCACTACCATTTGGCAAGTGAATTTTCTGAGGCACCTTTACCTCAATGGCCGAAGAACGCGTCCAGCGCCGTCTTGCGCATCTGGCCGCGGACGTTGTCGGCTACAGCCGCCTCATGGAAGCGGACGCAGCAAGGACGTCGAGGTCCTCAAGGCCCGACGGCGCGATATTCTGACTCCCCTGATCGCTCGATATCGAGGCCGCCTGGTTACGGTCATGGGTGACGGCGTGTGGTCGAGTTCGCCAGCGCGTCGAGGCCCGTCAGTGCGCAGTCGACCTCCAACGCACGGCCGAGGCAAAACGCCAGTTGGCGGACTCCCGGCGGGTGATCCTCGCGCATCGCTATCAATCTCGGCGACATCATGTGGACGGTACAGCGATCTCTTTACGGCGATCGGCGTCAACGTTGCCGCTCGGCTGGAGGCATTGGGCGAACCTGGAGACATCTGCGTTTCGGGCAGCGTTTACGAATTCAGGTCAAGCGGAAGGTGCGAGACGGGTTCGACGATCTACGGACAGACGTCGTCGAGAATATTGCTGAGCCCGTGCGCGTCTCTACCGGGTGCGGCATCTGGCAATTGCAGCCCGGAAAGACGGCGAAACCGTGGCACTGGCGCTGCCGTCAAAACCCTCTATCGCCAGCCTGCCTTTTTCACCACTGAGCGCGACGCCGAACAGGACGTGCTCAGGCTTTGGCGCCGCAGCAGCTGACCGGGCCTTTCTTGAACGTTGCCATGCCTTCGCGCGCGAGTTCGTCGGCGCGTTCTGTTCTCGGCGTGGCCGCAAGTGGCCCTTGACCCAGTTCCAGGTCACCTTGTGGCGCCTGTTGGCCTCATCCAGCGCTGCCAGAGTTCGCCATTCTTGACGGCTGTTTGTCGGCGTCTTCCAGCCGTTCTTCTTCCAACCGTGGATCCACTGGATGCCGTCCATGACGTATTTGCTGTCGGTGGAAGGCCGACCGTGCAGGGTTTGCACGTCAACGCATTCAGCGCGAGATGGCGGCGAGCAGTTCCATGCGGTGTTGGTGGTCTCGGCCTCGCCGCCGGAAAGCTCATTGGTGGTGGCGTGAAGCGCAGGATCGCGCCCCAGCCGCCAGGGCCGGGATTGGCCGACAGCGCCGTCGTGAATATCTCAACCTGTTTGCTCATGCCAATCCATATTCCGAAGGAGCTCTGATCGCCCGCTGGAATCGCATCCTGCGGCTATACTCGGTCGGATGCGGACGTTTCATCACCAGCCGCCATTGGGAACAGTCAACCAGTCGTAGAGCCGGGTCAGCATGAAGCGCAGCGCCGATCCGCGCGCAGCATCGGCAGCGCCGCACATTCCTGGTCGCTCAGCGACGCACGCTCTGATAGCCAGCCAGCAATGCCTTGCCCTGGTCAGGTTGAAGGAGAATCCTTCTCGAAGCACCAGGCATGAGGCAGGTGGCCTGACATCGTAGGCGTAGAGGTCGTCGCAGCGAAATAGAAGTCGATCAGACCGGAAGCTTCTCGCGTGGCGAGGAAGAGACATTGTCGGGAAAAGATCGGCATGGATGATGCCTTCGGAAGATCCTTCGGCAGTTCCGCTCGAAGTCGGCGACGTCTGGCATCAACCTCGCGGCCAGGCCCGGCTCAACCTCGTCGCGCGTCGCGGGAGGTCGTTCCAAAGCTTGCGCAC
The DNA here is from genome assembly GCF_042682145.1 of Mesorhizobium newzealandense. NCBI lineage: Bacteria > Pseudomonadati > Pseudomonadota > Alphaproteobacteria > Hyphomicrobiales > Phyllobacteriaceae > Mesorhizobium > Mesorhizobium newzealandense. Next base: position 193,488 of record NZ_JBHUGZ010000028.1, on the reverse strand, counting down.
AGCCGTCGATGGCGAGCGACGTTCGGCGGTCATCGAAAAAGTCGGCTCCGGCCAGATGCAAGGCCGCCAGGGCCTTGCCAACCTCGCGCAATGCGTTGCTGCCGGCCGCCGCAGCGAAAGCCCTTCGAGAAGGTGATGATCGACCGCGGCCGGCCGCGAGCGTGCGGATGACGCTGCCGTCTATGCGCGGTCACCGGCACTGGGCAAGAGACGCCTTTCTTGGCGAGGTGGCCCATAAGTCGAGGAAAAACGGCAGATCGCGCTTCTCGACGCGCTTTTCATAGAGCCGTCAGGATGGAGGAGCCGCTGGGTGTGCAGCAGGAAGTTCGAGTTTTTCCGTGCTTCGGCGATACCTTGCTAGGACAGGAGATCGCCGACCGGATAGTGTTTGAGGAATGCCGCCGATTCGCCTCCGGCAACGTCGGTGTAGACCGCCATGTGGCCTTACGGCGCTCCATTGACGAAAGCATGTCGGCTCGCGTCAGTCGACATCGCGCAGTACCCGCATGACCGGAAAATCCTCGTTTCCGTGGCCGTGATGGCCAGGTCGATCGTGACATCGAGCGCTGGCGGAACGCATCGATGCTCTCGTCGACGATGATCTCCGGTGCCGATGCCCCTGCCGACACAGGCCGAGCGCTCGAGATGCCTGGCGATGTCATTCCACGAATCTCGCGGCGCGCTGCACGAGAAGCGACATGCGAGGCGCCGGCACGCTCCGCCACTTCAGACACGAGCGCCGCGAATGGATGAATGGCGCGCCAACGATCAGTAGAGATCGGCGCCGGCGCGGTTCCTTGACCGCCTCCTGGCGGTTGGTGGTGGCGTATCGTAGCAGATCGATGTCCGCAGCCGGGGCTATGGAGGTCTGAAAGCGATCCTGCAAGGCACGGATGATGCCGGCGGTGTCCTCGACGCGACAGCGTGGTCTTGGGTGACGAAGCCGAGCGCCTGCGATGCGGCAGGCGCAAGCTATCGCCGCGTCGGCCTCGGTCTCGATCAGCGTCACCGCGCCGTCCGGCAACTGGCCCATGGTGCCGATCACCTCGGGGTGTCGGCATGCCGATCAGCAGCACATGGCGGCCCAGCCGCTGATGGCGCATCGGCTGCTTGTGACCTTCGACACCAGCGGACAGTAGCGTCCAGATAGAGAGGTGGCGCGCCTGGGCATCCGCCGGCACCGTCATTTCGGCACGCCATGCGCCGAGAACACGACCGGCGACTGCGATGCTCAGGGGGAATCTCGAGAGCTCTTCGTATGAACTAGCGGCGCCAAGGCTTGCAGTCCTCGACGACGTAGCGGTTGTGCACGATCTCGTGGTCGGACATAGACGGAGCGCCATATTCTTCAGCGCCAGCACGACGATCTGGATGGCGCGGTCGACGCCCGCTCGCCAAAAACCGCGCGGCTGCAGAGCCGGATCGTCAGCTTGGTGGTTGTCTGAAGTCATGACTCCGGGCCACGGTTGCTCAAGCCGCAATGAGGTGCCTACCCCCGCCCTGTCAGTGCATCGGAGAAAGGGGGCGGCGATAGCCTTCATCCTCTTCACGGGACGGCGAAGCCGCAGGATGAGCACGGCGGCGAGTGCGGCGGCAAGGCATACCAGGTCATCGCATATTGCAGATGGCTGTTCGGCAGGTCGATGATGGTGGACGCCGCCGACAGGCAACCGCCGGATTGGCGTCTTGTCCGCATCGATGAAGATCGCAGCCAGCGTGGCGCCCGCCGCCAGCCGGCGCTCGCCGCATGCGTCGCGGTCCTTCCAGTAGAAGATGTTCTTGGCCACGGTCGTTGTCGGAAGCATCATCGACGGCTTTGCCGGCAGCGGGTTGCGGTGGGAGGCCGGTGATCGTCACCTTGCCCCGTCACTGCCCTTCGCGCGGCTTGCGAGCATCTTCAGGTCGTAGGGCACGAGCCGCGATTGACCAGGACGAAGCGGCCATCGCGAGGGCCATCACCCAAGCAGCGGCGAGGCATCGGGTGCTACGATGCCGACGACGCCGACAGGCTCGTGCAACGCCAGCGTCACGGCGCGGGCCGGCGGCTGGTGGACGCGGCCCTCGAACTTGTCGGCAAGGCCGGCATAGAGGAACAGCCGTTCGATCGACTGGTCGACCTCGTCGCGCGCCGCCTTGGCGCTGGCGCCGGTGAGGTCGGTGAGGCGGGTGGCAAACTCGCCGGCGCGGCCGGAAAGGTTCTCGGCCAGATAGTAAAGCACCTGAGACCGGTTGTAGGCGGTCGCCTCCGGCCAGCCCTTGCAGGCCCGCGCCGCCGAAACGGCGTCCCGGATATCCTTGCGGCTGCCGAGCCCGACTTCACCGGCGACCTTGCCCTTGGCGGTTGCGACGGCAAGCGAATAATTGCCGTCCGGCCGCACCTGCTTGCCGCCGATGAACAGCTTCGCCGTGCGGTCGATGACGCCGCCGTCGGACTGCTCGACAGGCTGTGCCGAGACGGTCGCTGGCTTGATGACCGGGCCGAGCGGCAGTTTTGCCGAGAGATACTCGAACATGCCCTCGCGCCCGCCTTCGCGGCCGAAGCCGCTCTCGCGGTAGCCGCCGAAACCGCAGGCGGCGTCGAACATGTTGGTGCCGTTGACCCAGACGACGCCGGCCTTCAACTGCGGCGCGACATGCAAGGCGAGATTGACATTTTCGCTCCATACCGAGGCGGCCAGCCCGTAGCGCGTGTTGTTGGCGAGCTCGATCGCTTCCTCGGTGTTGCGGAAGGTCATGGTCGCCAGCACCGGACCGAATACTTCCTCTTGGGCCAAGATGTTAGCCGGCGAAACACCTGTGGCGAGCGTCGGCAAATGGTAGTAGCCCGATGACGGTAGTGCGGCGTCCGGCTGCCAGCAGACGGCGCCCTGCCTGGCGCCTTCGGCAACCAGTCCCTTGACCCGGTCGAGCTGTGTGGCGTCGACCAGCGGGCCGATATCGGTGTTCTTGTCGAGCGGGCTGCCGACGCGCAGCCGGCTCATCCGCGTCTTGACCTTGGCGATCAAGGCATCGGCGATGCCTTCCTGCACCAGCAGACGCGAACCGGCGCAGCAGACCTGGCCCTGGTTGAACCATATACCGTCGACCAGCCCTTCGACGGCGCTGTCGAGATCGGCGTCCTCAAAGACGATGAAGGCCGATTTGCCGCCAAGCTCCAGCGACAGTTTTTTCCCTGAGCCCGCCGTGGCTTTCCTGATGATCTTGCCGACTTCCGACGAGCCGGTAAAGGCGATCTTCTGGATACCGGGATGGTTGACGATGGCCACGCCGGCCTCCGGGCCGCCCTGAACGATGTTGACGACACCCTTCGGCACGCCCGCACGTTCGCAGATCTCGGCGAACAGGATGGCGGTCAGCGGCGTGAATTCGGCCGGCTTCAGCACCACGGTGCAGCCGGCGGCAAGCGCCGGCGCGATCTTCCAGGCCAGCATCAGCAGCGGAAAATTCCACGGGATGATCTGGCCGACGACACCGACGCCCTTGTGGCCGGGGAAATCCCTGTCCAGCGCCTGCGCCCAGCCGGCGTGGTGGATGAAATGGCGGATGGCCAGCGGCACGTCGATGTCGCGGCTTTCGCGGATAGGCTTGCCATTGTCGATCGATTCCAGCACCGCGAACAGGCGCTGGTGACGCTGCATGGCGCGGCCGATGGCGTAGAGCACTTTTGCTCGGCTGTAGCCTGAAGACGCCGCCCATTTCGGCAGCGCCTTGGTGGCGGCCGAAACGGCTGCGTCGATATCGGCCGCGTTGGCATCGGACACTTTGGCCAGCAGCTTGCCGGAAGACGGTTCGCTGGTCTCGAAGGTCTTGCCGCCGGCAGCGGCTTTCCAGTCGCCGCCGATGAACAGCGCCTTGCCGAAGTCGCGCGCGGCGAGCCACGCATCGGCCTCGTTGCGGGCTTCCGGCGCCGGGCCGTACTCCATGGCGTGATAGCGGTCGAGAATGTTCATCAGGTGCCTCCTTCACCCTCCCCCTTGTGGGGAGGGGTCGATCGGCAAGCCGATCGGGGTGGGGGTTGGTCGCTCAAGCCATCGCGTGGCGATGATTGGCCGAATAGTGACCGGTCAGGTGATGCTCGAGCTGCCGCTCGATGTCGGTCAAAAGGCTCGAGGCGCCGAAGCGGAACAGGTCCGGCTCCAGCCACGGCCGGCCGAGCTCTTCCTTCATCAGCACCAGCCAGTCGAGCGAAGCCTTTGCCGTGGAAATGCCGCCGGCCGGCTTGAAGCCGATGAGATAGCCGGTCTCCTCGAAATAGGCGCGGATGGCGCGCACCATGGCGAGGCCAACGGGCAGCGTCGCGTTGACGCTTTCCTTGCCGGTCGAGGTCTTGATGAAGTCGGCGCCGGCCATCATCGCGACCATCGACGCCAGCATGACATTACGCAACGTGGCGAGGTCGCCAGTGCCGAGGATGACCTTCAGATGCGCGTCCCCGCAGGCGGCGCGCATAGAAACAATCTCGTTGTAGAGCTCCCGCCACTTGGCGCCGAACACCAGCCCGCGCGGAATGACGACGTCGATCTCGTCGGCGCCGTCCTTCACCGAGGCCTCGATCTCCTGCAGGCGGGTCGACAGTGGCGCAAGGCCATGTGGGAAGGCGGTGGAGACGGCGGCGACATGGATGCCGGTGCCGCGCACGGCGTCGACGGCGGTGGCGACGAAGGGATGATAGACGCAGACGGCCGCCGGTCGGATGGTCTCGCCCGCGATGCCGAGCCCCTCGACGATGTCGCGGCGGAACGGATTGATCGCCTTGGCGCAAAGCCGGCGCACGCGCTCTTCGGTGTCGTTGGAATTCAGCGTCGTCAAATCCATGCAGGCGACGGCGCGCAGCAGCCAGGCTGCCTGGTTGTCGGCCTTGATAGAGCGTCGCTTGGTCAGGCTGGCGACGCGGCGTTCCAGCGCCGAGCGATTCACGCTGCGCACCGATTCCATGAAGCCGAGATCGAGCTTCATGCCGGGGTTGCGGGCAATGCGATGGTCCAGTGGGACGGGGGTATTGGCGGCGGCACGCGCCGGCAGCGGCGTCACCTTCGACGCGCCGGCACCAAGCTCGGCTTCGCGGATTGTGCTGCTCATCTCCTGCCCTTTCATTCAGCGATCATGCCGAAGATAGCCCGCGAAGTCGTCCTTCACGAGTCCCTTAATGCATGTCGCCCAAAAGTGCGCAGCGGTTTTGGGACAACGACATGCATCGACTAAAACATAAAGCGCTTCGCGCCAGTCGACGCGACGTGCTTTAGGCGCTCATAGCTGAAAAAGGCTGCGAATGCAGCTGGTTTTTGACCGAAAGGTCAAAATACAGATTTGATTGCGTCGGCGCCCGGCTCAGCCGACGAAGGCGCGTTCTACCACGAAGCTCGCCGGATGATGCAGCGAGCCTTCCTCGAAGCCGAGGCTTTCGGCCAGCTCCTTGACGTCCTTCAGCATGTGCATCGAGCCGCAGATCATGATGCGGTCGGTTTCCGGATTGAGCTTTTCGATGCCGAGGTCGGTGTAGAATTTGCCGGACCCGATCAGTGCGGTGATGCGGCCCATGCAGGCCGATTCTTCGCGGGTCGTCGAATTGTAGAGGGTGACGCGGCCACCGGTCAGCTCGCCGATCAGCGGATCGCTTTCAAGCGCCGCCACCAGCTCCTGGCCATAGGTGAGCTCGGCATTGTCGCGGCAGGTGTGGGTCAGGATGACCTGCTCGAACTTCTCGTAGGTGTCGGGGTCGCGCAGCAGGCTGGCGAAGGGCGCGATGCCGGTGCCGGTCGAGATCATGAACAGGCGTTTTGCCGGCGTCAGCGCGTCGACCACCAGCGTGCCGGTCGACTTCTGGCGCATGATGACGGTATCGCCGACCTGGATCTTCTGCAGTTCCGAGGTCAGCGGGCCATCCGGCACCTTGATCGAGAAGAATTCCAGCTCGTCGTCCCAGGCCGGGCTCGCCACCGAATAGGCGCGGAACACCGGCTTCTCGGCATTGGGCAGGCCGATCATGACGAACTCGCCGGAGCGGAAGCGCAGCGACTGCGGCCGGGTGATGCGGAACGAAAACAGCCGGTCCGTGTAGTGCTTCACTGAGACGACGGTCTCGGCATAGACATTGGCCGGAATCGGGAACTGCAGCGGGCGGGCGCCGACGACGTTGAGTGCGGATGTGGTGTTCATCAAATCCAACCTTCTGGCCCAATTGCGAACGCGGGCACCAAACCTTCACCTGCGCGCCCGAACCATTCAGGTTTCGGCGCGCTGTCTGCACACTCCAAAGCGGTAAGCTCTTGTGTCCGGAATTTATTAGTATACAAACGATATTTGCGTCAAGATACCAGCGTAAAACACCTTTCCAAACTGACGCATATCCGTAGTCCGGGCATTTCGGGTTTCGACAATGAAAGAGAATTTTTCGGCGCAAGCGCGCGATTCCCTGGGAAATGTCGTTGCCGGTATCGATGTCGGCGGGACCTTCACCGACCTGCTTCTGATCGATGGCCGCGACGGTGGCCGGGTGCATATCGCCAAGACTCCCACCACGGTCGACAACCAGGCTTTCGGTGTCGTTTCGGCGCTCGGTGCCACCGGATTTCCGATCGACGGCATCGACCTCATCGTGCATGGCACCACCACCACCACCAATGCGGTGCTCGAGCGCCGGCTGGCGAAAACCGGCATGATCACCACGCGCGGCTTTCGCGATGTGATCGAGCTCGGCCGGCGCACACGGCCGCAGGCCTATGGCATGACCGGCAGCTTCGTGCCGATCATACCGCGCAATCTCAGGCTCGAAGTCTCGGAGCGCGTCGAGGCGTCAGGCACGGTGCGCACGCCACTCGACGAGGCCGAAATGCGCGCGGCGGTGAAGACGCTGATCGAGGCCGGTTGCGAGTCCCTCGTCATTCATTTCCTGCATTCCTACGCTAACCCTGCGCATGAGCGGCGAGCCGCCGAGATCGCCGCCGAGCTCTGGCCGAACGGCTACATCACCTCGGGCCATGCGCTGCTGTCGGAAGCGCGCGAATTCGAGCGCGGCGTCACCGCCTCGGTCAACGCCTCCGTGCAGCCGATCCTCGAGCGCTATGTCGAGCGGCTGCGCAAGGAATTGGGGGCAAAAGGCTATGCCCGCGACTTCCTGATCATGAACGGCAATGGCGGCATGATCTCGGCCCGCTTCGTCACACGTGAGTCGGCCAAGACCGTGATGTCCGGGCCGGCCTCGGGCGTCATCGCCGCTGCCTATACGGGAAAACGCGCCGGCTTCGAAAACCTCGTCACCTATGACATGGGCGGCACCTCGACTGACGTGGCGCTGATCCGCAACGCCGAGCCGGCGGTGTCGAACGAGATCGAGATCGAATACGCCATGCCGATCCATGTGCCGATGGTGGCGGTGCACACGGTCGGCGCAGGCGGCGGCTCGATCGCCCGCGTCGACGCGGCCGGCCTGATCCAGATCGGCCCGGAAAGCGCCGGCGCCAATCCCGGCCCGATCTGCTACGGGCGCGGCGGCCTGGAGCCGACCATCACCGACGCCAATCTGGTGCTCGGCCGGCTGGCACCGAAGAAGCTGCTGGCGGTCGAAAATCCGGTCACCGTCGAGCGCGTCACCGGCATCTTCGAGGACAAGATCGGCAAGGCGACCGGCCTGTCCGGCGTCGAGGCGGCGGGCGCGGTGCTGCGGCTCGGCAACATGAAGATGGCCGGCGCCATCCGCATGGTCTCGGTGTCGCGCGGCCATGATCCGCGCGATTTCGCGCTGTTCGCCTTTGGCGGCGCCGGTCCGCTGCATGCGACGGCCCTGGCGCGCGAACTCGGCTTGCCGAAAGTGCTGGTGCCGGCGCGGCCAGGCATTACCAACGCGCTCGGCTGCGTCGTCGCCGACCTGCGCCACGACTTCGTCAACACCATCAACCAGCCGGTTGCCATTCTCGATGAAACCCAGCTCCACGCTGTATTGGAACGGCATCGAAACGAAGGCGAGGAGCTGATCGGCAAGGAAGCGGTGAAGCCGGAGTCGATCCGCGTCAGCCACTCCGCCGACATGCAGTTCGTCGGCCAGACCCACATCATCAACGTGCCGTTGCCGTCCTCGTCGGTGACCCGGCACGAGCTGCAGTCGCTGTTCGAAAAGGCCTATTTCGCCCGCTTCAAGGTCGAACTGCCGGAAATCCGCGCCAACCTGGTCAACCTCAACACTTCGGTGACCGGTGTGCGGCCCGCGATCGACCTGTCGCGATTGATCGATCCGGCGGGGCGCGGAAAAACGCTCGACGAGGCGCTGAGCGAGATCCGGCCGGTCTGGTATGGCGGGCGCTGGCACGACACACCGGTATACGCACGCGAAAAGCTGCCGCTCGACGCGGTCATCGAAGGCCCGGCGATCCTCGAACAGATGGACGCAACCACCGTGCTCGAACCCGGTGACCGGGCGCGCTCGGACGCCGACGGCAACATCATCATCGACATTGGCGAGGCCTGAGATGAAGCTCGACGCCATCACACTTTCGGTCCTCCAGGCCGCTCTGCAGCAGGTCTGCGACGAGATGGACCTGACCTTCTCGCGCGCCGCCTTCTCGCCGGTCATCGCCGAGGCCAACGACCGCTCCGACGGCATCTATTCAGCGGTCGACGGTTCGCTGATCGCGCAGGGCAGCCAGGGCCTGCCGGTGTTCGTCGGCGTCATGCAGTATTCGACCAGGACGGTGATCGAGATGATCGCCGACGGCCGCTGCCTGCCGCCGGAGCCCGGCGACATCTACATCGTCAACGATCCCTATCTCGGCGGGACCCATCTGATGGATGTGCGCTTCGCCATGCCGGTCTATCGTGCCGGAAAAATCTTCTGCTGGCTGTCCAACACCGGCCATTGGCCAGACATTGGTGGCTCGGTGCCCGGCGGTTTCTCGGCCTCCGCGACCGCGGTCGAGCAGGAAGGCCTGCGGTTGCCGCCCGTCAAGCTGTTCAAGAAGGGCGTGCTCGATCCCGAGATCTACGCCATCATCTGCTCCAACATCCGTGTTGCCGACCAGCGCATCGGCGATATCAGAGCCCAGGCCGCCGCATTGCTGATCGGCCAGGACCGGCTCAATGGAATCCTGGATCGTTACGGTGACGAAACTGTTGTCGAGGCGATTGCCGAACTGCGCCGGCGGGCTGCCGAACAGATGCGCGCCAACATATCGGCCATCCCCGACGGCACCTACCATTCCAAGGCGTTCGTTGATTCCGACGGGGTGGTCAACGAGCCGCTGACCATTGCGCTTGCCGTCGAGAAACAGGGCGACACACTGACTTTCGATTTCGCCGGCTCGTCAAAGCCTTGCGCCGGGCCGATGAACAGCGTGCTGGCGACCACGCTGTCCTCGGTCTATCTCGCCATGCGCCACATTTTCCCGGATGTGCCGATCAGCGCCGGCGCCTTCGAGCCGCTCATCGTCAAGCGGCCGGAAGGCACTTTCCTCGACGCCAAATACCCGCGCCCGGTTTCGGGCTGCGCTGCCGAGGTGTCGCAGCGCATCGCCGAGGCGGTGTTCGCGGCCATGGTGCAGGCGTTGCCCGACAAGGTGACGGCGGCCCCAGCCGGATCCAGCGGCAATTTCGCGCTCGGCGGCAACGATCCGGCGCGCGGCCGCGACTACGTCATGTATCAGATCTCCGGCGGCGGCTATGGCGGCAATTCAGGCCATGACGGCCTGACCAATGGCTGCTCGACCATCGGCATTTCCAAGTCGCCGCCGGTTGAGATCATGGAGCAGGCCTTTCCGGTGCTCTACCGGCACTACGCGTTGCGCGAGGGTACGGGCGGCGCCGGCAAGCATCGCGGTGGTTTTGGCCTCGCCTATGAGGTCGAGATCCTGCGCGGCGACGCGCGCGCCTCCTTCGTCATGGACCATGGCCGTTTCGGCCCGCAGGGCGCGCTCGGCGGCAAGGACGGCGCGGTCAACACGGTGACGGTCTTCCGCGGCGGCGAGGAACACGTGCCGCCGCATCTCTCCAAGGAGCAGGACATCGCCCTGAAGGCCGGCGACCGCGTGCGGGTTGGCACGCCCGGCGGCGGCGGTTACGGCGATCCGCTTGAACGCGATGCCGATCTGGTGCTGCGCGACGTGGCGCTGGGGTATTACACGTCGGAGGAAGCCGGCGAAAAATTCGGCGTTGTCTTGTCGGCAGGCGAGCTCGCCGTTGACCGGAAGGCGACGGACAAGCAGCGCGCCGGCTGACACTGCCGGCGGCTTGGATCTCCGGCTGCGCCGTGATCGGCGCATGACATGTCGTTTCCGTCTCCGCCGGGGGCACGAAAGACCGTAGACTTCTCCGGTCAACGGAGATCTCGGACATGCGTCTTTTCGGTCGTTTCGTGCTCGCTACTTCGGTCGCCCTGGTTCTCGCAACGGGTGCCGCTTCCGCCCAGGACAAGAAGCTCAGGATCGGCACCGAGGGCGCCTATCCGCCCTTCAACTACGCCAATGCCGACGGCACGCTGGGCGGCTTCGACATCGACCTCGGCAAGGCGCTGTGCGCCGAGATGAAGGCCGAGTGCGAGTTCACCGTGCAGGATTTCGACGGCTCGATACCGGCACTGCAGGCCGGCAAGTTCGATGCGATCATCAACATCACCATCACGCCGGAGCGGGCCGAGAAGGTCGAGTTCACCCACAAATACTACCAGACGCCGCCGGCCATCGCGGTGCCGAAGGATTCGACCATCGCCGGTACCTCGCCGGACGACCTGAAAGGCAAGGCGCTCGGTGTGCAGACCGCGACCATCCACCAGAAATTCGCCGAGCAGAAATACTCGGGCTCGACCGTCAAGGCCTACCCGACCGGCGACGACGCCCGCACCGACATGGCCAATGGCCGCCTCGACGCGATGATGGACGGCTCGATCATCCTGACCGAATGGCTGAAGAAATCAGACGGCGCCTGCTGCAAGCTGCTCGGCACCCTGACGGCAGATCCGGCCATTCATGGACCCGGCGTCGGCATTGCGCTGCAGAAGGGCGACAAGGACCTGGCCGACAAGTTCAATGCAGCCATCGACGCGCTGCGCGCCAACGGAAAGTACAAGGAAATCAACGACAAGTACTTCACGTTCGACGTCTACGGGGGTTAATCCCGGCACCAAACAGACTTCGGCGGCGTCGTCCGGCGCTGCCGATTTTTATGAACGATGGAGACTTTCTTGGCTGAGCGGCGCTCCCCCTTCTACAGCAGCATCGTCGGACTGGGCGCGACCATGGGTCGGGTCGGCGGCGATTTCATCTCGGCCAAGACCTATTCCGGCATCGCCGACGAGCACCTGAACACCCGCAGGAATGTCGGCGTGCAGGATCTCAGCACCATGGGCAAGATGGACATCAAGGGGCCGGACGCCGAGGCGCTGGTCAACCATGTCATCGTCAATGACGCCGCGGCGATGAAGCCGGGCCAGGTCCGCTATTCCACCGTCTGCCGCGACGACGGTGGCATCATGGATGACCTCACCGTGTTCCGGCTGGCGCCGGAGCACTTCATGCTGGTCACCGGCTCGGTCAACCGCCTGAAGATGCTGCCCTGGCTTTTGCACCATGCGCAGGGCCGCAAGGCCTATGTCACCGACATCACCGCGGCCATCGCCTTCCCGACCATCCAGGGCCCGCGCTCCCGCGAATTGCTGAAGGCGTTGATCTCGGATGCCGATCTGGACGGGCTCAAACGCTGGTCGCTCACCTCGGGGCGCATTGGTGAGACGAAGATACTGATCTCGCGCACCGGCGTGACCGGCGAACTCGGCTTCGAACTGTTCGTGCCGGCCGACGAGGCGGCCTCGCTCTGGGACGCGCTGATGCGGACCGGCGGTGACTTCGGCCTGAAACCCTATGGCGTGCTGGCGATGTTCACGCTGGGGCTGGAAAAGGCCTATCCGGCGCATGGCATCGACATGGATGAGACCCGCACGCCGTTCCATGTCGGCCTCGACCGCTGGATCAAGTTCGACAAAGGCGATTTCGTCGGCCGGCAAGCTCTGCTCAAGGTTCGCGACAAGGGCCTCGACGAGCAATGGGTCGGGCTGATCCTCGACGGCGACAAGCCGGCCGCAACCGATGCCAGGGTCCTGGCCGATGGCGAGGATGCCGGCATCGTCACTTACAGCGACCACGGCTATTCCTTGGGCAAGGTGCTGGCCACCGCGCATCTGCGGCTGCCTTTCACCGCCATCGGCACCGAACTCAGCATCGACATCGACGGCAAGCCGACCCGCGCGATCGTGGCGCCGATCCCGTTCTTTGACCCCGAGGGCGTCAGGCTGAGGGGCTAACGCGGCTTATTCCGGAAATTGCTTTTGGGCTTTCCTTTTGGGTTAAGCCTATGAACGGGTATCGTCGCGGAAGGCCGACATTCATCCATCTGGTATGCCGACAGCAAGCAGGTCTCTCCGAAGATCCTCCAGGATTTTTGGGTTGCGATACGGATCGATCAAGATGGTGCTTACAGTCGCATCGGGCCTTGCCGCCAGACACTGTCTGGCTGCGTGAGCGGCGAGCAGCTCGTCACCCATTCTCCAATGACAGACCGCTAGAAACGCATATCCCCAAAATGCATAGGAATTGAGATTCCGGTAGGAGGCTATCGCCTCAGGATACCGTCCGAGAACCAGAAGAACCTGTCCACGCAGATCCCAGAACCAATCGTAGTTTAGGGGATCACGGGCGATGCAGACGTCCAGATCGGACAAAGCTTCCTCATGCCGACCGAGATAGCTCCAGCACAAACCCCGTATCGCTCTCGCCCGGGTTTCGTTCGGATTGAGCTTCACACCCTGCTCGAGATGCAGCAGCGCCTCCTCCAATTGTCCCATGAAGATGAGAGTGTGACCCACCGCTATATGGCTCCATGCCTGTTTCGGCTCAAGTATTAGAGCGCGGCGACCGTGGGAAAGAGCGATCTTGAGCGTGTTCCCGTCTCCCTCAAGCAGCCATTTGCTCGTGAGTACAGTCGCCATCATTGCATGGATGGTGGCGACATTCGGGTCGAGCTCAATCGCCCTGGCAAGATAGGGCTCTGCTTCCAGAGTAGTGTCATAGCGAACCATCCGAACGCGAGCCTGAAGATACAGATCGTAGGCATCGAGCTGGGCGATCGGAAGGCGCCGTATCTTCTCCACACCCGAAGTTCGGATTGTGCCGACGACGGTGATGGCGACACTTCTGGCGATCTCCTCCTGGAGTTCAAAAATATCTGTCAGCTCCCGATCAAATCGATCGGCCCAGATTTGATTGCCGGATCTGGCTTCTATGAGCTGCGACGAGATCCTGACCCGGTCGCCGGCACGGCGAATGCTACCCTGAAGCAGGTAATCGACGGACAACTGCTTCGCGATGGTGGCGGCGTCGACAGTCCTTCCCTTGAACACAAAGGAGGAATTGCGGGATATGAGATGAATTTCGCCGAATCGCCCCAGTTCGGTGATGATGTCCTCGGTGACCCCGTCGCTGAAATATTCTTGGCTGGCGTCGCTGCTCATATTCTCGAATGCAAGAACTGCAACGACTGGCCCGCGGCTTGATGCGCCACCGGTTTGCGGTTTGGACGTCTCGTCCATGCTCCGGCGCAATAGCCGAAGCTCGTCACCTGGCTCGAGGTTCAGCTCGCGCTTCAGCAACAGCCTGCACGCCTCATACTGCTTGATGGCGAGCGCAGCTTGACCCAAGGCGATATGCGCCCGCATCAGCGCGACGTGCGACGGCTCCCGCAGCGGATCAAGAGCAACCAGCCGTTCGGAAATAGCAACGCGCTCGCTACCGCTCACCGATTCAGCCAGAACTTGGAACACATCGATTGCGCGCAAGGACAGGTCGGCACGGACTTCGCGCAGCCAATCCTCGAAAGCATTGTCGGACGTGCTCAACCCATCAAGAAAAGGCCCGGCATAGAGGGCGGCTGCCCGCCGAAGATCGGCTGTATCACGGCTCGCGGATGCAGCGACGAATTCAGTTACGTCGATGGTGAACAATTTCGGATTGAGCGCGACGCGATCCCCGACCAGGACCAAGGCATCGGCCCCCAACCCGGCAAAGTCCTTGCGGATAGCAGCCAGGGCCTGCCGCAGGCTGTTTCTCGCCTGCTCCTCACCTCGATCGCTCCACAGAAGAGCAGCCAGCTTGTGACGCGTCACCTCCTGGTTCGGCGCTACGGAGAGAATGCCCAGGAGTGCTCTATTCTTCTTGGCGGGCATCTCCAAGGGTTTCCCCTGCGGCGACGTCAGGTGAAAACCACCCAGGAGATCGAGCCGCGCCGGGCTCATCGCGATGTACTCTGAATTTCTGCTTTTTTCGCGATATTCACGAGCTTTTCACAGGCATCTCACGCCCCGCATTCGATGTTGCCTCTCGCAACTAACAACATCCGAGAGGAAACTCCAATGTCCATCGTCACGGAGGTCTTGGGAAAGGCAGGTGAGACGCTCGCGAACGAACTGCCGAAGTGGCGTAAGGTCCGTCTTGGCCGATTTTTGTACAGCATCGCAGAGGCATATGCCTCTGCGACCTGGAAGGCCTACGGGGCGGCTACTGGCCTTGGTGCGAATGGTCCCGGACGTCAACCTGACGACGATGTCGGCAACTACTGAACTTCTTCGTCCCGACGCCGCAACGCAGACCTCGTCCGTGCCATGATCGGCGGGCTTTGTGGTTCAGAAGCACCGCTACAGGATCGTATGGAAGACAACGTCGCCCAGGTCGTTGGCCCAGTCCTTAGGCCCGCCGATCCAGCCTCGCCACCAACCGGTCGCCGGCCCACTGGATGCCGCAGACCAGGATGATCAGCACTATGACCACGGCGATCATGACTGACGTTTCGAAGCGCTGATAGCCGTAGCGGATGGCGAGGTCGCCGAGTCCGCCGGCGCCAATGGCGCCGGCCATGGCCGAGGCGCCGATCAGCGTCACCAGCGTTACGGTGAAGCCGGCGACGATGCCGGGCAGCGCTTCGGGCACCAGCACCTCGCGGATGATCGTCCAGCGGTTGCCGCCCATGGCGCGCGCCGCTTCGATCAGGCCGCGGTCGACCTCGCGCAGAGATACTTCGGCGATGCGCGCATAATAGGGCGTGGCGGCGATCGATAGCGGCACGATCGCCGCCCAGGTGCCGATCGAGGTGCCGACGATCAGC
The DNA here is from genome assembly GCF_042682145.1 of Mesorhizobium newzealandense. Classification (NCBI taxonomy): domain Bacteria; kingdom Pseudomonadati; phylum Pseudomonadota; class Alphaproteobacteria; order Hyphomicrobiales; family Phyllobacteriaceae; genus Mesorhizobium; species Mesorhizobium newzealandense. The sequence goes on along the minus strand of NZ_JBHUGZ010000028.1, from coordinate 178,356 downwards.
CGTGTCACCGGGATCAGTGCCACCAAGAGGATGATGAAGGGCACCGAGCGGAAGCCGTTGATGACGGCGCCGAGCGCGCGGTTCACCCACAGGCTTTCCGCAATGCCGCCGCGTTCGGTGGCAATCAACGCCAGGCCGAGCGGCAGGCCGAAGACCAGCGAGATGAGGCCGGAGGCCGCCGTCATCAGGACCGTTTCCCAGATCGAACGCAGCAGAAGCTCAAGCAGAATTGGCGACATGGCCAAGCACCTCCACCCGCGCCTGGCGGGCCTTCAGGAATGTGATTACGTGCGCGAGATGTCCTGCATCGCTGCCCGGCACGGCCAGGAACAGCGTACCGACAGGCTGCTGCTGGATATGGTCGATGCCACCATGGACGAGGCGGAAGGAGCCTGGAACAGCAACGGCAAGGTCGGACAGCAGCGGGCCGCGCGCCGCTTCGCCGGCCACGTCGACGCGCAGGATTGTTTCCGTGCCGGCTGACGGCACCAGCCGGGCTGCGAGGTCTGCCGGCAATTGCGGCCGGATGGCGCCGAGCAGGCTGCGCGTAATGTCGGAGCGCGGGTCGGCAAACACCGACCAGACCGGCCCTTCCTCGACGATGCGTCCGGCATCGATCACCGCTACGCAGTCGGCAATCGAACGGATCACCTCCATCTCATGGGTGATCAGCAGGATGGTCAGCCCAAGCTGCCGGTTGATGTCTTTCAGCAAGGCAAGGATCGACCGCGTCGTCTCCGGATCGAGCGCCGAGGTGGCTTCGTCCGACAGCAGCATCGCCGGCCGCGCCGCAAGTGCCCTTGCGATGCCGACGCGCTGCTTCTGGCCGCCCGACAGCGACGCCGGATAGGCCTTGGCCTTCTCCGACAGGCCGACGAGGTCAAGCAGTTCGGCGGCGCGCTGCAGCCGCTCGGCCCTAGGCCGCCCCTCGATCTTCAGCGGCAGCGCCACATTGTCCTCGACGGTCTTGGCCGACAGCAGGTTGAAATGCTGGAAGATCATGCCGATGCGCCGCCGCAGCGGCTGCAGGTCGCGCTCGCCAAGCCGGCTGATTTCGCGGCCCTCGATGAACACCGCGCCGGAATCGGGCCGTTCCAGCCCGTTCAGGCAGCGGATCAGCGTCGATTTGCCGGCGCCGCTGCGGCCGATGATGCCGAGGATCTCGTCCTTGCGCACCGTCAGCGAGACGCCATCGAGCGCCGGCGTGGCGCCAAAGCGGCGCTTCAGGTCGACAAGGCGCACAACGTCCTGCGGTGTTGCAGCGGTCTGGTCCGTGGTCTCGGCGGTTGTGGCAAAATGCTGGTTCATGCGCATATCCCAAATACGATTGCGGCCCGCGCGTTGCGCGGACCGCCTTCCCAGTCAAAGCGGGCACATCAGCGCCCGTAACTTACTAGTAGGCGCTGAGGCCGGTGCCCTTGTAGACCTTGTCGAACTCGGCCTTCACCGCCTCGTTCTGATAGGACGCGACCAACGTCTTGACCCAGGCCTCGTTCTCATTGCCGGCCTTCACCGCGATGAAGTTGCGGTAGGGATTGTCGGCAATGGGCTCTTGCGCGATGCGGTTTTCCGGCGTCAGGCCGCTTTTCAGCGCCCAGTCGGTGTTGACCACCGCGGCGTCGAGATCCTCGACCGAGCGGCCGACGATGCCGGCGTCGAGCTCCTTGATCACCACCTTCTTGGCATTTTCGGCGATGTCGGCGGTGGTGGCGAGAATGCCGGTGCCGTCCTTCAGCTTGATCACGCCCTCGTTCTGCAGCACGCGCAGCGCCCGGCCTTCATTGGATGGATCGTTCGGCACGCCGATCACCGCGCCCTCGGGCAGGTCGGCGACCTTGGTGTACTTCTTCGAGTAGAGGCCGATCGGCCAGACGCCGGTGTAGCCGACGCGAACGATATGGTAGCTCTGCGTCTTGATCTGGTTGTCGAGATAGGGCTGGTGCTGGAAGGCATTGGCGTCGATTTCACCGCGCTCCAGCGCCTCGTTGGGCTGGGTGTAGTCGTTGAACACCACGGTCTCGATGGCGAGGCCCTTTTCGGCCGCCTGCGCGACGACGACCCGCCACACATCCTCGTCCTCGCCGCTGATGATGCCGACCTTGATCGCCTTCTTGTCCTCGGCGAACGACGCATGGGGCGCCATCAAGCTGCCGATGGCGACGGCCGATGCGAACAGCAGAGCAAGGCCACTGCGCCGGTTGAGGGTTGACCAGAGGGAAGACGGCAAAGTGTTTTTGGAGTCAGTCATGATTGATCTCTGCGGTTGTGAAGTCATGCAGCCAGGCGGATTGCCGAGCCTTGGGCACATCGTCAGAAATTCTATCGACTTTATCAAAGAAAGCGTTTCGCCGTTCCCGTCAAAGCCGGGAATATTCTCTCAAAGTTTTCAGGAGAGTGAGCACAAGACGTCGCCGGCCGACCGCAGCGAGCTGCTGTGAGATCCTGCGCGCCATTGGAGGGACGTCAGATTCGCGAAACACCTGGCGTGACTATTGGCCTTGGGGTGTGTTGAGATTCAGGTCAGGCCGAGCTGAGATTGGTGGGCTCCGAGAACCGGAGCGGAGCGCACTTTTGGTACGTGAGCACCGGAAGCGCAGGAAACCGCCGTTCGCAAGCCGGCCTCACCTGAATGCCAACACACCTAAAGCGCGATCCAGGCGGTCTTGAGATCAAGATATTTGTCCAGCGCGTGCAGCGACTTATCGCGGCCGAAGCCGGATTGCTTGACTCCGCCGAGCGGCACGGTGATGTCGGCGCCGCCATAGGTGTTGACGTGGACGACGCCGGCATTGATGGCGCGCACCATGCGGTGGGCGGTGGAAAGGTTGGCGGTCCACACCGCTGAGGCGAGGCCGTAGACGGTCGAGTTGGCAAGGCGCACCGCTTCCTCCTCGATCTCGAAACGCATGACGCCGAGCACCGGTCCGAACACCTCCTCGCGGGCGAGCTGCATCTCTTGCGTCACATTCTCGAAGATCGTCGGCGCCATGTAGCTGCCGCCAGTCTCGGTGAGAATGCGTTCGCCGCCGGTGACGAGACGGGCGCCCTCAGCCTCGGCGCGTGCGACGAAGCCGAGATTCTTCATCAGCTGTTCGGCGCTCGACACCGCGCCGACGTCGCTCGACAGATCGAGCGGATCGCCGACCTTCAGCCGCGCGGTTGCCGAGAGAAGCTCGGCCATGAAGCGGTCATAGACCGACGCCTGGACGAGCAGGCGCGAGCCGGCGACGCAGACCTGGCCGGAATTGCGAAAGATGCCGTTGGCCGAGACGACCGCCGCCTGTTTCAGGTCAGGAGCATCGGCAAAGACGATGTTGGGCGACTTGCCGCCAAGTTCGAGAAAGACGCGCTTTAGATTGGAACGCGCGGAATATTCGAGCAGCCGCCGGCCGACCGGTCCCGAGCCTGTGAAGGTGATGGCGTCGACATCCATATGCAGGCCGAGCGCTTCACCAGTGACCGCGCCGCGCCCGGTGACGACATTGAGCACACCGGCGGGAAGTCCGGCCTCGCTGGCCAATTCAGCCAGCCGCAGCAGCGTCAGCGAAGCGATCTCCGGCGGCTTGACCACCACGCAATTGCCAGCGGCCAGCGCCGGCGCGATCTTCCAGGCGCCGATCATCAGCGGAAAATTCCATGGCACGATGACGCCGATGACGCCGAGCGGCTCCTTGTGGATCAGCCCGAGCACGTTGTCGGCCGTCGGCGCGATCTCGCCATAGATCTTGTCGATCGCCTCGGCATAGTAGCGGATGGTACCAGCCGCCGACAGCGGTTCGGCCTTGTAGGCCATGCCGATCTCGGTGCCGTTGTCGCGCACGCCAAGCACGGCCAGTTCGTCGGCATGCTTTTCGACCAGCTCGGCGAGTTTTGTCAGAACCTTCTTGCGAAAGGCCGGCGCGGCCCGTGACCATGAACCTTTCTCGAAGGCCTTGCGTGCCGACTTGACGGCGCGTTCGATGTCGGCGGCATTGCCGTCGGCGATGCTGGCGAAGGGGCGGCCGTCGATCGGCGATATCACCGGCAGCGTCGCGCCGCTTGTCCCCTCGGCCTGCAAGCCATCGATGAACAGGCCTCGCGCGCCGATTTCCGTCTTGCGCAGCGTGTCGATGGCATTCTGGCTGATCATTGGGGATTGGCTCCGAAACTAACATGCAATGTGGTTGGCGCGCGGAATTCCCAGCCGCGAAACACCGGCTCCTTGCCCGGTACCAGGCGGAGATCGGGGAAGCGTTTGAGAAGCAGCGTTACTGCAAGGCACATCTGCTCGCGCGCGAAAACCCGGCCCGAACAGAAATGATGGCCAAAGCCGAAGGCAGCATGGTTGCCTTCGTCGCGGTTGATATCGAAACGGTCGGGGTCGGCAAAGCGGCTCTCGTCGCGGCTGGCCGAGGAGACAAGTGCCGCGACCGCTGCGCCGGCCGGGATCGTCACGCCGCCAAGCTCGACCGCCCGCGTCGTCTGCCGCGTCTGCGTGCCGATCGGCGCCACCCAGCGCAAGCCTTCGTCGACGGCCTTCGGTACGAAGTTTTCCAGGTCGTCGAGGACCTGCCGCAATTGCCCGGGATGCGAAAGCAGGCCGGCCAGGATCGAGCCGGCGCCATGTCCTGGTTCCTGCATGCCGCCGAGCAGGATGACCTTGATGCTTGGCATCAGGAAGTCGATCGGCCGCGTTGTGCCTTCCGGCATGCCGTCATGCAGCATGTGCGACAGTGCGGAGTCATCGGGCGCGCGCGCAAGTCTCTCCAATGTGGGCAGGATGGTGGCGCCGACCTCGGCGCTGATCGCATCGGCGATCTCCTGCCGCTTGGGGTTGTTCTCGAAATTGATGGCACCTTGGGCAAGGCCGTAGAACCAGCGGCGCAGCGTTGGCATGTCGATGTCGGCGAGGCCGAGCGAGCGCGCCAGGCTGAGCGTCGACACCGACTCGAAATAGTCGGCCATCAGCTCGGCCGAGCCGCGTTCGGCGATCTGGTCGAGAAAAGGTTCGGCGATCGACCGCACCAGATCGCCGGCATAGGCGGCAACGGTGCGCGGCCGGTACTTCGGGTCGACACCTCCGCGCAATTGCTTGTGCGTCTCGCCATCGGTGGTCAGGATCGTCGGCTTGCCGAAGGACCGCTCGACGGGCGACGAGCCAACCACGGCGGAAAAGATGTCGGGCGATTTCGCCACGCTCTCGACATCCTTCCAGCGGGTAACGAACCACAGATTGACCGCCGGCACGAAGGCGACTGGGGCGCTGCGCCTGAGCTCGGCATAGATCGGATAGGGATCGGCCTCCAGCGCCTCGACGGTGATGTTTTCGGCAAAGCCCAAGGCCGCCACTCCTTCGCAGTGGAGGGGGCGGCGTAACCGCCCCCCTTTGCTTCGCTCAATCTTTCAGCGGCTGGCCGAGGTTTTCGAAGGCGACCGGATCGCGGCTCTTCAGCGCGCTCGCCAGCAACAGTCCGACCACCGCGGCAATCAGCACCAGCCCCGGCAGGAATACGCCAAGGAAGCCGCTGGCGCCCGACAGGCCACCGAAATTGATGACGATCAGATAGATGATGACGACGAAGGCGATGAAGGTCAGTCCGGGCAGGATGGTGGTCTTCAACGCATTCTCCTGCGCGGCCGGATTGGCCCGGAAAAACATCACCACGGCCAGCGACGCCACCGCCATCATGACGATGACGCCGAGCGTCGCGACATTGGTCAGCCACGAAAACAGTGCCAGCACCGGATCGAGGCCGAGCACGGCGAACAGCCCAACCACGATTGCCGCCAGCACGCTCTGGATGACCGAGGCGACATGCGGGCTCTGGTGCACCGAATGCGTCACGCCGATCGTCTGCGGCAACAGCTTCTCGCGCCCCGAGACATAGATGTAGCGGGCGACCGCATTGTGGAACGCCAGCACGCCGGCAAACAGGCTCGAGACGAACAGGATGCTCATCGCATGCGACAGCATCGTTCCGGCGTAACGATCGGAAAGGCCGAACAGGAAGGTCGTCGGATCCTGCAGCCCCTGCAGCGCCGGCAGCAGCTTGTCGACACCGGCGCCGACCGCCATCAGCCATGCCGTGACCATGTAGAAGACACCGATCAGCAGCACGGAGAAATAGGTGGCGCGCGGAACCGTGACCTCGGGGTCGCGGGCTTCCTCGGCATAGATGGTCGTCGCCTCGAAACCGATGAAGGCGGCAAAGCAGAACAGGATGGCGATGGCCGGCGCGCCTGAAGTGATCTGGCTCCAGCTGAACGGCGCCATCGACAGGCCGCTATCGCCACCGGTCTTGAGGATGGCGATGTCGAGGACCAGCACCACCAGATATTCGCACAGCACCAGCACCGTCAGGATCTTGGCCGACAGGTCGACCTGCCGGTAACCGAGCACGGCGACCAGCGCGATGGCGATGAAACTCCACACCCACCAGGGCAAGTTGATGCCCCAGCCGGCGAACAGCCCTGATGTGGCCGCGCCGAGCAGGCCCATGACGCCGATCTGCATGGCGTTGTAGGACAGGATGGCGATCAGTGCCGTGGCGCCGCCGGCCAGGCCGCCGAGCCCGCGCGCCGCATAGGCATAGAAGGCGCCGGCATTGCCGACATGGCGCGACATCGTCACATAGCCGACCGCGAACAAAAGCAGCAGGATGGTCACGATGAGATAGGTGCCGGCAAAGCCGGCGCCATTACCCATCAGCATGCCGAGCGGCGTGCCGCCGGCGACTGCCGTAAGCGGTGCCGCCGCCGAAATCACCATGAAGGTGATGGCGCCGACACCGAGACTGTTCTTGCGCAGCCTGTTGGCTGGCGCCTGCTCCGAAACTGCTGACATTGGTCCCTCCTGTTTGCGAACCCTCAGGCTCGCCGGCCGATCGGCCTGTCCCATGCGCTCTGGATGTCGGTTCATTATTTGAACCATTATTTTGAATATAGACTTGCAAACAAAGCCGATGCCTGTCAAGTTAATTCACACGTTAAATGATTATCCGGAGGCGGAATTGGGTACGGTCGGCAAGGCGATTTCACTTCTGGAGCTGTTCACCGTCGACGAGCCCGCGCTCGGACTGTCCGACCTTGCGCGCCGGTCGGGCTTCGACAAGGCGACGACGCGGCGGCTTCTGATCGCGCTGACCGGCCATGGCTTCGTAGAGCAGGATACCGCCACCCGGCACTATCGCCTCGGCGCCGGCCTGTCGCGGCTGGCGAGCATCCGCGAGGCGCGCTTTCCTTTCCTGCAGACGGCGGTTCCCCTGGTACGGGATCTCGCGGCCTCGACCGCTGAGACCGTGCATCTCTCGGAATTCGGCGTCGACACGCTGGTGACCGTCCATGTCGAACATCCGGCCTGGGCAAACCGGGTCAATGTCGATATCGGCCAGCTTTTGCCCTTGCACTCCACCGCGTCGGGCATCGCCTATCTGGCCTTCGCCCGCGACGAGACCGTCAAGGCATGCCTGGCGAGCTCGCTCGATGCCTTCACGGCGCATACGCTCATCGAGCCAGCCGCCATTTCCAGCTCCATCGGCGAGACGCGTGACCGAGGCTATTCGATCTGCGATCAGGGTTTCGAGGAGGGCGTGATCAGCGTCGCGGCGGCGATCCGCGCGGCGGACGGCTTTGCGCTCGGCACGATCGCGGTGGCCGCGCCAAAGGCCAGGACGACGGCGGCGGCGATCGCGGAACGGGGACTTGCGGTGATGGCCGCGGCACGGGAGATTTCGATGCGCCTCAATGGCGAAAACCTGCAAAACCTGAGGAGGCAGGCGTGATGTCTGCAGAGACGGCAACGGCGCCCCGCATCCTGGTCATCGGCACGGGTGACACCAAGGCTGATGAGCTCCAGTTCATGAAGCAATGCATCGAGGCATCGGGCGGCAGCGCGGTGATGATGGATGTCAGCGTGCTGGGCGACCCGCCCTACAGCCCGGATCACGACAAGCACGCCGTCGCCCGGGCTGTGGATGTGACGATCGCCGAGATCGTCTCGAGCGGTGATGAAAACACCGCCATGACACTGATGGCCGGCGGCGCCGTGCAACTGGCGCGCCAGCTTCATCAACGCGGCGAGATCGACGGCTTCATCGCCATCGGCGGCTCGATGGGAACCGACCTGGCGCTCGACGTCGCGCTTTGCCTGCCGCTCGGCGTGCCGAAATTTGTCGTCTCGACCATCGCCTATTCACATCTCATCCCGCCCGAACGCGTCGCGCCCGACCTGATGATGATCCTCTGGGCAGGTGGGCTGTATGGCCTCAACAGCATCTGCAAGCTTGTCCTGTCGCAAGCCTGCGGCGCGGTCGTCGGCGCGGCGAAGATCGTGCTGGCGTCGCGCGCCTCGGCGCAGGCTACGGGGCCGACCGTCGGCATGACGTCGCTGGGCAGCAGCTGCCTGCGCTACATGAAGACGCTGAAGCCGGCGCTGGAGCGGCGCGGCTATGACGTCGCCGTCTTCCACACCACGGGAATGGGCGGCCGCGCCTTCGAATCGATTGCCGGACAAGGGCACTTCTGCGCGGTGTTCGACTTCAGCCTGCAGGAAATCACCAACCATCTCGCCGGCTCCGTTGTCAGTTCCGGCGCGGACCGCCTGGAAAATGCCGGCGCCCGTGGCATTCCGCAGATCGCCGCACCCGGCGCGGTCGACATGGTCGATCTGCCGACCTGGCAGGATTTGCCGGCTAAGTTCTCCGAGCGCCCGTTCCATGCCCACAACCGGCTGATCGGCTCGGTCACAGTCGACGCCGACGATCGTCGCCAGGTCGCCAGAACCATCGCCGCCAAGCTCGGCGCGGCGAAGGGGCGCTCAGCCTTCATCCTGCCCTCCGGCGGCATCCAGGAATGGGACATGCAGGGTGAGCCGCTGTATGAGCCCGAAGCCCTCGCCGCCTTCGTCGACGAAATGCGCAAGACCATTCCCGCAGGCGTCGAGTTCCATGAGATCGACGCCCACATCAACAGCGACGACTTCGTCGGCAAGGCGCTCGAGATTTTCGACCGCTGGGTCGAGGAGGGCATTGTCCCGCGCGGCACACCAGTCAAGGGAGTGGCCGCGTGAGCACTCCTTTGGCCCAGGCGCTGGTTCTTGATTTCGGCGGCGTCGTCACCCGGACGCTGTTCGAGACGCATGCGCTGACCGAACAGGCGCTCGGCCTCATCGAGGGAACGTTGCAATGGCGCGGGCCGTTCGATCCGGACAGCGATCCGCTGTGGCGCGCGATGCAGGCCGACGAGATCAGCGAGCGCGACTACTGGCGCACGCGCACCCGCGAAGTCGGCCGGCTGGTCGGCGAGGACTGGCGGGCGATGGAAACCTTCGTCCAGCGTGCACGCGGCGCGGAGCCGGAAAAGGTGGTGCGGCCCGAGGCCGACAGCGCCATCCGCGCCGTGCATGCGGCGGGCTTTCGCCTGGCGATCCTGTCCAACGAGCTCGACCTGTTCTACGGCGCCGACTTTCGCCGGCGGCTGCCGCTGCTTAGCCTGTTCGACACAATAACCGACGCCACCTATACCGGTATCCTCAAGCCCGACCCCCGCGCCTATGCCTTCGTCACCGCGGCGCTCGGCCTGCCTGCCAGCGCCTGCGTCTTCGTTGATGACCAGCAGCGCAATGTCGATGGCGGTCGTGCCGCAGGCATGCGCACCGTTCATTTCGACGTTGCGCAGCCGGCACTTTCCTATGCCGAGGCCCTCGGCCATTTCGACCTCGTCCCAGCCGTCTGAGACCATTTGCGGAGCCTGTCATGCGCGACATCAATTTCCTCACCGAGACAAATGCCAAGCCGATCTGGCATCCGATGGCGCATCCGGCCGAGATGCGGGCCAATCCGCCGAAGATCATCATGAAGGGCGAGGGCGTCACCGTCACCGACATCGACGGCAACAGCGTGCTCGACGCGGTCGGCGGTCTGTGGAACGTCAATCTCGGCTACAGCTGCGACCCGATCAAGAAGGCGATAGCCGACCAGCTCGGCGCGCTGCCCTACTATTCCGGCTTTCGCGGCACCTCGACCGGACCGTCGATCGAGCTCGCCTACGAGCTCAGTGAATGGTTCGAGCCGGAAGGCATGGTGCGGACGTTCTTCACCTCGGGCGGCTCGGACTCGGTCGAAACCGCGCTGCGGCTGGCCCGGCAATACTGGAAGATCCGTGGCCAGGGTGACCGCACCAAGTTCCTCGCCCTGAAGAAGGGCTATCATGGCACGCATTTCGGCGGCGCGTCGGTCAACGGCAACGCCAATTTCCGCCGCAACTACGAGCCGCTGCTGCCCGGCGTCTTCCACATCCCGGCGCCGTGGACCTTCCGCAACCCCTTCGACGAGGCCGACCCGGCACGCCTGGCGAAACTGTGCGCCAAGGCGCTGGAGGACGAGATCGCCTTCCAGGGCGGTGACACCATCGCCGCTTTCATCATGGAGCCGGTCCTGGGTGCCGGCGGTGTCATCGTTCCGCATGAAAGCTTCATGCCGCTGGTGCGCGAGATCTGCGACCGTCATGAGATCCTGCTGATCGCCGACGAGGTGGTGACAGGCTTCGGCCGCTCGGGCGAATGGTCGGGCTCGCGACTGTCGGGCGTGAAGCCGGATTTCATGACCATCGCCAAGGCGATCACCTCGGGCTATTTCCCGCTCGGCGCCACCTTGATCGGCGCTAAGGTTGCAGACGTCTTTGAAGCCGACAAGACCAGCTTCGGCTCGATCGGCCATGGCTATACCTATTCCGGCCACCCGGTCGGCTGCGCCGCGGGGCTGGCGGCCCTTGCCGAGACAAAGCGGCTTCGCCTCAACGAGAACGCGGCCGCGCGGGGCAGCGAGCTCGCGGCCGTGCTGGAAGGGCTGAAGGCCAGGCACGCCATCGTCGGCGATGTCAGGTACAAGGGCCTGATGGCGGCGCTCGAACTGGTCTCGGATCGCGCGACGAAGAAGCCTGCCGACAAGAAAACCATGGCCGTGGTTTCGGAGGCGGCTTATGAAGCCGGCGTCATGCTGCGCGTCTCCGGCAACAACATCATCCTGTCGCCGCCGCTGATCATCAGCGCCGCCGACGTCGCGAAGATCGGCGAAGCGCTGGATGCTGGCCTGTCGAAGGTCTGACAGATCGGCTGTTACAACGGAGTTTCGGTACGCAAATGGCTCAATCACAGGAAAAACTGGCCGAGGAAGCGCTGGTTAGCCGGCGTTCCCGCCTGCTCGGCGCGAAATCGCAACTGTTCTATGACGAGCCCGTGCATCTGGTGCGCGGCGAAGGCGTCTGGCTCTACGATGCCGACGGCCGCAAATATCTCGATGCCTACAACAACGTCGCCCATGTCGGCCATTGCCACCCGCATGTGGTCGAGGCCCTGTGCCGGCAGGCAAGCCTGCTCAACACCCACACGCGTTACCTTCACACCGCCATCCTCGACTATGTCGAACGGCTGACCGCGACCTTCGATGCCAGCCTGTCTACCGCCATCCTCACCTGCACCGGCAGCGAGGCCAACGACATTGCGCTGCGCATGGCGCAGGCCGCCACCGGCCGCATGGGCATCATCGCCACCGACGCCACCTATCACGGCAACACGGCAGCGGTTTCGCAGCTCAGCACGCGTATGCCGCCAGTCGGCGGCCGAGCCCGTCATGTCAGGCTGGTGCCGGCGCCCGACAGCTATCGCCATCCGGATGCAATGGCCAACGGCAAGGCTTTTGGCGACGCGGTGCGAGAAGCCATCGCCTCGCTGCAACAGGACGGCATCGGCCTGTCCGGCATGATTCTGTGTCCGCTGCTCGCCAATGAAGGCTTCCCGGCGCTGCCATCCGGATTCTTCGATGACGCGGTGCATGCCGTGCGCGAGGCCGGCGGCCTGGTCATCGCCGACGAGGTGCAGCCGGGCTTCGGCCGCACCGGCAGCCATTTCTGGGGCCATCAGCGCGCCGGCTTCGTTCCCGACATCGTCACCATGGGCAAGCCGATGGGCAACGGCCATCCGGTCGCTGCCGTGGTCACCACCGGGGACATCCTGGCGACCTTCCGCAACGCCTTTCGCTACTTCAACACGTTTGGCGGCAACCCGGTTTCCACTGTGGTGGCGAATGCCGTTCTCGATGTTCTGGAGCAGGAAGACCTTGTCGCCAATGCATTTGATGTCGGCGCCTATGCACTGGGCCTGCTGCGCCCGCTGGCCGACCGCCATGAATGCATCGGCGAGGTCAGGGGCGCCGGGCTGTTCTTCGGCGCCGAACTGGTTCACGACCGCGAGACGCGCGAGCCGGCGCCAGACATTGCCGAGCAAGTCGCCAACCGGATGCGCCATCGCGGCGTGCTGATGGGCAAGACAGGCATCCATGGCAACGTGCTGAAGATCCGCCCGCCGATGCCGTTTTCGCGCGACAATGCCGCCTTTCTGATCGGCACGCTCGACGAGGTGCTTGGCGAAGTTTGCGGAGTGCCGGCGTGAACGCTGTTTCCACGAAGTCAGAGCCAGAGACGGAAGCGGATGTCACAGAGCTTGCCCGGCGTGCGCTCGAACATTGGGGGGTTCGTAGCGGTGAGCCGGAGTTGCTGAAGTACCGCGAGAATGCGGTGTTTCGGGTCCGTCTGCCAGATGGACAACCGGCGGCCATGCGCGTTCATCGGCTTGGCTATCATTCGGACGAGGCGTTGCTCTCGGAACTGCAATGGATGGGCTTCCTGCAATCTGCCGGCGTCGCCACGCCATCTCCCATCGCGGCGCTGAGCGGCGACCTGTTCGTACCGGTCGGCACAGGCTCTTTGACGCCGCCACGTCAGGTCGATTGTCTCTCCTGGCTGGAAGGCCGCGCCGTCGGCGCGCGAGGCGTGCCGCTGGATTTCACACCTGAGCAGGCAAGACAGGTCTTCACGGCAATCGGGCGAACCATTGCCCACATGCACAATGTCACCACCGTTTGGACACCGCCCGCCGGCTTTGCTCGCCATGCCTGGGATTTCGACGGTTTCTTCGGCCCGAACCCGAACTGGGGCCGCTTCGAGACCTCCCCCTTCCTCGACGGTCCACGCCGCGAGCTGGTTTTCCAGGCGCGCGAAAAGGCCGTGAAGGCGCTGTCGGAGCATGAACGCAGCGCCCGCAATTTCGGCATCATCCATGCCGACCTGGTGCGCGAGAATGTGCTCGTCCATGATAGCGCGATCCGCATCATCGACTTCGACGATTGCGGCTATGGCTGGCACATGTACGACCTTGCCGTTGCCCTCTACCAGAACCGCGAGGAGGCGATCTATCCACTGATCGAGGCCGCCCTGCTCGACGGCTATCGGCTAGAGCGGGATCTGACCCCGCAGGACATCGCAGCACTGCCGCTGTTTTCGGCGTTGCGCGCCTTCGCCTTCCTCGGATGGGTGCAGAGCCGTATCGAAGGCGACATCACCAGGGATGTCGGCATGCGCATGTCGAGCATCGCCGCCGATGTGGTGATTGCCTATCTGAATGGTGACTGATCGGGGTTGGCCGACCGTCAGGCAAAGTGAATGCTGACCGCCCCTGAACTGCCGAAATCGGCGACGATGGTGTCGCCGGGACGAGCTTCGACGGGTCGAACGAAGGATCCCGACAGGACCACCTCTCCAGCCGCGATCGATAGGCCGTAGCGGGCGAGCCGGTCCGCCAGCCAGGCAATGCCCATCGCCGGATGGTTGAGCACGCCGGCGCCAAGCCCGGTCTCCTCGACCTCGGCATTGCGCGAGACGATGGCGCCGATCCAGCGCATGTCGGTCTCCTGCGGCCGCTGCGGCCGGCCGCCGATGACGATGCCGGCATTGGCGGCATTGTCGGAAATCGTGTCGAAGAAGGTGCGCGCCTTCTTCGTCTCCGCATTGACGCGCTCGATGCGCGTGTCGAGGATTTCGAGCGCCGGCGTGATGTAGTCGGTGGCGTTGAGCACGTCGAAGATGGTCACGCCGGGACCTTTCAACGGCGCCTTCATGACGAAGGCGATCTCGGCCTCGACGCGCGGCTGGATGAAACGGCCGGCGGGGATCGTCGCTCCATCACTGAAGAACATGTCGTCGAACAGCACGCCCGAATCCGGCGTGTCGATTGCCAACGCATATTGCATGGCCTTGGAGGTCAGCCCGATCTTCCAGCCCTTGGGTTTCAGCCCGGCATCGATCTTGCGCTGCACCAGCGCCGCCTGGACGCGATAGGCGTCCTCCATCGTCGCCTCGGGAAAATCGAGGCTGAGCAGGCGGATCTGGCGGCGCGAACGCTCGGCCTCGAACAGCCGCGCCGCGGCGTCTTCCACTTGCTCCGGGGTCATTGGGCCGCCTCGTCGACGACGCCGTTTTTAAGCACGCCGATGCCTTCAGCCTCCACTTCGATCACATCACCCGGCTTCAGCCAGATCGGCGGCTCGAAGCGGGCGCCGGCACCCGTCGGCGTGCCGGTGACGATGACGTCGCCGGGCACCAGCGTGGTGAAGGTCGAGATGTAGGCGATGATCTTGCGGAAAGAGAAGATCATCCGGCTGGTGCGGTCCTGCTGGCGCAGCTCGCCATTGACGCGGGTGGTCAGCGCGATGTCGGCAATCTGCGCCTCATCCGTGAACGGCACCAGCCAGGGGCCGATCGAACCGCTGCGGTCGAAATTCTTGCCTTGCGTCACGTTGAACTTGGCATGCCGCACCCAGTCCCGGAGGGTGCCCTCATTGCACAGCGACAGCGCCGCGATATGGCCGAGCGCGTCGGCCTCGGCAATGCGCCGACCCGCTTTGCCGATGACGATGACGACCTCGCCCTCATAGTCCAGCTGCGAAGAGTCCGGTGGCCGCACCAGCGGCGCGCCATGGCCGACGAAGGAGCGCGGAAAGCGGATGAACAGCGACGGGTTCGAAGGTGCTGCCTGGCCGTCCTTGTACTCCTCGTTGCGGTCCGGGTAGTTGACGCCGACGCAGATGATCTTTTCCGGCGACGGGATCGGGATGTCGTAGGCGATGGCGTCGAGCGGGAAATCGGCGGCGAAGGCGTCGGCCTCTTCCGTAAGCCGCCCCAAGGCGCCGGCCTCGATCACCTCGCGCAGCGTCGGCCACTGGCCATAGCGGGCCGACAGGTCGACCACGCCCTTGCCGGTGATCGCGCCATAACGTGCCTTGCCGCCGACGGTGAAGGTGGCGAGCCGCCCATGTCCAGTCATCCGGGTCTCCTCATTCGGTCTGCGTCTGCCATCAAGGCGCAATGATTGGCGATGCCGTCAGATCCGGCTGGCGTGCCGCAACCCCGGCAAATGCACTGCCCTCCTCGAACCAGCTCTTCGGCGCCGGTGCGCCCCACAGCGTCTGGCGCTGCGGGTCCTTGAGGTCCCACTTGATCGGCTCGAGGTCCGGATCGACCGTCTGGTAGTCCGAGCAGTAGATTTCGATGCGGTGATTGTCCGGGTCGCGGACGTAGAGGAAGAAGGCGTTGGAAATGCCGTGCCGGCCGGGGCCGCGTTCGATGTTCGGCAGATAGCCGGTCGTCGCCATCAGGTCGAGCAGGTCGATGATGTTGAGCGGCGTCGGCACCCAGAAGGCGACATGATGCAGGCGCGGCCCGATGCCGTTGGTGAAAGCGATGTCATGGACGCCGCCCTTGCGATGCGTCCAGGCCGCCCACAGCTTTCCGCTGCTGGCATCCTCGGTGTATTCGGTGACGCGGAAGCCGAGCTCGTTGTAGAAGGCGACGGACTCGTCGACATTGGGCGAAAAGCAGTTGAAATGGTCGATGCGCAGCGGCTTGACGCCGTGATAGAGCGCGTATTTCTGGTGGATCGGCGGCAGCCGCTGCATCTCAGCGTAGAATTCGAGCGGTATGCCGTGCGGATCGCGGGTGCGAAAGGTGCGCGACTGGTAGGGCCGTTCGACCCATTCAACCGGCAGGCCTTTTCCCTTGAAGAAGTGCTCGGCCTTGTCAAGGTCGTCCTCGGAGAACAGCTTGAAGCCGAGGTCGCGCGCTTCGGCCGTAGTGGCCTTCTTCAGCACGATGCAATGGTGCCCGCGCTCCTCCAGCGCCCTGAGGTAAATGGTGTCTGATGTCTCGTCGGTGACCTGCAGGCCGAGTGTGTCGACATAGAAGGCGCGGGACCTGGCGAGGTCGGTGACGGCCAGCTCGACATGGCTGAGGCGCACGATGTTGAAGGCAGGGTAGAGATTGGGCTTGGGCAAGGGCATTTGATTTCCTCTGATCAGCCGCCGAGTTTCTGGATCGCGTGCGCCGTCGTGGCGAAGGCGATGTTCTTCGTCTCCATGTAGAAGTCGAAGGAATGGTCGCCGCCATCGCGGCCGATGCCGGAATTCTTGACGCCGCCGAACGGCGTCGGCAAATGGCGCACATTTTCCGAATTGACCCAGATCATGCCGGCGTCCAGCGCTTCGGTGAAGCGGAAGGCTCTGGTAACGTCCGACGTCCAGAGATAGCCGGTCAGGCCGTATTGCGTGTCGTTGGCCAGCGCCAGCGCCTCGGCTTCGTCGGCGAACGGAATGGCGCTCAGCACCGGCCCGAAGATCTCCTCCTGCGCGATGCGCATGGTGTTGGTGACGTTGGTGAACAGGGTCGGGCCGACATAGCAGCCGCCGCCCGGCCCATCGACCTTGCCGCCGCCGGCGGCGAGCGTCGCACCCTCCGACCTGCCGATGTCGATATAGGACAGCACCTTCTTTTCATGCACCGGATGGATCAGCGGCCCGACCACCGTTTTCGGATCGAGTGGGTGACCGACGACGATGCGCTTCGCCCTCTCGGCGACCTTGGCGGTGAAGCTGTCATAGACCGAGGCTTCCACCAGCAGGCGCGACGACGAGGTGCAGCGTTCGCCGTTCAGCGAATAGATCATGAAAACGGCGGCGTCAGCCGCGCGTTCGAGATCGGCGTCGGCAAAGACGATCACCGGGTTCTTGCCGCCAAGTTCGAAATGCACGCGTTTCAGCGTGTCGGCGCCTTGCTTCATGATCATCGAGCCGGTGCGGCTTTCGCCGACGAAGCCGATCGCCTTGATATCAGGGTGCTCGGTCAGCGCCTTGCCGGCGTCTTCACCCAGACCGTTGACCAGGTTCCACACGCCTTTCGGCAGGCCGGCCTCTTCGGCGATCTCGACCAGCAGGCGGGCAGTCAGCGGCGAGAATTCAGCCGGCTTATGAACCACGGTGCAGCCGGCCGCCAGCGCCGGCGCGATCTTCCAGGTCGACAGCATGAACGGCGTGTTCCACGGCGTGATGATGCCGACCGGGCCGATCGGCACCCGTGTCGTCAGGTTGACCTGGCCCGTGGTCCGCAGCGTCTCGCCGTCGCGCGCCTCGGGCGCGCGGTCGGCGAAGAAGCGGAAATTCTCGGCACCCCGCAACGCCGCCTTGGCCATGAACTTCAGCGCCTGGCCGGTGTCCATGCATTCGACGAACGCGATCTCCTCGGCGCGCGCCTCGATCGCATCGGCTATTTTGTGCAGCAGCTTCTTGCGCACCTCGCCCGGCATCGCGGCCCAGGCCGGAAACGCCGCCTTCGCCGCCCTGGCGGCGCGGTCGATGTCGGCGGCACCGCCGCGCGCGACGCTCGCCAGCGGCTTGAGGTCGACCGGCGACAGCGTTTCGAACGTCGCGCCGTCGAGCGCCGGCACCGCTTCGCCGCCGATCTGGTTCAGCACCCCGTCGCGCTTGAAACGAGCCAGATAGGCTTCGGCCTTCGTCAGATTGCCTTGCAGGTCGGACATGTCAGCTTCCGTCACTTGCCGCGCAGTCGCGGGTGGATTGCGTTTTTCTTCCAGCTCAACACCGGGTCGATTTCCCGGATCTCGAGCGACAGGGCGAAATGCGGTGTCTCGAACAGCGCGGCAAGGTGCTCGCTCACCGCCGCGAAGACGGCCTCGCCGGTCCGCTTCTTCTCCTCCGCACTGCGCCCGGTTCCGATGCGAAACGACATGTCGAGGAAGGCGTTTTCCGGCAGCCTGTCGGCCACGGCGTAGGCCTCGGCGCGAAAAGCCCGCACCCGCACGGCACCGGTCTCGAACAGCCCGGTGTCCAGCACGGTGCGCAACACCAGCGCGCACAATTCGCCCATGTCGACCCTGGCATCGAGATTGGCCGAATACTCGATGGAGAAGTGAGGCACGGCGTTTCGCTCCCCGATCACTTGCCTTGTTGTAGTTAACGCGTTAATTACATGAGGCATCCGAGAAGTCAAGTCTTGCATCGGGCTTGGCGCAACGATACGGGATGGCAAGGACGGGCTTTTGGCGGGCGGAATCAGCTGAAGGAAGGCCTGTTTTTCGATCGCAAGCGACCGTGGGAGGCTCTTTTCCTTGCTGCCTGAAAACACCCGTCGTTCCCTGCCAATGGCGCTCCTGCACGCCCGCGAAGCGGTGATGGCGCGGTTTCGCCCGATGCTTGCGGCGCATGACGTGACCGAACAGCAATGGCGCGTGCTGCGTGTGCTGAGCGAAGCCGGCCCGGTCGAAGCGACGGAACTTGCCGATCGCGCATCGGTGCTGCCGCCCAGCCTGACGCGCATCATCAAGGCGCTCGAGGGACGCAAATTCATCACCCGCAACAAGGCTGAAGGCGATGGCCGCCGTGTCGTGCTGACCATCGCCCCGACTGGTTCCGCCCTGATCGATGCTCTCTCGCCCGAGCGTCGCGTCATCTATGACGAGATCGAACAGCGCTTTGGCCACGAGAAATTTGAGCAGTTGCTCGATCTCTTGGAAAGCCTCATCGACGGGGAGAGCTGAGGCTCTCCGGTTCGGGCGGCTTCGCCCTGCTCACCCGCCAAAGCTGCCAAGCCGGGTTGGCTGCATATAGTTGCGGTCGACATAGAGCAGCGCCGAGCCGCCGCTGCCGTGCCTGACATCGATGACGCGGCCGATCATGACGTTGTGCGTGCCGACGACGTGCACGGTCTCGATCTCGCAATCGAAGTTGACGATCGCATCCGACAGCGCCGGCGTGCCGGAGGTCAGCGTCTGCCAGCGCGCCGCCGAATAGCGCGCTTCCATGTCCCTGGTCGCGCCGGCGAACTTTCCCGCCAGATGCATGTGGTCATGGGTCAGCACGTTGACGCAGAAGCGCCGGTTGGACAGGAACATGGCGGCCTGCGTAGAGCGGCCGTTCATGCAGACGAGCAGCGTCGGCGGCTCGTCGGAGACACTGCACATGGCGGTGGCGGTGAAGCCGCCGCGTCCCGCTGGACCGTCGGTGGTGACGATGTTGACCGGCGCGCAGACCCTCGCCATGGCGTCGCGGAAATCGGCTTTCGAAATCTGCGTGGCCATCTGATTTCACTCAGCCGGCGAAGCAAGTGGATTGAGCCAGGTATCTCCGGTCCAGCCATTCTCGTCATAGTCGGCCATGCAGGTGTCGACCAGTTCCTCCATCGCCTTCAGCCGCCCACCGCGTTCGGCGCCCTTCAGCACCTGCAGCCGCACTTCTTCCGGCGCCCCGGCATAGTTGAGCTCGTAGAGCGCGTGGCGGCCACCGAACTCGGTGCCGGTTGCGTCCCACAACAGCTTCATGATCTTGATGCGCTCGATATGGCCCATGTCGTTGGAGCCGCGCACATATTGCGCGAGGTATTTGTCGATCTCGGGATTGTTGAAGTCGCGCACCGATGACGGCAGGTAGATCAGGCCAGAGGCGATCACCCGGCGCACGGTGTCGATGACGCGCGGATAGGCTTCCGACATGAAGGTCCGGTAGGCGAGCGCAGCCTCCAGATTGGGCAGCACCGCACCATTCGCCCACGGGATCGGGTTGTAGGCCATGGCATTGGAAAAGCTCCAGAACATGTGCCGCAGCGCGATGACCTCGCCAAGCGCTGCCTGGTTGCCGCGGAAGGCGTCGCCGCCGGTGGCGCGCAGCGCCTTCGCCAGCAGGCCGGCGAGGAAGTCGAGCTTGACGGCGAAACGCGTGCAGCCCTGGAAGCAGTAGCCATGCATGAAGCCGGAAGCCGGGTGGAACGACAGGATTTTCTGCGCGTCGCGCAGCACCAGCACATCCTCCCAGGGGATGAAGACATTGTCGAGCACCAGGATCGCGTCGTTCTCGTCGAAACGCGACGACAGCGGATAGTCGAAGGGTGCTGCCACCGTATTGGCCGTCTGCTCGTAGGAGACGCGGCAGAACATCTTTATCCCCGCCGCATTCATCGGCACGATGAACATCACCGACAGCGACGGATCCTCGGTCACCGTCGCCGATCCCTGGGCCAGGAAATTGTAGTGGGTCAGCGCCGAGGATGTCGCCACCACCTTGGCACCGGAGACATAGATGCCGGCATCGGTCTCCCTGGTGATGTGGACGAAGACGTCCTTCACCTGTTCGGCCGGCTTGTGGCGGTCGATCGGCGGGTTGACGATGGCGTGGTTCATGAACAGCGCCGCTTCCTGGGCTCTCTTGTGCCAGGACAGCGCATTGTCCTTGAACGGCCCATACCAGTCGGCATTGGCGCCGAGCGTGTTCATCAGCGCCGCCTTGTAGTCGGGCGTGCGCCCCATCCAGCCATAGGACATGCGGGACCACTCGGCGATTGCCGTCTGTTGGGCGACAAGCTCGGCGGCGGATTTGGCAACGCGGAAATATTTGTGGGTGTAGCCGCCTGACCCGGTGTCGGTCGGCGAGGTCAAAGCGTCGCGCTGTTTGGCATCGTGCAGGGCGTCGTAGAGGCGCGCCAGCGACCGCACCGAATTGCGCATCGCCGGGTGCGTGGTGACGTCGGCGATGCGTTCGCCGTTGATATAGACCTCGCGGCCGTCGCGCAGGCTCTCCAGATACTCGGCCCCGGTGAACGGGCGCCCCTTGTCGGCACGGAAGTCTTCTGACCGCATGATGTTCCTCCACTCAGCAGGCCAACCCTAGCGCCCCGGGCGTGGAACGGTTATGGACGGAACGGCAAAATCGATTGGACTTTTTCCGGCGCCATGGGCCAGAACTCCATCCCCGACTTCTTCGTCTACGGCGAGCCGGTGCGGCCGCTCGATGTCGGTTTCCTGCATGTCGAGACGGTGCTTGCCCGCAGCAACATCCATCTTGGCGAGGTAGCCGCGCACAAGCATCCGCAGATGGGTCAGATCACCTTCTGGACCAGCGGCTCCGGAACCTACCGCATCGAGGACCGGTCCTGGGACTTTTCAGCACCCGCCGTCAGCTTCGTGCCGAGCAATGTCGTGCATGGCTTCTCGATCGGTCCCGGCACCGACGCCATCGTCGTCTCGGTCGCCGATGATGCCCTCGCCGCCATTGCCGGTCACAGCTTGCTGCCGCTGGACCGTCCGGTCTTTGCCGACGGCTTGCCGCAGCATGCTACATGGAAAAGGCTGGCGCCGGTGCTGGACATGATCGCTGCCGAATACGCCGAGGCACAGGCCGGCAACGACAAGGTCCTGCCGGCGCTGATCGCCGTCGCGCTCTCCCACATTGCCCGCCTCGGTCCCGGCGCGACCGCCTCCGCAATGTCTTCCGAGGCTTCGCTGGCACTAGCCCTGCGTCGGCTCGTCGATGTGCATTTCCGCGACAACTGGCCGGTCGACCGCTATGTCGAGACTCTGGCCACGACACCGCATCTTCTCGACAAGGCCGCCCGCGCGGTGCTGGGCAGCGGCGTCAAGCGGGTCGTCAGCGAGCGGCGGCTGCTGGAGGCCAAACGGCTGCTGCTTTTCACCGTGCGCACGGTCGAGGACATCGCCTACGAAATCGGCTTCGACGACCCGGCGTACTTCTCAAGAGTTTTTCGCGCGCGGGTCGGCGAGGCCCCGGCAGCCTGGCGCCGGAAGCAGTTGCAAGAGCATTGATGTTTATGGATGCGGGCCACGCGGCCCGCATCCAGTTTCCGGCTAGCGCCCCTGCTGCTGGCGCGCTTCCCGTTTCTTGCGCCACGGCGTGTTGGCCTCCCAATCGCCGGCCATGATGCAGCCATAGGGCATGACCTCGTCGACGATCTCCGCCAGCCCGAAATGCTCGATCTGGCGGCGCATCGACGCGGCGTTCTTGTAGGCGCTCGGCAGCTCCGAAATATCCGTCACGCCGGAGAAGAAGCGGGCATCGATGCCCTTCGTCTCTTCCTCGAAGATATCCGCGTCGGTGCGCCCGGCCTGCATGCGCCGGTGCTGGGTGCGCGAAAAGTTGCGCCCGGCGCCGTGCGGCGAGAAGCCAAGTCCGTGCGCCGCATTCCTGCCGCGCACGATCAGCACCGGTTCCGCCATGTTGAGCGGGATCAGCGTCAGATCGGTCGCGTCGTCGGCCCAGTTATCGAAGGCCGGCGTGGCGCCCTTGCCGTGGTAGAACAACCCGTCCGAACGGCGGAAGACGAAGTTGTGCTCGTTCCAGAACCGGTCCGACACCTTCGCCGATAGACGCTCGGCCGTCAGGTCATGGATAAGCATGTGATTGCCCTTGGTCCATTCGCGGATCGTCTGCAGGGCGGCCCAATACTCATCACCTTCCCGCGTATCGGCGGGAATCCAGGCATTCTGCGGCAAGGTTTCCGGCGACAGCGTCTTGCGAACGCCCTCGGCGATCTTCATCCCCTTGTTGTACAGCCGCGCACCCGGCGAACGTGAGCCGTGGTGGGTGACCAGCGCCGTCTCGCCGCTCGACTTCAGCGTGCCGACATAGGCGAAATGGTTGCCGTCGCCCTGCGTGCCGAAATGCTCGATCGCAGCACTGGTCATGTCGCGCAGCAAAGAGTTGGTCTCGAAGCGCTCGAAGACCTCCTTGGCCGGCCGGATCTGCTGGCCGCGTGGGCGTCCGCCCGGCCCGAAATGGGTGACCGCGTGGACGGCATCGAGCAGCGTGGCCGGCGCCACACCCGGAAACACCGAGATCGCCATCGAGCAGCAGATGTCGGCCGAATGCATGCCGGGGTGGATGCCTTCCGACACCGCAACGCCGCCAACCGGAATGGTGCCCGACGGACCGGCCGGGCAGGCATCCGGCATGATGGCGCCGGCGCGGATCACCGGCGTGCGCATCAGCTCGGCCATGCTGCGCATGACCGCTTCGACATTGGCGGCCTCGTCAGGCGTTTCCGCCTCGATGTTCAGATGCAGCGGCATGGATCGAGCCGCATGCAGCGGCAGCGCAGGCGGCGGCGCGAAAGCGCGCGCGGCCTCCAGCGCGTCGCCCTGCGATCCGCCGCTCTCCAGCACCGCGTTGGCAGCGGCGAGCGCCTTGCCGAACCACTTGCCCTGCGGCATTCCGGCGTCGATCAAATCCTGTCCACTCAAAATCTCGGTCATGGCTTTCACTTTCAGTACAACTGATTTGGCAGCATTGCGTATTGCGGACGGACGACAAGGGAATGCGAGACATTTTTCCGCCACTTCGCGAAGATGCGAAGGAGGGACACGAACCCCCACGCCTTTCGGCACCCGCTTGCCTGTTTGGCGCAATTCCGGACGGAAAACCGTTTCACACGTTTCCTGGAATTGCTCGGCAGCGGGCTGCGTCTACCTGTAGTCTCGCAGGCATTCGTCCTTTCATTCGGTCTGGCGACAAGGATCGGCAAGACAATGACTGAGCTACTTTCCGTCCCTGTGGGATGGAAGGGATGATTTGAACACCCGACCTTCCGCAACCTTCGCCGCGGACGCTCTAATCCTGCCTGCATTCGCCATTCTTTTTCCTTCTCCAGGCGGGCGACAAGTCGATGCGAGAAACCGATCGATCAATGACCGACGGGTGGATTCGAACCACCAGATCCCAATGTATTCCCGCAGGCATTCGCTCTCTTCAATTGGCTGGCGACAAGAGGTGGCAAGACGGTGACTGCGCCACCCCGCTCCGTAGAGCGAGAGAGTGATTTGAACACCCGACCTCCCGCCTTTCGGCGGGCGCGCTACCTGTAGTCCTGCCTGCATTCGCCATTTCTTGAGCATGATCTCTGGACAAACGGAAACCGTTTGTCCGAGAAAACCGAATTCCAGTTTTCGGGATCAGGCTTTAGTCTGTCGCCGCGGCGACAAGAGATGATGAAACCCGGGAGTCCCGCTCGTGCCAGAGAGCGCTTGCGTGGTGAGGAGTCGAACCTCACGGAGCATCCCTTTTGTGCTGTAGTTCCATCCGGCATTCGCCGCGGCTATTTCTCGCAAGGTGTGACGACAAGTCTGTTGTGAAACGCGTCTCCCTGCTCTGTCCGCTGAGCTACGGAGCTGTCGCTCCGGCGGGGATCGAACCCGCGACCCGGAAGTTCTGTAGTTCCACTGGCATTCGTCACGCCTTGTGTTCAGTTCCTTTCTTCCTCGGATGCACCAAAGCCGCGCAAAGATCATCGGGCATGACGACAAGGTTTGACGAAACGTCCCGCTCTACCACTGAGCTACGGGTCCATAGTGGCGGACCCGACGGGATTCGAACCCGCGACCTGGAGGTGAACAGCCTGTAGTTCCATCGGCATTCGTCATGCCCTGATTGTCTTGTTAATGGTCCCGGCGGACGCGCCGCCGGGACCATTGTCAGAGTTCGACCGCCTCGATCCTGCGCACCCAATGGTCCGGGTCGCCGCTCGAGGACAGCAACGTCGCGATCACGTCAAAGACGCGGTCGGAGAAGCCACCGACATTCAGGATGTCGGCCTGCGGCTTGGCTTGCGTCGTCGCAAACGGCTGGATGTCGATGCAGACCAGCTTCGCTGCCGGGTTCAACACCTTCAGCTTGCTCCATTCCTGCATCGTCGCCGTGCCCTGATGCGCATGCGCTGACGCATCCACCCAGGACTGGTTGTCCGACACGAACACCACCAGGTCGACCGTCGCCTTCTCGCGGACCAGCCGTGCCAGCGGAGCTGAACAGTTGGTTCCGCCACCACCGATGGCGGCAAGGTTCGCGGCGTTGGTCATCACCGTGTCGCGAGCGTTGAGGCGGATATCCACCACATCGTTCTCGAACGGCAGGACCCTGGCCGTGGGATTGCGGCGCAGCAGCGCGGCGGCCACCAGGGCAGCCACATCGATGCAGCGGACGGCCGAAGTCGCACCCTTGCGGTACCCGGTCGCCGGCGAGGCCATGGAGCCCGAAACGTCCGGGCACACGACCACATTGCCGTTGATCCGGGGAACGTTGCCGAGCGCGATTTCCATCGCATCCTGCAGTGCGTCCCTGACCACGCCGGGCACGTTCGCATCGGTCATGGTGAACGCCACCATGAGCTGATACGGGAACACGCGGGCGCGCCGGATTTCCTCCGGATCACGCAGACGCGTCGCCAGCTTCTCCGCGAACCCGTCCACTTCGAACACGCCGTTGCGGGCGAAAGTGTTGAGGTTCTGCCGCAGCATCTGCCATCCGGCCGTCTCCGCGATCTGCACCCAATGCGCTGATGTCAGCGGCATCGAGGTCAGCATCTGGAACGGCACTTCAGGCACAGGCAGCGACGGATCGTGCTTGAACGCCTCGAATGCCCCGACCGCGTCCGGCAAGGCCGCGACGTCATGCGGCTTGCCGATCAGGTAGCCATAAAGCGCCTCACGCGACGCCGATTTCGGCTTCGGGTGAACCATCTTGATGACATCGGCCAGCGACGGATCGTTGCCGACCGCGGCCCGCATGATCTCGAAGTCGGCCGCCTGCTCGAGCCACACCTGGACAAGGCGCTTCGGCCGCGTGCCGAGCGACTTGCGCCCGGTGGCGCCGGAACGCATCACCTGCACGAAAGTGCGCAGCATCTTGCCGTTCCTGACGATGCGGCCGAACGCGCGGTTGAACTCGTCGCCCTGCATGCAGGACAGAACGGCCAGCAGGAACGCCGGCATGTCCTTCATGTAGCCCTGCTCGAAGGCGTGGACGGCGGTGCGCGCCAGGAATCCGGGCTCGACCTGCCAGGCGAGCCTCAGCATCTCGTCCAGCTGCTCACGCGGCTCGGCATAGAAGGTCGCGTTGAACGTTCCCGTCGCCGCCAGCTGCGCCAGAGCCTGATGGGGCGACAGGCGGTAAGCCCGAGCGCCTTCATGGTTCCGAACGTCAGCTGGCGGGAGCAGCTTTCCTGCAATCGTCGCAAACACGGATTTGTTCGCCATTGTTCTCATCCTTCATTTCACATCAGCATCATTACAAGCTGCGTGCCAGTTTGAAGGACGAGCGGGTTTCGATCCGCTCAATTCGGACCAATAACTTGATTTCATTGAGAAATAAAGATTCAGCACGAGAACTCCAGCCTCTGGCGCCGTTCAAGCGTGTGCCTGTATAGTGATCCCAGGATCTCGTACCTTATAGCACAGGATAAAATGAAAAGACGCGTTGCAATCGGTATCCTCGGCACGACGCTCGATGCCAGTGGGCGCGACGACCGCTGGAAGAAATGGCGGCCGACGGTGGCGCTGTGCCAGCAGCCGGGATTGTTCATCGATCGCTTGGAGCTCATCCATGACTTGCGGTCGCAGCGACTGGCCGCGCAGATTATTGCCGACATAGAACAGGTTTCGCCAGCAACCGAGGTCAGGTCGCACATCATCGGCATGAAGGATCCCTGGGATTTCAGCGAGGTCTATACCGAGCTTCGCGATTTCGCCCGCGCCTATGTGTTCGACCCCGAGAAGGAAGACTATCTCGTCAACATCACAACCGGCACCCATGTCGCCCAGATATGCTGGTTCCTGCTCACCGAGGCCCACTTCATTCCGGCACGGCTGCTTCAGCTCTCGCCGCGCAAGCCCGAGGGCAACGGCGAGGTTTCCGGCGGGCATTCGATCATCGATCTCGACCTGTCCCGCTACGACGCGATCGCCACCCGCTTTGCCGCCGAGCGCGACGAGGCGACGTCGTTTCTGAAATCGGGCATCGCCACTCGCAACCCGGCCTTCAACCAGATGATCGACCAGATCGAGAAGGTGACGATCCGCTCGCGCGCGCCGGTTTTGCTGACCGGCCCGACAGGGGCAGGCAAGTCGCAGCTTGCCAGGCGCATCTACGAACTCAAGAAGGCGCAGCGGCAGGTCTCCGGCGCCTTCATCGAGGTCAATTGCGCGACATTGCGCGGTGATCAGGCGATGTCGACGCTGTTCGGCCACGTCAAGGGCGCCTTCACCGGTGCCCAGAACGAGCGCGCTGGGCTGATGAAGTCGGCTAACAAGGGTGTACTGTTCCTCGACGAGATCGGCGAACTCGGCCTCGACGAACAGGCCATGTGCCTGCGCGCCATCGAGGAAAAGCGCTTCCTGCCGGTCGGCGCCGACCAGGACGTCATGTCTGATTTCCAGCTTCTCGCCGGTACCAATCGCGATCTTTCGATCGGCGTGAAGGAGGGCAAGTTCCGCGAGGATCTTTTCGCGCGGCTGAACCTGTGGACCTTCCAGCTGCCGGCGCTGCGCGACCGCAAGGAGGATATCGAGCCGAATCTCGACTTCGAACTGCGCCGGTTCAGCGAGCGCGAGGGCCAGAATGCAACCTTCAACAAGGAAGCGCGGGAACTCTATCTCAGGTTCGCCATCGCGCCGGAGGCGATGTGGCGGGCAAATTTCCGCGATCTCTCGGCGTCCGTCACTCGCATGGCGACGCTGGCGCCGCTCGGCCGCATCAACGAGGAGACCGTGCGTGACGAGATCGATCGTCTGACGGCCCTGTGGCGTGTTGGTGATGCCGACGACCGCGACGCCATTCTGCAGGAGCTCCTCGGTCCCGAGCGCCAAAGCCGGATCGACATGTTCGACCGGGCACAGCTTGCCACCGTGCTGGAGGTTTGCCGCGACAGCAATTCGATCAGCGCGGCCGGGCGAAAACTGTTCGCTGTCTCGCGGCTGCAAAAGACCAGCGGCAATGACGCCGACCGGCTGCGCAAATATCTCATGCGGTTCGACCTCAGCTTCGAGGACATCGCTCGGCGCTGATCGACACCGCGCACGACCGACCCGCTGCAGGCGTCATGCACTTTCCCGCTTGACTGACCCGCCGTACCGAATACGCTAGGACAAAATACCGGCTCTGATCGCCGGGCGGCAAGAATGCCTCGTATGCCTCGCCCCTCCGGCGCTGGCTGCGGGGCATTGTCATTTTTGGGGATTTGTTTGAAACGGCGTATCGAGATCGGCATCCTTTATTCCCGCTCGGGGAGCTATCAGCTCGTGTCCGATGCGTGCCGGATGGGCGCCATGCGCGCCATCGCCGACATCAACGCCGACCGCCGCTATGGCATCGAACTGGTGCCGGTCGAGCGCGATCCGCAAAGCAATGCGGACCGCTACGCGACGCTCTGCGAGGATATCTTCAAGACCAGCAGCGCGCGCCACGTGGTCGGCTGTGTCACCTCCTGGAGCCGCAAGGAGACGATCCCGGTGCTGGAGAAAGCGGGCGGCATGCTCTGGTACGCCTGCCCCTATGAGGGCTTCGAGGCCAACGAGCACGTCGTCTACATGCACGCCTGCCCCAACCAGCATCTGGTTCCGCTGATGGCTCATGTCGTGCCGCGCTTCGGCGCCAACGGCTTCCTGCTCGGGTCGAACTATATCTGGGGCTGGGAGATGAACCGCGTGGCGCGCGACCTGATCGCGGATGCCGGCGGCAAGGTCCTTGGCGAGCGCTATCTGCGCATCGGCGAGACCGATGTGTCGCGCCTGATCGCCGAAATCCGGGCGACACGGCCGAACTTCATCCTCAACAATTTGATCGGCACATCGTCCTACGCCTTCCTGGCGGCTTATCGCGGGCTGGCGGGAGAGGATCCGGCCTTCAGCCCCGAGGCCTGCCCGGTCATCTCCTGCAACCTCACCGAGGGCGAGCTGCCGGCGCTTGGCGTATCCGGGAAAGGGCATTTGTCGGTCGGGCCCTATTTCGCGCCGCGGCCGGCCGCCTTTGCCTCGTCCTTCGAGGCGTCCGCCTATGCCTCGGTGCAAGTGATGGCCGACGTGCTCTCGCACGATGCCGACGCCGGTCCGGCGGAATTTTCCAAGGCCTTCGCCGAACGGCGCTTTTCCACCCGGCTCGGGCCGATCGCCATCGACGCGCACTCCCAGCACGCGACGCTGCCGGTGATCATCGGGCGCATCGCGGACGGCTTCTTCGAGGTCGTCAGCCGCGAGGACGAGGTCGCGCCGGACCCTTATCTGTCGCGTTACGACCCGGCCAAGACCTTCGGTCGCCCGCGCCTGAGGGTGGTGTCGTGAGCAAGACGCCACGCATCCCCAATCTCGGTGGGGCCAGGGCCTTCGTCCTGCATCGCCCACATCCGACGGTGCAGGCGATCACCAGGCAATTGTCGGCCATCGGCCTCATCACGCTGGATTGCTGGCCCGAACTGCCGCCCGAGGCGCTCGCGGCAGATTTCGTCTTCTTCGACGCCGATCTCGGCTTCGACGAGCAATTCCCGTGGAAGCCGGGCGAGGCGCCGATGCCGCTGGTGGCGTTGATAGGCTCCGAAGCGCCCGGCCGCATCGAATGGTCGCTGTCGCACAAGGCCGACGCCCAGCTGCTGAAGCCGGTCGGCAATGCCGGTGTCTACAGCGCGCTGCTGATCGCGCGGCAGAGTTTCGAGGCGCGCAAACACCTGGCCAGCGAAATTGCCTCGCTTCGCCAGCGCGTCGCCGAGCGCCAGACCATCGTGCGCGCGGTGGCCGCGCTATCGAAGAGCACCGACGACGACCGCGCCTATGCGCAGCTGCGCTCGCTGGCGATGAGCTGGCAGATCAGCGTCGAGGACGCCGCGCGCCGGATCGTGGCCATGACGGAGGAGGAGGGCGGCGATGACCAGTCCCATCGCGCCTGATCTGCCGGCGGCCGGGCGCATGCCGGTCAAGCCGCGCGCCGGCGTCTGGCGCCGTCTGGCCAAACGCCGTCTGGCACTGCTCGGCCTGGTGATCGTCGCCATCGTCGTCGCCGGCGCCGTGCTCGCGCCGTGGCTGACCGGCTATGATCCCAACGAGCAGATGTTCGACGGCCTGACCATCGAGGGCTCGCCCTTGCCGCCGGATGCCAAATTCTGGCTCGGCACCGATCTGCTGGGCCGTGACCTCTTGACCCGCATCCTCTACGGTGCGCGCACCTCGCTGATCATCGGCATCGTCGCCAATGGCGTAGCGCTTTTCATCGGCACTTTGGTAGGCGTCACCGCAGGCTATTTCCGCGGCTGGATCGGCGGCGCGCTGATGCGCTTCACCGACCTGATGATGGCCTTTCCGGCATTGCTGCTCGCTATTTGCCTGGCGGCGGTGTTCGAGCCCAGCCTATGGATCGTCGCTATGGTCATCGCCCTGGTCAACTGGGTGCAGACCGCCCGCGTCATCTACACGGAGACCAGCTCGCTCGCCGAGCGCGAGTTCATCGACGCCGAGCGCACCATCGGGGCGAGCGCGCCACGCATCCTGTTTCGCCACATCCTACCGCATCTGCTGCCGACCATCATCGTCTGGGGCACGCTCGGCATCTCGACCACGGTGCTGTTAGAGGCGACGCTCTCCTTCCTCGGCATCGGCGTGCAGCCGCCGACCGCGTCATGGGGCAACATCATCTTCGAGAACCAGACCTACTTCCAGGCCGCACCCTGGCTGGTGTTCTTCCCCGGCGCCGCGATCCTGGCGCTAGCGCTGGCTTTCAACCTGATCGGCGATGCGCTGCGCGACATCCTCGATCCGACGCAAAGGGGCCGGGCATGATCGCCTATCTCGGTCGCCGCCTCATCCAGTCGCTGCTGATCCTGCTCGGCGTCTCGCTGATCACCTTCGCGCTGCTCTATCTCCTGCCCGCCGATCCGGTGCGCCAGATCGCCGGCCGCAGCGCCACGCCGCAGACGGTCGAGAACATCCGCCAGCAACTCGGCCTCGACCAGCCCTTCGTCGTCCAGTACTGGCGCTATCTGACCAAGCTCATCAGCGGCGATCTCGGCCGCTCCTACATCCAGCGCTCCGAGGTCACCGAGCTGATCGTCTCGCGACTGCCGGCAAGCCTGCTGCTGATGGTCGGCGCCATCCTGTGCGAGCTGCTGATCGGCCTGAGCATGGGCCTGATCGCCGCCGTCAAGCGCGGCACCGCCACCGACCAGACATTGATGGTCGCCTCCTTCGTCGGCGTCTCGGCGCCGCAATTCGTCGTCGGCCTTTTGCTGCTCTACGTTTTTGCCGTGCGGCTGAGCTGGTTTCCGATCGGCGGCTACGGCACCTGGCGCCATCTGGTGCTGCCGTCGCTGACCATGGGCATCCTTGGCGCCGGCTGGTACGCGCGCATGATGCGCTCGTCGATGATCGACGTGCTGCGTCAGGATTATGTGCGCACCGCGCGCGCCAAGGGTCTGGCGCGTCGCGCCATCATCTTTCGCCACGCGCTGCCCAACGCCATTCTGCCGGTCATCGCCATGATCGGTATCGACATCGGCATCTTCATGGGCGGCATCGTCGTGGTCGAAAGCGTGTTCGGCTGGCCCGGCATCGGCCAGCTCGCCTGGCAGGCCATCCAGCGCGTCGACATTCCGATCATCATGGGTGTCACGCTGGTGTCGGCCTTCGCCATCGTGCTCGGCAACCTGCTGGCCGACATCATCGCGCCCTTCATCGACCCCCGTATTAAACTCAGGTGAGCATCAAGCTCAGATGAAAACCCGGGACATCGCCAAAAACATGACCGAAACCGAACAGAGAAAGGGAACATAACAATGAAAAAGTTTCTGGCATCCACAGTAGCGGCATCGGCGTTGGCGCTGATGCTCGGCATGACAAGCGCACGCGCCGAAGACACCGTCGATCCGAACGCCAAGCAGGGCGGCGAAATCATTGCCACATACAAGGACGATGTTACCACGCTCGACCCGGCGATCGGCTATGACTGGCAGAACTGGTCGATGATCAAGAGCCTGTTCGACGGGCTGATGGACTACGAGCCTGGCACCACCAACCTGAAGCCCGATCTCGCCGAAAGCTACGAGATTTCGCCCGACGGCAAGACCTTCACCTTCAAGCTGCGCCATGGCGTGAAGTTCCACAATGGCCGCGAAATGACGGCCGACGATGTAAAGTACTCGCTCGACCGCGTCACCAATCCGAAGACGCAGAGCCCCGGCGCCGGCTTCTTCGGTTCGATCAAGGGCTATGACGATGTCGCCGCCGGCAAGGCCGAAAGCCTCTCCGGCGTCACCGTGGTCGACCCCTACACCGTCAAGTTCGAGCTGACCCGCCCGGACGCCACCTTCCTGCATGTCATGGCCATCAACTTCTCGCATGTCGTGCCGAAGGAGGAGGTCGAGAAATACGGCGCCGATTTCGGCAAGCACCCGGTCGGCACCGGCGCGTTCAAGCTCGCCGAGTGGACGCTCGGCCAGCGCATCGTCTTCGTGCGCAACCCGGATTATTGGCACAAGGGCCTACCGCATCTCGACAAGATCACTTTCGAGGTTGGCCAGGAGCCGATCGTGGCGCTGCTGCGCATGCAGAAAGGCGAGATCGACCTGCCCCTTGACGGCATTCCGCCGGCAAAATTCCAGGAAGTGATGGCCGATCCCGAGCAGAAGGCGCGCGTCGTCGAAGGCGGCCAATTGCACACTGGCTACATCACCATGAACACCACAATGCCGCCCTTCGACAATGTGAAGGTCAGGCAAGCCGTCAACATGGCGATCAACAAGGCGCGCATCGTCCAGATCATCAACAACCGCGCGGTGCCGGCCAACCAGCCGCTGCCGCCGTCGATGCCGGGCTACGACAAGGAGTTCAAGGGCTATCCCTATGACGTCGCCAAGGCCAAGGCGCTGCTTGCCGAGGCTGGTCATCCCGATGGCTTCGACACGCAATTGTTCGCCATGAACACCGATCCCAACCCGCGCATCGCCCAGGCGATCCAGCAGGATCTGGCGGCCGTCGGCATCAAGGCCAGCATCCAGGCACTGGCCCAGGCCAATGTCATCGCCGCCGGCGGCGACAAGGCCGGCGCGCCGATGATCTGGTCTGGCGGCATGGGCTGGATCGCTGATTTCCCCGATCCCTCGAACTTCTACGGCCCGATCCTCGGCTGCGCCGGTGCGGTGCCGGGTGGCTGGAACTGGTCCTGGTATTGCAACAAGGATCTCGACGCCAAGGCGGCCGAAGCCGACTCGATAACCGATCCGGCGAAGTCTGAAGAGCGCAACAAGATGTGGAGCGCCATCTACGACAAGATCATGGAAGACGCGCCCTGGGCGCCGGTCTTCAACGAGCAGCGCTTCACCATGAAATCCGCACGCATGGGCGGCGCCGACAACCTCTATGTCGACCCGGTCCATGTCTTCATCAACTACGACAATGTGTACGTAAAAGATGTGCAATAACTGCGACTACACCATCCACGGGCGCCATCACCATTTCGGCTGGGACAATTCGTTTGCCCCGGCCGAGCGGGTGGCGCCCGGCTCGACCATCGAGTTCCAGTGCCTCGATTCCTCCGGCGGCCAGTTGACGGTCGACAGCACGGTCGCCGACATCGCCAAGCTCGACTTCGGCCAGATCAATCCGGTCACCGGGCCGATCTTCGTCGAGGGTGCCGAGCCGGGTGACGCGCTGAAGGTGACGATCGAGCTGTTCAAACCGTCCGGCTTCGGCTGGACGGCGAACATCCCGGGTTTCGGCCTGCTCGCCGACGACTTCAAGGAGCCGGCGCTCAACATCTGGAAGTATGACGCCGCCTCGCTCGCGCCGGCGCTGTTCGGCAAAAATGCGCGCGTGCCGCTGAAACCGTTCGCCGGCACCATCGGCAATGCGCCGGCTGAGAAAGGTCACCACTCGGTGGTGCCGCCAAGGCGGGTCGGCGGCAATCTCGACATCCGCGATCTTGCCGCCGGCACGACGCTCTATTTGCCGGTCGAAGTGGCCGGTGCGCTGTTTTCGGTCGGCGATACCCATGCGGCGCAAGGCGATGGCGAGGTGTGCGGAACGGCGATCGAAAGCCCGATGGATGTCGTGCTCAAGCTCGACCTGGTCAAGGATGCCAGGCTGAAGACACCGCGCTTCACCACCTCGGGCCCGGTGACGCGCCATCTCGACGCCAAGGGTTATGAGGTGACGACCGGCATTGGTCCGGACCTGATGGCCGGCGCCAGGGAGGCGGTCGCGCAGATGGTCGACCTGCTCGCCGGCCGCTACAAGCTCGATCCCGTCGAGGCCTATATGCTGGCCTCGGTGTGCGGCGATCTCCGCATCAGCGAGATCGTCGACATGCCGAACTGGGTGGTGTCGTTCTACTTCCCGCGCTGCGTCTTCGAATGAACGCAGGCGCGGGCAAGAAGCAGGCCGGAGCAACCGCTCCGGCGACGGCGGGGCCGGTGCTCGACATCGCCGGCCTGTCGGTCAGCGTGCGCGGCGAGGACGGCGAGCGGGACGTCGTCTCCAACCTGTCGCTGACGCTGGCCCGTGGCGAAACACTCTGCATCGCCGGCGAATCCGGCTCCGGCAAGTCGATGACGGCGCTGGCGATCATGCAGCTTTTGCCGCAACCCGCCGCGCGCATATCTTCGGGGAAAATCCGTCTTCGTACCGGGGATCTGGGCGATACCGATCTGGCGACGCTCGACGAACGCCAGATGCGCCGCATTCGCGGCGACCGCATCGCCATGATTTTCCAGGAGCCGATGACCTCGCTCAATCCGGTGCTGTCGATCGGCCGGCAGCTCACCGAATCCATCGAGGCGCACACCAGCCTGTCACAGGCGCAGGCTCGCCAGCGCGCCATCGAGGCGCTGAAGGCGGTGCGCATCTCCGAAGCCGAAAGCCGGCTAAGGCAGTTTCCCCACGAGTTGTCTGGCGGCATGCGCCAGCGGGTGATGATCGCCATGGCGCTGGCGCTCGAACCCGACGTGCTGATCGCCGACGAGCCGACGACGGCGCTCGACGTCACCGTGCAAGGCGAAGTGCTGGAGTTGTTGCGTGATCTGCAGCGCCAGCACGGCACCAGCGTTATCCTCATCACTCACGACATGGGCGTGGTCGCCGAAATGGCCGATCGCGTCATCATCATGCGGCATGGCCGCATGGTCGAGGAAGGCACGACATCAGACATTTTCGCCAGGCCGCAGGCCGACTACACGCGCGAACTGCTGGCCGCCGTGCCGCGCATCGGCAGCGGTGCCGGCAGGCAGACATCCAGGAATGTCGAGACGACAGCACCGGCCAATGTCGCTGATGTCAACGATCTGCATGTTCGCTTCGATCTGCGCGGTGGTTTCTTCGGCCGGGTCAACCGCCGCGTCCATGCCGTTGAAGGCGTCAGCTTTTCGATCGCGCCCAACGAGACGCTGGCGCTGGTCGGCGAATCCGGTTGCGGCAAGTCGACCACCGCCAAGGCACTGGCCGGACTGGTGCCTTACAGCGGCGACGTCGTCATTGGCGGACGCAACCTGTCCGGGCTTGGCCGCGACGAGCGCAAGGCGGTGCGCCGCGACGTTCAGATGATCTTCCAGGACCCCTTCGCCTCGCTCGATCCGCGCATGCGCGTCGGCGACCTCGTCGCCGAGCCGCTTGTCATCCACGGCATCGCCTCGAAGGAAGAGCGCCGGGAGGGTGTGGCGGCGCTGTTCGAGCGTGTCGGCCTGTCGGCCGACCAGATGGAGCTCTATCCGCATGAATTCTCAGGCGGCCAGCGCCAGCGCGTCTGCATCGCCCGGGCGCTGGCGCTGCGGCCGAAGCTGATCATCGCCGACGAAAGCGTCTCGGCGCTCGACGTCTCGGTACAGGCGCGCGTGCTCGACCTGTTGAAGGAATTGCAGCGCGAATTCGGCGTCGCCTACCTGTTCATCTCGCACGACATGGCGGTGGTCGAGAACATTTCCGACCGCGTCGCCGTCATGTATCTCGGCCAGATCGTCGAGATGGGCACGCGCGACCAAGTCTTTTCCAACCCGCGCCACCCTTACACCAGACGCCTGATCGATGCCGTGCCGGTGCCCGATCCGGCGAAGCGAAGAAGCCGCTTCGCCCGCCTGGATCAGGAGATCCCGAGCGCCACCCGCAGGATCGGCGAGGCGCCGCTGAAACTGGCTCTAACGGATGTCGGCAACGGCCATCTCGTCGCCGCGGAGACCTGAGGCGTTATTGCCGGGCGAGGAGCACCCGTAAGCCTCTCACCGAGACTCCCGTCGCTCGAGACGACCTCGCCGTGCCGCAGGTCGCGGTTCACATGTTCGTGTTCCATCTCGGACTCCCGGCTGGCGTCATGCCACCAAGCGCGTCGCGTGGAAACGGGTTCGGTCGATGTGCCTTAAGCTCTTGTTTTTTATGCATGTCGTTGTCCCAAACCGCTGCGCGCTTTCGGGCGACATGCATTGGTCGGCGTTGCTGCCCATGCAGCGGCGGCACCGTCAGGAGCCGACCCGGCGAAGAAGGATTTGCAGGGGCTTCGAATATGAAATCCGCAATGGCCCTTGCCGTGCTTCCGCATCTTCCTCATGTTCAATTTTCTGGTGATCGATCGTGGAGGGCCGGTCGGCTTCATCGTGATGGGAGGAAGTAGACAATGAAGGCATGCTATCTCGTTTCTGCCGCGCTGCTTGCCGCGGCCGCGATCCCCGCCTCGGCCGCCGAAATTTCCGATGGCAAGGTCAAGATCGGCATCCTCAATGACCAATCGGGCGTCTATGCCGATTTCGGCGGCAAGTGGTCGGTCGAGGCAGCCAAGATGGCGGTGGAGGATTTCGGCGGCAAGGTGCAGGGAGCGCCGATCGAGGTCATCAGCGCCGACCACCAGAACAAGGCGGATATCGCCTCCAACATCGCGCGGCAGTGGTATGACACCGAACAGGTCGATGCCATCATGGAACTGACGACCTCCTCGGTGGCGCTCGCCGTCCAGGGGATTTCCAAGGAAAAGAAGAAAATCGATATCGTTACCGGTGCGGCGACCACGGATCTCACCGGCAAGCAGTGCTCGCCCTACGGCTTCCACTGGGCCTATGACACCCACTCGCAGGCAGTGGGAACTGGCGGCTCTCTCGTGCAGCAGGGCGGCGACAGCTGGTTCTTTGTCACCGTCGACTATGCATTCGGCTATTCTCTCAAGGATCAGACCACCAAGTTCGTCGAGGGTCACGGCGGCAAGGTATTGGGCGAAGTGCGTTATCCCTTGGGGTCGACCGATTACTCCTCCTTCCTCCTGCAGGCACAATCGTCGGGCGCCAAGGTCATCGGGTTGGCGAATGCCGGCCTCGATACCTCCAACTCCATCAAGCAGGCCGCCGAGTTCGGCATCGTGCAGGGCGGCCAGCGTCTGGCAGCACTTCTCTTCACGCTGGCCGAGGTGCATGGACTGGGCCTTCAGGCAGCGCAAGGCGTTGTGCTGACCGAGGGCTTCTACTGGGATCGCGATGACAAGAGCCGCGAATTCGCGCAGCGCTTTTTCAAGCGCACCAACCGCATGCCGAACATGATCCAGGCCGCGACGTATTCGGCGGTGACGCAG
The DNA here is from genome assembly GCF_042682145.1 of Mesorhizobium newzealandense. Lineage (NCBI taxonomy): Bacteria > Pseudomonadati > Pseudomonadota > Alphaproteobacteria > Hyphomicrobiales > Phyllobacteriaceae > Mesorhizobium > Mesorhizobium newzealandense. Next base: position 141,070 of record NZ_JBHUGZ010000028.1, on the reverse strand, counting down.
TACCTGAAGGCGATCGACAAGGCTGGCACCGACGAGACCGAGGCCGTCGCCAAGCAATTGCATTCGATGCCGGTGAACGACGTTTTTACGGCCAACGGCAAAGTGCAGTCCGACGGCAACATGGTCCACGACATGTATCTCTATCAGGTGAAGTCGCCCGCAGAGAGCACCAAGGAATGGGACTACTACAAATATCTCGCCACCATTCCCGGCAATGAGGCATTCCTGAGCGAGAAGGAAAGCGGCTGTCCAACGGCTGTCCAGTGATCGGCGCGGCTTATGGCGCCGCCTGATCTGAACGGGAACGAACCGCGGGTGGTGCTTTCCGCCCGCGGGTTGCGGCGCGACTTCGCCGGCTTCGTCGCCGTCAGAAACGTCGATCTCGATGTCCGCCATGGCAACATCCATGCATTGATCGGACCCAACGGCGCCGGCAAGACGACCGTTTTCAATCTGCTCACCAAGTTCCTGGCGCCGACCAACGGCAGGATCGAACTGCTTGGCCACGACATCACCCGCACGTCGCCGGCCAAGGTCGCGCGGATGGGTCTGGTGCGCTCGTTCCAGATATCGGCGATTTTTCCGCACCTCAGCGTGCTCGACAATGTGCGCGTCGCGCTGCAGCGGCCGGGCGGACTTGCCGTTCAGTTCTGGCGCTCGCTCGCGGCGCTCGATCGGCTGACGCCGCGCGCCGTGGAACTGCTGCGCTCGGTCGGTCTCGACGATGCCAGGAACAGGCTCGCCGGCGATCTTTCCTATGGCAGGAAACGCGTGCTCGAGATCGCCACCACCCTGGCGCTCGATCCGAAAGTGCTGCTGCTGGACGAGCCGATGGCCGGCATGGGGCATGAGGATGTCGGCACGGTTTCCGACCTCATCCGCTCGGTGGCCAAGGATCGCGCCGTGCTGATGGTCGAGCACAATCTGACTGTCGTGGCCGACCTTTGCGACTGGATAACGGTCATGCAGCGCGGCGAGGTCCTTGCGGCCGGCGACTACGCCACCGTCAGCCGCGACGAACGCGTGAAGGTCGCCTATATGGGCACCGCCGATGACTAGTGCCTCGCCTCTGCTTGCGGTCCGCGGCCTCAACGCCTGGTATGGCGAGAGCCATGCGCTGCATGGCGTCGATCTGGAGGTGTTTCGCGGCGAGACGGTCACGCTGCTGGGCCGCAACGGTGTCGGCAAGACGACGACGCTGCGCGCCATCATCGGGCTGATCCGCAAGCGAACCGGCCAGGTTGTTTTCGACGGCAAGGATCTGATGCGGCTGCCGCTGCACCGGACGGCGCATCAAGGCATCGGCTTCGTGCCGGAGGAGCGCGGCATCTTCGCCACGCTGACTGTCGACGAGAATTTGATCCTGCCGCCGGTCGTCGCAGAGGGCGGCATGAGCGTCGACGAAATATTCGATCTGTTCCCCAATCTCAAGGAGCGCCGCAACAGTCCCGGCACAAGGCTCTCGGGCGGCGAACAGCAGATGCTGGCAATCGCGCGCATGCTGAGAACCGGCGTGAAAATGCTGCTTCTCGACGAGCCGACGGAAGGTCTGGCTCCCGTCATCGTGCAGCGTATCGGCGAGTTGCTGGCGACGTTGAAAAAGCGCGGCATGACGATCCTGCTGGTCGAGCAGAATTTCCGGTTCGCCAGCCGTGTCGCCGACCGATTCTATCTGATGGAGCACGGCAAGGTCGTGGCCGGGTTTCCGACCGGCGAACTGGCGGACCGCATGACCCTGCTCCACGAAGTTCTGGGTGTATGATGACGATGATCTTCGGCATCCCCGTTCAGGCTTTGCTCGGCCAGTTGCTGGTCGGACTGATCAACGGCTCCTTCTACGCCATGCTGAGCCTGGGTCTGGCCGTCATATTCGGCTTGCTGCGCGTCATCAATTTCGCCCATGGCGCCCAGTATATGTTAGGCGCCTTCGTCGGCTATCTGCTTCTCACGCATCTCGGCATTGGCTACTGGCCCGCATTGATCCTTTCACCGCTGATCGTCGGCGTTTTCGGCATCGTGGTCGAGCGCTTGGCGCTGTCGAGACTGTATGATCTCGATCCGCTCTACGGCCTGCTCTTCACCTTCGGCCTCGCGCTCGTGCTCGAAGGCGTATTCCGCTATTATTACGGCGTGTCGGGAAATCCTTACACGGTGCCGCCGCTGCTTTCCGGGGGCACCAATCTCGGCTTCATGTTTCTGCCCAATTACCGCGGCTGGGTCGTGGTCGCCTCGCTGATCGTCTGCTTCGGCACCTGGGCGCTGATCGAAAAGACCAGGCTGGGTTCCTACCTGCGCGCGGCAACCGAGAATCCCCGTCTCGTCCAGGCTTTCGGCGTCAACGTGCCGTTGCTGCTGACCCTTACCTACGGTCTGGGCTCTGCCCTTGCCGGGCTGGCCGGAATTCTGGCCGCGCCAATCTACCAGGTGAGCCCGCTGATGGGATCGGATCTCATCATCGTCGTCTTCGCGGTCGTCGTGGTCGGCGGCATGGGCTCGATCCTTGGCGCGATCGTCACCGGCTACATGCTCGGCCTTGCCGAAGGCCTGACCAAGGTCTTCTACCCCGAGGCCTCCAACCTCGTGGTCTTCGTCATCATGGCCATCGTGCTGCTGGTCCGGCCGGCCGGCCTGTTCGGGAGGGACGCCTGACATGGCCGAACTGACGCTTCGCGAGACGCCTGCCAGGACCTCGGCACGGCTCGAATGGACGCTGGTCGGGCTTGGCATCCTGGCGCTGCTGGTGGCGCCTTTCCTGGTCTACCCGATCTTCCTGATGAAAATGCTGTGCTTCGCGCTGTTCGCCTGCGCGTTCAATCTTCTGCTCGGTTACACCGGGCTCCTGTCGTTTGGCCACGCCACCTTCTTTGGCGGCGCCGCCTATTTCACCGCGCATGCCATCAAGGTCTGGGGCTGGCCGCCGGAGGCGGGTATCCTGCTCGGCATGGCGGGCGCGGCACTGCTCGGCCTGGTCATGGGCTTTTTCGCCATTCGCCGGCAAGGCATCTATTTCGCCATGATCACGCTGGCGCTATCACAGATGTTCTTCTTCTTCTGCGTTCAGGCGCCCTTCACCGAAGGCGAGGATGGCATTCAAGGTGTGCCGCGCGGCATCCTGCTTGGCTTCCTCGACCTGAACGTCTCGATGAACATGTACTATTTCGTGCTGGCAGTGTTCCTGATCGGCGTCTTCGCCATCTGGCGCATCGTCAATTCGCCCTTCGGCATGATCCTGCGCTCGATCCGGGAAAACGAGAATCGCGCCATTTCGCTGGGCTATTCCGTCGCCAACTACAAGCTGGGAGCCTTCGTCATGTCGGCGACACTGGCCGGGCTGGCCGGCGCGCTCAAGGCGATCGTTTTCCAGTTTGCCACGCTCACCGACGTCACCTGGCAGATGTCCGGCGAGGTTATCCTGATGACGCTTCTTGGCGGCATCGGAACCATGGTCGGGCCGATCATCGGCGCGAGCCTGGTCGTCGGGCTGGAAAACACGCTTGCCACCTCCGGTTTTCCGGTGACCATCGCCACCGGGTTGATCTTCATGGTGTGCGTGCTGATTTTCCGGCGCGGCATTGTCGGCGAACTTTACGCGCGGCTTCTCAAGCCGGCGAAGGACTGATGGCAATAGCTCCGGCGGCTCAGGAATAGCAGCCGCGCTCCACTGCCAGCCGGCGCACCAGCGTCAGCACGGCATCGATGGTGGGGGTCGGCTTGTCCGTTAGCCGGCCAAGTTCCTGCACGGCCGTCACCAGCGCGTCGATCTCCATCGGCCGGCCGCGCTCCAGATCCTGCAGCATCGAGGTCTTGTGCTCGCCGACATCGCCTGCGCCCTTGATGCGGCGGTCGACGGCGATGGGAAAGCGGACGCCGAGGCTTTCGCCGATCGCCTGTGCCTCCAGCATCATGGTGCGGGCAAGCGTGCGGGTGCCGTCATCGGCGACGATCGCCGCCAGCGTGCTGCCGGTCAGCGCCGAGATTGGGTTGAAGGAAAGATTGCCCCACAGCTTGACCCAGATTTCGCTGCGGATGTCGTCGCGAACCGGAACCTGCAGCCCGGCCTTGACCATCTCCTCGGCCAGCTGCGTGACCCGTTCGCTGCGCTCGCCGGAGGGTTCGCCGAGCGAGAAGCGTTTGCCCTCGACATGGCGGATGAGGCCGGGTGCGTCGACTTCGACGGCGGGATAGACCACCGAGCCAATAACGCGTTCCGGCCCGATCCGCTCCCAGATCTTGCCGCCGGGGTCCACCGCGTTCAACCTGGTGCCTTCGAGCGGCCCGCCGACCTCATGGAAATACCACCACGGCACGCCGTTCTGCATGGTGACGACGGCGGTGTCCTGCCCGAGCAGCGGTGTAATCTGGTCAAGCGCAGGGGTGAGGGAATGAGCCTTCAGCGCCAGTACCACATAGTCCTGGGCGCCAAGCTCCTCGGCTTTCGCGGCGGCCCGGACGGGAGCCAGCAATTCCTGGCCGTCTTCGATCAGGCGCAGGCCATCTGCCTTGATCGCGTCCAGATGCGCACCGCGCGCGACGATCGAGAGCTCGGTCCGGCCGGCCACGGCAAGCTTGGCGGCGAGATAGCCGCCGATCGCGCCCGCGCCAAAGATGGTGATCTTCATCGTCAAAGTCCGAGTTTGGCGGCAAGCCCGATGCGCTGCAATTTGCCGGTCGCGCCCTTAGGGATCTCATCCAGAATCAGGATCTTGCGCGGCACCTTGAAGTCGGCGAGCCGCGTCGCGGCATAGATGCGAATGTCGCTCTCATTGGCGGCCATGCCTTCGCGCAGCACCACCGCCGCCGCCACTTCCTCGCCAAGCTTGTCATGCGGCATGGCGAAGGTGACGACCTGAGCCACTGCGGGATGATCCATCAGCACGTCGTCGACCTCGAGCGGCGAGATTTTTTCGCCGCCGCGGTTGATGATCTCCTTCAGCCGGCCGGTCACCCGCAAATAGCCGTCCTCGTCGAGCACGCCTTGGTCGCCGGTGTGGAACCAGCCATGTGCGAAGGCCGTGGCATTGGCATCCGGGTTCTTCTCGTAGCCTGCCGTGACATTGGGTCCGCGAATGACGATCTCGCCGGTCTCGCCCGCACTGAGCAGTCGCCCGTCAGGCGCCATCACCGTCACCTCCGGTCCGGCGGAGGCGCCCACGCTGCCCGGCTTGCGCTGGCCCGGCGGCAGCCGGTTCGACGCCATCTGGTGCGCTGCCTCGGTCATCCCATAGGATTCGATCACCGGACAGCCGAAGGTCGCCTCCAGCTCGGCCATCACCTGCGCCGGCAGCGACGCCGAGGACGAGCGGATGAAGCGCAGGCGCGCTGCCGCCAGCGCCTCGGCATTGCGTGCCGCCCGCGGCAGGATCGCCTGGTGCATGGTCGGCACCGCCGTGTACCAGCTTGGCCGCGCCTCGCTCAGCCACTGGAAGAAGCGCAGCGCGTTGAAGCCCGGCGTGCAGTAGATGCTGCCGCCGGCGGCCAAGGAGGAGAGCACGGCCGCGATCAGGCCGTGAATGTGGAACAGCGGCATGATGTTGAGGCAGCGGTCATCGGCCGTCAGGCCGAGCGTCGCGCCGATGTGGGCCGCCGAGGCCGCGATGTTGGCGTGGCTGAGCGGCACCAGCTTGGGCCGCGACGTGGTGCCGGAAGTATGCAGCAAAAGCGCGATGTCGCCGTCCTGCGCCGTGTCAGAAGCGGCCTGCGGGCCGATCGCCGCGCCCTCGATGGTAAAGCTTCCGGCCGGCGCGCCAGGCAAGGCGACAAGCCGGAGTACGCCAATGCCGAGCCGTTCGGCGACCGCCACTGCGGGTCCGGTTTCGCCTTCTGCAACGAGGATCGCCTTGGCGCCGATATCGGTCAGGTAGAAATCGAGCTCGTCCGCGCGGTAGGCGGGATTGAGCGGCGCCGTCGACGCCGCGGCCGCAACCGCGACGAAGGCGGTGGCCATCTCCGGCCCGTTGGGCAGCACGATGGCCACCCTGTCGCCACGGCCAATGCCGCGCGCATGCAGCGCAGCCGCCGTGGTGGCGATCAAGTCGCGCAGTCCGCCATGCGTCAGCGTGGATCTTTCGGGCGCCGAAATCGCCGGCGCATTGTCGGCGCCGGCGGCAAGCGGGCGCGAAAGCCCAGGAGAGTTTCCGATACTGGTCATGATTACCGACACACTTTCCAATCCGACAGAATCCAGCCCGCGACTGTGATGCCACGGCAAAGCCGAAGCCATCAATAGCCAAGCGCTAATCCATCCTTGCGCGGATCGGAGGCGCCGGTCAGGGTTCCCTTCTCCCAGTCGATCAGCACCACCTGCCCGCCGCCCAGCGGGTGATGCGGTTCGGCTGTGCGATGGCCGCGCCGGCGCAGGCCCTCGATCGCCTCGATGGAAACGCTGCGTTCGGCTTCCACGGTATCATCATTGTAGAACACCCTCGGCGCGTCCAGCGCCTGCTGCGGGTCCATGCCGAAGTCGATCATGTTGGTCAGCAGATGGACATGCCCGAACGGCTGGTAGCCGCCGCCCATGACGCCGAACGGCATCACCACGCGGCCGTTCCTGGTTGCCATGCCGGGCATGATCGTGTGCATCGGCCGCTTGCCCGGCGCGATGGCGTTCGGGTGCGCCGGATCGAGGCGGAAGCTCGAGCCACGGTTCTGCAGCACGATGCCGGTCTTCGGGCCGACGACGCCGCTGCCGAACGAATAATAGGTCGAGTTGATGAAGGAGACCGCATTGCGGTCGCGGTCGACGATCGAGATGTAGACCGTGTCGCTGCCGGGCAGGTCCACCCGCGGCAGATGCGTCATGGCGCGTTCGCGGTCGATCTCGGCGCGCAGCCGGTCGGCGTAGGCGCTGGACAGAAGCTGCGTCACCGGCACCGGAACATGGTCCTGGTCGCCGACGAAGCGGTCGCGGTCGCGATAGGCCAGCCGTCCCGCCTCGATCTCCAGATGCAGGCGCTCGGCGCCATTGGGGTCGAGCCCGCCAAGCTTGAAACCCGACAGCACATTCAGCATCAAAAGCGCCGTCAGCCCCTGATTGTTCGGCGGCATCTGGTGAATGGCGTAACCGCCATAGGAGGTGCTGACCGGTGCCACGTAATCGCCTCTGGTCGCGGCGAAATCCTCGGTCGAATGCAGTCCGCCCAGTTCATTGAGCCGGCTGACGATATCGTCGGCGACGGCGCCTTCGTAAAAGCCGGCGCGGCCCTGCCTGGCGATTGTCCGCAAGGTGGCGGCCAGTTCCGGTTGCCGGTGGACATCGCCGGCCTTCGGCGCCTTGCCGCCCGGCAGGAAGATGCGCGCGGCATGCTCGTCGGCCGACAGGTCCGTCTCCGGTTCGGCCCAGTCGAAAGCGACGCGGTCGTGCACGACATAGCCGTTCTCGGCATAATGGATGGCCGGCGCCAGCGCCTCGGCAAGGCCCTTGCGGCCATGGTCCTCCAGCAACCGGGCCCAGGCGTCGACGGCGCCCGGCACGGTGACCGCGTGCGGTCCCTGCAGCGGGATACGGTCGAAGCTTTTTTCGAGATACCAGTCGACCGTCGCCTTGGCCGGGGCGCGGCCGGAGCCATTGAAGGCCAGCACGTTGCCTTGCCCCGCCGGGCAGTAGAGCACGAAACAATCGCCGCCGATGCCGGTCGATTGCGGTTCGACCACGCCCTGCACGGCGGCGGCGCAGACGGCGGCATCCATGGCATTGCCGCCGGACCGCAGCATCTCAAGCGCGGCAAGGGTCGAAAGCGGGTGCGACGTTGCTGCCATCGCTTCGGTGGCACGAACCGGCGAGCGGCCGGGAAACTGGAAATCACGCATTCTGTCTGGATATCCCATGGTCACTTGAAATCAATGCCGCCGCCCGAAGATCTGCGCAACCGACAACAGGACGACCGACAGCACGATCAGGCAGGTCGAGATGGCGGCGATCGTCGGGTCGATCTGGTCGCGCAGCGCATTGAACATGCGGCGCGTCAATGTCGTCGTCTCGCCGCCCGATATGAACAGCGAAACCACCACTTCGTCGAAGGAGGTGATGAAGGCAAACAGCGCGCCAGAGACCATCGAGAAGCGGATCTGTGGCATGGTCACCTGCCAGAACGCGGCGACGCGTCCGGCACCTAAGCTGCGCGCCACCCGCTCCTGGTTCATGTCGTAGGAGCGCAACCCCGACAGCACGGTCAGCACCACCAGCGGCAGGGCCTGCACAGTATGCGCGATGACCAGGCCGGTCAGTGTGTTGTTGAGCCCGATCCGCGCATAGAGGAAGAAGGTGCCGATGCCGATCAGGATCACCGGGATGATCAGCGACGCCGTCAGCAGCGCGTTGATGGTGCCGTTGAAGCGCAGCGTGCCCCTGTTGATCGCATAGGCGGCGGCGGTGCCGAGCGGCGTCGCCACCAATGTCGTCATGATCGCCACCTTGACCGAGACGATCGTCGCGGCACGCCACTCCAGCGACTGGAAATAGGTCTGGTACCAGCGCAGCGACCATTGCTGTGGCGGGAATTGCAGCAGCGTCGAATCCGAAAACGACATGATGACGATGATGATCGATGGCGCGATCAGGAACAACAGCACGAGGCCATTGAGCGCGTAGAGCCACAGACGTTGCCGGTGCGAAATCGGCAGGCCGAAATCCTCGCTCATCGCGAACTCCACACACCGGTGGCGCGCGCGCCGAGCAGCCATTGGAACAGGCCGAGAAGTGCCAGCGTGACCGCCAGCAGCACCACGCCGAGGGCCGCTCCGGCACCCCAGTTGGAATAGAGGCTGGTGGTCTGTTCCATACGCATCGCCCACATGATCACCTTGCCGCCGCCCATCAGCGCCGGCGTGACGAAGAACCCCAGACAAAGCACGAAGACGATGACCACGCCTGAGGCGAGGCCGGGAAGCGACAGCGGAAAGAAGATCTGCCGGAAGGTGGCGGCCGGACCGGCGCCAAGATTCATCCCGGCGCGCAGGCAGTCGGTGTCGATGGTCTTCATCGAGGCGTAGAGCGGCAGCACCAGGAACGGCAGCAAAATGTGCGTCATGCCGATGACGACGCCCGACAGATTGTTGGCGAGCGACAGCGGCTGGCTGATCACGCCGAGGTCGATCAGCCAGCTGTTGATCAGGCCCTTGCGCTGCAGGATCACCAGCCAGGCATAGGTGCGCACCAGAACCGATGTCCAGAATGGCAGGATGACGAAGATCAGGCAGATAGAGGCCGCCCGGCGCGGCAGCTGCGACAGCATGTAGGCCAGGGGATAGCCGAGCAGGACGCAGGCGCCGGTGACGATGAAGGCGACCTTGAAGGTGGTGACGAAGGTCTTGATGTAGGAGGCCTGTTCGAAGAAGCGCGCATAATTGGCGGCGCTGAAAGCGCCGGCCTCGTCGAACAGCGACAGCCAGAACAGCCAGCCGATCGGTACGATGATGATGGCGAAGACCAGGAACAGGCTTGGCGACAGCAGCGCCAGCAGCCGCAGCGACTCGCGCCGTGCGTCAGCGCGCAGCGGCCGCACGTTCAGATCGGCGTGGAAGGCGGATTGCGCGCTCATCCGTCTGATGCCACCAGGATGGTGTCCTGCGCATCGAGGCCGAGGCTGATCGGCTGGCCTGGAGCCGGCATTCTGGCCAGCACGTCGCTGCGGCAATAGTCGCGCAGCGTTAGCTGGCGGCCATCGCGCAACACCGCGTAGCAGACGAAGCTGTCGCCCTGATAGATGATGTCGCCAACCGTCGCATCGAGCACATTGACGCCGCTTTGCGGTTCGGCATTTGCCAGCAACCGCAGCTTTTCCGGCCGCACCACCATCAGGTGCTGGCCCGATGCCGGCGCCGGTGCGGCGGTATGAATTCTCCTGTCCTCATACCAGACGGAGCCGTTGCGGCACTCGACCGGAATGAAATTCGATTCACCGATGAAGCCGGCTACAAACCGCGTCTGCGGCGTGGCGTAGAGGCTTTCGGGCTTGTCGAGCTGTTCGATGCGTCCGCCGTTCATGACAGCGATGCGGTCCGACATGGTGATGGCTTCGCGCTGGTCATGGGTGACGTAGACGGTGGTCATGCCAAGCCTGCGATGCAGGCTACGCAGCTCGATCTGCATATGTTCTTGCAGGCCCTTGTCCAGCGCCGACAGAGGTTCGTCCATCAGCACGATGCGCGGCTCGAAGACGATGGCGCGCGCCAGCGCCACGCGCTGGCGCTGGCCGCCGGAGAGCTGGTCGACCCGGCGCTCGCCCAGGCCCTGCAGCTTGACCAGATCCAGTGCCTTTTCGACGCGCTCGGCCGTCTCGGCGGCGGCGACGCGGCGCTGCTTAAGCGGAAAGGCGATGTTGTGGAAGACGTTCATATGCGGAAACAGCGCGTAGTTCTGGAACACCATGCCTATGTTGCGCTTGTGCGGCGGCGTGGTGATGATCTCGTCGTCGCCGACCCTGATGCTGCCGGCATTGGCCCGCAGAAAGCCGGCCAGGATCATCAGTAGGGTCGTCTTTCCCGATCCGGAAGGCCCCAGCAGCGTCAGGAACTCACCGGCCTCGACATCGAGGTTGAGGTCGCGCAACACCGCTACGCTGCCAAATCGTTTCTCGATCCGGCGCATGCTGATCGGCAGCGCGGATGGCGCAATGGACAAGATCATCGTCTCCTAGGCAGGGGCGGCAAAAGCAGGGCGAGGCGCCGCCCTGCCGTGGTTTGGGCTCTGGCCGCAGCCTATTGCTGGACCAGATTGTTGAACTTCTCCGTCGCTTCCACCAGCGTGTCGCGCCAGAACTCGGCATCCTGCAGCACATGCTTCTTGACGTTTTCGGGCGCCGAATTGATGTCCTTGATCCTGTCCTGCGGGATCTTGCCGGTCTCGAAGGCCTTCTCGTTGACCGGCCCGTTGTCGACATAGAGCGGCAGATTGGCCTGCAGCTGCGGGCTGACGAACATCGCCAGCGCTTTCATCGCGGCTTCCTTGTTCTTGGCGCCCTTGGGAATGACCATGCAGTCGGCGGTCAGAACACCCTGGTCGAACGAGAAGCTGACCGGCGCGCCTTCCTTCTTCAAGGTGCCGGCGCGGCCGTTCCAGATGCTCGCCATGTCGACTTCGCCATCCTTTACCAGCTGCATGGCCTGGGCGCCGGAGGTCCACCAGGCATCGACGTGGCCACGGATCTTGTCGACGGATTTCAGTGCACCGTCGATATCGACCGGATAGACCTTGTCGATCGGAATGCCTTCGGCGAGAGCGGCGACGCTCAGCGTCTCCGTCGCCTGACTACCGCTCAGCGCGCGTCGCCCCGGAAACTTTTCGACATTCCAGAAGTCGGCCCATGTCTTCGGTCCTTTGTCGCCAAAGACATCGGTCCGGTAGATGAGCACGACGGAGGTGTAGGAAATGCCGACCCAGTCGTCATGGACGAGCTTGGGATTGATGCCGCTCTTGTCGATGATGCCGTAGTCGAGTTTTTCGAACAGGCCTTCCTTCGAGCCGCGGGCGCATTCGTCGGCGCCAAGCTCGGTGATGTCCCATTTGACCGCATTGCCGGTCACCTGCAGCCGCACGTCGTCGAGTCCGTTGGTGGTGTCTTCCTTGATGGTGATACCGAGCGCATCGGCGGTCGGCTTGAAGAACGCCTTGGTCTGCGCCTCCTGGTAAGTGCCACCCCACGAGGCGACGGTGATGGTGTCACCCGCAATGGCGGGGGCTGCGAGCGACGCCATGAGGGCGGCAACCGCAACAACGCAAACGTTTCTGGTGCTGTTCATTTTCGGCTCTCCAACCGGTGTTCCCATTGTTTTTGATTTGGCATGCTATTTTGTATACAATTTTCAGTGTAGCCTAGCGATCGATGTTGTCAACACCGGCCGGTGCAATCGAATTCAAGCGTGTCGGGTCAGACGGGGTGGCAAGCGACGGCTTCGCTGGGGGCGTGGCAAATTACGCCGACTGCGACTACAGCTATGCGTGTTCCGGCTGAAAGACCGGAGAACTGGGACGGAAATCTTGGCCAAGGAAACCAAAAATACGCTGCGCGACTCGGTTTACTCCTCGCTCAAGGCGATGATCGTGACCGGCCAGATCCCGCCGGGCTCGCGCGTCACCGAGAGCGACATCGCCGCGAAGCTGAATGTCAGCCGCACGCCGGTGCGCGAGGCCTTCAACCGCCTCGAGCGCGACGGCCTGGTCACCGGCAGGCCACGCCAGGGCTATGTCGTCACCGAGTTCGACATCAACATGTTCCGCGAGGCCTTCGAGATCCGCGAACTGCTCGACGGCCATGCGACCGAACTGGCGGCGGCCGCCGCGACAGAAAAGGACAAGGCGCGGCTGCGCGCCATGCTGGTCGAATGCGAGCGGCTGGCCGGCATTCCCGAACGCACCAACAGGGAAAAATTCCAGGAGCTCGAGGTCGGCATCGACCTGCATCGCGTCATTGCCGAAATCAGCGGCAATGTGATGCTGCACGGCATGCTGTGCGGCATCCTCGACAAGTGCCAGCACTATGTGTGGACAGAGCTCTTGTGGCTGGACGAATGGAAGATCGCCCGCGACGAACACGCGGAGATCGTCGACGCCATCTGCGCCGGCGACGCCAGCCGAGCCGGCACCCTGGCGCGCGCCCATGTGCGGGGATCCCGCGACAATGTGTTGCGCCTGCTGCAGGCCAAGTCGGATTACCAGAATTTCCTCGCCAAGGCGTCTTGAACACGCCGAAGGATGAAGCGCCCGGCAGGCCTTCATTGGCACGCCCGAAGAAATTCGAACGCCTTAGCGGCCGGCGCCTCTCATGGGCTGAGTTCTATGCGCTGTGGCCGGACCTGCGGCCGGCCAACGATAACGAGCGGAGGGGTACGGCCGGCGCGGCCGGCTGCATTCGGCCGCTGGAATGACGTGACAGCTAGTCGCGTCCTGGTTTTCCAAATCGGCACGAGGTGCCAATGGCTCCTGCTTAGAGACGAATATGGATCCGGCTGGCGTCCTCGCCGATCGAAGTGGACCGCCAGGCCTTCGTTGACTGCAGCCAATACAACGCAGCGCTCGAGCTGATCGTCCGACAGCTCGCAATCAGGGACTTTATCTCGCACCGACTGAACTGCCGAAAAGGTCGAGATGATGCGTCCGGGAGTAGAGGAGTCGATATATCCAGCGATAGCGTCAGTGACGTCATCGGGAACAAGAAAGTTGAATTGGCGCGATGTGGTGGAAGCTACGATCCGATTTAGCATTTCGCCTGCTGAAAGCCCCAACGGATGCTATCGCGGCGAAGGGCATATCAGCAAGAGCTAATGGGCATCGATAGGGTGTTATGCACCGAATTCTAAATAAAACCTGTCGAAAGGACGCGCTGCCTCGTTCGTTCCGGCGAAGCGCCTTTGGCCTTCAGCCCTTGCGCTCCTGAAGGCTGTTGCCGCCATCGACCACCAGCAGGGTGCCGTTGACATAGCTGGCGCCTTCCGATGCCAGGAACACCACCGCTGCCGCGATTTCGTCTGGCCGGCCCGCCCGCGCCGGCGGTGTATGCAGGGCCGCCATCCGCTCCATCTCGCTCGACGACCCCGTTTCGATCCAGCCGGGGGCCACGGCGTTGGCCGTGATGCCGTGTCTCGCCACTTCGAGCGCCAGCGTGCGCGTCAGGCCGACCATGCCGGCCTTGGCGGCGGAATAGGCGGCCGTGCCTTCGAAGGACACCAGGGGTCCGGTGACCGACGCCACATTGACGATGCGCCCGTAGCCCGCTTCGACCATCGCCGGCAGAAACGCCCGGGTGACCAGGAACGCGGTCTTCAGGCTGACGTCGATCCCTCGGTCCCAGTCGGCCTCGGTCATGGAGAGGAACGCCTTGTCGACCGATGGCGATGCCAGGGAGCCCATGCCGGCATTGTTGACCAGGATATCGACGGCGCCGGCGCTCGCCCGCAGCCGCGCGACATCGGCAGCGATGGTGAGATCGGCGACCGCGGCAGCGGCGTCGATGCCTTCGGCGCAAAGCTCGGCGGCGCGATCGAGCACGCGCGCGCTGGCGCCGGTGAGGAAAACGGCATGGCCGGCATGGCCGAGCTGCCGGGCAATGGCAAAGCCTATGCCGTCGGCGGCACCGGCCCCGGTGATCAGCGCACGCTTGATGCTGGCAGGGGACATCGTCAAATCAGGCTCCGCCGGTTTCCGCCCGTCTGCGAAGTCGGACAGCAGCGATCGCAATCCCCAAACGGCACTTTTGCCGCTGCAGGGTGAATGGCCGTCGGGAGGTCACGCCGGCGCGTCATTCCGGAAGACCGGCCTTGCGGAAGCCATCGACGAAATGCTCGAGCGTAGCAGCGTCGCGGAATGGCTCCGTCGTGGCCCAATGGCGGGTTGTGAAATGCGGGTTGCCGACGAGGAACAGTTCGACCTCCGCGCGCGCCTCGTCGAGCCGGCCGAGTTGCGCAAGGCTTGCCGCCAGGAAACGGCGTGAGCTTGTCCGATATGTCTCGTCCCTGCGCAGTGTCTCGACCGCGGCTTCGTAATCGCGGGCCGCATATTGCGCCGCGCCGAGCGTCAGATAGTACCAACTTGACGGAAACGGGTTCAGCCGGAACGCCTTGCGAATATGCTCGAGACTCTCCTCTACCCGCCCGGCCAGGGCCGCGATGTCGGACAATGCCGCCCAGGCGTCAGCCTCGTTCGGGTCGAGCTCGAACGCCTTGGCGAACTCGGCATCCGCCTCGGCGAAATTGCGCTCATAGGCAAGCAGGTAAGCCAGCACCCAGCGGCAGCCGGCATCGTTGGGATCGATCGCCACGGCTTTGCGCGCCAGTTCCAGAGCAACGCTACGGGCAGATTCAGTTGGTCCGCCGGAATGCACCCACCCCATCCAGTGGTTCATGGCAAGCCAGCGATAGGCCTCGGCGTATTCCGGATCGAGCACGACCGCGCGCGTGAGCATCAGATGCGCTTCCTGCGCCATCTGCGGCGAATCATCCATCAGCTTGCGCGCCCGCACGCAGAGATCGTAAGCCTCGAGGTTCTTGGGCCGGTTGCGTGGCGGCGGTGCGCGCAACCGGCCGAGCAGCGCCTCCACGATCTTGGCCGTCACCTCGTCCTGAACGGCAAAGATGTCTTCCAGGCCGCGATCGAAGCGTTCCGCCCATAGATGATCGCCACTCACAGCGTCGACCAGCTGTGCGTTGATGCGCACGCGCCCCGCTGCGCGTCTTGCGCTGCCCTCCAGCAGGTAGTGCACGCCAAGATCCCCAGCGATCGCGCGCACGTCCATCGCCTTTCCCTTGTAGGCAAAGACCGAGTTGCGGGCGATCACGAACAGGCCGGAGATCCTGGACAGGTCGGTGATCAGGTCTTCGGTCAACCCGTCCGCGAAGGAGTCCTGCTCGGGATCGTTGCTGACATTGACGAAAGGCAGCACGGCTATCGATGGTTTGCCGGGCAGCGGCAAAGGCTTTCGCTTCGCGTCACCAAGCAGTTCGATGGCCCCGGTGAAGCGGTAGCCGACGCGCGGAACGGTGACGATCCATTCGCCGCCCCCCTCACTGCCATCCCCGGCCGGACCAAGCAGCTTGCGCAACTGCGCGATCTGGACGGTGAGGTTGCCTTCCTCGACCGCCGTGCCCGGCCACGCCGCGTCCATCAATTCGGCCTTGCTCAGGATGTCGCCGGGCCGTCCGACGAGCGCCGCGAGCAGCTTCAGCCCGCGGTAGCCGACGGCAACGGGGACATCGTTCCGAAGCAGCGTTCCCGCACCGGAATCAAGCACGAACGGACCAAAGGCAAAGCGCGATCCCTGCATGGGGCGCATCTATAGAGCAATTCCAGGAAAAGTGTGAAACGGTTTTCCGTCCGGAATTGCGTCAAAACAATGAGTTAGAGCAGGTTGCCGGTTCCGTGGACCGGTGAACTGCTCTAGCCCGTTTGGAACTTTTGAGAACTATTTGGGAGGGCTTAATTACGGCGCTGTCCGTATCCGGCAGAATTCAACCTCTTTCAGGTCGAGGGTTCTTGGACCCTCAAACCCTATGGAGGTTGCCATGACCAATATTCTTGAATTTGCCCCGCACAAGGCGGCGAGGCCGGGAGCGCCCGAGGCGCCGGTGTCGCGTCGGCACCTGACGACCCTGCGAAGCATTGTCGCGACCTGGCGCGACCGGACCTGGCGCGAGCGGATCCGCTTCCGCTGGGAGCTTGAGCAAATGTCGAAGGCCAATCCCCATTTGATCGACGATATCGGTCTGACGGACCGGCAGGTCGAGACAGAGATCGCCAAGCCGTTCTGGCAGGCATAAGGCGAATGCTGTAATGACACCGGATCGCCAGTTCCGCGTGCCGCGGCGGCTCGCCGGCACCTGCACTCGCCTGAATTTGCCGATCCTGCTTCGAAGTCGGCATGACCGCCGAAAGCACGGCATCACCGCGAGGGGATCGGATCTCATGGGCCGCAATGGCGGGCATCATCGCGACCGTCTTGGTGTTGCCGTGGCACAGGGGCTGACCTATCCGCTGCTGAGCTTCATCCTGGAAGGGGACGACGCCCGGCCCGATCGGCTCGTCGGCGGCGATGACGCCGCTGGGTTTCATTGTATTGGCCCCTTTCCATCGTCAGGGGGCAGCCAAAACGTCTTGATATTAAACAAACCTGCAGCCTGGATATCTGTCTTGAGCCGAAAGCGGACGGTTCAAGCGTCACATTTTGGAAACGAAGACCAGTCTAGTGGTCCCCTTCTCCCCTACGAGAACATCTCGCGGTCCTTGATCCGCCGCACGTCGGTATAGTCCTTGAGCCACCACGGATCCTGCCCGGCCGCCGGCGGCAGCTTCAACTGTAGTTTGGTGCCGGCAGTCTTGGCTTCCCGCTGCGCTATGCGGAAGTGGTAGTGGTCGAACGTCCGCAGCGCCTCCACCATGTAGGACACGGCAATCCGCCGGTCCCTAGCGAGGATCAGGTTCTCGCCATTCGTCTCGTCGGCCGCCTCGGAGAAGTTGTAGGAGCCAAGATAGACGCGTGCGCTGGGCTTGTCGAAATCAATCACCACGAACTTGTGGTGCATGCGGTTGCCGCCACCGCCCACCGGCTCAGCCTTGAACGGCGCCGGGGTCCTGCCCTTCAGCAGCGCGGTGGGAAACACCACCGGTGGATTGCCGTCCGGTTTCTGCACATCAAGCCCGCCGACCTTCTTGTCGGAAATGCCGTAGACGAAGCGCGCGTCGTTGTCCCGCACCCGTCCCACTGCATCGCGGATTACCCCCGGCGTCTGCCACAGGAATGCCAGGGAGAACAGCAGGCTCGATTTCGTCGCGTCGATGTCGTCGGCGATCTTGCTGAGCTGCGCGTTGGCCGCCGCATGCGGCGAAAACGTCACCTTGACGTCCACACCGGCGATCCCCACGTCGCGCCAGCTTGCCGATCGGCTGGTGCCGAACCCGGTTTCGGCCCAGAAATCCTCGAACGCCTCCCTGAACACCTGCACCGGCGCGGCGCCGGTGAAGATCATCGCGTTGTTCGACTGCACGTAAAAGCCACGCCAGCTGAAATTGGTGGAGCCGCCGATGGCCTTCTTCACCTGGTTGCCATCGACCACGATCATCTTGTTGTGCTGCAGCTTGCCCATGCTCTGGCGCTTGACGTTGGCGGCGCCAGCCGAGGCGATGAGAATATCTGCCGACTGCGTCTCGCCCGAATGCGCCTTACCGTGCTTGCCGTCGTCGTCGATAATGATCTTGAGCCTTGGCCCCAACTGCCGCAGCCGGTCGACGAACCCCTTCTCGCTCAAGTCGTAGGCCACGACGCAGACCTTGGCGCTCGCATCGCCAATCGCCCCATCCAGCGTCTCGTAGATCGCATGCCGCGCCTCGAACCCCATCCAGCTTAACGCCTGTTCCGTCTTTGGGTGGGTCGGAGTAAACGCCAGCCCGTCATCGGCATCCTCCGGCAAGAGGGTCGAGATTGGCCCAAACCGCTCCCAGCGGTCGACGAAGGCCTGTGACGATACGAAGCCCCGCGTGAACGCCACGTTGAGCGCGCCGGGATAGGTCTCGCGCCGGAGTTCGATGTCCGCGGTCTGCGGCTCGCCGTAGCTCAGCTGCCCGTCGTCGTCCATGAACACCGGCGTCACCATGTAGGTGTAGTCGCCGGGGATCTCGGCATTGAACGGAAAATGCACCCAGCGAAACTTCTGGATCGGCGATAGCCGCGACGACAGCCTGTTGGGATTGACCGCACCCTCCGGCCCCGGAAAGGCGATCCGGTTCGGCACCGCAAAGAACCGCGTCCCGCCCGGCACGCGATATTCAATGGCAAAGCCGACGAAATCCCGCGGCGGCTGTCCGTTACGCCAGTTCATCGCCAGCAGCGCCATGCCGTCGCCGCGATGCACCTTCAGCGCGAACGGCGCCGCCGCATTCTTGCCCGCAACCTGAAACTCCCCGGCCATTCCACTGCCTCCAAAGCGCAAGCGGTCGCCCGCCGCCGTGGCAGGTGCACCCTCAAGAACGAAGACGTGTTGATCATAAGTAAGAGTAGAGAGCTGGATGCTATCACGACCAAGTGCGAAAGAAAAGTATCATGATGAAGGCCTCCAGGCCGGACTATCAACGCAGCTGCTGGAAGTAATAGTCGATATATTACTGACGGATAGCAGGTCATCGTGCCGTGCTATGGCGCCATCGCATTCAACTTTGGCGCCGGGCTGCCTCGGCAGGCCTTGCCCGGGCGGCGACGGAGCGCCTAGAGCAATTCCAGGAAAAATGTGAAACGGCTTTCCCGGGAAAAGCGCATAGCGCTTTCCCTTGGGAATTGCGTCAAAACAAAGAGATAGGGCGGTTCTGCGTTTCCGTTAAGCGATGAACCGCTCTAGGATAGTGAATGCCGACCGCTAACCTTGAACGGTGACCGTCCGGGTGTTCTTGCCGGAGCCGTGCCGGACAAGAGCGCACCGCCTGGCTGAGAGGCTCCCCTGGACGTCTGATTTGAAGCCTGCTGCGGTTGGAGGCTGGCAGCAGCCGGTCGAAATCGCCATCGCTGCCATTCTGGTCATTGTGTATGCGCCTCGACTCCGCAAACCAAACGAGGCGGCACGCCGCACTGCGAAACGGCTGGCGGCATTGGGGTGCAATTCCATCCCGCCTGCGCTCTTCAGCGGTTTCGATGATTTGGAATGGCGCGCCCGAAGAGATTCGAACTCCTGACCCCCAGATTCGTAGTCTGGTGCTCTATCCAGCTGAGCTACGGGCGCGCAACAGGCCATGCTTTCCATGACCCCACGAGCCAATCGTGAACGACCGGCCGCGACGAGACGTGTTCCCTAGCGACTGAATTTCCGAAAAGCAAGCCGATCTGGCAAAAGTTTTGTCGCAGGGGCTTCAGTCCAGCAACGATAGCCCGATCCTGGCGCTTCGAAACGGCCTCCAAGCCGGGGCTCGGCTCAATCCCTGAAGGGAAGCGCACCGATCCCTGAGAAAATGGGCGTCGGCCTGCAGGCAACAGCATCGGACGAAACAACGCCCGACGCGTCATGCCGGGCGGCGCAGGCCGTTGCGGGCCTGGTCGAGCCGGACCGGCTGGTCGGGAATGGTGACCGCAAATGTGGTGCGCCCGCCAATGCTTTCCACCAGCTCCACCGTGCCGCCGTGCGCCCGGATCAGCTCGTGTGCGATCGCCAGGCCAAGGCCGGTGCCGCCGCTGCGGGCCGAACCGCGAAACGCCGCGAACAGGTTTTCCCGCGCCTTGGGTGGGAGCCCGGGCCCAGTGTCGGTGACGACGATGCGGCTGACGCTGCCCAGCCGCACGGCCGACACCGCCAGTCGCCGGACCAGCGCACTTTCGGTGTCTGACGCCATGGCCTGCACCGAATTGCGGCAGAGATTGGTGAGCACGCGGAACAGCTGATCGGAATCGGCGTCCACTTCGAAGGCCGGCTCGATGGCGTTGACGAACTCGATGCCCTGCTCGATGTCGAGCAGGCCGTGCACGTCCTCGACCAGCTGGCGCAGCCGCAGCCTGCGGCGCGAAGGCGGCGGCTCCTGCGTGCGGCCATAGTGAAGCACGCCTTCGGAATAGGAGACGGCGCGGTCGAGCGCGCGCAGCAGTTTCGGCGCGAAGGCCTGCACCGTCGGGTCCTTGACCTGGCGCAGGCGGTCCGACATCAGCTGCGCCGAGGCCAGGATGTTGCGCATGTCATGGTTGATCTTCGACACGGCCAGGCCGAGGTCGGCAAGGTGCTTCTGCTCGGAGAGCATCTTCTGCAGCCGCTCCTGCATCTGCGACAGCTCGCGTTCGGCAACGCCGATCTCGTCGGCGCGGGCGGCGGGATGGATGATGCGTCCGGGATCGTCGGGCGCTTCGGAGAACGACAGCATCGAGCGCGTCATCGTCCGGATCGGCCCGATCATGATCAGGTCTATCGCGGCATAGACCAGCATTGCGGTGAACAGCGAGATCAGCAGGGAGACGAAGGCGACATTGCGCGAATATCTGAGCATGGCATTGCGCAGACTGTTGTCCGGCATGATCAACTCGAACTCCTTGTCGCTGTCGCCGACCGGACCGAAAACGCGCAGCATGCGGTCGCCGCCGAAAAACAGCGTGTCGAGCGCGCCGGTCATACCCTTGATCATGCCGATGCTGGCGATGTCGACGTGTTCGTCGACCTTCGGCGGCATCTCGGCCACCACCAGCAGCCGCGAGACCCCGCCGTCACGCACCGCGATCGCCTTGGCGCCGATCGCCATCAGCACGTCGTTCTGGGCCGTACGCGACAGCGAGGTGGATTCACCCTGCACCAGCACGATCGACACCGCCGCCGCCGTGCTCAGCCGCTCCTTCAGCCAGTTCAGCCGGTAGCTGGCGATCCAGGGCAGGAAGATCAGCACTTCGGCCAGAAGCACGAAAACGATGGTCAGCAGCAGCAGCTTGGTCGACAGGCCGCGCGACAGCGGCACCGTGCGCACGGCGGTTGGCGCCGCCGTGCCGATCCTTTCCTCCGCTTGTATGGTTTCGCTCATGCGGCTATGTCTTCACGATCACTTGATCAACGCAGATTAGGCGATTGCGGCTTTTTTGCCAATTTCATCCTTCGTCGGAAACATAAACCGGCCTGACGACGACCGGCTTCGGCCTGACGACGCCGGATTGACTTCCAAAACCCTTCTTTCTATAAGCCCGCTCACGCTCGGGCCATTCGTCCCGGCGCGGTTTCGATCGCGCCAAAACCGGCCCGGCAAAGCTCCTGTTACACAGTGACAGAATCAAGAAGGGCCGCACCCCGCGGTATTAAAACAAATGAAGCGTACCTACCAACCGTCTAAACTCGTCCGCAAACGTCGGCACGGCTTTCGTGCCCGCATGGCCACCAAGGGTGGTCGCGGCGTCGTCGCAGCTCGCCGCAACCGCGGTCGCAAGCGGCTCAGCGCCTGAACGGAAGACGAGATCGTTGCCCGCATCCGGCAAGCCAGTGGGTCCAAATCCCAAGCGGCTTCTGAAGCGCGCGGAATTCCTGGCCGTCCGTCGTGGTGAAAAGCGACGCGGGCGGCTTTTTCTCGTTGAGGTTCTCGACCGCGGTGACGGCCTGTCGCCGCGCGTCGGCTATACCGTCACCAAGAAGGTCGGCAACGCGGTTGTCCGCAACCGCGTCCGGCGGCGGCTGCGAGAAGCCGTTCGTACGCATGCGGCAAGTGACATGGCGCCTGGCAATGACTATGTCATCGTCGGGCGCGAAGACGTGCTTACCATTCCGTTCGGCCAGTTGAAGGCCGAACTCTCCCGCCGACTGCGCGGAACACGATAGGCCAAGGGCTTTCGATGGAAAACAACCGGAACTTCTTCATCACCATCGCGCTGTCGGTGCTGATCCTGGCGGTGTGGCAATATTTTTATGTGTTGCCGCGCAGCGAGCAGCAGCGCGAGGCGGCCCGCATCGAGCAGCAGCGCGTCGAAGAGCAGAAGAAGGCCGCCGACGCCGCCAACCCCGGCGCCGATGCCGCAACGCCCGTCGCGCCTGGCGCCATTCCGAATGCACCCGGCACCGACGCCGTGACGCCGGCCGGCCGCGAACAGGCACTCGCCACGACGACCCGCGCCAAGATCGACACACCGAGCCTCGAGGGGTCGATCAACCTCACCGGTGCCCGTCTCGACGACCTCAAGCTCAAGCACTACACCGAGACGGTCGACAAGAACTCGCCCGAGATCAGCCTGCTCAATCCGGCCGCACTGCCCAATGGCTACTATGCCGAGATCGGCTTTGTCGGCAACGACAAGACCGGCACCGTGCCCGGTCCCGAGACGGTGTGGGCCGTCGATGGCAATGCGACGCTGACCCCGACGACGCCGGTCACGCTGACCTATTCGAACGACAAGGGCCTGACCTTCAAGCGCACCTTCTCAGTCGACACCAACTACATGTTCACGGTTTCCGACACGATCCAGAATTCGGGCGCGGCTGCCGTTTCGCTGTCCAATTATGGCCGTGTCACCCGTTTCGACAAGCCGGCCGTCGCCAGCACCTATGTGCTGCATGAGGGCCTGATCGGCTTCACCGGCACCGAAGGCCTGCAGGAACACAAATACGCGTCCATCGAGAAGGACAAGCAGGCGACGCCGGGCAAGTCGACCGACGGCTGGCTCGGCATCACCGACAAATACTGGGCGGTGACGCTGGTGCCGAGCGAGAAGCAGCCGTTCCAGCCGCGCTACGCCTATTTCGAGGACGGCCGCCATCGCTACCAGTCCGACTTCCTGACCGACCCGATCACCGTCGATGCCGGTCAATCGGCGACGGTTGAGAGCGAAGTCTTCGCCGGCGCCAAGGAAGTCGGCAAGATCAACGCCTATGCCGAAGACCGCCACATCAAGCGGTTCGACCTCCTGATCGACTGGGGCTGGTTCCACTTCATCACCAAGCCGATGTTCTGGCTGATCGACACGCTCTACAAATTCTTCGGCAATTTCGGCCTGGCGATCCTCGCCACCACCGTCATCGTCAAGGCCATCTTCTTCCCGCTCGCCAACAAGTCCTACGCGTCGATGGCGAACATGAAGATGGTGCAGCCCAAGATGCTCGAGATCCGCGAGAAATACGCGGACGACAAGATGAAGCAGCAGCAGGCGATGATGGAGCTGTACAAGACCGAGAAGATCAATCCGCTCGCCGGCTGCTGGCCGGTGGCACTGCAGATCCCGGTCTTCTTCTCGCTCTACAAGGTGCTCTACATCACCATCGAAATGCGCCATGCGCCGTTCTTCGGCTGGATCCAGGATTTGGCGGCACCCGATCCGACTTCGCTGTTCAACCTGTTCGGCCTCGTTCCGGTCACTTTGCCGCACATGCTGATGATCGGCGTCTGGCCGCTGATCATGGGCGTGACCATGTTCCTGCAGATGCGCATGAACCCGACGCCGCCGGACCCGACGCAGGCCGCGATCTTCACCTGGATGCCGGTGATCTTCACCTTCATGATGGCGGGTTTCCCGGCCGGTCTGGTCATCTACTGGGCCTGGAACAACACGCTGTCGATCCTCCAGCAGGGCGTGATCATGAAGCGCCAGGGCGCCAAGATCGAGCTGTGGGACAATCTGGTCGCACTGTTTCGAAAGAAACCGTCACCGGCCGAATAGCAGGCCTCTCCTTTTGTCAAAAAGCCCCGGCTGGTCCGGGGCTTTTTATTTGGGCAGGGGTCAGGTCACGTGACGATCGCCGACGTCAACCAGTCGAACGGCGTCATCCATGTCGTCAACAAGGTGCTGTTGCCGAAGTAACGGCTCAAGGCAGGTCCGTCGAGGCTTTCTCGGGCCTGCCGTCCCACCTCATGACGAGGTGCCATGTTGGGAAGCCGTATCGGCGTCGGCCGGGGTCGTGTAGTCCTCACGGGGCCCCGGTTTCTTTTTGGCTGCGGCTTGCCCTGCAGACGGGCCTCGACCGCTGCCAAAGCATCACTCCATGACGGCGCTGTGGTCGACCTTGGCCGGCGTCGCCGGCTTGCGCAGCAAAAGAACCAGCGGAACGGCGGCAAGCGACAGGATCATCATCAGCTTGAAGTCGTTCATATAGCTGATGATCGTCGCCTGCAGCGTCACCACGCCATCGAGCGCGGCACGGCCGGCGGCGCTGTAGGGGTTCATCGCCTGGAAGATCGTCGGGTTGCCGAACGCCTGGTTGTAGGGCGTCACATAGGTGGCGATGTTGGCGTGGTTGACCTGCACGTTCTGCGTCAACAGCGCGGTGACGACCGATATGCCGACGCTGGAGCCGATGTTTCGCGACAGATTGTACAATCCGGTGCCTTCCGCGCGCCGCTCCGGCGCCAGCGTGGCGAAGGTGATGGTGGTCAGCGGAACGAACAGGAAGCCGAGCCCCGCACCCTGGATGAAGCCGGTGCGGATGATCGTCCATTGCGAGACATCAGGGGTCCAGCCCGTCATGTCGTACATCGCCCAGGCCGTAATCAGCAGCCCGGTCAGCAGCAGCCAGCGCGTATCCACCTTGCCGACCAGCCTGCCGACCAGGAACATGCAAGCCATGGTGCCGAGGCCGCGCGGTCCCATGACGATGCCGGCCGTCACCACCGGATAGCCCATCAGCGTCTGCAGATAGGGCGTCATCAAGGCCAGTGAGGCGAGGTAGGTGATGCCGATGATGAAGATGAAGACCATGCCGACGGCAAAGTTCCGGTCGAGGAAGAGCCGTGGATTCACGAACGAGTTGCGGGCTGTGAAGGTGTGGACGAGGAAGATGTAGAACGCCGACGCGCAGATCAGCGCCTCGACGATGATCTCGGATGACGAGAACCAGTTGAGCTGCTCGCCGCGATCGAGAAACATCTGCAGCGAAGCGATGGTGAGGCTGAGCATGCCAAATCCCAGCCAGTCCAGCCTTGCCTTGAGGTCGGTCTTGGTTTCCAGGACGAACATCGATACGCCGGCGAAAGCCAGCATGCCGATCGGGACGTTGATGTAGAACACCCAGCGCCAGCTGACATTTTCGGTCAGCCAGCCGCCGATGACCGGCCCCAGCACCGGTCCGACCATCACCGAAACGCCGAACAGCGCCATCGCCGAGCCGCGCTCTTCCACGCTGTAGATGTCGAGCAGGATGCTCTGCGACAGCGGCACCAGGGCCGCGCCGAACAGGCCTTGCAGCAAGCGGAAGCCGACGATCTGCGGCAGCGACTGCGCGAAGCCGCAAAGCACCGAGGCGATGACGAAGCCGGTGATCGAGATCAGCAGGATGCGCTTGCGGCCGAAACGGTTGGCAAGGTAGCCCGACGGCGGCGTCATCACCGCCGCCGCGACGATGTAGGACGTCAGCACCCAGTTGATCTGGTCGGCGCTCGCCGAAACGCTGCCCTGGATATAGGGAAGCGCCACATTGGCGATGGTCGTATCCAGCGCCTGCATGATCACGGCCAGGATCACGCAGGCGGTGATGGCGCCGCGATTGGCGACCACCGATGTGCCACCTGTCGCGGACGCGCTGGTCATGACTTCTGCTCGAACCGGTTGATGAGATCCGTCACGAAGTCCGGCAGGCCGCGCGCATGGCCGGTATCTATGCCGACCACGACGCTCATTCCGCCGCGCAACGGCGGCTTGCCCTGCGGATCGTCGACCGTCACGCGCATCGGGATGCGCTGCACGACCTTCACCCAGTTGCCGGTGGTGTTCTGCGCCGGAAGCAACGAGAAGCTCGACGATGACGCCGGGCTGATGGAGGCGACGGTGCCGTGCCAGACGCTGCCCGGATAGCTGTCGACGCTGATCGTCGCCGTCTGTCCCGGCCGCACATAGGTCAATTCGGTTTCCTTCGGCTCCGCCGCGATCCAAAGGTCGGTCGCCGACACCAGGCTGAACGCCGGCTGCGACGCCGGCAGGTATTTGCCGACCTGGAGCGCGTCCACATTGGTGACGATGCCGTCGAACGGCGCCTTGACGATGGAATCGCCGAGGTTGCGCTGGGCGTCGTCCACGGCGGACTGGGCCTGCAGGTAGAACGGGTTCTTCTCGACCGGCTGGTTGGCGTCGCCACCCAGCTGGGCAAGCGTCGCCTGCGCCTGCGCCTTGGCTACGGACACTTTCTGGCGGGCGGCGACGAGGTCGTGCTGGGCGCTGTCGAAGGTCGCCTTGGAGGCTGTGGAGGTCTTGAGAAGATCCTGCTGGCGCTGGAAGGCGGCCTCGTAATAGGGAATGTCGGCTTCGGCCTGTTCGATCAGCGACTGCGACTGCTGGTAGCTCGCCTGCAAGGTCAGCACCTGGTTGCGCACCGTTCCGAGCTGGGCCTGGGCCGCGGCAAGAGCGGTTTCGAAAGAGGCCGGCCTCAACCGGAAAAGCACCTGGTCCTTCTTCACCGCCTCGTTCTCGTTCACGTCGATCTCAATCACGGTGCCGGAGACGTCGGTGGAAACGCCGAGCGACTGCGCCTGGATGTAGGCATTGTCGGATGTCATGACCTGGCCGCCGACGACGTAGTAATAGCCGCCGACCACCAGCGCGACCGGAAGCAGGGCGAAAAGGATCGGCCGTGTCAGGCTGCGCTTGGGCTTGACCGGCGCCGGGGGCGCGACGGCAACTCTGGCTTGCTGCTGCGGCGGCGTGGAAGGAGCCTCAAGTGCCGCCGGCTCCAGGGCAACCGGTGCTTCGAGTTCGTCATCGGCGATGACGGTGTTGGCTCGCCTCTGCTCGCGCTCGCTATCCAGCCGGATGATCTGGTCGCTCTTCCGATCGGGGGAAGGTGCATCCCCGGCAGGCTTCTTGGGTGAGGTTGAATCAGCCATGTACTTTCTCCCGGTCGACGGCTGGCTGGGCGCAAGCCTCGAGCAGATTGGATTTGATCAGGGATAGGGTTTGCAGCAGGTGCAACTGGGCATCCGCCGAGAGGCCGACGAAGGCCTCGTCGCGCGTTTTCTGGCCGTTGCTGCGCATGATTTCGAGCAGCGGATGGGCTTCCGGCGTCAGGTAGAGCAGCCATGCCCGGCGATCTGCGGGATTGGGCCGGCGCTCGATGAAGCCGCGCGCCTCCATCTTGTCGAGCAGCCGGGCGAGCGTGATCGGCATGATCTCGATCAGGTCGGCCAGTCTGTTCTGGTGGATGCCTTCATGCAGCGACAGATAGGCCAGCACCTGCCACTGGGCGCGGGTCAGCCCCAATGCCCGCGAACGCTGCTCGAACCGCTTTCGAAGCAGGCGCGCGACATCGTGCAGCACGAAGCTGATGTTGGGTGACGATGGCATGGGAGGGACTGGTTTTCTTGGCGCGACTTTTAGTGAGCATGCTTATTATCATCATGCACATAATCCTGCTGGACGCGACGCACAAGACGCACTAAGTCCGCTCGGAAAAAATGTCGCATCCGCTGCGGCGCAACAGAAAGGTCCGGCGACAGGCAGTTGCCGGACGAGGACATGACGATGAATTGGCTCAAGATCGCGACTTTGGCGACGCTCGCCGGATGGCCTGTCACTGCGCTCGCAAACGAGGCGGTCAGCTGCGGCGGCGCCGCTATGCTGGGTGGGGCACAACTGAACTGCAGCCACGTCGAACCCCAGGCGCCGCCTCAGTTTTGCACGTATAGCTGGGCTCTGCACACGCCGGCCGGCGATCAGAAAATCGTCGAAGGTACCTTCATGCTGCCGCCCGGGGCTTCGAACGTCACCGTCTATCAGGGCAGCGGTTTTGACAGCGCGCTGTCCGATCCGATCGTGATCTGCCGCGGCAGCAAATGAGCGACGCCGCGACGGAAGGCTCGCTCGCCAGCCGATTGGTGCTATAGGGCGGATCACGCTATTTTGAACGGGTGCATGCGGACTTCGCCTGGCACCCGGCGGCCAATTATCTGACGGACCTCGACATGGACGGACCCAACCCTGACATCAAGCACCCGATCCCGATGCACACCCGCGTCGGCTTCCTCAAGGGACTGGTGAGCGCGCCGAACATCGAGATCGGCGATTTCACCTATTATGACGACCCCGACGGGCCGGACAAATTCGCCGAGAAATGCGTGCTGCATCACTATCCGTTCATTGGCGACAAGCTCATCATCGGCAGGTTCTGCGCCATCGCCGAGGGCGCCCGCTTCATCATGAACGGCGCCAATCACGCCATGTCAGGTTTTTCGACCTATCCGTTCAACATCTTTGGCCATGGCTGGGAAAAGGGTTTTGACCCGGCAACCTGGTCGAAGGAAGTGCGCGGCGACACCGTGCTCGGCAACGATGTCTGGGTCGGCATGGACGCGGTGATCCTGCCCGGCGTGACGATCGGCAATGGCGCTATCATTGCCGCGAAATCGGTGGTGACGCACGACGTGTCGCCCTATGCGATTGTCGCCGGCAATGCGGCCAAGGTGGTCAAGATGCGTTTCGACCACAGGACGATCAGGCGGCTGCTGGCGGTGGCGTGGTGGGACTGGCCGGTGGACAAGATCAGCCGCAACCTCGATGCTATCCGGGGTGCCGATATTTCTCTTCTGGAGGCAGCAGCTTGAACGCTCTGAACAACACCGTGATCGGCACTGAACTGTTTACGCGTGGGTGGATATTCATCCGCGGCGTGCCGGCAATGAAGTTCCTGCCGCCGGAAGGGCCGCCGGAAATCGCCTTTGCCGGCCGCTCGAATGTCGGCAAGTCGTCGCTGATCAACGCGCTGGTCAATCAGAAGGGGCTGGCGCGCACCTCCAACACGCCGGGGCGCACGCAGGAGCTCAATTATTTCGTGCCGGATGGATTTTCCGGCGAGGGCGCCGACCTGCCGCCCTTGGCGCTGGTCGACATGCCGGGCTATGGCTACGCCACCGCGCCGAAGGAGAAGGTCGACGAGTGGACCAAGCTGGTCTTCGACTATCTCAAGGGCCGCGTCACGCTGAAGCGGGTCTATGTGCTGATCGACGCCCGCCACGGCATCAAGGCCAAGGACGACGAGGTGCTTTCGCTGCTCGACAAGGCGGCGGTGTCCTACCAGATCGTGCTGACCAAGACCGACAAGATCAAGGTTGCCGGCGTGCCGCGGCTGATCGAGGAGACGCTGGCAAAGATCAAGAAACGGCCGGCGGCGTTTCCATTCGTCCTGGCGACGTCGTCGGAAAAGGCCGAGGGCCTGCAGGAATTGCAGGCCGCGATCGTGCTCGCCGCGAATGGCGGCTAGAGCAATTTCCAGGAAAAGTGCGTAACGGTTTTCCGTCCGGAATTGCGGATAGCTAACGCTTGGCCTCGATGGCAATCATCTGGTGGCTTTCTTCCGCCACAAGGCTTTCGGTGCCGTAGGCTTTCAGGAACATGGCGACGCCGGACCTGACGATGTGGTCGATTTCATCCTGGCTCGGGGCCTTGGTGCGGTAGGCGAATATGCACTGACGGAAAAGACCGGCCAGGCACAGGTCGGTGAACTGATAGGCGGCAAGATCGACATCGTCGATCCGCAGCAGGCCGCGCTCGATGGCGGCATTGAGAAAGATCATCAATTTGTCATGGCCTCGTTTTGGGCCGCGTTCGTAAAAACGGGCGCCCATGTCTGGTATCCGGTCAGATGCGCCGATCACCGTACGTTGCGCCTGGATGACCTTGGCCGACGTGATCTTGAGGGCAAGAACCTTGCCGAACTTCACCAGCGTCTCGCGCAGGTCGTCGGCGTGGTCGAGCACATCATACATGTTCTTGAAGATCGTGCCGCGCTCTTCCTCGATCAGCGCTTCGAACAGCTCTTCCTTGTTGGCGAAGTAGACATAGATCGTGCCTTTGGAGACACCGGCCTCGCGGGTGATGTCGTTCATCGACGCCGCTTCGAAGCCCTTGTCGATGAAAACACGACGGGCGCCTTCGATGATCTGGCTGCGCTTGACCGGATCCTGGCCCGCCGCCGGACGGCCACGGCGCAGGCTGTCCAGCAGGTCGCCGCACTGGTCGGTTTCGACGTTGGGCGGTGTCTCGATCATGAAAGTCACACCTCGAAAATAATTCGAACCAATCGGTTCGATTGCCCTTGATATGGTCCTCTTTCCGCGCTATGTCAACGCCCGGATCGAACCGAACGGTTCATTATTATACCTAAGAGACTATTCCAACTTTAGAGAGATGTCATGTCCTCGAACGCGCCGACCACCGCCGAAGTCCGTCCTTTCCCCAATGCCAAGGTCGCGCCGGCGACGGAAGCACCGGAAGTGCCTGTCCTGCCTGCCGTATCGTCGCCGCCAGCAGAGGCTCCGGCCAAGAAGAAGCGCTCGGTGCGCTCCTTTCTGCTGCCGATCATCGGCGTTGCGTTGCTGAGCGCCGGCGCCTGGTACGGTTACAATTACTGGACCACGGGCCGCTTCATGATCTCGACGGACGATGCCTATGTCCAGGCCGACATGGCGTTCATCTCGCCCAAGATTTCCGGCTATGTCGATCAGGTCAAGGTAAGCGAGAACCAGCAGGTCAAGGCTGGCGATCCGCTGCTTGTCGTCGATGACGGTGACTACAAGATCGCCGTCGCCCAGGCCGAGGCGCAGATCGCCACCTTGAGCAAGACCCTCGACCGTATCGACGCCCAGACCGAAGCGGCGCGCGCCTCGCTGCAGCAGGCGCAGGCGCAGAAGGTCGCCGACCAGGCCGCGGCCGACAATGCGGCGAAGGTCGCCGATCGCGCCTCGCAACTGCTCAAGACGCATGTCGGCACGCAGGCACAGTTGGACGATGCCCAGACGGCGGTCCAGCAGGCCAATGCCGCCCTTGTCGGCGCCGACGCGCAGATCGCCGCGGCACAGGCCAATATCGGTGTGCTGCAGGCACAGCGCGCCGAATCAGCAAGCACGCTGGCATCCTTGCAGCTCGGCCGCGACAAGGCCGTGCGGGATCTTTCCTTCACCGTGCTCAAGGCGCCCTATGACGGCGTCGTCGGCAACCGTTCGGTCGAGCAGGGCGATCTCGTCAGCCCCGGCCAGAAGCTCGCCGTCATCGTGCCGATGGACAAGCTATACATCGTCGCCAACTTCAAGGAGACACAGCTTGCCCGGCTGGTTCCCGGCGAGAAGGTCAAGATTGCGGTCGATGCGACCGACGGCCAGGATTTCGAGGGAACCGTCTCGTCGCTGGCGCCGGCTTCGGGTGCCGTGTTCTCGCTGCTGCCGCCCGAAAACGCCACCGGCAATTTCACCAAGGTCGTGCAGCGCGTTCCGGTCCGCATCGACGTGCCGGCCGACGTGCTGAAGAGCGGCAGGCTGCGCGCCGGCTTGAGCGTCGTCGTCGCCGTCGACAGCCGCACCGCGCCTTCGGCCTCGAACTGAACGGCCGCCGGGGAGCAATGCCATGGCCACCGCAACCCTGACAGCAGGAGCGCCGCCGGCGAGGCCGGCTGTGCCGGACACCATCTCGACGCGGCGCGTCATCGCCTTCCTGGCGATGGTGTTCGGCATGTTCATGGCCATCCTCGACATCCAGATCGTCTCGGCCTCGCTGGCCGAGATCCAGGCCGGCCTGAGCGCCAGCTCCGACGAGATCCCGTGGGTGCAGACCGCCTATCTGATCGCCGAGGTGGTGATGATCCCGCTGTCGGGTTTCCTCAGCCGGATGCTGTCGACACGCGTGCTGTTCACGGTCTCGGCGGCCGGCTTCACCGCTGCCAGCGCGCTGGCAGCGACTGCCACCAACATCGACCAGATGATCGTCTACCGTGCCGTCCAGGGCTTCATCGGCGGTGGCATGATCCCGAGCGTCTTTGCCGCTGCCTTCACCATTTTCCCGCCGTCGCGCCGCGCCGTCGTCTCGCCGATGATCGGCCTGGTGGCGACACTGGCGCCGACCATCGGCCCGACCGTCGGCGGCTATATCAGCCATGCCATGTCCTGGCATTGGCTGTTCCTCATCAATGTCGTGCCCGGCATCCTGGTGACGACGGCGGCCTGGACGCTGATCGACTTCGACAAGCCCAATCTCAAGCTGTTCAGCAAGTTCGACTGGTGGGGTCTCGCCGGCATGGCGGCCTTCCTGGGCTGCATGGAATATGTGCTCGAGGAAGGCCCGAACAATGACTGGCTGCAGGATCAGGGCGTGTTCATCTGCGCCATCGTCATGACCGTCGGCGCGGTGGTCTTCTTCTGGCGGGTGTTCACCGCCGAGGAGCCGATCGTCGACCTGAAGGCGTTCAGCAACGTCAACTTCGCCTTCGGCTCGCTGTTTTCCTTCGTCATCGGCATCGGGCTCTATGGCCTGACCTATCTCTACCCGGTGTTCCTCGGGCGCATCCGCGGCTACGATTCGATGATGATCGGCGAGGCGCTGTTCGTCAGCGGACTGGCGATGTTCGTCACCGCACCGATCTCGGGCATCCTGTCGAGCAAGATGGACCCACGCCTGATGATGATGATCGGCTTCTTTGGCTTCGCCACCGGAACATGGTGGATGACGCATCTGACCGCCGACTGGGATTTTTATGAGCTGCTTATCCCGCAGATCCTGCGCGGCTGTTCGATGATGCTGTGCATGGTGCCGATCAACAACATCGCGCTCGGCACCTTGCCGCCCGACCGGCTGAAGAATGCGTCAGGCCTGTTCAATCTCACCCGCAACCTCGGCGGCGCGGTCGGCCTGGCGATCATCAACACCGTGCTGATCGACCGCAATGCGTTCCACTACGCAAGGCTCTCCGAGCACGTGCAGTGGGGCAGTGCCGCTGCGCAGACCAAGCTGCAGAACATGACGCTCGATTTCGAGCAGACCGCCGGCCTCGACGCGACAAGTGCTGCGATCTCCAAGCTGTCGGGCATGGTGCAGCAGCAGGCCGCGCTGCTGTCCTTCATGGACGTGTTCTATCTGCTGACGGTGCTGTTCGCGACGCTCGGCCTGTTTACCATGCTGATCCGCAGGCCGGCAGCGGTCGGTGGCGGCGGTGGTGGCGGCCACTGATATCAAAACGTGGACATCCGTTTCGGGAAGCTCCTCCAGTCCACGCCCGAAAATGTCTGACCACGCAAAAAACTCCGGGCCGCAAGCCCGGAGTTTTTCGTCATGCTGATGGGTGTTGTCAGGCCGTGGCGGGCTTGAAGGTCAGCGCCACGCCGTTGATGCAGTGTCGCAGGCCGGTCGGCGCCGGGCCGTCGTCGAAGACATGGCCGAGATGGCCGCCGCAACGGCGGCAATGCACCTCGGTGCGGGTCATGCCGAGCGACCTGTCCACGGTCTTGCCGATGCCATTGGCGATCTCTTGCCAGAAACTCGGCCAGCCGGTGCCGGAATCGAACTTCGTCTCGGACGGGTAGACTGGAAGGTCGCAGCCGGCACAGGCAAAGATGCCCTTGCGGTGTTCGTTGAGCAGCGGGCTGGTGCCGGGATACTCCGTGCCTTCCTTGCGCAGCACGTCAAAGGCGGCCGGCGACAGGATGGCTTTCCACTCGGCGTCGGTCTTGGTGACCTCGAATTTTTCGGCGGCCAGCGCTGCCTGCGGACTGCCCATGCGCAACATCGTGGCCGCGGCCCCGACGACACCGATGGCGGCGACACCGCTCAAAAGTAAGTCGCGACGGTTCATGACCAGTTCCTCCTGTTGTCTGTGTGCCAAACTATACCGCCACGCGGAAATCAAAAAGCCGGTGACGGTGGCCCTCACACGAACACTCCGCGCCGGTCCACATCTGGATGTGGGCGGTGCGGAGTGCGCGGGTCGGTTGCGGATCACGGGAGCGAGACCATGCAATCGACAGAGAGCCCTTGCTGCAATTTCGTCGGCAGCAAGCCCCTTGTTACATCTTCGGCAAAAGAACCTTGTCGATGACGTGGATGACGCCATTGGACTGTTCGACATCGGCGATCGTCACATTGGCGACATTGCCATTCTCGTCGGTCACGGTCACCTTGCCGCCGTCGGCCTTCAGCGACAGCTCGCAGCCGCCAACGGTCTTGACCTTGTGGGCGCCGCCATCAGCCTTGGCCATCGCGGCCACGTCCGCCCCCATCGCCTTGGCGCCGATGACATGGCAGGTCAGGATCTTGGTGAGCTTGTCCTTGTTCTCGGGCTTGAGCAGGGTTTCGACCGTGCCGGCCGGAAGTGCTGCAAAGGCGTCGTTGGTCGGCGCGAACACCGTGAACGGCCCGGCGCCCTGCAGGGTTTCGACAAGGCCGGCCGCCTTGACCGCGGCGACCAGCGTCGTGTGGTCCTTCGAGTTCACAGCATTCTCGACGATGTTCTTGTTGGCATACATGGCGGCGCCGCCAACCGTCGGGTTTTCGGCATAGGCCGCGGTGGCAAGAGCGGAAACAGCGATAGCACTGGCAAGCAAAAGGGTGGCGTATTTACGCATGATGTCAAACTCCTCGGGTTTTTCTCTTCCCATCTTTGGGGACGCGAGGAGATACGGGACACAAATGCGAGAGTTTCAGAAATATCTGGATTTTTTAATTTTACTTGCCCCGCAAGGGAGATTTTAGCGCGAAGCGGTTTGCCGGCTCGAAGGTCCCGATTAGACATGCGCGGAGGAAGATAGACTGCTGGTCTTCTGTCTAGTGCTGCCGACGGGAAAGCCGGTCAGATGCTCTTCAGATCGCCAGCCGCGACCACCGGTCCGGTCGGCTGTCCGGTTGGCGAACCGCCGGCCGGCTCGAGGCTGACGGCGAGCACCGCACCCTGGGCGAGCTTCTGCTGGGCTGCCGGCGAGACGACAATATGCGCCGTCGCGCCGGCAGGAATGACGCCCATCGAGACCGGCGGGTTCTTGCCCTCGATCATCCACAGCTCGAAGTCCTTACCGGCGGCGCGCTCGCCGGAGACATGCGACAGGCCGACCTCGTGATGCGCGGCATCGTAGACGGCGAGATATTTGACATCGCTGCCCTCGGCCGCCAGCGAGGCGACGAGGCGCGCCTGTGGCTGCTCGACCGGCGGGTTGAGGATGGGCACGGCGACGTAGATCGCCAGCGCGGCGACCGCCGCTGCGGCGAGGCCACGCCAGAAGGCCAGGCTGGACCACACCCCGCCGCGCGATTCAGCGGGCGTGGCGACAGTCGCGGTGGACGCGAACAGGCGGCGATCGATCGCTGCCTTGACCGAAGCTGGCGGCTCGATTTCCAGGTAGGCGGCGGCGAGCGGCGAGAAAGAGACCTCCCAGTCGTCGACAAGACGGGCGAACCCAGTCTCCGCATCGATGCGCCTGGACGCGATCTGCCGCTCATCCGCCGGCAGCACGCCGAGAACGTATTCGGCGGCGAGCAGGTCGTCGCCTCCACGTTCCGGTCCGTTGTCTTCCGCCAGCGTCATCTTTCCAGACATTCTCTGAGTTTCAACAGGCTGCGGCGCAGCCAGGTACGCATCGTGTTCAACGGCACGCCATGGCGCTCCGCCAGTTCGGCATAGCTCTCGCCCTTGAGATAGGCGCCCCGAACGGCCGCCGCCCGGTCCTTTTCCAGCTCATCGAGACAATGATGGATGCGTTCGGATTCATCACCCGCCACCACCATCGCCTCGGGCCCTGGCGCCGGATCGGCCACGTCGAGCGCGGCATCGATATCGACGGCGGGCTTGCGCCGCGCTCTTATGCGATCGATCGCATGGTTGCGCGCGATGGCCACCAGCCAGGAAATCGGGCTTAGATCTGAGACGGCAAAACGGTCCGCCTTCGTCCATATCTTGACGAAGACTTCCTGCAGCGCTTCTTCCGCATCTCCCCGATCATTCAATACACGAAGGCAGACGCCGAAAAGTTTCGCGCTGGTCTGCCTGTAGAGCAGATCGAACGCAGCCCGATCCTTCATCGAAGTCCGGACGATCAGCTTGGTGATGTCCTGCGGCGTCATGCGAGCCAAATTAGGCAATTGCGATGTATTTGCAACGACGGAAACATTCTTGTGCAGCTAAAGTTCCCTGCTTCGGGTCGCCCGGGCGTGTCGGTCGATTGCCAATGAAATCGCCACTGGCTCCAGCTGTTCATTTGAGCATAAACCGGTTTCCACTTTTCGGGATCATGCTCTAGCTTGCCTTTAGCGACGGGGGAATGCGCATGTCGGTTGAACATACATTGTGGGCGCAAGACGCAACCGGCCTCGCCGATCTGGTCCGCAAGGGCGAGGTTTCGCCGGTCGAACTGACCGAAGCGGCGATCGCCCGTGCCGAGGCCACCCATCCCGACATCAACGCCACCGCCGAGCCGCTCTATGATGCCGCGCGGGCCCGGGCAAAGACTGTCGACCGCTCGCTGCCGCTGGCCGGCATTCCCTTCGCCATCAAGGACCTCGGCATCGCCATCAAGGGTGTGCCGACGCATGGCGGCAGCCGAATTCCGGCATGGCTGGCCGATGTCAATTCGGTGCTGACCGACCGCTATCTCGCCGCCGGGCTCATCCCGATCGTCACCTCGACGTCGCCGGAACACGGGCTGCGGCTGATGACCGAATCCAAGGCCTTCGGCATCACCCGCAATCCCTGGAACACCGGCCATACCAGCGGCGGCTCGTCCGGCGGTGCGGCGGCGCTGGTCGCTGCCGGCGTCGTGCCGGTGGCGCATGCCTCCGATGGCGGCGGCTCGATCCGCGTGCCTGCCGCCTGCACGGGACTTGTCGGCCTCAAGACGTCGCGCGGCCGCATACCGCTGACGCCGTTGGTGAGCGAGAGCTGGTACGGCATGGTGGTCGACCATGCGCTCACCCGCTCGGTGCGCGATTGCGCGCTGCTGCTTGACCTCACCCACGGACCCGACTTTTTGTCGCCCTATGCGGCGCTGCCGCCGAAGGGCAGCTTCACCGCTGCTGCCGCACGCGATCCCGGCAAGCTCAGGCTGGCCGTGTACCGCAAATCGCCGCTCAGCCTGCCGGTCTCGGCCGAGACGCTTGTTGCGCTCGACACCGCGGTGGCGCTCGCCCGCGAGGGCGGCCATACCGTCGAGGACATCGACCTGCCCTTTATCGGGCGCGATTTCCTGGCCGATTTTGCCGGCAGCGTGGCCTCGGCCGTCGCCGGCACGATGCGGGCCGAAGCGCTGCGTGTCGGCCGTTCGGTTTTGGGCGACATCGAGCGGGCGACGCGGGTCGTCGCCCGCTTCGGCGAACATCTGTCGGCCGGCGAGACCTATGCCGGCCTGCAGCGGCTGCATGCGACCTCGAGACAGCTGATCGCGGAGACCGCACAGTATGATGCCGTGCTGATGCCGATCATTGCCCACCCGCCACTCGCCTGCGGCGCCATGGACCCGAAAGGCGCCGACGAACTCATCGAAAACCTGCTCGACAAGCTTCATCTCAGCGCCCTGCTGAAGCTGAAGCCATTGTTCGGCCAGATGATGGACAAGAGCCTCTGGTTCACCCATTGGCCGGCGATCCAGAATGTCAGCGGCCAGCCGTCGATCGTATTGCCCGTCCATGTCACCGACGCCGGGCTGCCGCTCGGCATCCAGGCGGCGGGCCGTCCGGGCGACGAGGAGACGCTGTTGTCGCTTGCCGCGCAGATGGAGAAGATCTCGGGTTGGCTGGGCCGCAGGGCGCCGCTGAGGGTGCCGTCATGATGACGAGGTCGTGAGGCGCTCGAATATGACAGCAAAGCCATTTGCGGCTGGCGCCAATTCCCGCTAAGACGCCGCCGTCCTTTCCAAGTGCATGTCGCCCAAAAGTGTCCAGCGGTTTTGGGACAACGACATGCATAACCAAAAGCCAGGAACCAAGCCGATGACGGAGATAACCGCCACCGCCGAAATGCAGGCCGCCCTGCTTTCGCGGGCGCTGCCCTACATGCAGCGCTACGAGAACAAGACCGTCGTGGTGAAATATGGCGGTCACGCCATGGGCAATATCGAGCTCGGCAAGGCTTTCGCCCGCGACATCGCACTCCTGAAGCAATCCGGTGTCAATCCGATCGTCGTTCATGGCGGCGGCCCGCAGATCGGCGCCATGCTGGCCAAGATGGGCATCGAATCGAAGTTCGAGGGCGGCCTGCGCGTCACCGACCAGAAGACGGTCGAGATCGTCGAGATGGTGCTGGCCGGTTCGATCAACAAGGAGATCGTGGCGCTGATCAATGCCGAGGGCGAATGGGCGATCGGCCTGTGCGGCAAGGACGGCAACATGGTCTTCGCCGAAAAGGCCCGCAAGACGATGATCGATCCGGACTCCAACATCGAGCGCGTGCTCGATCTCGGCTTCGTCGGCGAGCCGGTCGAGGTCGACCGCACCTTGCTCGACCTTCTGGCGCGTTCCGAAATGATCCCGGTGCTGGCGCCCGTGGCGCCCGGCCGCGACGGCCACACCTACAACATCAACGCCGACACTTTCGCCGGCGCCATTGCTGGCGCCTGCCAGGCGACACGCCTGCTGTTCCTGACCGACGTGCCCGGTGTGCTCGACAAGAACAAGAAGCTGATCGACGAACTGACGGTGGCCGAGGCCAAGGCGCTGATCAGGGATGGCACGGTCTCCGGCGGCATGATCCCAAAGGTCGAGACCTGTATCGAAGCGATCGAGCGCGGCGTCGAAGGCGTCGTCATCCTCAACGGCAAGACGCCGCATTCGGTGCTGCTTGAGCTGTTCACCGAGCACGGCGCCGGCACGCTGATCGTGCCCTGAACGACACCCTTGGCAGCTTGCTGCCAATCTATCAGGCGGATTGGGGAACGCGCGCGATGACCTTGATCTCGAAGTCGAATCCCGCCAGCCAGTTCACGCCCACCGCGGTCCAGTTCGTATAGGGCGGCTCGCCGAACGCCTTCAGTCGAACGGCGTCAATCGCCGGCCATTGCGTGGCCGGATCGGTGTGGAACGTGGTCACGTCGACGATGTCGTCGAACGTGCAGCCGGCGGCGTTCAGCACGGCCGCGAGATTGTCGAAGGCAAGCTGGACCTGCTTTTCAAAGACCGGCTCGGCCGCCCCGTCCTCGCGGCTGCCGACCTTGGCCCGAGACGAACAGAAAGTCGCCCGAGCGGATCGCCGCCGAATAGCGGTTGATCTCATAGAGGGCCGGCCGGCCGGCAGAGAAGATCGCGTCGCGTTTGGTCATAGTCTCACTCCATCTAGACAAGGCAGGCCAGACCGCCCGACGATTGCGAAATGACTTCGCCGGGAAGGCGAAAGCCGTTCGCAAGGCTTCAGGGTCTTGGATCGCTGCGCTCCACTGTCCGGGACGGCTATTGACATACGCCCCGTATGCGGGATGTGGGTGCATACGCTGCGTATGTCAATACGCATACGCGACGTATTATTTTCAAGAGATGACATTGGCCGCGGGCCAAGCTCATTCGAGCGGTCAGGCATTCGGCGAGATCGGGATCCCGGGCAAAGCCAGCTTGCGTGCCGGGCGTCGAACGGTCATCGATTCCTCCTCGGCGTCCTGCGGCGCGCCCCAGAACTCGGCAAGCGTCGGGCCGTCTTTCACCCGGCCGTCGCGGACCAGAAAACCCCAGACCTCGCGGAACCAGACGCGGCGGCCCATTTGCGTGTACCAGCGCATCGAATGCCGCTGCTCGGGGTCCTTGTGGAACAGGATGCGGGCCAGCGCCTTCGGCCGCGACTGCACCGCGAGTTCGATCAGCTTGACGCTGAAGAACAGCATCCACGGCTTCAGCCGCGTCATCTGCAGCACCTGGTGCTTGTAATCCCACAGTCGGGCATCTTTCTGGATCACCTTGCGATCCCGCGCGATCCTGAAGAACGGTGTCCAGCGATGCGGCGTTACATACAGCGCCTGGATCTGGTCCGGGTCGTAGGCGATGAGCTGGCGAAAGCCGCGCCACAGGTCGCGAAAACCTTCGTCCTCGAAGCCGGCCACCCAGGTCGCCATCGACAGGATGCCGTTGAGGCGCAACAGCCGGATCGCTTCGCGGTCGGATGAGGTGCTGCCGCCCTTGCGGATCAGTTGCAGCGTCTGTTCGTCGGTGTTTTCCATGCCGAGCAGCCAGCGAATGACGCCCGCCTTGCGGTAGAGATGCAGGATGTCGGCATCGCGCACGATGTCGTCGGCGCGGGTCGAGCCGACGATCAGCACCGGCACGTTCTCGGCGATCATGGCGTCGAGAAAGGCGCGCCAGGCTTTTTTCGAAACCGTCGGGTTCTCGTCGGCGAGGTTGATCAGCTCGACGCCGTGCTCGCGGTGCAGCCAGGCGATCTCCCTGGCGAATTTCACCGGATCGCGATGCCGCCAGCGCGTCCAGAAGCCACGCTGGCCGCAATAGTTGCACAGATGCGGGCAGCCGCGCGAAAACTGCATGACCACGGCACGCTTGCCGCCCCAATAGCTATAGCGCCCGTGGTCGATCAGCTCCCAGCCGACGCGGTAGGCGTCGAGATCGGCGATGGTCATCGCCGGCTGCGTGGCGAAGGGGCGGCGCAGATCGTCGCGAAAGGCGATGCCGGCCACGCTCGCCGGCGGCTGGTGCATTTCCAACGCCTCGACCAGAGCCACGACGGTCGCCTCGCCCTCGCCGCGAACGATGAAGTCGAAGGCGTCCGTTGCGGCGAGGATGTCGCGCCAGTGATAGGTCGGGAACACGCCGCCGTAGATGACGATGGTCGCCAGCTCGCGCTGCTTGATCATGCGCGCGATCAGCAAGGCGGTCGGGTGCGCCGAGGTCGAGCCGGAATGGCCGATCAGGACGAAATCGGGGCCATCGTCGAGTGCGTTGCGCACCACCATGTCGAGTGGCATCGGCCCGAATTCGGCGTCGACGAGCCGCACCTCATGGCCGGCATCGATCAGCGGCCCGCCCAGCGCCAACAGGCCAAGTGGCGGCAGGTGATCGTCCGGCACGCGGCTGCCGATGGCGGTGTGCGGTGGATTGATCAGGACGATTTTCATGGCGGACCCCTGGGATGGTTGGTCCGCGGATGCTGGCCGGCGATATGGACACGCGCTTGGCCCGCTTCAGCAGTTTGCGTGCAGCTTTTCCGCAGGAATGCCGTGGGCGAGCGCAATCACCGCCTGAGGTGGCCGAGCGGCACGTGGCCGGGGCCCTTGATGTTCTGCAACACCAACTGGGTGTGGACGTCACGCACGCCGTCGAGCCGCATCAGCCGGTGCATGACGAAGGCGTTGAGCTCGTCGACCGACGGCACCATGACATGCAGCAGGAAATCGTGGTCGCCGGTCATCGTCCAGCATGAAGACACCTCGTCCATGCGCTGCACGGCGGCAATGAAACTTTCGGGCGAGCCGTCGCTGTGGCTGACGAGGCGAATCTGGATGAACACCTCGACCATTAGGCCGACCGCCCGCCGGCTGATCACCGCGGCAAAGCCCTTGATGATGCCGGCCTCCTGCAGCGCTTCGAACCGCCGCGCGCACGGTGTCGTCGACAGGCCGATCTCTTGTGCCAGCTCGGACACCGGCTTGCGCCCGTCGCGTTGCAGGACATCGAGCATCTTGATCTCGAAATCATCGAACTGAGGCATTTTCACTCCTCTGGTGCGGTTCTCGAGTGAATCTTATCTCAAATATCGTGTTCCGGCCATCATCGAAACCGATTTGCCTCGGAAAATCCGGTTAGGATTTCGGACATTCGCCATTCATGATTTGCGAGGAGAAAAACCATGACGACGATGAGCGTTGCCGAATACGCCCGCGACTGCGCTGCACAAGGGTTGCGCGGCGACTATTCGGTCTGCCGTGCCGATTTCACCGTCTCGCAGGGTTACAATTACAGCGCCGAGGAACAGGCGGTGTGGCGCACGCTGTGCGACCGCCAGACCAAACTGACGCGCA
Source organism: Mesorhizobium newzealandense (assembly GCF_042682145.1). Lineage (NCBI taxonomy): Bacteria > Pseudomonadati > Pseudomonadota > Alphaproteobacteria > Hyphomicrobiales > Phyllobacteriaceae > Mesorhizobium > Mesorhizobium newzealandense. Next base: position 99,483 of record NZ_JBHUGZ010000028.1, on the reverse strand, counting down.
AGCTCGCCCACCACTCCTATCTCGACGGCGTCGAGAAGCTCTGCCTGCTCGACCGCATCCCCGACTTCGACGACGTCAGCGTCAAGCTGCGCAAGCTGACCGGCTGGGAGATCGTCGCCGTGCCGGGTCTCATTCCCGCGGCACCGTTCTTCGATCATCTCGCCAACCGCCGCTTCCCGGTCACCAACTGGCTGCGGACCAGGCAGGAACTCGACTACATCGTCGAGCCGGACATGTTCCATGATTTCTTCGGTCACGTGCCGGTGCTGTCGCAACAGGTGTTCGCCGACTTCATGCAGATGTACGGCGAGAAGGCCGGCGACATCATCGCACTGGGCGGCGACGAGATGATCACCCGGCTCTACTGGTACACGGCCGAATATGGCTTGATGCAGGAGAGCGGCCAGAAGCTGAAAGCCTTTGGCGCCGGCCTGATGTCGTCGTTTACAGAGTTGCAGTTCGCCGTCGACGGCAAGGACGCCCACCACGTGCCCTTCGACCTCGAAACGGTGATGCGCACCGGTTACGAGATCGACAAGTTCCAGCGCGCCTACTTCGTGCTGCCGTCCTTCGACGCCTTGCGCGATGCTTTCCAGGCTGCCGATTTCGAGGCGATCGTCGCGCGCCGCAAGGGCCAGCAGGCACTCGACCCGGCGACGGTCTAAACAATTCCAGGAGAATTGTTTCCGCCCGGAACGACATGCATGAAACACAAAGCGCGTCGCATGAATCCGTGTCGACGCGACGCGCTTTGGACGCTTTGATCCCCCTGGGCTATTGCATGGCGGCAGGGTTCATCCACAGGAACTCCCAGACGTTGCCGTCGGGGTCCTCGATGTGGCGGTTGAACATGAAGCCGAGGTCCTGCGCAGGGTTGGGATCGGCCCGGCCGCATGCCGCCACGCCCTTCTCGATTGTGGCATTGACCTCGTCCTTGCTGCCGGCGGTGAGTGCGATCAGCATCTGGCTGTCACGCCTGGCGTCGCCGATCTGACGCGTTGTGAACTGGCCATAGTGCTGGTGCGTCAGCAGCATCACCCCAATCGAGTCGGAGAACATGATCGAACTGGCCTGGTCGTTCGAGAACTGCGGATTTAGTGTGCCGCCGATCGCGAGATAAAACTTGGTCGCGGTCTGAAGATCGCGCACCGGCAGATTTATGAAGATCATCTTGGTCATCGGTCTAAGCCTTGCCTTCGTTGACAGGTACTAGTCAGTCCAGTACCGTTTTCACGACTATCATGCGGGAACGGTACCGTCTAGTACTGGTCAGGAGGTCGCCATGAAAATCGACGGTGAGACGAGATCGGCACGCAAGGATCGTGAAATCATCCAGGCGGCCACGGCGGCGTTCATCGGCAAGGGATATGACGGGACCAGCATGGAGGAAATCGCCACCAGGGCGGGGGCCTCCAAGCAGACCGTTTACAAGCATTTCACCGACAAGGAGACGCTGTTCGGCGAAGTCGTTCTTGCAACCGCTACCCAGGCCAACGATGTCATCGAGTCCGTGACGACGCTGCTTTCCGAGGCGAAATTCATGGAAGGTGGCCTGCAGCAGCTCGCTCGATGTTTGATAACGACGCTCATGGATGAAGAGTTGTTGAAGCTGCGGCGCTTGATCATCGCCAATGCGGATCGAATGCCGCAGCTTGGCCGCAGTTGGTACGAAAAGGGCTTCGAGCGCATGCTTGGCTCAATGGCTTCCTGCTTTCAAAAGCTCACCAGTCGAGGGCTGATACAAACCAGTGATCCCTATCTGGCAGCCAGCCACTTTTTTGGGATGCTTCTTTGGATCCCCATGAACGAAGCCATGTTCACGGGAAGCAACCGGCGCTCCAAGGCCGAACTGGAACGGCACGCGGATGCCTCAGTGGGGGCGTTTCTTGTCGCCTATGGGGTCCAGCCGAAATAGTCCCGTTGCCTGCCGACATTCGCAGTAACGCCGCCAACACATCGCACCCCTATCGCCCAGGGTTGTCCGACCCCTCGGCCTTCAGCCGCGCCAACTGGTCGCGCTGCAGGTCGAGGGCCGCGTTGACGAAGCGCGATATGGTGGCGAGCTCGGCGTCGCTGAAGGTCGCGATGACCTTTTCGCCTTCCCGCGCAATAGTGCCGTAATAGCGCGCCGACAGCTCCCGCGTCGCCTCGGTCGCCTCTATCACCACCTTGCGCCTGTCCTCGAGACTGCGCGTGCGCGTCAGCAGGCCGCGCGCCTCCAGCCGGTCGATCAAGGCGGTCACCGCCGCTGGCGTCAGCCCTGTCGCCGTAGCGATCGCGCCGGCCGATTGCGGGCCGCCATACAGCAGTCCCAGGCAATGCCGCTCCGCCGTATTGAGCCCGAGCCTCGCCCCCACCGCTTCGTCATAGGCCTGCGTCGCGTCCTGCCATTGCATGATGGCAAGGCCGATGGCCGTCGTCGTGTCGGCACGATTCCCGCTTGACGAATTTCTTTCGATCATCTAACTATCAATCTGTATAACATTTAGACTATCGCAGCAATATGCGGCTGCAGCGCCGACAAGGCAAGAGCCAGCCGCCACCATGGAGTGAAAAAATGAGCTTGATTCAAAAGCGGGCGCCCCTCTCGCATGAGGAGGAGTTCAAATATGCCAAGCTGGCAATGGAATGGTATGGCTGGGGGTCCCCCATCGGCCTCGGCATCTTGCTCGTGGCGCTGGCCGCTGCCGCGGTGCTGGTGCGCATCGCCGTCTACGGCTTCTGAGCCATGCCGCGCATCTACCGGCGCCATCATTGGCGCCGGTACTGTCGGGATGCTTCGACATCCCGAGACGTTGCAATGGAACCGTCAGACGGTGACCACCTTGCTCAGATGGTCGCCCAGCCGGGAGGCCAGCGCGGTGATCGTCGTTGTCGGATTGCATTCGCCCGATGTGCAGAACACCGAGGAGCCGCCGACATAGAGATTGTCCATGCCGTGCACCTTGCAGTTGGCGTCGACAACACTCTTGGTGACGTCGGTGCCCATGCGCGTGCCACCCATATGGTGATGGCCCGCCGTCTCGTCATTGGTCGGGTAGTCGCCGCCATTGGCGATCCAGTCGGCAATGCGCACCCGGCCGAGATTCTTCTCGATCAGTGTCGTGCCGAACAGCCTCAGCCCTTCGAGAAGGGTGCGGCGTTCCAGTTCCGATTTCTTCCAGTGCAGTTCGATGCGCGGCACGCCGGCATGGTCGACATCGGTCTTCGACAGTTCGATCTGGTTGGAGGCCATCGGCGCCTGTTCCCAGGCAACATAGAGCTGGGCCGCGCAGCGCAGATTCTGGCTGAGCTTGGAGGACATCCATTCGGCCATGTCGGGCGCCGTGCAGGCGAGGTCGGCGATCAGGCTCTTGACGCCCGGATACGGCGTCTCGATCAGCCTGATGCCGAAATTCATGATCTGCAGGCGCTCCATGGCGGCAAGCGTCGGCGAGAAGAAGGCCTCGTTGACGGCATCGACCTCGAACTCGCCATAGTCGTCCAGGATGGCATTGCCGCCCTCGAAGGTCGGATGCTCCATCCAGTAGCGGCCAAGCGCTGTCGCATTCGGCACCACGCCGCCGTTCGAGCGCTGGTTCGACCACAAAAGCAGCCGTGAATTCTCCAGTCCGCCGGTGCAGACAATGAAATAGTCTGCGCTGAAAGAGCCGGCATCCTGCCCGTTGGACCACAGCCTGGCGCCCGTCACCCGCTTGCCGTCGCCGGCAAGTTCAGTGGCGTAGGTGTTGAGCACGACCGCGATGTTTCCGCTCTTGTCGAGCTCGTCGGCGAATTTTTCGCCGAAGCGCACCGCCGGGCTCTTGATCAGCTGCACCCAGCGAATGTCGTCGGAGACCGGTACATCCGGCTGGAAATTGGGAAGTTCGAGGATATCGTGCACTTCCCGCAGATAGGGTTCGATGTCGGTGCGGCGGATCGGCCAGCCCGTGTCGGGCGCCCAGGCCTTCGGCTCGAAATCCTGCTTGTCGAGCACGCGGCACCAGCCTGCCCAGTGGTTCGAACTGCCACCCATGAACCGCAGCCGCGTGACGTCGAGATCGAAGTAGAAATCGCCCACCGTGGTGCCGCGGTAGAAATCCTGCGACTCGTCGCTGAATTCACGGGAGCCGGCCTCCAGCACCACGACCGGAATGCCGGCGGCGCCGAGCTTGCGGGCAATGGTGGTGCCGGCCGGGCCGGAGCCGAGGATGCAGACCTTGGCGGTGAAGTTGGCGGCGCGAAACGCCTCATAGCTGTCGAAGATCATGCCAGATCGCTCCGCTTCAGGATCCAGCCATTGACCTCGACGATCTCGTTCGGATCGGCCCGTGTTGGATCGGAATGCGAGGCATCGGCATCAGGCAGATTGCGGAAAAGGGACAGGGCGGGCAATGCCATCAGCGCCTGCACGATCGTGCGGCGGGATATTTTCTTGATGAAGAAACTCATGACTGGTCTCTCGGGTGGGGGCCTCGGCTGCGCATGGCGTTCCCGGAACGACAGGTCCCGGAACGGCACATGCCTCGTCGCCGAAGCCAGTATCGTGCCAGCCTAGCCGCAAAGCAGCGAAAACCGGGTAAACGGCGCAACCGAGTGCGAACAGGGTTAGAATTTCGTTAACGGGCCGGGTAGCGGATCGGCCGCTGATCACGCCGCCGCGGAAATGTCCGTATCGAGGATCGTCAGATTGCGACCCCGGTGCTTGGCCTGGTAGAGATGCCGGTCGGCGGCGCGCATCAGGTCCGATACGCTGATATCCTCGCCACAGACGGTCCCGCCGATGCTGACAGTGAGCGGAACGGTCCGCTCGTCGACGGGTCGGAAACGGATCAGCTCGACCTCGCGGCGAATGCGCTCGGCGACGCGCTTGGCCTCCTGGTCAGTGGCGCCGATCAGGAAGGCGCCGAACTCCTCGCCGCCGATGCGGCCGAGCACATCGCCGCTGCGCACGCCGCGCTCGATCGCACTGGCGATCAGAAGCAGCGCGTCATCGCCGGTCAGGTGGCCAAAATTGTCGTTGATCCTCTTGAAGTGGTCGGCGTCGATGATCAGCAATGCGCCGCGATCGGACTTGCGGCGGGAGCCCTCGAGCGCGGCAAAGAAGTTTTCCCGGTTGAGCATGCCGGTCATGTCGTCACGGCTCGCCTTTTCCGCCAGCCGTCGATGCGCGGCGGCGAGCTGGGCATGGGCTCGGGCGAGGTCGCGATGCGCGCTTTTCAGCCTGTCGCTTTGCCAGAAAGTGCTTGCGCTGGCGACCCATGCGAGGACCAACGGACACAGCGTGGAGGTCAGCCAGATCGTCCGGTTGACCGGAAATCCCATCGCCGGGACGATGATCAGCGTCAGCAGGAGAGAGGCCGCGACAGAGGCAAAAGCAACGGCGGCGGATCTCAGAATTATGCTGTTCATCGCGGGCTCCCACAGGTCTGTCTCTCTGCCAGCAAGCCCTGAAGGTCACCTTTCCCGGATGCCTAAAATTTGAATCGTGGTGCCATTTCCGCCACCCTCGACGCGTAGAAGTTGTGGATAAAGTCTCTTTCGGAATGTCCGTTTCATGCCATAAGGAGCGCATGACCACGCTGCCTGATCCCGTCCGCTTCGCCCACGTCACCGACTGGGTGTTCGACCTCGACAACACGCTCTATCCGCATCATTCGAATCTGTTCTCGCAGATCGACGTCAAGATGACCGCCTATGTCGGCGAACTGCTGGCGCTGCCGCGCGACGAAGCGCGCAAGTTGCAGAAGGAGCTCTATCTGGAGTACGGCACGACGTTGAACGGGCTGATGACGCGCCACGGCATCGATCCCGACGATTTCCTCGAGAAGGTGCATGACATCGACTATTCATGGCTGGTGCCCGATCCCGTTCTCGGCACCGCCATCCGCCAGCTTCCGGGCCGCAAGTTCATCTTCACCAACGGCGACCGCAGGCACGCCGAACGCACCGCGCGCCAGCTCGGCATTCTCGACCATTTCGACGACATCTTCGATATCGTCGCCGCCGGGCTCAATCCCAAACCGGCGCGCCAAACCTACGAGAAGTTCGCCGAACTTCACGCCGTCACCGGCCACAATGCGGTGATGTTCGAGGATCTTGCCCGCAACCTTGCGGTGCCGAAGTCGCTGGGCATGACCACGGTGCTCGTGGTGCCGCACAATTTCGAACCGACCTTCTCCGAGATCTGGGAGCGCGACCCGGCCAACGAGGATGATGTCGATTTCGTCACCGACGATCTGGCGAGCTTCCTGACGGCGATCGTCGAGGTTACGGCCTAGGTTCGTCCGTGCTCGGCGGGACGCTGCCTGCTCTCACAGATTGTAGAAGCGGCTGATGATGCCCCAGGCCTCGTCGGCGGTGTCGACGAAGTCGATGATGTCCTGGTCGCCGGGGCTGATTGTGCCCTGTTCGGCGAGGAAATCGAGATCGATCGCCCGTTTCCAGAAGGATTTGCCGAACAGGATCACCGGCACGCGCTCCATGCGGCCGGTCTGGATCAGGGTCAGCGTCTCGAAAAATTCGTCCATCGTGCCGAAGCCGCCGGGAAACACCGCGACCGCCTTGGCGCGCATGACGAAATGCATCTTGCGGATGGCGAAATAGTGGAAGTTGAAGCAGAGCTCCGGCGTCACGTAGATATTCGGCGCCTGCTCGTGCGGCAAGACGATGTTGAGGCCGATCGACGGCGCGCCGACGTCGTCGGCGCCGCGATTTCCGGCTTCCATCACGCCGGGCCCGCCGCCGGTCACCACGACATATTCGCGGTAATATGAAGCAGCCGACTGCTGCGAGCAGAGGCGGGCGAACTTGCGCGCTTCCTCGTAATATTTGCTGTTTTCCTCGAGGTTCTTCCTCTGCGTCTCGTTCTTGGCCGCCCAGGCGTCGCCGCCGGGCTCCGGCAGGCGTGCGCCGCCAAACAGGATCACCGTTGAACGGATGCCACGTTCGGCCAGGATCATTTCCGGTTTCAAGAGTTCGAGCTGCAGCCTGACCGCGCGCAATTCGCGCCGCGTCATGAATTCGGGATCGTTCCAGGCCAGCCGGTATGTCTCGGCACGCGTCTGCGGCGTGTCCGGCACGCTCTTCGACCGCTCCAGATCCTCATCCGAATGCGGCAGCGGGGTCCATCCCGCCTTTTCCATAGGAGTCATAATTGTCTTACCCGTCCAAATTCTTCAGTTGCGCCGTCCCATGGCGCAGCCGCGATTGACCCCCATTGAGCCTTAACATAAGCAGGTTCCGCAAAAGTGTCCGGCGGTTTTGCGACAAGAACCTGCTACATGCAAAGACCCAGGCAGGCAAAGCCTGCCAGGGGTCCGCGCGACTTCAAACAGGGTAAGGCGCAGCCCCTTAACAGCTTGGTAATGGAGCAAATTCATGTCGAAGCCCGATCTGGCGAGCCTCGAGAAGACCATTGAGAAGGCCTTCGAGGAACGCGACACGATTTCGACGGCGACCCGCGGCGAAACCCGCGACGCCATCCAGTCGGCGCTCGACCTGCTCGACCGCGGCACCGCCCGCGTCGCCGAGCGGCAGGCCGACGGCAAGTGGCACGTCAACCAGTGGCTGAAGAAGGCCGTGCTGTTGTCCTTCCGGCTCAACCCGATGGAGATCATCAAGGGCGGCCCGGGCCAGGCCGTATGGTGGGACAAGGTGCCGTCGAAGTTCGATGGCTGGAGCGCCGTCGACTTCGAGAAGGCCGGCTTCCGCGCCGTACCGTCGTCGATCGTGCGCCGTTCCGCCTATGTCGCGCCGGGCGCCGTGCTGATGCCGTCCTTCGTCAATGTCGGCGCCTATGTCGACAGCGGCACCATGGTCGATACCTGGGCCTCGGTCGGCTCCTGCGCCCAGATCGGCAAGAACGTGCATCTGTCGGGCGGCGTCGGCATTGGCGGCGTGCTGGAGCCGATGCAGGCCGGTCCCACCATCATCGAGGACAATTGCTTCATCGGCGCGCGCTCGGAAGTGGTCGAAGGCTGCATCGTGCGCGAAGGCTCGGTGCTCGGCATGGGTGTCTTCATCGGCCAGTCGACCAAGATCGTCGACCGCGCCACCGGTGAGGTCTTCTACGGCGAAGTGCCTCCCAATTCGGTTGTGGTGGCCGGAACGATGCCCGGCAAGAACGTGCCAGGCGAAAACTGGGGGCCAAGCCTCTACTGCGCCGTCATCGTCAAGCGTGTCGACGCCAAGACCCGCTCCAAGACCTCGATCAACGAATTGCTGCGCGATTGATCTTTTCCGGAAACGGACGCACCTTCCGCCGGCGCGACAATGAGTCGCGCATGACTGATGGAGGGGTGACATGGACTGGAAGTATCTGCTGACCAGCTACGAGGGTCGCATCAACCGTGCCAAGTTCTGGGCTTGTGTCGGCGTTGTGTTTGTCGGCGGGATCATCGCGATGATCCTCGACAACATACTCGGCACGACGTTCAACCAAATGCCCTACGGCTTTATCTATTTGCTCTATTCGCTCGCCATGCTCTATTCGATCTTCGCCGTCTACGCCAAGCGCTGGCACGATCGCGGCAAGTCCGGCTGGTGGAGCCTGATCATCCTCGTGCCGATCATCGGCGCGATCTGGTTTCTGGTCGAATGCGGCATTCTCGAAGGCACCAAGGGTGCCAATCAATATGGACCGGACCCGCTTGCCTGACAGATCGAATCTCACCTGGCTTTTCTTCAAAACCTCGGGCCGCGTCAGTCGCGCGGCCTATTTTCTTGGCGGGTTGCTCGTCGCCATCATACAGGCCTTTCCGCTCTACCGCTTCACGCTGGTGCCGGAAGGCTCGGCCGAGAGCAACATGTGGTCGTTCATCTTCTTCATCGCCTTCATCGCCTCGCTGTGGTCGAACATCGTGCTGGCGGTGAAGCGGCTGCACGACCTCGACAAGCCGGGCATTGCCGCGCTGATCCTGTTCGTGCCGGTGGTCTCGATCGTCGCCTTCCTTGTCTTGTGCCTGTTTCCAGGGCAGCCTGGACCCAACCGCTACGGCCGGCGCACCAACGAGCCGGCAGAGTCCTGAGGGCCGGTCGGACATGCGCTACCGCACGCTTGATCCGAAACTGATCATCGACACCGCCGAGCGGCTGGAAGGCCGCGTCGCCGAGCGTTTTCCCGAGGCCGGACTGCGCGGCGTCGCCGCCGAACTGGTGTCGCTGTCGCGCGATCTGACCAAGGCGGCTCGGGCGCTCGAAGCGCCGATCTGGTGGCTGCGCGGGCTCATCGTCGCCGCCGTCGTCGCCGGCGCGCTGATCTTCCTGTTCGTCGGCACCATCCTGCCGCTCATTCACATCTCCCAGTCCGATGATGCGGTGCAGTCGGTGCAAGGCATCGAAGCCACGATCAACATGATGATCCTCGCTGTGCTCGGCTTCCTGGCGTTGATCCGCACCGAGGAGCGCATCAAGCGCAAGCGGGTGTTTCGCCAGCTGCACGGCCTGCGCTCGCTGATCCATGTCATCGACATGCACCAGCTGACCAAGGATCCGGCAGCCCTCTCAGTCAATTTCAAGCCGACCTCGCACTCGCCGGCCCGCATCACCAATGCCGCCGACCTGGCGCGCTACCTCGACTATTGCTCCGAAATGCTGTCGATCACCGGCAAGATCGCGGCGCTGTTCGCGCAGTCGGTCAATGACGACGTGGTCATCGACGGCGTCAACGACGTCGAGAACCTGGCCTCCAACCTGTCGCGCAAGATCTGGCAGAAGATCACGCTGATCGACGCCCACCCGGCGGCGCAGCAACCTGCTCCGGCGCCAGCCCCGGCGACCCAGGCCGCCTCGCTTCCGCCTCGCGCACCAGCGCGGTAACCTTTTTCAGCACGGGCGCCGGCGTACCCGCCTTTTCGGCGAGGCTCAGGACAGCCCCCTGCAATTCATCGATCTCCGTCGGCCGGCCGCGCTGCAGGTCGTCCCACATTGACGAGCGGGCTTGCCGGTCGATCGCCAGCATGCGCCGCGCCAGCAGCCTGAACAGCCAGTCCGGCAGCCTGAGCACCGTCGGCAGCAACGCCGGCCGCAAGCCGGCGATCCGCGCCGGCTCGATGCCGGACGCTTTCATCGCCGTGAGCGCCTCGTCGATCTGGCCGGCCAGGATCAGCCGCCAGCGACGGTCGGCGAGTTCCGTTGCCAGCGGCAGGCCCGACAGCGCCACCAGCGCGTTGTTCAAATTCATCAGCAGCTTGCCCCACAGCACGGCCCTGATGTCGCCATGCGCTTCGACCGCAAACCCTTCGACGCCGAGAAGGTTGACCAGGCCGGCGTCGCCGTCTTCGATCATCACCTTGCCGTCGCTGGCGCGATGCACGCGCAGCGGCAGCTCGCCGTCGGGAGACTGCACCACATTGAACGGCACCATGCCGGCCAGCACCGTTCGGCCGTCGAGCCCGGTGCGCAGCCTGTCGGCATTGTCGACGCCGTTCTGCAGGCTGATCACCACCGCATCGGGGCGGGCGTGAGCCCTGATGAGGGCTGCCATATCCTGCGTCGCGCCGCTCTTGACCGTCACCAGGATCACATCCGCCTCCGGCAGGGCGACAGCCGGATCGGTGGTGACGACAAGCGCCTCCGGCTTGACCGAGCGATCGCGGCCCTGGAGGTCGCTGACCCGCAATCCGCCCAGCCGCAATGCCGCCTCGATGCGCGGCCGGGCCAGCAGGGTAACCCGGCGTCCGGCGAGCGCCAGGCAGCCGCCGGCATAGCAGCCGATGCTGCCGGCGCCGGCAACGACGATCCTTCTGTCCGCGTTTGCCATCTGTCGCTCCGCACCGGCCCGCAACTATACGACATGAAAACCATAATGTCGGCGCCATCACTGGCCCTTATGTCTGGCCGTGACAGGCCCCCCGCTTTCGATTATCGCTTTTGCCATGACGCTGCCGACCGATCCCGCCGAAAACCTTGCCGCCCTTATCCGTTGTGCTTCGGTGACGCCCGCCGAAGGCGGCGCGCTGACCGCGCTGGAGACGATGCTGAAACCGCTCGGCTTCCTGGTCGATCGGCCGGTGTTTTCCGAAGACGGCACGCCGGACATCGAGAACCTCTATGCAAGGCGTTCCGGCAACGGCCCGCATCTGATGTTCGCTGGCCATACCGATGTGGTGCCGGTCGGTGACGAAGCGGCCTGGACGCATCCGCCCTTCGCCGCCGAAATCGCCAATGGCGAGATGTACGGCCGTGGCGCCGTCGACATGAAGGGCGGCATTGCCTGCTTCATCGCCGCCGTGGCGCGCCATGTCGAAAAGAATGGCGGCCCGAAGGGGTCGGTCTCGCTGCTGATCACTGGCGACGAGGAAGGGCCGGCCATCAACGGCACGGTCAAGCTGCTTGAATGGGCGGCTTCCAGGGGCGAGAAATGGGATGCCTCGATCGTCGGCGAGCCGACCAACCCGGACGCGCTTGGCGACATGATCAAGATCGGCCGCCGCGGCTCGATGTCCGGCGCCATCACCGTCATTGGCCGTCAGGGCCATGTCGCCTATCCGCAACTTGCCGATAATCCTGTGCGCGGGCTGATGAGCCTGGTCGACGCCTTGCTGCATCCGGTTTTCGACAAGGGTACCAGGGATTTCCAGCCGACCAATCTGGAGGTCACCTCCATTGATGTCGGCAACCCGGCCACCAATGTCATTGCGGCCAAGGCGACCGCGACCTTCAACATCCGCTTCAACGACACCTGGACGGCCGAGACCGTCCAGGCGGAAATCCACAATCGCCTCGATCAGGCGGCCAAACGCAAGAAGTACCGGACCGGCAAGAAGACGCCGGTCGACTATGACCTCGTCTGGCGCGACCGGCCGAGCCATGTCTTCCTGACCCGCGACGACAAGCTGATCGAAACGCTCCGCGGCTCGATCAAGTCGGCGGTCGGCAAGGAGCCGACGCTGTCGACCTCGGGCGGCACCTCCGATGCGCGTTTCATCAAGGACTATTGCCCGGTGGTCGAGTTCGGGCTGGTCGGCAAGACCATGCACATGGTCGACGAGCGCGTCGCCATTGCCGATCTCGAAACGCTGACACAAATCTACCAGCGCTTCATCGAAGATTGGTTCGGGCAGGGATGAGCATGCTTTCGGCGGACGAAACCCAAGCTTCGTTGACCGGTGCCTGGCGGCTGATGCTCGGCAAGGCCGATGGCCTGCGCCTGCTCGACCTGTCGGCCGACGGCTTCTGGAATTCCTTTTTCGCCATCATCGTTGCCGCGCCGCCGCTGGTCGTCGGCTGGGTCGGCATCGCCAATGAGATCGGCGATCCCGACGCCTTCGCCGGGCGCTTCAGCATGCTGGTGCGCCTGGCGACGGTCGATATTGGTTCCTGGGTGCTGCCGCTGATCGCTTTGGCCCTGGTCGCGCCGCGCGCCGGTATCGGCGGCCGCTTCGTCCACTATGTCGTTGCCAGCAACTGGGCTTCGGCCATCACCGCCTGGCTGATGCTGCCCTCGGCTTTGATCAGGCTTTTCCTGTCGTCCGCAAGCCAGATATCAAGCGCCGTGTCGCTACTGCTGTTTGCCCTGTCGATGGCGCTGACCTGGCGCATGACCAACGCCACCATCGGCAAGGGTGCCGCGGTTGGCACCGCCGTTTTCGTCGGCATGTTCATCGCCTCGCTATTGGTGCTGTTCGGACTGCAGATTCTTCTCGGCATCACCGTACCGGACGATGTCGGGCCTCAGAGCCTTTCCGGGCTCGTCTCCGGATAGTCGACGCCCACCAGAAACAGCCCATCAGGCGGCGCCACCTGGCCGCAGGCGGCGCGGTCGTGCGCCTCGAGCGCCGCTTTCAGGTCGGCGACGGTCCAGCCGCCTTCGCCGACGCGCTTGAGGGAACCGACCATCGAGCGCACCTGATTGTGCAGAAACGAGCGCGCTGAAGCCTTCACCTCGATCAGGTCGCCCTGCCGGCTCACATCGAGCCGCTCCAGCGTCCTGACCGGACTGTTGGCCTGGCATTGGGTCGAACGGAAGGTGGTGAAGTCATGCCGTCCGAGCAGGACTTTTGCCGCTTCGTGCATGGCGCCGGCGTCGAGCCGTTTCGGCACCCACCATACCTTGCCCTTGTCGAGCGCTGCCGGCGCGCGGCGGTTGAGGATGCGGTAGAGATAGTGGCGGCCGGTGGCCGAGAAGCGCGCGTCGAAGTCGTCGAAGACGACCGTCGCCTTCAGGACAGCGATGCGCGCGCCGGCCGCCTGCAGATGGGCGTTGACGGCGTCACGCACCTTGTCGCCCTGCCACGCCTTGACGAGGTCGACATGCGCCACCTGGGCGGTCGCATGCACGCCGGCATCGGTGCGGCCGGCGGCACGCAACCGGACCTCTTCGCCGCAGAAGTTTTCGATCGCCTGCTCGATCGCCTGCTGCACCGAAGGCTGATCCGCCTGGTGCTGCCAGCCGGCAAACAGGCTGCCGTCATATTCGATGTCGAGGCGAAAACGCGGCATTTTAGAGCATGATTCCGAAAAGTGTGATGCGGCTTTCGGACGACATCATGCTCTATCTCTCTGAGGTAGAGGCGGATTCAGATTTCAGGTCGATTCGACCTGAAATCATCCGGCTCTAATGCATGTCGCGCAAAAGGGGGCCTCGATTTTGCGTGAACGACATGCATGAAACCAAAAACCTAAAGCGCGTCGCCGGAATCCGTTCAAACGCGACGCGCTTTAGGCCTGTTGCCGCCTACGCGGCGAGCGCCGAGCCGAAGGCCGAGGCGTAGACCAGCCTGCCGGCTTCCGGGGCGTCGCCCCAGGCCAGTGCCTGCAATGCCTCGCCTTGGTACTCGCTCTCGAACTTTTCGGCGCGTTCATGGCTGTAGCCGAAACGGCTGTAGTAAGCCGGATCGCCCAGCACAACCGCCAGCGTCTCGCCGGCATCCTTGAGGCGGATATGCGCCTCGCGGATCAGCGCACCGCCGATGCCGCTGCCATGGAACGAAGGTTCCACCGCCAGTGGCGCGAGCGCCACAGCCGCAAAGTTCTTGCCGCCGCTCTGGACGAACAGCCGCGAAAACAGGATGTGGCCGACCACCTGGCCGTCTTCTTCCGCCACCAGCTCGGTGACGGCGTCGCCGCCGGTAACCAGCGCGTCGACCAGTCCGGCCTCCGCCTGCTGGCCGAAAGCGTGCTCCTCGACGAGGCGGATGGCCTCGCGATCTCGCGGCGTCGCCGCGCGTATCGACATCATGCTCATGAGAATCTCATTCCTTTTTCGATCTTGGCCCCGCGCAGGAATTCCGACGCGGCAGCGGGCCTTCCGCCCGCCCGTTGAACTTCGACCAGACTGATCGCGCCTGCCCCGCAGGCGACCGTCAGCCGGTCATCGAGAATTCCTCCCGACTCGCCGGCGCCTTGCGACAGCGTCGAGCGAAGCAGTTTGAGCCGCTCCAGGCGGCCGCCAATTTCTATCTCGGACCAGGCACCGGGAAAGGGCGACAGGCCGCGGATGGTATTGTGGACCGCGCCCGCTGAGCGAGTCCAGTCCACGCGCGTCTCGGATTTATCGATTTTTTTGGCGTAGGTCACCCCGTCCACCGCTTGGCGAGTAAATGTCAGGGTGTTCCTTTCCAGTCGCTCCAGCGCTTCCACCATCAGTGCAGCACCGACACTCATCAACCGATCATGCAGATCGCCGGCTGTCATATCGGGTTCGATGGCGCATTTTTCAACCATTCCCACCGGACCGGTGTCCAGGCCCTCTTCCATGCGCATCACCATCATGCCGGTTTCGCTGTCCCCGGCCATGATCGCGCGTTGGATGGGCGCCGCACCCCGCCAGCGCGGCAGAAGCGAGGCATGGCCGTTGATGCAGCCAAGCCGGGGTGCCTCCAGAACCGCCTTCGGCAGCAGCAAGCCATAAGCGACGACCACGGCGACATCCGCCTGCAGGACGCGGAAAGCGGCCTGCTCGGCCCCGCCTTTGAGCGACACCGGCGTACGCGTCTCGATGCCCAGCCGCTCCGCCTCGCGCTGCACCGGCGACGGCGTCAGCTCCAGCCCGCGCCGTCCGGCGGCGCGCGGCGGCTGGGTATAGACGGCGGCAACCTCATGACCGGCCTCGGCGATGGCGCGCAATGTCGGCACCGAAAACTCCGGCGTGCCCATGAAGATGACGCGAAGGGGCATTTCCCCTATCCCACCATCTTGCCCGGCGCCTTGTCCCTGGCGAGCTTCTTGAACTTCTTCACCACCATGTCGCGCTTCAGCTTCGAGATGTGGTCGATGAACAGGACACCATTGAGGTGGTCGATCTCGTGCTGCAGGCAGGTCGCCATCAAGCCCTCGGCCTCGGTCTCCTGCAGCTTGCCGTCACGGTCGAGATATTTGACCCGGACAGTCGCAGGGCGTTCGACCTCGGCATAGTAGTCCGGGATTGACAGGCAGCCTTCCTCGTAGACGGAGCGCGTGTCGGCGCTGCTCAGGATTTCCGGGTTGATGAAGACATGCGGCGCCGGCGTCTCGTCTTCCTTGGCCAGATCGATCACCAGCATGCGCACTGGCTCGCCGATCTGGATTGCCGCGAGCCCGATGCCGGGCGCGTCATACATGGTCGCCAGCATGTCGTCGGCTAATTTGCGCAAAGGCCCGTCGACGCGCTCCACCGGCTTGGAAACCTGGCGCAGGATGGGGTCGGGAAGGATGATGAGCGGCTTGATCGGCATGGCGTTCCACCTAAGACCTCCAGCGAAAAGCGTCAACCGGTGCACCGGGCGCTCGTTCACGCTTTGATCTGTGTCAGCCGCGCGAATCGGCTATGCTGTCCACATGAATGATCTGACATCCATCCTTTCGGAGCCTGTCGCCCGGCTTGGCGCCTCCACGATCACGCTCGGCCATGCGCTGGCTTTCGGCGTGTTGCTGTTTCTTGGTCTGTTCGTGGCGCTGGTCATCGCGCTGTGGCGATCGGCCAAGGCGCGCGCCGTCGCTGCCGCCGAAGCGGCCGACCATGCCCGCGACGCCGAGGCGCGGATGGCCGGCATCCTGCAGTCCCAGGCCGAGATGCAGGGCCGCATGGGCGCCATCGCAGAAGTGTTCGGGGCGAGGCAAGCGGAGCTGACGCAGTCGATCGGCCAGCGTCTCGACGCCATGACCGGCCGCCTCGGCCAGACCATGACCGAGCAGACCAAATCCACGCATGAGAGCCTGGCCAAATTGCAGGAGCGGCTGGCGATCATCGATACCGCGCAAGGCAACATCCAGTCGCTTGCCGGCCAGGTCGTGCAATTGCAGGCGATCCTCTCCAACAAGCAGACGCGCGGCGCCTTCGGCCAGTCGCGCATGGAGGCGATCGTTGCCGACGGCCTGCCGCATGGCGCCTACGAATTCCAGGCGACACTGTCGAACGGCAGCCGGCCCGACTGTTTGGTGAAGATGCCGAACGGCGCGCCGTCGCTTGCCATAGATGCCAAATTTCCGCTCGAAGCCTGGAACGCCATCCGCGCCGCCGATGGCGCCGACCTGCAGAAGGTCGCCTCGCAGGCCTTCCGCCGCGACATCGAGATCCATGTCCGCGATATATCGGAAAAATACCTGATCCAGGGCGAGACGCAGGACACCGCCTTCATGTTCGTGCCGTCGGAATCGGTGTTCGCCGAGATCCACGAGAATTTCGAGGCCATCGTCCACAAGGCGCACCGCGCCCGCGTCGTCATCGTCTCGCCGTCGCTGCTGATGCTGTCGATCCAGGTCATCCAGGCCATCCTCAAGGACGCGCGCATGCGCGAACAGGCGCATCTGATCCAGGGCGAGGTCATCCGGCTGATGGAGGACGTTGCGCGTGTCGACGAGCGGGTGCGCAAGCTGCAGGTTCATTTCGGCCAGTCGGCCAAGGACATCGACGACATCCTCGTCTCGACGTCGAAGGTGACCAAGCGTGGCCAGAAGATCGAGGCGCTGGAGTTCGGCGCGCAGCCCGACGGCGAGGCCGGCCCGGACGCTACGCCACGGCCTCCCGCTGCGAAAGTCGAGGCTGGTGCCCGCGTTGCTGATTCGAAGACCGGGCAGCTCAGGCTGAGGGTTGTCGAAGGCGACGACTAGATCGGTTCATCGTATCAGCGAAACGCAGAACCGCTCTATCTCTTTGTTTTCACGCAATTCCCCAGGGAAAGCGCTACGCGCTTTTCCCGGGAAAACCGTTTCACACTTTTCCTCGAACTGCTCTAAACCGCCGCAGCAGCGCTACTGCTCCTCCACGGTCGTCATGCCCTGAAATTCCGGCAGCCAATGCAGCGCCGAACGGTGCCATTTCTGCTGTGTCGGGATCAGATCCTCGCGTTGCCGCGCGGTTCCCGTTCGAATTCCGTAGACCTTTGGCCCATCTCCAACCGACGTGGCATAAAGGTGCGAACCGCAGTCGGCGCAAAAGGCCTGGGCGCGCTTGGCGCCGCTCGCCCCGGTCTTGATATAGATTTTCGGCGTACCCTTGGTGATCCGGTAGTGATCCTCGGGCGCGGGAACAGTCACCCGAAAGGCCGTGCCGGTCAGTTTCTGGCAGTCCGAGCAGTGGCAGATCGAGGTCTTTTCCGGGTCGATCTCCGCCTCGTAGGTGATGGCGCCACAATGGCAGCCGCCGTCGATTTTCATCGTCGCTCCTCCAAAATTCGCCAGTCCTGGCTGGGCTCATTCTTAGCTGGGCAAAGCCGTGAGGCAACGGCGCAGCGCTAGTCCAGAACCGGATCGGATGCGGATTCGATCAGCTTGCGCCGCTGTTCCCAGGTACCCGTGGTCTGCGGCTTGACGAACAGCCGCGTGATCTCCGGCATCTCTGTCTTCAGCTGCTTCTCGATACGCTCCACACAGGCTTCGATCTCGGGCGCCGTCAGGTGATCCTCGAATTCGATGCTAAGGCCGGCGACGATCTCTTGCGGTCCCATGTGGACGGTCAGAACACCATTTGCCTTCTGCACCGCAGGATCCTGCTGGACGATCGCCAGCACCTGTCTCTGCACCTCCGGTGAGGCCGGCTCGCCGATCAGCAGGCCCTTGCTTTCGCGGGCCAGGAAAATCGCCGTCGCGCCCAGGATCAATCCGATGCCGATCGAGGCGGCGCCATCGAGTTCCGGCATCTCGAGCAATTCCGCTGCCAGAATGCCGGCGAAGGCGACGATCAGGCCGAGCAGCGCGGCACTGTCCTCGAACAGCACGGTGTAAACGCTCGGATCCTTGCTCGATTGCACGGCCTGCAGCCAGCCCTGCTTGCCCTTTTGCTTGCGGAACTCCTTCAGCGCCACCAGCCAGGAGCTGCCCTCGAACAGGAACGACAGGCCGAGAACGATGTAGTTCACCTCAGCGTTGGCGACCGGTTCAGGCGCCATGATGTGCACGACGCCCTCGTAGAAGGACACCCCGGCGCCCAGCGCGAAGACCAGAAGGGCGACGATGAAGCTCCAGAAATAGAGCTCGCGACCGTGACCGAGTGGATGCGTCCGGTCGGCCGGGCGGGCGGCGCGGTGCATGCCGTAGAGCAGCAGCCCGCCATTGCCGGTATCGACCAGCGAGTGCACGCCTTCCGACAGCATCGCCGAACTGCCGGTGAAGAACGCGGCGGCGAACTTGGTCAGCGCGATGGCGAGATTGCCGGCCAGCGCCGCGTAGATCACCCTTTTTGAGCCGCCATGCCCGGCCATGGTGTCTTCCCCGTTCAAGGCGCCCGGACTAACGGCCAGACCGCCAAAGCTCCACAGGCATCACAACGCGCGAACTGTCGGCTCGTTCAAACGGCGGTGGCTAAAGAGGTCGGTCGTTAAAGAGGGTCGGGCGGAAGACGGCGACTATTCGATGATCTCGTCGGTCCACACCTTGAAACCTGCAAGCGTGCCCGGCCCGAAAATATGGGTCAGCGGCACGTCCGCCGCGTCACGGCCGGAGGCGATCAGGATGCGGCCGATGCGCGGCGCATTGTTGCGCGGGTCGAAGACATGCCAGCGGCCGCCGAGATAGACTTCCATCCAGGCAGCGAAATCCATGCTCGACCACGGCTTTGGCGTGCCAATGTCGCTGATGTAGCCGGTGCAGTAGCGCGTTGGGATGTTGAGCGCCCGGCAGAAGGTGACCGCGAGATGCGCGAAGTCGCGGCACACGCCACTCTGTTCGCGATAAGTTTCCGCCGCGGTGCGCGTCGGCCGCGCATTGCCGTAGTTGAAGACGATATGATTGTGGACGAAATCGCAGACCGCCTGGACACGCGCAATGCCGAGCGGCGTGTGGCCGAACAGCCGCCACGCCTCGTTCGCCAGCAGGTCGCTCTCGCAAAAACGGCTGGGCAGCAGAAACAGGAGCGTGTCCGCCGGCAGGTCGCGCACCTCGTGCTGCCAGGCCATCAGGTCGCCAATCTCGAAGGTGCCGGGATCGCGGATCACCGCGTCGGTGCCGAAGGTGAAGCGCCCGGGCGGGGCGACGAACCGGTTGCACCAATTGCCGAAACTGTCGCGATAGCTTTCGATAGGCACCGGCGGATTGGTGGTCAAAAAGTCCGGCCGCTCGAGATCGGAGGCGCGGGAATAGTGGACATTCAGCATCGCGATGAGCGGCGTTTCCTGCGGAAAGTCGAAGCTCATCTCGCAGCCGATGTGGATTCGCATTGTCGTCCTGACCGGCCTGCCTGTTCATCGCCTGGCGAAAAGCCGGGCTGATGCTGCAGTGCGAAGACAACCATGGCACGGACCGGCATGGTTTACGAGCAAATTAGAAACCGGTTGAAAGCGGCCGACTGGCGGCGTCGACAGGCGCTGGCCTCTTGCAGTCGGACGTTTCTCTTGTTTCACTTCGCTTTCCACATCAGGAGGAACGAATCATGGCTAAAGGTGCGATGAAGGCAGGCAAGGAAGCCCGCAAGCCGAAAAAGGACGCCAAGAAGCCCGCAGCGGCGCCGGCCCTGAAGGCGCCGCCGGTCAAGGCGATGAAGCTCAAGGACAAGTAGGTCTGGTCAATCCGCTTCGGGATGGATTGCGACCGGCGACGTTGTTGCCGGTCGTTGTTGATCGAGCGCTCGAAATTCCTATATTGGCGTGGCGGGGACGACCTCGCTCCTTCCCCGAAAATCCGGCCGGGACGACCCGCCATTGTTGATTGAGCATCGGATTCCGAAAATCGAATTCGGCCCGATGCTCCGATGGAGCGTTGTCGATGTCGTGGATTCTTCTGTTCTTTGCCGGCCTGTTCGAGATCGGCTGGGCAATCGGCCTCAAATACACCGATGGTTTCTCGAAACTGGTGCCGACCGTGCTGACCGTCGCCTCGATGATCGTCAGCCTCGCCCTGCTCGGCCTGGCGCTGAAGACGCTGCCAGTCGGTACTGCCTATGCGGTGTGGACCGGCATCGGCACCGTCGGTACGGCGCTGCTCGGCATCTGGCTGCTCGGCGAGCCAGCCACCGCGATCAGGCTGGCCTGCATCGCGCTCATCGTCTGCGGCATCATGGGACTTAAGTTCGCCGCCTGATCATACCGCCAAAGCGCGTCGCATTTGCACGATGCGCTTCAGGTTTTTGTTTTTGTGCATGTCGTCCTCCCAAAACCGGGGCCACTTTTGGGCGACATGCATTGGACAAACACATTCAGGGCCGCTGCAAGGCGACCCTGATTCTCGAAGCGGATGCTTCGTAGCTGGAGGCTAGCGGGCGGAGAAGCCTGGAGGCGTCCTGCCCGTGCGCTGCTTGCGCGCCGCATAGCGTGCGTCGCGCTTGGCCTTGCGTTCAGCTTCGTCGGCCAGCAAACGGGCAATGCGCTCGTTTTCTTCGGCTTCCCGAATCTTGGCATCAGCCTGTGCCGCCTCTTCGGCCGCGATGCGTGCCGCTTCGGCTGCTGCCTCGCGCTCGGCCTTCTCGACCGCCTCGCGTGCCAGCTTTTCCTGCTTCAGCCTGGCCTTTTCAGCCTCACGTATCTGGCGAGCCTCGAGGATCGCCTTGCGCTCGGCCTGTCGTGCCTGCACCGCAGGATCGTCTGCCGCCGGCTTTGACTTGAAGCGCTCCAGAAGCGCCTTCTTTGCCTCGTTCGCGGCATTGCGCCGCTCGAAAATGTCTTTTTCCCTGTAGATAGCCAAGTCCACTTCCCTGAAGTCAATTCGCGACGCTTACATACGCGCGAATGCCGAGAGTTCAAGCGCCAAAACGGCATGCCAGCCATGAAATTCCGGGTTGTTGCAGTCGGGAGACGCCTTTTCGGGCGAAACCGACATGCACTGTTCACCGTCCGCCCCTCTGGCGGCGCGGCTACCGCGTCGCTACCTCTAGAGCGGTTCAGCGAAACGGTGAACTGCTCTTTCTCTCTGTTTTGACGCAATTCCGGACCGAAAACCGTTTCACACTTTTCCTGGAATTGCTCTAGCCGGAAAACCCAACACCAGGATGACATTCGAATGGAACTCGGTCTCTACACCTTCGCCGACGTCAGCCCGCAGCCGGGCCCGGGCGCCATTGGCCCGCATGAGCGGCTGCGCAACCTGATCGAGGAGGTCGAACTGGCCGACCAGGTCGGCCTCGACGTCTTCGGTCTCGGCGAGCATCACCGGCCCGATTATGCCGCCTCGGCACCGGTCGTGGCCCTGGCCGCTGCCGCCGAGCACACGAAGCGCATCAAGCTGACCAGCGCGGTCACCGTCCTGTCCTCCGACGATCCGGTGCGCGTCTTCCAGCAATTCGCCACGCTCGATCTTCTGTCGGGCGGCCGTGCCGAAATCATGGCCGGCCGCGGCTCGTTCATCGAATCCTTCCCGCTGTTCGGCTACAATCTCGAGGACTATGACGAGTTGTTCGCCGAAAAGCTCGACCTGCTGCTTGCCATCCGTGACAGCGTAGAGGTCACCTGGGCCGGCAATCTGCGGGCGCCGATCAACGATCGCGGCGTCTATCCGAGGCCGTTCCAGGACAGGCTGCCGGTCTGGATCGCCATCGGCGGTACGCCGCAATCGGCTGCACGTGCCGGTGCGCTCGGCCTGCCGCTGGCGCTGGCCATCATTGGCGGCGAGCCGGCGCGCTTCGCGCCGCTGTTCGATCTCTACCGTGAGGCCGCCAAGCGCGCCGGCAGCGATCCGGCGGGCCTCGCAACCAGCATCAACGTGCACGGCTTCATTGCCGAGACCACCGAGCAGGCGGCCGATGATTTCTACGGTCCGCAGGCCGAAGTGATGAACCGCATTGGGCGCGAGCGCGGCTGGGGTCCGACATCGCGGGAGCATTTCGACCAGTCGCGTGGTCCCAATGGCGCCCTGTTCGTCGGCAATCCGGAGCAGGTGGCCGAAAAGATCGTCGCCCAGCACAGGATCTTCGGCAATGACCGCTTCCTGCTGCAGATGGCGATCGGCACCATGCCGCATGCCAAGATCATGAAGGCGATCGAACTCTACGGCACCAGGGTGGCGCCGATCGTGCGCAAGGAAACCGCGAAGTCCGCGCCGGCACTGGCAGCGCCCGTCTAGGCCAGCGGCAGGTCCGCAGCCCGTCGGTTGCACGCTACCGGTTACCAGGCGGCCGCCATCATCTCGGCATGATGGATCTCCGTCGCCTCGTCCGCCGGGAACATGCACTCGATACGCAGTTCCTGAGCGGCAACGGTTTGCGGCGTGCCCACCGTGGTGACCATCGAAAAGTAGTTGAGGACCCGGTCTTCCCTGATGAAACCCAATGGAATGGCAGGCATGAAACCGATCGCCACGGGGTTCTTCCAGTCACTTTTCACGTCCGGATAGGCGAGCAGTTCTGCCAGCAAGGCCTTGGTCTTCTCGTCGACGACACGGCCGATGGATTCGCGATAGACACGTTCGAACAAACTCCTCGCCACATCCTGCCAATTGGCGATGAACGGACGCATGCCCTGAGGATCGAACATCAGGTGCAGCATGTTGCGCGGTCCCTGGCGAGCGGCGATGTCGATGAAACAGCCGAAGAAGCGCGGCGTGGCTTCGTTGGTCATGAGCACGTTCCAGTATCGATCCATGACCACGGCGGGAAACGGCTCGTGCTGCCGCAACATGCGCCGCAAGGCATTGGTCACGCTCTTCATCTCGGCGGAGTCCCACTCGCTCTCGGAAAACATCGGCGCATAGCCTGCCGCCAGCAGCAATGTGTTGCGGTCGCGCAAGGGGATATCGAGCGCCTGGGCGATGGCCATCAAGGTCTGGCGGTTGGGAACGCTGCGGCCGCTTTCGACGAAGCTGATCTGCTTTTGCGAAATGCCCGTATCGAGCGATAGGTCGAGCTGGCTGCTGCCACGCAGATCACGCCAGTGGCGCAGGAGCACGCCCAGGTTCGGCATCATGTTGGTCGTGAGTTTCGCCGATTTCATGGATCATATCCTCGCAACCACCCGCACCATACACGGCGCATATGCCCCGACTGCGCATGGATGGCGCGCCAACCAATCCATGCGCTGCCGATTGGCTCAGGCCGCCGCGGACCACGCCTGGGGCTGGAGGCGTTCCTCGATCGGCGTGCCGGCCATGTTGGTGGTGGTTGCCGCCACGGTGGAAATGCCGACACCGGTCACCACTTCCAGGATCTGGGCCTTCGAATAGCCCGCCGAAGTGAACGCATCGATGTCCGCATCGCTCACGTTTCCTCTGGTCTCGATCAGCGCTTTCGTCAGCGCCGAGAGTGCCGCATATTTCGGGTCTCTCGGCAACCGGCCATCACGGATCGCCTTGACTTCGCTTTCGGCAATCCCGTCTTCGATGGCGAAGGTCGAATGCGCGGCAACGGTCCAGGGGCATTTGATCGTGACCGCGTTGGTAAGCAGCAGGACCTGCTTTTCGATTTCGTCGAAGCTGCCGCCGTGAAAACTGCCGAAGATGCCGACGAATCCGTTGAGAAGAACCGGATTGTTCGCCATCGTCGCCAGCGCATTCGGAAGGAAGCCAAATCTCTCTTCCAGCGCCTTCAGCGCAGGCTTGGATTTTTCCGGCGCCGACTCGATCGTCTGAAGGTTGAATCTCTGCATTTCTAACGTCCTCTTCCAAGATCAGTTTCTGATTGCACGCAAACCTTCGCGTTGCGCCATGGCAGTGTTGGGTCATTGTTTCCTTCTGGCGCCGCGAAAGCCTGCCTGTATTAGGCTTGTCGAAGGAGTGGTCTCAATTACACGCCATGTAATATTCGCTCGCGCTGCCGTCTGATTTCCTGCCAAGCCTCACGCCGCGCGGTCTCGTTCCCGAAGCCGGTTCATGGAACCTGCGCCCGTAACTCTGCGTTTCATGCAGGCAATTGCCGATCGCGGAGGGCGGCGGCTCGAGGGTGACCATGAAAACCGAACCCGCTACCTTGGGCGCAGGCGTTGCCGATGAGCCAGATCCGCGCGTCGAGACCCGCGCCGACACGCATCTGATGCGTTCGCTGCTCGTCGGCATCTTCCTGTTCATGGCCATCTACGCGCTCTACTTCGCCCGCGCCTTCTTCATGCCGGTGATGCTGGCTTTCCTGCTGGCGCTGACACTGACGCCGATCGTCCGGCTGCTGCGCAAGCGCGGCATTCCCGAAGTGGTGTCGGCGACCCTTCTAGTGCTGCTGTCGATCTGCATTTTCGCCAGTGCCGGCTACCTGCTCAGCGGCCCGGTCATCGACCTCATCAACAACACCTCGTCGATCGGCCAGCAACTGACCGAGCGGCTGGCGCAATTGCGGCGTCCACTCGAGCGGATCATGCAGATCTCGCATCAGATCGAGCAGCTGACCGCGACGTCGCAGGAGCCCGGCATCCAGAAGGTGGCGGTCGCCCAGTCAGGGATGCTGTCGTCAGCGGCCAGCAACATCCTGTCGGCGGGAACAAGCCTCACCATCATCTTCGTGCTGTCGCTGTTCCTGCTCGCCTCGGGCACGATGTTCTACGAGAAGATCATCCAGTCCTTCGCCAGCCTCAGCGAAAAAAAGCGGGCGCTGCGCGTCGTCTACGACGTCGAACGCGAAATTTCGCACTATCTGCTCACCGTCACCATCATCAATGCCGGCCTCGGCGCGGTGATCGGTCTTGGCCTGTGGGCGCTCGGCATGCCCAACCCGCTGGTCTGGGGCGTCGCCGCCGCCCTGCTCAACTTCCTGCCCTATGTCGGGGCGCTGATGACCATCTTGCTTGTCGCGGTGATGGCGCTGATCAGCTTCGACACCATCTCCTACGCGCTGCTGGCACCGGCCTTCGTGCTGTTGTGCGACACTGTCGAAGGCCAGTTCGTGACACCGATGGTGGTTGGCCGGCGTCTTGAGATCAATGCCGTGGCGATCTTCGTCGCCATCGCCTTCTGGTCGTGGCTGTGGGGCTTCGTCGGCGCCCTGATGGCAGTGCCGCTGTTGGTCGTCATCAAGGTGTTCTGCGATCATTTCGAGGGGCTCAGCCACGTTGGCAATTTCCTCGCCGCGCAGCAGACGGCAGTCGTCGTGGACGATGACGTCGCCGATCCCGAATCCGCAAAAGGCTGATCAATATTTTTGAATTTGCGGCGCCGACAGGCGCTTCCTACATGCGGTCCCTACACAGGATCCCGTTCATGACAGCCCTTTCCGTTCTCGACCTGTCGCCGATCATCGAAGGCAGCGATGCCTCGCAGTCGCTGGCCAACTCGCTCGATCTTGCCCGTCATGCCGAGCTGCTGGGCTACAAGCGCTACTGGCTGGCCGAGCATCACAACATGCCGGGCATCGCCAGCGCGGCCACCGCCGTCGTCATTGCCCATGTCGCCGGCGGCACCAGGACCATTCGCGTCGGCGCCGGCGGCATCATGTTGCCTAATCATGCGCCGCTGGTGATTGCCGAGCAGTTCGGCACGCTGGCCGCCTTGCATCCTGGCCGTATCGATCTCGGCCTCGGCCGCGCGCCGGGCACCGACATGGGCACGGCTCGAGCGCTGCGCCGCAACCTCGAGGCCGGCGTCGACAATTTCCCGCAGGATGTGGTCGAACTGATGGGCTATTTCCAGCCGGCCGAGGAGGGCCAGCGCATCCGCGCCGTGCCCGGTGAGGGCCAGAACGTGCCGATCTGGATCCTTGGCTCCAGCCTCTACGGCGCGCAGCTCGCCGCCATGCTCGGCCTGCCTTACGCCTTTGCCTCGCATTTCGCGCCGGCGGAACTCGATCACGCGCTGGACACCTACCGCTCGCGCTTCCAGCCGTCGGAACAGCTCGACAAGCCGCATGTCATGCTCGGCCTCAACGTCTTTGCCGCGCCCACGGACGCCGAAGCGAGGCTGCTGTTCACCTCGCTGCAGCAGGCCTTCGTCAATCTGCGCACCGGCAGGCCCGGTCGGTTGCCGCCACCGGTCGAGAACTATGACCGCGATCTCGATCCGATGGCCAAGACCATGCTCGGCCAGGCGCTGTCCTGCGCCGTCGTCGGGTCCCCGGACACGGTCAGGCAAGGTATCGACGCGTTCGTGCGCCGCACCGGCGCGGACGAGCTGATGGTCACCGCGCAGATGTTCGATCATGCCGCGCGGGTGCGGTCGTTCGAAATCCTGGCCGAGGCCCACAAATCGCTGTCGCAGGCGGCCTGATAGTCTTGGAACGGGATACTCCTGGCTTGGAAGGTGCGGTCTGCTTCTGCTAAGGGGCGAGGCATCCTTCCGCAACATCGAGTTCCCCCGTGAAAAATGACCATGACGCACGCATGCTGTTTGCCATCGATCTGGCGCGGCGGGCGGGCGAACTTGGCCTGAAATATTTCCGCGACCTCGACAGCCTGACCATCGAGAGCAAGGGCCATCAGGACTTGGTCTCGGAAGCAGACCGCGAGGTCGAACTGTTCCTCCGCGCCGCCATTGCCGCCGACTATCTGCAGGACGGCATCGGCGAGGAACTTGCCTCGGTAACAGGCTCGACAGGCTATGTCTGGGTGATCGATCCCATCGACGGCACCGCCAATTTCGTGCGCGGCATTCCGGCCTGGTGCGTGGTGATCGCGTGCGCCCGGCATGGCGAGACCGTGGTTGGGGTCATCCACGAGCCGTCGACCGGCGAGACCTTTCACGGCCGCCTCGGCGGCGGCGCCTTCGTCAATGGCAGGCCGATCAGGACAAGTGCTGCCACCAGCCTGGAAGAAGGGTCTGTCGGGACCGGATTCTCAAACCGCGACGACACCGAAAATGTCGCCGTGCTGGTTCGCATGATCCTGGCCGAAGGTGGCGTCTTCTTCCGCAACGCATCCGGCGCCTTGATGCTCGCCTATGTCGCCGCCGGCCGCCTGCTGGGCTATGTCGAGGAGCACATGAACGCCTGGGATTGCCTGGCTGGCATGCTCCTGGTCGAGGAAGCCGGTGGCACGGTCGTCAAACCCGATCCGACGACGGTGCTGCAGAATGGGACGCTGGTAATATCAGGCGGCAGGGGAGTCTTCCCGAAACTGCATCAGCTTGGTTCAGAGGCGTTCAAGCTCTGACCCTGCCGACTTCGTCATCCAGGGCAGGGCAGGGCAATCACGCCAGTTTGGCCAGCAGCTTCATGAAGGTGGCGATCTCCTTGGCCGAGAGTGGCGCCAGCGTTTCTTGGGTGATCTCGCGCGCCAGCGGGATCAGGCGCTCGATCGCCTCGCGGCCCTCCGCGGTCAGGTTGACCAGCAGCCGCCTTTTGTCGACTTCATGCTTGGAAAGCTCGACCAGGCCGCGTGCCTTCAACCGGTCGATGACACCCTTCACCGTCGCCGCATCCATGGCGATCAGCGTGCCAAGCTGGTTCTGCGAGGTCTCGCCGACATCGCGCAGCTTGGCCAGTGCCGCGAATTGCGGCGGCGTCAGATCGGCGATATGGGCGGCGAAGATCGAAACATGGCGCTGGTGCGCCTTGCGCAGGATGAAGCCGACCTGCTCCTGCAAGCGATAATCGTTTTCATCAGGCTCTTCGGCGTCGACGAGCTTCAGCAGATTGTCCCCGCCGCTCACCGCAGCCCGTCCCAGGCCTTGATATCCCCAGCCGCCAGCCCGCCCATGCGGTCGTGCACGCGCGGGCCACAGGTCATGGCGAGGCAGAACAGGATCTCGTCGGGGCGCGGGCCGTCGTTGATGCCGACTTCCATGGCGTCGAAATGGCTGCGCACATAGGCGGCATTGATGTGGCCGAGCGGCACGTCGAGCCGCGAGCCGAAGGCGCCGACCTTCTTCGCCGACGGTACGATCGCCTTGGCATCGCCGAGCCGTTCGCGCATGGCATAGCCGCCGGGCACATGCCACAGCGCGCCATGCTCAAGCTCGCCGGCGGTGCCGACGATAGCGCCCTTGCCATAGCCGTCGATCTGCTTGGGATCGCCGCCGAGTGCCGCGATCAGCCGGTCGGCCAGCAACAGGCCGAGCGGCTTCAGATCGTCCATGGCGCTCTGCAAGTCTTCCACGTAGCGCCCGGCAAACGGGTTCTTGACCAGCGCCATGGCGGCGGCGCGCCGCCGCGGCACCTTGGCCATCGGCCCGCCCTCATGAAAGATCTCTTCGGTCAGAACCGCGATCTTGCGGATCGGAAACTCAGGCATGGGCAACTTCCTTCCCTGGACTTTTGTTGGGCGCGGCAAGCGCCATGTAACCACTGATGCGGGTCTGGCCGGCAAGAAACAGCGCCGACGTGGCAATCAATCCTCTGCGGCGGAAATCTTCGGCGAGGGCAAGTCCGCTGTCCAGCGCCGTGGCGATTTCCGCTGAAGAAAGCCGTCCGACCTCCTGCGTCACCAGCCGGTCGCCAAGGTCGCTGTCCGGCGCCATGTCGCGCGCCGGCACACGCCGGATGGCCGGATGGCCGGGCAGGTCGACGGCATTGGCGATTAGCGTCGCCGCGGCATCGGCTTCGGCCCCTGTGCGCGCCAGCACGGTGACGGCATCGGCGATGCCAAGCGAAAACGAGCGCCCGCGCCAGCCGCTGGTGGCGACGCCGCGCACCCCATCCCCGGCATGGATGACGACGCGGTCGGCCAAGCCATGTCCGGTGCCGGCGATGACAAGTGTCATCGACCGGCCGGTGCCGAGATGGAGCGCGCTGTCGCCGCCATTGTTGACATAGGCGCGGTCAATCCGACGGCCCGCAAGCAAGGCGCCGAGTACTTCGTCGGCTACCGAACCCGCGACAGCGGCCATCGGCGTGATGAAATCTTTCGCCAACGGCACGACGGCCGCTTCCATGCGCCGCGCTGTCGGACCAGCGAAGGTGCGCGGCCGCAACGCGGCCGGCCGGCGCAATTCAGGCAATTCCTCGACCAGTTCGGCCAAAATGGTCTGGAAGCGCGCTGCGGCCTGCTCATAGGCCTTGCGGCATTCGTGCGCCTCGCCAAAGGCCTCGACGATCAGGTCGATCGGCCCGTGGTTCAGATGCAGCCGCTTGCCGTCCTGCAGCCAGTGTGCTTGCGGGCCGGTCATTATCCGGCCCCGTTCGGGGGCACACGGTGCAATTGCGCCAGCGGCGGCCATGGATTGCCGGCCGCGGCACCCGTGCCGCGGCGCGGATTGAGATACTCGCCGCCCTTGGCAACGATATCCTCGACGCTGCGGATTTCGGCCTCATAGCCGCCAAGCCTGACATAGTCGTCGCGGCGCAGAGTGAACTCGATCGGTGCCACCAGCGCCGGTGTCGGCACATAGCCGAAGGCGCCCTCCGGCACTCGCGTGACATCGACCATCAGCGTGATGCCGCCGCCCGGCCAGACATAGACCGGCGCGCCGCCAACCGTCACATAAGTCTTCAGGCCTTGCACGGAACGGGTCAAGTTGACCGGGTTCTCGGTAACGCCGGCGCGCAGCGAACCGCCGGCGCCGCCGATGAACAGCACGGTGCACAGCGCCGGCTCGCAATTGTCCTCGATCAGCCCGACGGATTTCTGCAGCCGCTCCGGGAAGGGTTTCTGCACCGGCTTCAATTCGTCATCGAGTTCGTAATAGGCAAACTGCTCGCCGGTGGTCGAAACCATCAGCAGCGACAGGCCGGGCCGCGCGCCCTTCTTGGCGTTCCATTCGCCGAGGATCGACAGCGGGTCGGAAATGCTGGTGCCGCCCCAGCCGAGGCCGGGCTCGGACACCTTGAAATAGCGGCCAGGCGTCGAGCGGCGGCCGATGATTTTTATGCCCGTATCCTGCCAGCCCAGCACCTTGCCGGCCTGATGCTCGGAAACGACGCCGGTGATGTGGTCGTCGACCACCACGACCTCGTCGACAAGCCCGCGCCATTGCGTGGCGAACATGCCGATGGTGGCGGAGCCGCAGCCGACCCGCATGCGGTGTTCCTGCTTTCCGTCGATAACAGGTGGTTTGCCGGCTTCGACGATGATCGTGGCGCCGCCGTCGATGGCCAGCTCCACCGGCTTGCGGTTGCACAGATTGAGCAGCGCATCGCAGGTGGCGCGGCCTTCCGACTTCGAGCCACCGGTCAGATGATGCACGCCGCCCAGCGACAGCATCTGCGAGCCGTATTCGCCCGTCGTGACGTGGCCGATCGCCTCGCCAGCCGCGCGGACTATCGCGGTCTCGGGACCAAGGTGACGGTCGGTGTCGATCTTCACCTTGACGCCGCAATAGGAGAAGATGCCCTCGGTGACGACGGTGACGAGATCGACGCCCTCGACTTCCTGGCTGACGATGAAGGGCGCCGGCTTGTAGTCGGGATAGGTGGTGCCGGCACCGATTGCGGTGACGAAGCGGCGGCCGGTGTTGACCAGTTCGCCATCCCAGGCCTCGCCCTCGGCGACGAACGGCACCATGGCCGTGCCCGACTCGGTCGCGTGGTCGAGGATGGTCAGCGGGTCCATGCGTACGATCCTGCCGCCGACATTGCCGTAGCGGTCGCAGGCGCCGGTGCGGCCATCGGCGATGTAGCACATGACCGGGCAGGCATCACAGCGGATCTTCTCAGCCACCTGCTTCTCGCCGGGATCGTGGGTTTCGAAGCGTTCGGCAAGCTCGCTCATGGGCGTGCCTCCTTT
Source organism: Mesorhizobium newzealandense (assembly GCF_042682145.1). NCBI lineage: Bacteria > Pseudomonadati > Pseudomonadota > Alphaproteobacteria > Hyphomicrobiales > Phyllobacteriaceae > Mesorhizobium > Mesorhizobium newzealandense. Next base: position 68,650 of record NZ_JBHUGZ010000028.1, on the reverse strand, counting down.
TCGCGAATAGCGGCCCGGATGCGCGTCGGCGTCGCCGGAACCTTGGTGACCAGGACACCGGTGGCATGCCTGATGGCATTGAGGATCGCCGGCGCCGTCGGGATCAGCACGTGCTCGCCCAGACCCTTGGCGCCGAACGGTCCTTCCGGATCGGGAACCTCGATCAGGATGGTCTCGATCGGCGGCACGTCGCCAATGGTCGGGATCAGATAGTCGTGCAGATTCTCGGTGCGGCCGGGGATGTATTCCTCCATCAGCGCCATGCCGATGCCTTGCGCGATTCCGCCCTCGATCTGGCCTTCGACCAGCAGCGGGTTGATCGCCTTGCCGACATCGTGCGCCGCGGTGATCTTGATCAGCTTCACCGTGCCGAGCTTGAGGTCGACCTCCAGCTCGGCGATCTGCGCGCCGTAGCCATAGACCGCATAAGGCTTGCCCTGGCCCTTGGCATCGAGCGGCAGCGTCGGCGGATCGTAGGTCTCCTCGGCGCGGAAGACGAAGCCATCGGTGTCCACGTCGAGGGCGGCGAGATCGATGCGGCGGGCGGCGTCGCCCTCGCGGATGACGAGAGCCAAGCCATCCAGTTGCAGGGACGCCCTTTCGGAAACATTGGCAAAGCGCAGGATCTTTTCGCGCAAGGCGCGGCCGGCTTTCTCGGCGGCCTTGCCGGTGACGAAGGTCTGGCGCGAGGCCGAGGTCTTGCCGGCATCGGGGGAGATGGCAGTGTCGGCGCTTTTCAGCCGGAATTTCTCCAGCGGCAGGCCCAGCGCGTCGGCGCAGATCTGGGTGATGACCGTGTTCGAGCCCTGGCCGATGTCGACCGCGCCCTGATGCAGGATGATGTCGCCGCAAGCCGCGATGCCGACCCGAATGGTCGATGGGTTGGGCAGCGAGGTGTTGCCGCAGCCATACCAGCAGGAAGCCACGCCAACGCCGCGCTTTCTATCGGTGTTGGTGCTGTTGAATGCATCCGCGTCAGTCTTCGCGCGCGACCAATGCGGCCGCAGGGATTCCAGGCATTCGGCAATGCCGACGCCGGAGTCCAGCCGCTGTCCGGTAACCGTTTCGGATCCGTTCCGAAGGCAGTTCTTCAGGCGAAACTCGAGTCGGTCGATGCCGAGTTTGCCGGCCAGCTCGTCATAGAGCGTCTCTTGCATGATCGTCGCCTGCGGCACGCCGAAGCCACGGAAGGCGCCGGAGATCGGGCCATGGGTATGGATAGCGCGGCCCTCGGCCCGGTAGTTCGGCGTCGCATAGGGGCCGGACGCATGCACTGGCACGCGGTTGGCGACCGTCGGCCCCCAGCTGGCATAGGCGCCGGTGTTGAAATCACCGGCAAAGATCATGCCGGTGACAAGACCGTCGGCATCGGCGCCGATGGTCGCCTTCATCTCGGCCGGATGGCGCTTGGTGGTCGACATCATGGATTCGTTGCGCGTGTAGGCAAGCGCCGCCGGCCGGCCGGTCTTCAGCGCCACAAGGCCGATCAATGGCTGCAGCGAGACGTCGAGCTTCGAGCCGAAGCCGCCGCCGGTCGCGGTCGGCACGATGCGCACCTTGTCGACGGCAAGGCCGAGCACTTTAGCGGTCTCGTCGCGGTCCATATAGGGCGCCTGGGTGCAGGCGACGACGACCAGCGTGTCGCCATCCAGATAGGCATAGCCGGCTTCCGGCTCGATATAGGCATGCTCGACATAGGAGGTATCTATGGCGCCGGACACGGTGACGGCAGCGCCGGCAAGGGCCGCCTCGGGATCGCCGCGCTCGACAAAGCCGGAGGTGAGCAGGTTCGCCGGGCGGCTTTCATGGATCAGCCTGGTGCCGCTGGCCTGTGCTTCGCAAGGCTGCAGGACATGCGGCAGCTCGCTCCAGCGGACCGGAAAATCCGACAGGTCGAGATCGAGGATGGCCTCGCGCTCGCCGGCGACCAGCGCCACCGCCTCGCCGCGAAGGCGAGCAAAACCCTCGGCCAGCGCCGGCTGGTCGGCGAACGGGCCGATAACGCCGAAGCAGTTCTTTCCCGGAATGTCAGCGGCGGTGAAGACACCGGCGATGCCAGCATGCGCCTGCGCCCAGCCATCGAGGTCGCCGAAGGCGAAGCTGGCATGATAATGCGGCGAGCGCACCACCAGCACGGCCAACGCATCGGTGGGGAAGGAATCGCCGCCGAATTTCTCGCCGCCGGTCACCTTCGGCACACCGTCGAGCCTGATGGGTGAGGAGCCGATGGCATGACCGGACTGAGGCAGGCGGAAATCGAGGTTTCCGGCCTGCTGAGAGGCATCCATCACCGCCGCGATGATCTTCCGGTAACCGGTGCAGCGGCAGAGGATGCCGCCCAGCGCGTCCTGCACCTCGGCCTCGGTCGGGTTGGGCTTCTTGTCCAGCAATGCCGTTGCCGCGACCAGCAGCGCCGGCGTGCAGATGCCGCACTGCGCCGCGCCATGATCGAGAAACGAGGCCTGCAGCACCGACAGCCTTCCATTGGCGAGCCCTTCGACTGTCGTGACCGCCGTTCCCGCGGCGGAAGCCGCCGACATCAGGCAGGCGCAGACAGGATCGCCGTCGATCAGCACCGTGCAGGCGCCGCAATCGCCGGCGTCGCAGCCGACCTTGGTGCCGGTCAGCAGCAATTCGTCGCGCAGCACGGAGGACAGCCGGCGCAGCGGCGGCACGTTGACCGAGATGGCGGCGCCATTCACCGCGAAGGCGATGTCGGCTCGCTCAGGGCCGAGGCCAGGCTGAACGCCGCCCGGATCGGGCAGAGCTTCACGCACGTCGGGCGAGACCTGGCTCATGCCGCCACCACCTCGTGTTCATTCATTGGCCCACAGGCCTTCAGCACGGCGCGGGCAACGATTTCGCGCACCGCATCGAGCCGGTATTCGGCGCTGCCGCGCACATCGGCGATCGGCGATAGCTCAGCCATCGGCGCGGCCAGGACCGCATTGGCGAGCGCTTGGCCGGCGGGCAAGCCGCGCAAGGCGGCTTCGACGCCGGCGAGGCGCTTGGCCACCACCGAGCAGGAGCCGGCGGCGACCGCCGCTTGCCTGACAGTGCCGTCGTCGACGACCAGACGCGCCGCCACCATGGCGATCGAAATGACGAGATAGCGCCGTGCGCCGAGCTTGACGAAGCCTGACGTGCCGGTGGCGGCAGGTTTCGGCACGCGGATCGCTGCGACCATCTCGCCGGGCTGCAAGGCCGTGCGGCGATTGCCGAGAATGAAATCCTGCAGCGGCAGATGACGCGTCGCCGCCACTGAGCGCAGTTCGACCTCGGCATCGAGGATCAGCAGGGCGGGCACGCCGTCGGCGGCCGGCGAGGCGTTACAGAGATTGCCGGCGACCGAGGCGACGTTCTGGATCTGCACCGAGCCGACTTCACGCGCCGCCTGCTTCAGTGCGTCGAAGGCCGGCGGCAAGGGATGGCGGATGATGTCTGTCCAGGTCGTGCGTGCACCGATGACGAGATGGCCGTCCGTCTCGACTATGCCGCGCAGCGCCGCCAGGCCGTTGATGTCGAGGACATTGTCGCGGAAGGGCTTGCTGCCTTGTGCCGGATAGAAATCGGTGCCGCCGGCAAGAATGCGCCAGGCGCCCTCGCCAAGCAAAGCGAGCGCTTCGTCGACCGAGGTGGGTTTCGCGTAACGGATCACGCTTTGCCTTCCAGTAAAGAGGTCTTCCAGAAACTGGTATTTCGAAAGACCCTGCCAGCACAAGCTGCCGGACGAAATTCATTCGTATGCAAATGATATCAAGACGGCAGGAATTGTCAAAGCCAGAGTTTGTGGCAGCTCGCGCGGGCACGCATTTGTTATGCCTTGAGAGGTTGACGCCGCCGGCCATCTGGTCGAGTTTCTGCGTCCGGTCGCGTCAGCGGCATTTTCCACTGGAGCCTGCATACAGAAGAGGAAAGCCCCATGGCCGACGAAGCGCTTGTTGTCATCGACCTGCAGAACGACTTTTGTCCGGGCGGCGCGCTGGCGGTTGCCGGCGGCGACGAGATCGTGCCGCTGGTCAACGACCTGATCCGGCACGCCGACCATGTCGTGCTGACGCAGGACTGGCATCCCGCCGGCCATTCGAGCTTTGCCTCCAGCCATCCGGGCTCACAGCCTTTCACGATGATCGACATGCCCTACGGCCAGCAGACTTTGTGGCCGGACCATTGCATCCAGGGCAGCCTGGGGTCGGATTTCCATTCCGGCCTCGCCTGGACCAAGGCTGAGCTCGTTATCCGCAAGGGGTTTCGGCCTGCCATCGATAGCTACTCGGCCTTTTTCGAGAACGACCGGACGACGCCGACCGGCCTTGCCGCTTATCTCAGGGAGCGTGGCATCGACACGCTGACCCTGGTCGGGCTGGCGACCGACTTCTGCGTCGCGTTTTCGGCGCTGGACGCCGTCAAGCATGGCTTCAAAACCACCGTCCGGCTCGATGCCTGCCGGGGCATCGATCTCAACGGTTCACTCGATGCCATGCTGAAGCGCATGCGCGATGCCGGCGTGACGCTCGAAGACCACGTCCTGGATTGAACGCACCGTGGGGCGCAAGAGGGGCTTTTTGCGGATTGCGACTGGAGCGGGCGCTGCGATAGCCGTCGCGCTGCTGTTTCCGGAACAAGCCTTGGCGGCGGAGGAACACGGCCTGCCCGGCGCCTCGATGTCGCTGTGGTGGGCGCTGCCCTTTGCCGGCCTGCTGTTGTCGATCGCCACCGGCCCGCTGCTGTTCCAACATGTCTGGGAGCACCATTACGGCAAGATCGCGGCCCTCTGGGCGGCGCTGGTGATCGTGCCGCTGGCATTGGCCTTCGGTCTCCCCTTGGCGACCGAGGCGGTGCTGCATGCGCTGCTCGCCGAATACATGTCTTTCATCATCTTGCTGTTCGCGCTGTTCACCATTTCGGGCGGCATTCTCGTTGCCGGCAATATCCACGGCACGCCGCTGGTCAATGCCGGGCTGCTGCTGGTCGGCGCGTTGCTGGCCTCGGTCATCGGCACGACCGGTGCCTCGATGATCCTGATCCGGCCGATCATCCGGGCCAATGACAACCGGCCGTTCAACGCCCATGTCGTCATCTTTTTCATCTTCCTGGTTTCCAACATCGGCGGCTCGCTGACGCCCTTGGGTGACCCGCCGCTGTTCGTCGGTTTCCTGCGCGGTGTCGATTTCTTCTGGACGACCACCAATCTCTATCGCGAGACCCTGTTCGTCGGCAGTGTCGTGCTGGCGGCATTCCTGGCGATCGACATCATCCTGTATCGGCGCGAGGGCGGCGCGCCGAAGATCAAGGACCCGACGCCGGATTCCAAGATACGGCTCCGCGGCCTGCCCAACGTTCCACTGCTGGCCGGGGTCATCGGCGCCATCCTGCTGTCGGCGACCTGGAAGCCGGGTGTCAGCTTCTCCGTCCAGGGCGTCAGCCTCGAACTGCAGAACCTGGTGCGCGACGCCATCATCCTGGTGCTGGCCTTCGTTTCGCTGGCCGTCTCACGCAAGGAGTACCGCGAGGCGAACGGCTTCAACTGGGGTCCGATATCAGAAGTGGCGAAACTGTTTGCCGGCATCTTCATTGCAATCGTGCCGGTGATCGCCATCCTGAGAGCCGGCCCCAGTGGCGCGCTGGCGCCGCTGGTCGCGCTGGTCACTTCGCCTTCCGGCCAGCCCAACGACCTTGCCTATTTCTGGCTGACCGGGGCGCTATCGTCCTTCCTCGACAACGCGCCGACCTACCTGGTGTTCTTCGAACTGGCCGGCGGCGACCCGCGGCACCTAATGGCGGAGGCCGCCTCGACCCTGGCGGCGATCTCGGCGGGCGCTGTGTTCATGGGCGCCAACACCTATATCGGCAATGCGCCCAACTTCATGGTCTATGCCATCGCCAGGCAGCGCGGCGTCAGCATGCCGGGCTTTTTCGGCTACATGCTGTGGTCCGGGCTGGTGCTGATCCCGACCTTCCTGGTTGCGGGCTTGCTGTTCTTCGGCTGATCAGCCGACACCGACATAGCGGCGAACCGCCGACGGGTCGGCGCGCAATTCCTCGACATCGACTGTCTCGCGGTTGCGGCCGTTCTCGATGAAGCAAACACGGTCGGCGACGGACAGCACCGCATCGACGCGCTGCTCGACCAGGATGGTAGAGACATGCATGTCGCGCAGTTTCGACATCGTCTCGCGGATTTTTGCGATCATCGACGGCATCAGCCCTTCGGTCGGCTCGTCGAGCAGCAGCACCTGCGGCTCGAGGCAGAGCGCACGCGCCATGGCCAGCATCTGTTGCTCGCCGCCGGACAAGGTGCCCGAGCGCTGCCGGAGCCGCTGGCGCAGCAGCGGGAAGAGATCGAGCACGCTTTCGCGCGTCGCCTTGCCCTTGCCGCGCGCCATCAGCCCGATCTCGATGTTTTCCGCCACCGTCATCTCGGCGAACAGACGCCTTCCCTGCGGCACATAGGCGACACCGGCCTTCGGCACCTCATGCGCCGGCAGACCGGTCAACTCCTGGCCACTGAGCCTGATCGATCCGGCGCTGGCCGGGACAAGACCCATGATGGCTTTGAGCGTCGTCGTCTTGCCGGCGCCGTTGCGGCCGAACAGGCACAGCACCTCGCCCTTGTTCAGCACGAGGTCGAGACCATAGAGCACCTGGACCTCGCCATAGAAGCAGTCCAGTCCCGAGATCACCAACGCTCCAGACGTTGCCTCCGTCATATTCGTTGCAGTCATGGGGCGGTCCCCAGATAGGCTTCCTGGACAGCCGTGTTCTCGCGGATCGCCTCGGGCGTGCCTTCGGCGAGGATCTTGCCGGCGTTGAAGACGGTGATGCGGTCGGCCAGCTGCATGACGACCGGCATGTTGTGTTCGATCAGCAGCACGGTCGCGCTTCTGGCGATCTCGCGCACCAGGTTGATGAAATTGTCGATCTCGCTGTCGGCCAGGCCTTGCGTCGGCTCGTCGAGGATCAGCAGGCGCGGCTTCAGCGCCAGCCCCATCGCCACCTCCAGTAGGCGCTGGTGGCCATAGGACAGCTGCCCGGCAGGCATGTGGGCGCGGTCGGCAAGGCCGGTGCGTTCGAGCGCGGTCATGACGCCGGCGCGTACGGCGCCTTTCGAGCGGCCGTCGCTCAGCGTCCGCTGCACCGGCAGCGCGACATTGTCATAGGCGGAGAGATTGGCAAAGACGCTGGTGATTTGGAACGTGTAGGCGATGCCCTGGCGGACGCGGACATAGGCCGGCAGGCTGGTGATGTCGGCTCCGTCGAAGACGATCATGCCGGAAGACGGTTGGATGCGGCCACTGACCAGGCTGACGAAGGTGGTTTTCCCCGCACCATTGGGACCAATGACGGCGCGGATCTCGCCGGGCATCAGCGCGAAGTCGACCCCATCGACGGCACGCAGGCCACCGAAATTGCGCGACAGGTCCTTGGTGGTCAAAAGCGGCATCATGGCAGCCACCCGAGCCAACGCTGCCGGATGCTGCCGAGAATGCCTTTGGGGAAAAACAGCACCAGCAGGATGAGGGCCACGCCGACGATCAGCAGATAGGCCGAGGTGTAGCCGCTGGTGATGTCGATCACATAATACATGAACAGCGTGCCGATCAGCGGCCCGAGCGTCGTGGCGCCGCCGCCGAGAAGCACCCAGAGCAGCGGCAGGATCGAGTATTGCACCGAAGCGAAGCTCGATCCGACATAGCCGAACAGCAGCGCATAGGCGGCACCCGAGGCAGCGCAGATGATGCCGGAGATGACGACGGCGGCGAGCTTGTTGGAGAACGTGTCGTATCCCAGCATCTTCGTCCGCTCCTCGTTCTCGCGGATGGCGACCAGCACGCGGCCATATCTGGAGCGGACGATCGCCAGGGTGACGAGAAGGACGATCGAAAACAGCCCGAGCGCGCTCATGTAGCGGACGGTCGGGTTGGTGAGGTCGAGCAATGTCTCACCAAAGGTGAGCACCCGCGCCTGCTGCGGCACGACCATGCCCTGGTCGCCACCGGTCCACCCTGCAAAATAGAGGACAAGGAGATAAAAAACCTGCGCGAACATCATGGTGACGATCATGAAGGCGACGCCCGTCGTGCGCAGCGCCAGCAGGCCGATGACCAGTGAAAGAACAACACCACAGCCGAGGCCTGCGGCGAATGCCGCCGGCACGCTCCAGCCGAGCTGGATGACGGCAAGGCCGGCACCGTAGAGCCCGGCGGCAAAGAACATGGCGTGGCCGAGGCTGAGCAGGCCGACATAGCCGAACAGCATGTTGTAGCCCATGGCGAAGACCGCCAGCACCATGATGCGGGCGAGCAGGCCGTGGTAGTACTCCGGCAGTAGGAAGCTCAGCACGAGCAGCAGCGCGATGACGCCGAGATGCAAACCGTAGGCTTTTGCCGGCGAAGCTTCGCTCATCGCGATGCTGTCCCGAACAGGCCTTGCGGCCGGAACACCAGCACCATGGCAACCAGCAGCGTGGCGATGATCTTGGCCAGTGTCGGCGAGAAGAACATCGAGATGATGCCGTCCGACAGGCCGATCAGCACGGCGGCGACGACCGTGCCGCGCAGCGAGCCGAGACCGCCGATGATGACGACGATGAAGGAGAGCAGCAGCGGATCCTGACCCATCAGGTAATGCGCCTGGCTGATCGGCACGATCAGCACCGCCGCGATGGCTGCCAACATGGCGCCGAGCGCGAAGACGCCGCCATAGACGCGGCCGACGGGAATGCCGAAGGCCTGCGCCGTCTCGCTGTCATACTGCGTGGCACGCATGATGAGGCCGATCTTCGTGCGCGTCAGCACCAGCCATGTCGCGAGCAGCAGCAGGGCCGAAGCGGCGATGATCGACAGTTTGTAGCCGGAGTAGCCGAACCACGGCAAAAGGATACGATAGCTGAATGGCGGCTCCACCGGCCGCGCCTCCGGACCGTAGAAGGTCAGCGCGAGCTGCTGGATGATGTAGAGCATGCCGATGGTGGCGACGATGGTGGCTTCCGGATTGTAGTTGAGCCGGCGCAGCACCAGCCGCTCGGCGACCAGCGCGATGGTGCCGACGATAAGCGGCGCAACCACCAATGCCGCCAGGAAGCCGAGCGCCGGATGGCCGCCGATCGCCGTGGTGATTGCCCAGGCGAGCACGGCACCGAGCATGAAGAACTCGCCATGCGCGACATTGACCACCCGCATGACGCCGAACACCAGCGACAGGCCAAGCGCCGTCAGCGCCAGCACGGCGGAGGTAACGAGGCCTTCGAGGGCGGCGAGGAGGAGGTGCGGACCAAAGTGCATTCAGGGCGCCCTTACCCTCCCCCTAGGGGGAGGGTGACCGCGCAGCGGTCGGGTGGGGGGTGGGGCACGGGCCGTCGCGACCCCCGCCCCGTCTCATAGGCTTCGCAGGTGCGAAGCCTATTTGCCGACCCTCCCCACAAGGGGGAGGGTAAGGCGCCTCACAGCGCCTGCGTCGTATAATCCCCTTCAGCCTCGTAAAGCCCGTCCTCGATCTTGGTCTTGTGGACGACCTTGAGCTTGCCGCCCTCGACCTTGGAGATGTTCTGGATGCCAAAACACTGGTGGATCTTGCCGTTGAAGGTCTTTGCACCTTGCGGGTGTTCCGGACCCTCGGCGAAGGCGGTCAGCGCTTCGGTCGCCTCGACCAGCTTGGCGCGGTCTTCGGGCCCCTTGTAGCCGGCGTCTTCCATCGCCTTCTTGACGACGTAGAGCGTCTCCCAGCAGCCGAACATATGCGCGGCGGTGGAGACGTCCTTGGGGTCGCCGACGGCGGCGCCATTGTCGTCGATGCCGACAGCGGCGCGATAGGCCTTCTGCGCCTCGGAATCATCGGCCTGCGCATAGCGCGGCGAGCCTTCCCAGAAATGGCTGCCGTCGAGGAATTCAAGGCCGGGGCTGTTGATGTCGGTGGCTTCGAGCGAATCGATGAAGCCGAACAGCTGCGGCCGGTTGGAGCCGTAGAATTCGCCGAGTTCCTTGACGAAGGTGAGCACCGCCGGACCGACCATGACGTGGTAGATCACCTCGGTCTCGGCCGGGATCTGCGGGAAGTATTTGGTGAAGGACGATTCCGTCGGCGGGATGGCGATCTGGGCGATGACGTCGGCGCCTTGCGCCTTCAGCGCCGGCGGCAGGTAGTCGCGGTGATCGTAGCCGAAGGCGAAATCCGGGAAGATCATGGTGACCTTCTTGCCGACATTACCGGCAATCCACGGCGCCATCGACTGGATCTGGCTCTTCACGTCGGTGATGCCGGGCTGGAAGACATAGCGGTTCAGCTTGGTCGAGGCGACATGATGGCCTTCGCTGACGACGAAGTAGGGGATCTTGGCCTCGCCTGCGGCGGGCGCCGAGCCGATGACGACATGCGAGAACAGCGTGCCGAAGACGATGTCGGTCTTGTGCTGGGTGGCGAACTTGCCGACCACCTCTGCGCCACGGCCGGGATCGGTGCCGTCATCCTCGACGATCACCTCGACCTGACGGCCATTGATGCCGCCCGCGGCGTTGATCGCCTTGATCGCGGCGGCGGTGGTCTTCTCGTACCAGCGGCCATAGGCGGCGCCGATGCCGGTGCGATGCGACTGGAAGCCGATCTTGATCGGCGCCGAACTCTGCGCCTGGGAATAGCGGACGAAACCTGGCGCGGTGACCAGGCCGGCGGTGGCGGCCAACCCCTTCAGCGCCGTGCGCCGGGTGAGGCCGGTTTTCGAGAGGTCGAAGGTCTTGCTCTTGTCCATGATGCCGTTCCCCTTGTTCAGCGTTAGGAGCGCAAAGTCCGCTCAGTTCCGGAAGTCGAAAAATTGCATGTGTACAAACTAAATCACCAAAGTCCGGACACGGCAATGCCGGTTCGAGCTCTTTGTCTTGACTCAATTCCGGACGGAAAACCGTTTCACACTTTTCCTGGAATTGCTCTAGGGGAATCACGGCTTGTTTTCCAGCGCAAACGGCTCAGCCCACCGTTGGCGTGGCGAGCAGCCAGAGGCCGAAGACCGTATAGGCGATCATCAGCACGGTGAGCGGGAACTGGCTGAGTGCTGCGCGGGAGGACTGCGGGTGCAGGCGCCAGGCGAAACCGTGGGCGACGAGGACGGCGAGCACATGGCCAAGGATGATGGCGCCGGCCTGGACATTCCACAGCCACCACGCCGAGTCCGCTCCGGCAACGATGCCGGCCTCGATCTGCATGTCGGCGGTGCCGAACAGGTTCCAGCCCAGCGCGAACGGATCGGACAGCGCCGCAAGCGCATACTGGCCGTCGACGAGCAGCGACTTCAGGTAATGCGCGACATGATAGGCAAGGGCGATCGGCACGATCGACCAGACAAGTAAGCCGGCTGCGTCGCCAAAGGCCTGAGTGCTGCCGGCAAGACGCTGACCGAGCCAGACGGCGAGCATGAACACCGCTGCCAGGAGCAAGAATGTCAGAACGAGCCCGAAAGTGCCGCTGCCGATCACGGCGGTGCGGCCCGGGAATTCGAGCGGATTGATACCGAACAGGCCGAGCCAGAAGAAGGTTTTCGACAGGCCGTCGAAGGATACCGACGACAGGGCAAGAAGCAGGAAGGCAATGCCGCTGGTCGGCAACGGTTCGGCGGCGAGCAGTTTGGCGCCCGGCCAGCACAGGCCAAGCCGGCCGGTTTCGTTGCGCTCGACGACGGCGAAACGCGCCACCATCGCGAAGAAGACCGTCAGGAATTCGCCGCTGCGGCTCCAGCCACGGTAGCCGAACGCCAGCATGGCAAGGAAGGTGAGCAGCCAGTAGAGACCGGCGGCCAAGGCCAGCCGCGCCGGATCGTCGGGCGCCGGATCGATGAGTTCGAACCAGGCAAAGGCGAAGAACAACAGGACCGCCGGCCAGCAGCCGAGCCATTGGGGAAGCCGGCATGCCGGTTCATCCCCCGCGCCGAACAGGCGCGAAGCAAGACGCCACGGCCCATACCACGGGTTCAGCCATGACCAGAGATCACCGAAGACCCCTTGCAGCAACGTGACGCCGGCCCAAAGCAGGGTCCAGATCACCAAGGGCAGCGGGTTGGAGAGCGGGTCGCGGCTTCCGAAAAAGCCGGTGGCGACGAGGATTGCAAAGCCGGCAAAGGAGATCAGGCTGTAGACGGCGCTGGCATTGTCGCTGAAGGCGAACAGCGGCAGGCGTCGGCGCCAGAAACGATCGAGCCAATCCCCCGGCAACAGCGCCAGCACGAGGAAACTGACGGCGACGGCGAAAGCCCCGCCAACCAGATAATAGCCGGTCGGCAGGAGCAGGACGTGGCCACGGTCGGAGGCGTGGGCGAAGGCGGGGGAGGGAAGAAGAAAGGCCAGCAAAGCGACGAAGCATGCGAGCAGGGTTATCGAGGAAAAACGCTCTACGGCGCCCCCCGAGATGTCCGGTAGGACAGAGGGGGGCGCGAAGGAACTCACGCTATCCAAGATTGCGATCTTTGGCTGGCGTAGCCACCCCTCACACCTTGACCAGTTGCTCCACGCGATCCTTTTCACCGAAGATCCTGAGATAACGCTCGATCTCTTTCTCATCGCCGGTCGCCTTGGCCGGATTGTCGGAAAGCTTGACCGCTGGCCTTCCATTGGCCTCGGTGACCTTGCAGACCAGCGATATGGCGTCCAGGCTGTTGGTTTCGGTTGGCGCGCAGCCCTCGAAATCATTGGTGAGGTTGGTGCCCCAGCCGAACGACATGCGTACCTTGCCCTTGAAATGGCGGTAGGTCTCTTCGATGGTTTCGACCTCGAGCCCGTCGGAAAAGATCAGCAGCTTCTGCCGGGGATCCTTGCCCTTGTCGCGCCACCAGGACAGGATTTTCTCGCCACCCTCGATCGGCGGTGCGCTGTCGGGGCGAAAACCGGTCCAATCGGCCACCCAGTCCGGCGCGTCGCGCAGGAAGGACGCCGTGCCGAAGGCATCGGGCAGCACGATCAGCAGGTTGCCGCCATAATAGCGCTGCCAGTCCTGCAGCACCTTGTAGGGCGACTGTTTCAGCTCTTTTTCCGAATTGGCGAGTGCTGCGAACACCATCGGCAGTTCATGCGCGTTGGTGCCGAGCGCTTCGAGGTCGTTGTCCATGGCCAAAAGCACGTTGGAGGTGCCGGTGAAAGCCTCGCCGATGCCTTCCTTCAACGCCTCCACACACCAGCGCTGCCACAAGAAGGAATGGCGCCGGCGCGTGCCGAAGTCGGAGATGCGGATGCCGGGCAGCGCCTTCAGCCGTTCGGTCTTGGCCCACATCTTGGCCTTGGCGCGGGCATAGAGCACATCGAGCGCGAACGGGCCGAACGCCCGCATGGCGGCGCGCGAGCGCAATTCGTTGATGATGGCGAGCGCCGGGATCTCCCACAGCGTGGTGTACATCCACGGCCCGCTGAAGGTCAGCTCATACTGGCCGTCGCGCTTAGACAGTTCGTATTCCGGCAGCCTGAAATTCTCCAGCCAGGCGAGGAATTCCGGCTCGAAGATCTGCTTGCGGCCGTAGAAATTGTTACCGCCGAGCCAGATCATCTCTTTCTTGCTGAAGCGCAAGGTGCGGGCATGGTCGAGCTGTTCGCGCAACTCGCCCTCGTCGATCTCGTCGGCCAGCCGCACCGAGGTGGTGCGGTTGATCAGCGAGAAAGTCGTGTCGACCTTGGGGTACATACCCCAGATCATCTGCAGCATCAAAAGCTTGTAGAAATCCGTATCGAGCAGGCTGCGCACGATCGGGTCGAGCTTCCAGGTGTGGTTGTAGACACGCCGCGCAATATCGGTCTTAGCCATGTTTCAACACCGCCTTCGCTGCCTGCTACTCACAACCGCGACAGGCCTCATAGCATCGAATTGGCCAAAACGCTGCCCGGTTTCAGGCTGGCCCGACAAAAAGAAAACCCTGCATGCGGCGGAACACGATCGGCCGTCGCCGCCAATGACAGGCCGATGTCAGTTCCCGGTTCTGCCGCCGATGACCCTGAGCGCCGGACGCTTGCGGCGGGTGACGACGCGGCCCGCCACCGGCGCATCGGCGCGGCCGTCATCCTGCGCCTTCTCGGCAAACAGCCAGTCGATGAACAGCTGCACGATCGGCGTCGACTTCATTTCGTTGCGGCAGACGACATAGAAATCGTCGACCGCCGGCACCGACAGGCTGAACGGCGCCACCAGCATGCCCCTGGCCAGCAGCGAGCTCGCCGTCACCGAATCGCCCAGCGCCACGCCGTGGCCGTGGACCGCGGCTTCAACCGCCATGCGTGCGTCGCCGAGATGATGGCGGCGGCCACGCTCCAGATCGAGCGCATCGGCGGCGGCCAGCCAGGTATGCCATTCGCGGCCGTCGTCGCCATGCAGGAAGACATGGTCGGCGAGGTCCCTGACGCTGCGGATCGGACGGTTGTTGATCAATGTCGGGCTGACGACGGGAAACAGTTCGAGCCCCGACCATTTGCGCATCCAGCAATCGGTCCAGCTGCCGTCGCCGTAATGCACGCAGACATCGATCTGCGGCGCGCGGATATCCTTGGCGTCGTTGGAAGGGATCAGCGTCAGCCTGATGTCAGGATACTGCGCCATGAAACTGCCGAGCCGCGGTGTCATCCACAGCAACAGCAGTGCCGGCACGCAGGAGACAGAGAGTGTGCCGCTGCTCGCTGGCCTTGTCATGCGCTGGGTGGCGGCGGCGATGCCGTCGAAGGCGGTCGATACCGCCGGCAGCAACTCGGCACCGTGCGGCGTCAGTTTCACCCGCTGGCCGGCGCGCTCGAAAAGCTTGACGCCGAGCGACAGCTCGAGCGCCTTGATCTGGTGGCTGATGGCGCCATGTGTGACATTCAGCTCACTCGCCGCCTTGGTCAGCGAGCCATGGCGGGCCGTTGCCTCGAAGGCGCGCAGCGGATTCAGCGGTGGCAGGCGCTTGGCCATGAGCATCCATTGAAGCACGATTCCGAAAAGTGGAGGCCGGTTTTCGGATGAGGTCGTGCTCAGAGTTGATTGTGAGGTTTTCTCACAGCAAACACCCTAACAATATCAATTGATTTTTCAATGCGGCTGCCAGACACTTTGGCCCGGAACAGCATCAAGACGTGAAATCTGCAGGCAGCCAGCGGGACAGCGACCCGGCCGGATGACGGCCGGTTCGCCTGAGGTCACCGACGGCCGCACTGCATCAGCCCGGCAGGAGGAGCGGACATGGGTTACGATCGTGGCAAGCTCGACGCGTTGCGTCGCAAATATGGCGAGAGCCATGGCGGCGAGATGTTCGACCCGAAATTCCGGCGCGTCGCCGACAAGATCTTTTCCAAGACCGGCACGCGGCTGGCGCCCTATTCCGGCATCCCCACCTTCCTTGCCGCGCCCTACCGCGAAATATCAGCCGACAATCCGGATTTCGGTGACCTGCAGGTGGCGATCATCGGCGTGCCGATGGACCTTGGTGTCACCAACCGGCCGGGCTCGCGTTTCGGGCCAAGGGCGCTGCGTGCCATTGAACGCATCGGCCCCTACAACCACGTGCTGGAATGCGCCCCGACGCACGAACTTCGGGTCGCCGACATCGGCGACACGCCGTTCCGCAGCCGCTACCGGCTCGAGATCAGCCATGAGGACATCGAGCGCCGCACCAACCAGATTGTCGATGCCGGCGTCATCCCGCTTTCGGTCGGCGGCGACCATTCGATCAGCCATCCGATCCTGAAGGCCGTCGGCAAGAAAGCTCCTGTCGGCCTGATCCACATCGACGCCCATTGCGACACCAGTGGCCTGTTCGACATGACCAAGTTCCACCACGGCGGACCGTTCCGCAACGCGGTGCTCGACGGCGTGCTCGACCCGACGCGCACCATCCAGATAGGCATTCGCGGCTCGGCCGAATATCTGTGGGAGTTCACCTACGAGTCCGGCATGACCGTGGTCCATGCCGAGGAAGTGACCGGTCTCGGCATTCCCGCCATCATCGAGAAGGCGCGCAAGATCGTTGGCGACGGCCCGACCTATGTCTCCTTCGACATCGACAGCGTCGATCCGGCCTTCGCACCCGGCACCGGCACGCCCGAAGTCGGCGGGCTCACCACGCGCGAAGTGCTCGAACTGCTGCGCGGCCTGAAGGGCCTCAACATCGTCGGCGGCGACGTCGTCGAAGTGGCGCCGCAATACGACGCGACCACCAACACCGCCCATGCCGCGGCACAGGTGCTGTTCGAGATCCTGAGCCTGATGGTGTTCAGCCCGGCGATCACTGGCAAGGGAGCCTGACGTCTAAAAGAGCAAAGGCGGCCGCCGCGCTGGAGCCGGCGGCCGACCCAAACAAACAAAGCTTCCAGAAGGGGAATACCAATGACAATCCGAAAGACACTTGCATCCATCGCCGCCATGCTGATGCTTGGCACCGCCGGTCTCGGCTTCGCCACACAGGCTGCCAACGCCGACGCGCTGGCAGACATCACCAAGGCGGGAACCATCAATGTCGGCGTCTTCGCCGATTTTCCGCCCTTCTCCTCGGCCAGCGCCGACATGAGCCTCAAGGGCTATGACATGGATGTCGCGCAATACATTGCCGACACGCTCAAGGTGAAGCTCAATCCCGTCGCCGTCACCGGCCAGAACCGTATCCCGTACCTGAACGACCATCGCGTCGACCTCCTGATGAGCGTCGGCTATTCGAAGGAACGCGAGCAGGTGATCGACTTCGCCGCTGCCTACGCGCCCTACTACATCGCCGTGATCGGTCCGGCGGCACTGGCGGTCAAGGGCAAGGAAGATCTTGCCGACAAGTCGATCGCCGTCAACCGCGGCACGCTCGAAGACACCTCGCTGACCGAAGCAGCCCCCGCATCGGCCGACATCAAGCGTTTCGACAACTACAATTCGGTGATTCAGGCCTTCATCTCCGGCCAGACGCAGTTGATGGTCGTCGGCAACGATGTCGGCGCGCAGGTGCTGGCCAAGCAGGACGCGCTGAAGCCGGAGCAGAAGTTCCAGCTTTTGACCTCGCCCTCGCATATCGGCCTCAACAAGAACGAAGACAGCCTGAAGAAGGCGGTCAACGACGCCATCGCCAAGATGCTGGCCGACGGCAAGCTGGACGCAAGTTCGCAAGCCTGGCTGAAGACGCCGCTCAATCCCGACAACCTCAAGGATTGAGTTTCCGTGGCCTTTGCCTGGCTTCCAGGTGCTGCGAGCGACATAGCGCGCGGAGCGGTCACGACGATCCTGTTGATCGCCGTGACCACGCTGGCGGGAACGTTCCTCAGCATCCTCGGCGCGGCAGGACGGCGCAACGGTCCCGTGCTGCTCAAGCGGGCCATCGCCGTCTATGTCGAGGTGATCCGCAACACGCCGTTCCTGGTGCAGCTGTTCTTCATCTTCTTCGGGCTGCCCAGTCTCGGCATCAGGCTCGATCCGGTGCTGGCCGCCATCCTGGCGATGACGCTCAACATGGCGGCCTATACGATCGAGATCGTCGGCGCCGGACTTGATGCGGTGCCGGGCGGACAGACGGAAGCAGCCCTGGCGCTGGGCTTGAGGCCACGCCAGGTTTTCATCAAGATCGTGCTGCCGCAGGCGCTCAAGGTGATCTTTCCGGCGCTGACCAGCCAGATCGTCATCATGATGCTGGAGTCCGCCGTCGTGTCGCAGATCGCGGTGCGCGAGCTTACCTACGAGGCCGACATGCTGCAGGCACGCACCTTCCGCTCCTTCGAGACCTATCTTGTCGTGACGATGGTCTATCTCGTCCTGTCGATGGCCTTGCGTAGGCTGCTGGTCACAGGCGGACGCCGCGTCCTGGGGGCTGGCGTGTCATGATCGAATTCACCTTCTGGGACATCGTGCGCAACCTGCTGCTCGCCGCCCGCTGGACGGTGCTCCTGTCGCTGGCCGCCTTTGTCGGCGGCGGCGTGGTCGGCATGGTTGTGCTGTTCTTCAGGATCGCCAAGAACAAATGGAGCCGGCGCATTGCCTCCGGCTATATCGCGCTGTTCCAGGGGACGCCGCTGCTGATGCAGCTGTTCCTGATGTTCTTCGGCCTGCCGATGCTCGGGCTGCGCATCGAGCCGTGGACGGCGGCGGTGCTCGGCCTCACCTTCTTCGCCAGTGCCTATCTCGCCGAAATCTGGCGCAGCGGCGTCGATGCGCTGCCGCGTGGCCAGTGGGATGCCGGCGCCAGTCTCGGCTTGCACTATCTGCAGGAGCTGAGACTGATCATCCTGCCGCAGGCGTTTTCGATCACCCGCGCGCCGACTGTCGGCTTCCTGGTGCAACTCATCAAGTCGACGGCGCTGACCTCGATCATCGGCTTCGAGGAGCTGGTGCGGACCTCCAACGCCATCAACAATGCCACCTTCGAACCCTTCAAGGTCTACGGGCTGGTGGCGCTGATCTTTTTCGTCATGTGTTTTCCGCTGACGCAATACGCGCGCACGCTCGAACGACGCGCGGCCGCTCACTGAGCCGCAAAGAGCGGCGAACAACGGAATCAAGGGAACCAGCCGGGGATCCGGCACAAACAGAGGAGAGACCAGATGAACAGATTGATCGCAACACCCGTCAGCCGGCGTCGCGTGCTTGGCGCCGGCCTGGCGACGGCTGGCGTGCTCGCCATGCCGTCGATCCTGCGGGCGCAGGACAAGTCGCTCAAGGTCGGCGTCTACGGCGGCTACTTCAAGAAATCCTTCGACGAGCACGTCTTCCCCGACTTCACCAAGGCGACCGGCATCGCGGTGGAATCGGTTGCCGAGCCGACAGGCGAGGCGTGGCTGGTGCAGCTCGAACAGGCGGCCAAGGCCGGCCAGGCCCCG
Source organism: Mesorhizobium newzealandense (assembly GCF_042682145.1). NCBI lineage: Bacteria > Pseudomonadati > Pseudomonadota > Alphaproteobacteria > Hyphomicrobiales > Phyllobacteriaceae > Mesorhizobium > Mesorhizobium newzealandense. Next base: position 49,871 of record NZ_JBHUGZ010000028.1, on the reverse strand, counting down.
GCCGATCTTTCGATGATGTCGCAGACCTCGACGCTGAAGGGCCAGTCGACCGAACTGTGGACGCCGCTCGACACCTCCAGGTTCAAGCATTACGGCGACCTCTTGCCCCGCTTCATCAACAAATATCCGGATGGCCGCGTCGCCGGCATTGGTGCCGTGGCCTGGTGGATCACGCTGGTCTCCAACACCGATGTCTACAAGGAAGCGCCGACCTCCTGGGCGGCATTCTGGGACAAGGCGAACGAGGACAAGCTCGGCCTGCTGGCGCTGGCCTCCAACTCGTTCCTGCTCGAGGTGACGGCCAAGACCTTCATGGGCGGCACCAACGCCCTCGACACCGAGGAAGGGCTGAACAAGGCGTTCGAGAAGCTGGCTGAGGTCAAGCCGAATGTGCGCCTGTGGTATCGCGACGAGGCGCAGTTTGAACAGGCGCTGAAGTCGGGCGAAATCCCGATGGGCCAGTATTATCACGACGTCACCGGCCTCGCGATCGCCGACGGTTTCCATGTCCGCACCACCTTCCCGAAGGAGGGCGGCATCCAGGATTCCGGCAATTGGGTTCTGTCGCGCGCTTCGACCAAGGTCGACGAGGCGCATGCCTTCATCGATTATATGAGCCAGCCGTCGATGCAGGGCGTGATGTCGCGCAAGGTCGGCACCACGCCGACGTTGAAGAAGGAAGTGCTCGACCTGACGCCGGCCGAGTTCGCGTCGGTGTCGTCGGAGATCGAGCCGATCATTCCGCGCTACGACCTCTATACGTCGAAGGCCGACTGGATCAACCAGAAGTGGACCGAACTCATCGTCGGCTGAGCCAAACCCGCATGCAGCCTAAAGCGCGTCGCGTTTGAACGGATTCAGGCGCCGCGCTTCAGGTCTTTGTCTTCATGCATGTCGTTCTCCCGAAACCGGGAGCACGTTTGGGCGACATGCATCAGCCGGCCGCCGGGCAGTATCCGGCGGCCCTTGCAGCGCAATGCCTGAGAGGGGTGACCCATGTCCGGACTTGATATCAACGCCATCACCAAGACCTTCGGCAATTTCCTGGCGGTCGACAATGTGCGGCTCAATGTACCGCATGGCACCTTCGTCTGCCTGCTTGGACCATCCGGCTGCGGCAAGACCACGCTGCTGCGCATGATCGCCGGGCTGGAGGAGCCGACCAGCGGCGCCATCGTGCTCGACGGCGAGGACATCACGCCGCTGCCGACCCACAAGCGTAATCTCGGCATGGTGTTCCAGTCGCTGGCGCTGTTTCCGCATCTTTCGGTCGGCGACAACATCGCCTATGCGCTGCGCATCCGCGGCGCTTCGAAGGAAGAGCAGAAGAAGCGCGTCGACGAGTTGCTGACGCTGATCCATCTGCCCGGTTTTGCCGACCGGCCGGTGGCGAAACTGTCGGGCGGCCAGCGGCAGCGCGTGGCGATCGCCCGTGCGCTGGCGCTGTCGCCGAAGCTGTTCCTGCTCGACGAGCCGCTTTCGGCGCTCGACGCCAAACTGCGCGAGGCCATGCAGGTGGAACTGCGCCAGTTGCAGCAGCGGCTGGGCATCACCACCATCGTCGTCACCCACGACCAGCGCGAGGCGATGACCATGGCCGACCTGGTCGTGGTCATGGGCAACGGCAGGATCCTGCAGGCAGCGCCGCCGATCGAGATCTACCGCAAGCCGGCCGACGCCTTCGTCGCCGATTTCATCGGCATCACCAACCTTCTGCCGGCGGAGGTCGACAGCGCCGGGCGCACCACCATCCTCGGCACCGCCATTCCGGGCCTCGCCATGCCGGCCGGCGTCAGCAAGGCCTCGGTGTCGATCCGTCCCGAGGACGTGCATCTGGGCGAACCCGGCAGCCGCGCCATCACCGGCCAGGTGACCTTCGTGCGCGATCTCGGCGGCACGATCGAAACCTTCGTCGAGGTCGGCGGCACCAGCATCATCGCTGTGGCGACGCCGCGTGAGAGACCAAACGTCTCGGTCGGCGCAAAGGTCGGCGTCACGCTGCCGCCCGAGAGCTGCGTGGTGCTCGGCTCATGAGACGCGAAGCGCCGAAATCACTCGCCGACTATTCGCCGCTGTTGTTCCCCGGGCTGATGCTCGTGGTGTTCTTCGTCGTGCCGTTCTCGACGATGATCGCGGTCAGCTTCTTCAAGCGCAATCCGGCCGGATTCTACACGCCCGATTTCGTCCTCGACAATTATGCCCGGTTCCTCACCACCTTCTTCGCCGGCGTGCTCGGTTTTTCGTTGATGCTGGCGGTTCTGGTCGCCGTCTGCTGCGTCTGCATCGCCTTTCCGTTCACTTATCTGCTGACCAAGCGCTCGCGCAGCGTGCAGACGCTGTGGCTGGTCGGCCTGTTGTCGGTGCTGTCGCTGTCGGAAGTCATCATCGGCTTTGCCTGGTCGACGCTGTTTTCGCAGACCGCCGGCATCACCAATCTTTTCGTCGCGCTCGGGCTGATGGACAAGCCGGTGGCGCTGCTGCCGACCTTCGGCGCGGTGCTGGCCGGCATGGTCTATCAGGCACTGCCCTACACCATCCTGGTGCTCTATCCGGCCCTGGTGCGTCTCGACCCGACGCTGCTCGAGGCCGCCCGCACGCTTGGCGCCTCGCCGGTCAAGGCCTTCTTCAACGTGGTCACCCCGGCGCTGCGCAACACCATCGTCGCGACGCTGATCATGGTCTTCGTCTTCGCGCTCGGCTCCTATCTGTTGCCGCAGATTCTCGGGCGGCCACGCCACTGGACATTGTCGGTGCTGATCACCGACCAGGCGATCTACCAGTCCAACATGCCGTTCGCCGCGGCCATGGCTGTCTTCCTGGTGCTGATCTCGCTGGCGCTGGTCGGGCTGATGCTGCTTGTCGGCCGCAAGGAGAATGCACTATGACCGCTACCTTCCTTCGCCGGCTCTATTTCACGGTCGTAGCTTTGTTCCTGGCCGCGCCGCTGATCGTCGTCGCCGGCGTCTCGGTCAACGCGCGGCAGGAATTGACCTTCCCGCCGAAAGGCTTCTCGCTCGCCTGGTATGGTCAGATCTTCGCCGATCCGGAATGGCGGCTGGCGCTGATCCATTCGGTGACGCTCGCCGTCTGCTCGGCGGCGATCGCGGTCGCCGTCGCACTGCCGCTCGCCTGGTTCCTGTGGCGGCGCATCGCGCCCTGGGCAAACATCTTCCAGGTGCTGGGGCTCGCCCCCTTCATCCTGCCGCCGGTCATCACCGCGCTCGGCTTCCTTACCTTCTGGGCGACGGTCGGGCTGTTCGGCCAGTTCTTCACCGCCATCATTAGCCACGCCATTTTCTTCGTGACGCTGCCGCTGGTGACGCTGTCGCTCGGCTTCGCGTCGATCGACCGCTCGCTGGTCGAGGCGGCCGCGACGATGGGCGCCGACGACCGCACCGTGCTGAAGACGGTGGTGCTGCCGCTGATCCTGCCCTATCTCGTCTCCGGCTACGCCTTCGCCTTCGTGCTGTCGCTCAACGAATACATCGTCGCCTACATGACGATCGGCTTCACCACCGAAACGCTGCCGATCAAGATCTTCAACGCGCTGCGCTACGGCTACACGCCGACCATGGCGTCGGTGTCGGTGTTCTTCGTCGCGGTGGCAGCACTGGTGTTCGGGTCGATCGCCAGGTTCGGCGACATCCGCAGGCTGCTCGGCGCGATGTCGTCCGACGGCAATTGATCGAGAAGGAAAAACGGCCGCCGGGCACCGGCGGCGCGCCAGCAGCAGCGCCGCCAGATGTCGTTGATGCCGACGTCAGGCCGGCAGCCCAAGCTGCTTCCGCAAGCTCTTGTCGAATGTGGACGCGGGGACGAAACGGCGCAGGAGACTGACCTGGCGCGCCATTTTTCCCGCCGCATAGCGTTTCTTCGGAGCGGGATCGATCGCAGCGGCCAAAATGGTCTTGGCTACCACTTCGGGCGCATCGCCTTTTTCCATCGATTTCCGAACGGTCATAGTCATGCCAGCGCGCGCAGAGTCGTAGATATCAAGCAACTGATCGGGGGCGGCGAGATTGTCCTCGAATGACGTACGGGTATAGGCGGGCTCGACTAGCGAAACGCGAATGCCGAACGGGCGCAATTCGTGATCGAGCGATTCGGAATAACCCTCGACGGCGTGTTTGGTCGACGAATAAAGCGCGAAATAGGGGGCCGGGATAAACCCCTGTACCGAACTCAAATTAACGATTCTGCCCTTTCCTTGGCGTCGCATTGTCGGCAACACCGCGTTGGTCACGCGCAAAACGCCGAAGACGTTCACATCGAACAGTGCCTGGGCCTGGGCGGTCGAGGACTCCTCCGCGCCGCCAAACAGACCCATGCCGGCATTGTTGACAAGCAGGTCGATGCGTCCGGCCTTGGCCAGAACGTCATCGACCATTTTCGCAACGGACGCGTCGTCGGTCACGTCGCAGGTCAGCATGGTAACGCCGTCGGATTGCTTGGAGGTCGTGCGACGGCTGGTTCCGAATACGTCAAAGCCCGCGTTCCGTAGGGTGTTGGCGGTTGCGCGCCCGATGCCGGAGGATGCCCCTGTGACGAGGGCGACGCCAGGATTGGTCTTGTTCATGGAAATCATTTCTTTCTTTGCGTTGGATTGGAGTTGGAGAAGCATGAAAGGTCCGAGCGAATGGCGTCAGTCCTGACTGCCTCTAGCGCTCGCGTCAGGCCACCGGGGCGATCCAGCGCCTGAACAAGGCGCTGGCATTCACGCCGCCAAAGCCGAAGCCATTGGAGATCGCGTACTCCATCTCCATTGGCCGGGGCTCGTTTGCGACGAAGTCGATGCCATCGGCGGCCGGATCGGAAGCGCTCAGGTTGAGGGTCGGTGGGGCGACCTGATCCCTGATCGCCAGGATCGCGAAGATGGCACCAAGCCCGCCGGCCGCACCCAGCAGGTGTCCGGTCGCCGATTTCGTTGCACTGACAGCAATCGCGAAATCGTGTCCGAACACGCTCTTGATCGCCTCGATCTCACCCCGGTCGCCTATCGGCGTGGAGGTCGCATGCGCATTGAGATGACGAACCTCGCGTGGCGAAATCTCAGCCTGGGCAATCGCGATCTGCATGGCCCGGCGCGCGCCGTCGCCGTCCTCAGGCCCAGAGGTGACGTGGTGGGCATCCGCCGTCGTGCCGTAGCCGACGAGCTCAGCCAACGGCTTTGCGCCGCGCGCCAACGCGTGGCTCAGCGCCTCGATGACCAGCACGCCGGCTCCTTCGCCCATGACGAAGCCGTCCCGCAATGTGTCGAAAGGGCGCGAGGCTTGAGCGGGTGCCTCATTGAAGCCCGTGGAAAGAGAGCGAGCCGCGGCGAAACCGCCGAGACTGACGGTGTTCATGCACGCTTCCGTTCCGCCGCACACCGCGATGTCGGCTTCGTTCGCGCGGATAAGGCGAGCGGCGTCGCCGATCGCCTGGATGCCCGCCGCGCACGCCGTCACCGGTGCGCCCAATGGACCTTTGAAGCCATGACGGATTGAGATCTGGCCCGCTGCGAGGTTCACCAGGAAGGATGGCACCGTAAAGGGCGACAGGCGGCGGGCGCCACGCAGGTCGACCGTGCGCACCGCCTCGGTGATGGCGGGGAACCCGCCGACCCCTGAAGCGATGATCGTTGCTGTGCGCAGGCGATCCGTTTCCGAGGCAGGCTTCCATTTCGCTTGCGCAAGCGCCTCTTCTGCCGCAGCCAGTGCAAAGAGAATGAACCGATCTACCTTGCGCTGATCCTTCGCAGACAGGACGACATCGGGATCGAGACCAGCGTCCGGATCTTCATCCAAGGAGGGAACCACGCCGCCAATCTTCGCCGGCAGGTCCCCCACCACATCGTCCGGAAGCCTACGGACGCCCGAACGACCGGCCAGCAGGCGCGACCATGACGTTTCGACATTGGCAGCAAGGGGCGTGACCGCCCCCATGCCTGTAACAACAATCCGTCGCATCTATTCTCCTATCATTTGGGTGCGCCGGCAGCGCTGCCCACGCTGTTCAAGCGGCGACTGCATCGCGAACCTGATCGGTCGCCGCATCCAGAAAAGCCTGCGCAAGGTCGGGGTCGTTGACGATCCGCGAGAGCAGCACCGCGCCGACCATTGTCGCCAGAATGGCCTTGGCCTTGCCGCCAGCCTTCTCGCCGTCGGCCTTGCCAACCCAACTGGCGAGCATCTCAAGGTATTCCTTGATCCCGGCTTCGAATGACGCCTTCACCTCGGCGCCCTGCCTGGCAGCATCCGAACCGAGCGCAACGACTGGGCAGCCGTCCATCTTTTCTCCGCGATGGCCCATACTGAGGTAGAACGCGATCACCCCGCCAAGCGGATCCTCAGGGTTCGCCGCGGTCGCGGCCGACCATCGGTGGGTGGCGCTCTCCATCGCCCGCCTGGACGCCTGCGCTGCCAAGTCCTCCTTTGACGCAAATTGCTTGTAAAAGGCGCCCTGGGTCAGCCCCGCACCCTTCATCAGATCCTTGAGGCCGATGCCGTCAAAGCCGCGCTCGCGAAAAAGGCGGCTTGCCACATTGATGACGGTCTCGCGGTTTTCTGCGGCTTGAATTCGGCTCACTCGCATCGTCGGTCTCCTTTTTGATTGCGTTCGTAATCTATAATGGATATAGAAGTCGGATGCAATCTATTTTGAGATGAGGCGACGAGCGTGAAAAAGAGAACCGTTATCGTATTGGGATCGACCCTGACGGCGATGTCATGGGTGGCGGCATTCGCCACGTTTGCTACTCCCGCGCAGGAAGCTCCTTTGGTGACCGACCCAAGGCAGGAGGCACCATTCGTCAGACTTGTGTCGGCAGCGCCGATCACCGAATTAGAACGTGGCTTCACCGGCATCATCGGGGCGAGGGTTCAGAGCAATCTCGGCTTTCGGGTTCCCGGTAAGATCGTGGAACGGTTGGTGGACGTTGGTCAGCAGGTCAAAGCCGGTCAGCCGCTAATGCGGATTGATGATAGCGATCTGCGCCTTGCGCTTTCGGCGAAGCGCAATGCCGTTGCGGCAGCGCGAGCAACAGTCGCTCAGACACAGCCGGATGAACGGCGATACGCCAGTTTGCTTGGCAGTGGGTGGGTTACACCGCAGCGCTACGAACAGGCGAAGGCTGCGATGGATACCGCCCAAGCGCAACTTGCCGCCGCCGAGGCCGACGCGCGGGTTGCCGAGAATGAGGCGGCCTATGCAGTCCTGTTGGCGGACGCGGATGGAACGGTGGTCGAAACGCTTAGCGAGCCGGGGCAGGTCGTCGCAGCCGGCCAGCCAGTGATCCGGACCGCCAAGGCCGGCCCGCGCGAAGCGGTTGTCGCGCTTCCCGAAACGATCCGGCCGGCGATCGGCTCGGCAGCCGAGGCCAGCGTGTATGGTGGCGATGAGCGTCGTTATCCAGCACATCTGCGACAGCTGTCGGACTCTGCCGATGCCCAGACCCGCACGTATGAGGCGCGCTACGTGCTCGACGGCGAGGCTGCCGCAGCACCGCTTGGCGCGACGGTAACCATTCGGCTCGCAAGCCAGGTGAAACAGCTGGAGGTCCAGGTGCCGCTGGGGGCCGTGCTTGATGACGGCCGGAAGACCGGCGTTTGGGTGTTGGACGGCGCGAGCTCAACCGTACACTTTCAGCCCGTCCAGCTTGTTCGTGTAACCAGCGAAACCGCTGTGATCTCAGGATTGAACTCCAACGTTCCCATTGTGTCGCTTGGCGCCCACCTGCTGCAGGAGGGCGCTCGCGTCCGGACTGAGTCCGAAAGCGGGAGCAACTGATGACCTTCAATCTTTCCGCGATCGCCGTTCGCGAACGCGCCGTCACCCTGTTCTTCATCCTATTGCTGGTGGCTGCCGGCGCCTACGCCTTCCTCATGCTCGGGCGGGCCGAGGACCCTAGCTTCACCATCAAGACCATGACAGTCACGACGGCGTGGCCGGGCGCGACGGCGCGCGAGATGCAGGACCTCGTCGCCGAACCGTTGGAGAAGCGGCTTCAGGAGCTGACCTGGTACGACCGGGTCGAGACGACCACACGGCCAGGTTATGCGTATATGACGGTCACGCTCAAGGACAGCACACCGTCATCCGTCGTGCAGGAGGAGTTCTACCAGGCTCGCAAGAAACTCGGGGATGAAGCCCGCAACCTGCCGCCCGGCGTCTTCGGCCCCTTCGTCAACGACGAATATTCGGATGTGAGCTTCGCCCTTTATGCGCTGAAGGCCAAAGGCATGCCGATGCGGGAGCTCGCGAGGCAGGCCGAGGTGATCCGCCAGGACCTCCTGCACGTGCCCGGCGTCAAGAAGATCAACATCCTTGGTGAACGTCCCGAACAGATATTCGTCGAGTTTTCCTACCCCAAACTGGCAAACCTCGGCGTGTCAGCACAGGACATCGTCGCTGCCTTGCAGCGGCAGAACACCGTCACGCCAGCAGGCTCGATCGACACCCTGGGGCCGCGCCTCTTCATTCGGGTCGACGGCGCCTATGACAGCGTTCAGGCGATCGCCGACACCCCGATTGTCGCTGGGGGGCGGACGCTGAAGCTATCCGACATCGCCGAAGTCAGCCGCGGCTATGAGGACCCTCCCACATACCTCATCCGACGCCAGGGCGAGCCCACCATCATGCTTGCAGCGGTTATGCAGGAGGGCTGGGATGGTCGCGCGCTCGGCAAGGCTCTGGAAGACAGGACTGCCGCGATCACACAGACACTGCCGCTTGGCATGACGCTCGACAAGGTGTCCGACCAGGCCGTCAACATCACCTCGGCGGTCGACGAATTCATGTTGAAGTTCGCGATGGCGCTCGGCGTCGTGCTGCTCATCAGCCTGCTCAGCATGGGCTGGCGCGTCGGCATCGTCGTGGCGGCTGCCGTCCCTCTGACGCTCGCCGTGGTCTTCCTCATCATGCTGGAAACCGGCCGGTTCTTCGATCGCATCACGCTCGGCGCCCTCATTCTTGCGCTTGGTCTTCTCGTGGACGACGCCATTATTGCTATCGAGGTGATGGTGGTGAAGATGGAAGAGGGTATGGACCGCATTAAGGCGGCGGCTTATGCATGGAGCCACACTGCGGCGCCGATGCTATCGGGAACTCTGGTGACGATCGCAGGCTTCGTGCCGGTGGGTTTTGCGCGCTCGACGGCTGGCGAATACGCCGGCAACATCTTCTGGGTCGTGGGGTTCGCCCTCATCGTCTCCTGGATCGTCGCGGTGGTCTTTACGCCCTATCTCGGTGTCAAGATGCTGCCCGCGATCAAACCGGTCGAAGGCGGTCACCACGCTATTTACGACACGCGTAACTATCGACGTTTGCGGCGGGTCATCACGTTTGCTGTGCGCCATAAGTTCGTAACCTGCGGTATCGTTGGCATCGCCTTCGCGCTTTCCGTCGTCGGTATGGCCGGCATCAAACAGCAGTTCTTCCCGACATCCGACCGCCCTGAAGTGTTGGTGGAGGTTCGCCTGCCGGAAGGTGGCAGCATCGAGACAACGACCGCCGCGGTCGAGAAGCTCGAAAATTGGCTGGACAGCCAGCCCGAGGCCAAGATCGTCACGAGCTACGTCGGCCAGGGCGCTCCGCGCTTCTTCTTTGCGATGGCTCCGGAACTGCCTGATCCTGCTTTCGCCAAGATCGTCGTGCTGACCCCCGACGCCGAGGCGCGTGAGGCGTTGAAGCACCGGCTCCGAGAGGCAGTGGCGCAAGGGCTTGCGCCGGAGGCGAATGTCCGCGTTACGCAGCTCGTGTTCGGCCCCTACACGCCGTTCCCCGTCGAGTTCCGGGTGATGGGACCCGATGCCACGCAACTCTACAACATTTCCGAAAAGGCCCTCGACATCATGCGGGGCGTCCCGGATGTGCGGCAGGCCAACCGCGACTGGGGCAATCGCACCCCCGTGCTTCGCTTTGTCCCGGATCAGGATCGACTGAACCTCATCGGCCTCTCGCCGGCGGAGGTGGCCCAGCAACTGCAATTCCTTCTCACCGGCATCCCCGTTACGCAGGTTCGCGAGGACATTCGCAATGTCCCCATCGTGGCACGCAGCGCCGGCGGCGAGCGGCTGGATCCGGCGCGTCTGGCGGATTTCTCGCTGACAAGCCGGGACGGCCGCTCGATTCCGCTCGACCAGATCGGGCATTCGGAAATCCGCCAGGAAGAGCCAATCCTGAAGCGCCGCGATCGCACGCCCGTTGTCACAATCCGCGCGGACATCAATGAGGCGACGCAGCCTCCGGAGGTCTCCAAGCAGATCATGAAGGCCCTTCAGCCGTTGATCGCGTCCCTTCCGGCCGGCTATCGCATCGAAATGGGCGGATCGATCGAAGAGGCTGAAAAGGCCAACACCGCGTTGGGCAAGGTCTTCCCGGCTATGATAGCCGCCATGTTGATCGTCATCATGCTGCAGGTGCGATCCTTCTCGACGATGTTCATGGTCGTGCTGACGGCGCCGCTTGGCCTTGTCGGCGTCGTGCCGATGCTGCTCACCTTCCACCAACCCTTCGGGTTTAACGCCATTCTGGGCATGATAGGACTGGCCGGCATCCTGATGCGCAACACGCTTATCCTGACGGAACAGATCAAGGAGAACCGTGCTGCAGGCATTGACGACTATCACGCGGTCATCGAGGCCACGGTGCAACGCACACGGCCCGTCATTTTGACCGCACTAGCTGCTGTGCTCGCCTTCATCCCCCTCACGCACTCCGTCTTCTGGGGTTCAATGGCCTATACGCTGATCGGCGGAACGGCGGCCGGCACGGTGTTGATTCTGCTCTTCCTTCCCGCGCTCTACACTGCGTGGTTCCGGATCAAGCCGACAGCGGATGATATCCAGGAGGTTTCGACGGAGGAACCGGAACAGCGACTAGCAATGGCTGCCGAGTAGAAGGACATAACGGCCGCCGAACCGGCGGCCGTTTTGCTTTCCGTGACGCGCTGCCGCGTGGCCAGTGGGATGCCGGCGCCAGCCTCGGCCTGCACTATCTGCAGGAGCTGAGGCGGATCATATCCAAGGATCCACTACCGGAATGGTGCGCTAGATCGGCAAACCTGCTTTGGCGACACCTTCAACAATTCGCTCCGGATCGGACGGACTGGCGAACCAGAAGTTCGAAAGGCGTTCCCGAAGTGAATAGGCCGGGTTGATGGCAGTTAGATCGTTCCAGACTCGGCGTGCCTCCTCCACTTGACCCAGATGACCAAGCGCCGAGCACAAGTAGCCGCGCGAAATATCGGTTTCTGGGACCAGCAGGATGCGCGCCCGGAGCAGCGATGCTGCCGTTTCGTAACGTGCTCCGAAGAGGTATGCCGTTGCAAGGTGGTGCAGGTTCTGGTGAGTCAGCGCCGGGTCGAGCCGGATGGCCTCCTCAAAATAGGGGATAGCTTCCAGTGGCCGGCCGCCATGCGTGAACGCATTGCCGCGTCCCACTTGAACGAGGGTATGGTTGGGGTTGATTTCGAAGGCCTTGAGGGAGTCGGTCTCGACGCGGGTGCCGTCCTTTTCCATCAAGGCCACAATCGAGGAGATGCCGTAGCCCAGTGCAAAGTCCGGATCGATTTTGACGGCGGCATCGGCGCATCGGCGTGCTTCAGCGACCCCGGCGGTGACGTCCGGCAGCCAACGGTTCACGGCCATGGTCAAGAACGCTATTGAAAGGGCGACGTAGGGCCCGGGCAGGGTGGGATCGACGGCAAGCGCACGGCGCATGAGTTCGATGCCGGCGCGCGCCCGGTCCGGAGATGGACTCTCCGCAAACAGTATCGCTCTGCCTCTAAGGGATAGGTCCAACGCTTCGAGGTTCGCCGACTTCCCTTCGAGCTCGGCGAGAGTGGTGCGCGGAGATATCGAAAGGCGAAGCGCGTCCGCGACCTCGCGAGCAACCTCATCCTGGATCGCGAAGATGTCGGTAAGATCGCGATCGAACCGCGTCGACCAGACCTGCGAGCCATTTGCGGCGTCGGCCAGCTCTACATACATGCGCAGCCTCTGGCCGGAACGCTGCACGCTTCCGGTCAGCACGAACCGGACCTCGAGCTCGGCGCCGACTTTTCTCACGTCAATGTTCCGGTCGCGATAAGCAAAGCTCGAGTTGCGCGCGATGACCGACAGTCCCGGAACCTTGCCCAAGACACCGATGATTTCTTCCGCCAGGCCGTCGGCGAAGTAGGCTTGCTCCTGGTCTTCGCTCAGGTTGAAGAAGGGAAGTACCGCCACCGACGGCCTTTCGCTGAGCGGCGAGGCAGGACGGCCAGAGACGTCGGGTAATGCAAGGCGATATCCGATGCGGGGCACCGTAACGATGATGTCGCCGTGAGATCCCTTGCCGAGGATCTTCCTTAGCGAGGCAACCTGTACCGAAAGGTTGCTCTCCTCTACGGCTCGCCCTTCCCATGCAGCATCCATCAGCTCCGATTTGGTGAGAATGTCGCCGCGGCGCCTCAGCAGGGCTGCAAGGAGACGGGAGCCTCGAGAACCGAGCGACCATGTTTGGCCGTTACGGCGGACCGATTCCGTCGCCGGATCAAATTCCAGATCGCCGATATTCAAGCGCGGGTGCATGTCGCCGGTCGACATTGCTGGCTCACTTTTCGGAAGTATTTCGGACCCTTTTCGATACTCGATCCACGCCCTCAGGCCAATCTCCCATAATCATCGATCAATACGAGAGGAGGCCCTGATGTTTCCCTACGTTTGGCATGACTCCTTCGCCGAGCTTGCACTGCTCCGTGACCAGAGTCCGCTGCAAAGAAGGACAATAGAAGCCCAGCACGAGGCAGCCAGGGGCCCATCGACATGCTTGGTGCTGGCGATCCTCTTCAACTTGGCAACGGTTGCGCTGGTGGTGGCGCACTGGATCTTCCAACCCGCATCAATCGAGAGGAGCTCATCGGATGGACAAAGCGGATCTCAGCCACATCTACCAGTTCTGGTTCGCAGGACAGCCATGCACTGAGGCCATTGCAGGCGAGCGCGTCCGGTTCTGGATGGAACAATCCGACGAGACCGACAAGGTCATACGTCGAAGGTTCGGTCACTTGATCGCTGCAGCCGCCGGACAAACGTGGGCCCCGGAGCAACTAAGCCCTCAGGAAGCGATAGCGCTGGTCGTTCTTTTCGACCAGTTTCCACGCAATATCTACCGCGCCAGTGCCGAGGCATATGCCTACGATCCGCTCGCCCGAGATCTCGCGAGGACAATGGTTGCGGAGGGATGGGAGGCTTATGAGACGCTCGAGCAATTCACGCTGGGCCTTCCTTTCGTGCATCACGAGGACCTGGACGACCAGAACTACATCCTGGGCCTAGCCGAAGGCAGGCTGGTGGCGGCGTCCGCCGAATCTCGGCCCCTCTGGCAGCCGACCGTCGACCAAATCCGGAAGCATCGCGATATCATTGCGCGCTTCGGTCGCTTTCCACATCGCAACGATGTCCTCGGGCGCCAGTCCACGGTCGAGGAAAGGGCGTTCTTGTCGAGGTGCGGGAGAGGCTTCTGACCAGTCCGCTGTCGCCGAGCCAGGATAGCTTCCCCGGCCACTCAGGCTGCATTGGGACCCGAAGCGGGCATTTGATTAGCCGGCACGACACAGCCGCACGGCAGCGTCGACGAGGCGACAGGTTCAAGGAGAGCAAGCAGCAGCATCGAGAAGAAAATCGGCAGCTGGCCACCCTCGAAGTCATGACGCATCTCGACTCAGGGAAAGAATCTCCACCCTCCATCGAGAGTAGGCCGCCGGGCACGGGTTCCCCCTTTCGACCTCATCACTTCAAAACCAGATGCAGGATTCAAGGACGAGGGATATATTGCGTCCTTGGACTGACATTCACTAGGGGAGGTCATGACATGCAGGCAATGCCTATAGCTCATCAAGGGGTGCAACCTGCCGCGGGGTCCTTGTCCTCCTTGACCGGCTATCCGGCCGCCGTCCTGTGCTGGCTGCTTTCGGCCGGTGTCTATATCGCGGCCAAATGGGTGGCGCCTGAAATGCCTCCCTGGGGCCTCTGCTTCTGGCGGCTGGCGCTCGCTTGCGCAATCCTGCTGCCGATCGTGCACCATCATCACGACGCGATGATCGGGCTTTTGCGAACTCGCGCCGTGGAGGTCGTCGCCGTGGGAGCGATCGGCCTCACGCTGTGCCAGGGTATGATCTATCATGGCCTCAACGACACCGACGCCACCACGGCCGGCATCATCATGGCGCTGTCGCCTGTCATGACGATGGTGCTCGCCCGTTTCGTGCTTGGCGAGCCGCTCGGCCTGTGGCAGTCGCTTGGCGCGCTGGTTGCGCTTGCCGGGATGATTTTCATCGTTGCCCATGGGAACCTGACGGCGCTCCTTCAACTCAAGTTCAACGCTGGCGAGCTGTGGATCGTCGGCAGCGCGTTCTGCTGGGGCCTGTACACCGTGCTTTTGCGCCGTGCCAAATTCGGCATCGAACTCTTGCCGATGGTCGTGCTGCTGCTCGGCGCCGGTGCGCTGGTCGCCCTGCCTTTCCATCTATGGGAATTGTTCAACGACGAACGCTCCACCATGGATGTCGACAGCATTCTCGCGCTCGCCTATCTGGCAGGCCCCGGCGGCGCCTTGATGTACTATCTCTACAACAAAAGCGTGGAAACGCTTGGCGCGAGCCGGGCGAGCATGCTGCTCTATCTGCAGACGGTGTTCGTCGCCATACTCGCCTATTTGTTGCTCGGCGAGGGCTTGCACGATTACGATCTGGTCGGTGCTGCCTTCATCGTCGCCGGAATTGTGCTCGCCACCGTGCTCAAACCCAGGACGACTCAACCACGCGTCGCGTAGAAATCGTGGGCCGATCTCAAAGCGTCAATCAGCCACAATGTTAGGGACACAACGACCGCCGGGCACCGGCGGCCGTTTCTGCCTTCAATGACCGAAGGCGAGCTGCGGCGCCAGGCGATCCCGGCGCAGCCAACGCGCCAGCAGCAGCGCCGCCACCACGGCCAGACCCGACGACAGGCCGATCCAGATGCCGACGCCATGGAAGCCGAAATGGAAGGCGAGCAGTACGCCGAGCGGCAGGCCGACGCCCCAATAGCCGATCGCAGCGTAGATCATCGGCACCTTGGTGTCGTGCAGGCCGCGCAGCATGCCGGCGGCAACCGCCTGCGCGCCGTCGAAGATCTGGAACAGGGCAGCAAAGACCAGGAACGACACGGCAAGCGCAATCACCCTGGCATTGGCCGGGTTGCTCAGATCGATGAAGGCGCTGATCAGCAGATGCGGCCACAGGATCATCACCAGCCCCATCAGCGCCATGAACGAGACGCCGATGACGAAGGCGGTCCAGCCTGCGCGGGAAACGCCCTCCGGATTGCCGGCGCCATGCGCCAGGCCGACGCGCACCGTCACCGCCTGGTTGAGGCCAAGCGGCACCATGAAGCTGATCGAGGCGATCTGGATGGCGATTGCATGCGCGGCCAGCGAATCCGCGTCGATCAGGCCCATCAGCAGCGCCGCCGCGTTGAAGATGGTCACCTCGAAGGCAAGGAGGCCGGCAATCGGCAGGCCGAGCCGCAGCAGGCCCCCGAAGCGCGGCCAGTCGGCGCGCCAGAAGCGCCCGAACAGATGGTAGCGCCGGAACTTCTTCTCCAGCATCACAACGACAGCCATGCCGACGAACATCAGCGTGCTCGACAGCGAGGTGGCGAGGCCGGAACCGGCAATGCCCATCGAGTGGACGCCGAGATTGCCGAACATGAACACCCAGTTGAAGAAGACGTTGCAGGCGACGGCGACGAAGACGATGACCAGCGCCCAGCCCGGCCGCTCCAGCGCCGAGATGAACGAGCGCAGCACGATATAGCCATAGAACGGCAGCACCGCCCATTCGAGCCAGCGCAGATAGATGCCGGCCTGATGTGCGAGCACGGGGTCCTGACCCATCGCCAGCAGGATGGCCTCGCCATGCCAAAGCACCAGCCAGATCGGGATTGAGATCAAGATTGCCAGCCACAGGCCCTGGCGCACGGTGCGGCGCAGGTCACGCACCGAATGGCGGCGGCGGCCAAGCTCGGTGGCGATCATCGGCGATGTCGCTAGCATCAGCCCGAGCCCGAAGATCAGCGGCATGAAATAGAGGTTGGCGCCAAGCGCACCGCTGGCCAGCGTATCCGGTCCGAGCCGACCCATCATCATGACGTCGGTGGCCGTCATCGCGGTCTGGCCGAGATTGGTCAGCACCATCGGCCAGGCGAGCGCCAGCGTCGCCCTGATTTCCTGACGCCAAAGATTTTCCGGCGCGTGAGCGCCGGCTTCGATCGCAGACATTGTTCCGCTCTTTCCAAGTGCGGCACGTCGGGATCGAGCCGGAAGCCGCTTTTCAAACGGCAAAACCTTCGGTTTCGCGGCGTTTGCGCCAGCTTTTGGACGAAACGCGACATGAAGGCAAGAGACGAGGGGCGGGAACAGATTGAGCCAGCCGGATCGCCGGGATCAACCTGTGCCTGCCGTCGAGGTCCATTTCACATCAGGGCAATGGGCTGCTACGGATTGTCCGGACGACGAGGCGCACGACAGATCCCGGGTTTTCCAGGAGGCAGGATGCAGTTCAGGCGCAGAAAAAACACGGCTGCAATCCCGCGGACGGCGCCGTCCTTCGAACACATCGTCACCGAGGCGAGCGACAGTTTCCTGTGGCGGCTCGACGACTACCCGTGGGAGCGCAATGTCTGGAACTTTCATCCGGAGTACGAGATCCACCTGCTGCGAAAATCTTCCGGCGTGGTGCTGGTCGGCGATCACATCGGCGAGTTCGGGCCGGGCTACCTCTCCATCGTCGGCGGCGGCCTGCCGCACGATTGGGTCACCGCGGTGCAGCCGGGCGAACTGATCGAAGGCCGCGACATCGTCCTGCAATTCGATGCGCAGAGGCTGCGCGGATCGGCGGGCCTGCTGCCGGAACTGCGCGAACTGGAACCGTTCCTGGAACGGTCGCTGCGCGGAATGGTCTTTCATGGCCAGACGGCGCTGGAAGGCGCAGAACTGATGGAGCGGATGGGTGAGGTTAGCGGGCTAAGCAGGCTCTGTCTTTTCCTGCGCCTCGTCGATCTTCTCGCCAGGACCGACGAATACGAATTGTTGTCGTCACCCGATTTTTCACCGGTTCTCGATGCCGCCTCGCTGGACATCATCCAACGCACGCTGACCTACCTGTTCCAGCATTTCGCCGAAGACCTGAAACTGCCGGAAGTGGCGGAACTCGCCGGAATGACGGAGAGCACATTCTCGCGTTTCTTCCAGAAAAACACCGGCAACAGCTTCAGCGATCACCTTGCCAAGCTCAGGCTCTGGCAGGCCTGCAAGCTCTTGGCGGACACCGACATTCCGATCACCGACATCTGTTTCCAGGTCGGCTACATGAACATCTCGAACTTCAACCGGGCCTTCATGCGCAAGCATCGGATGACACCGTCGTCCTATCGCCGGCTGTCACGGCAGCGGCTGACATTGCGCGCATAAGCGCACCACAAGATCGCGGCTTCAAACCCGATCGATACTCATGTGACAGGCTCCGCAAGCGGATGCCGGTTTTTGCAGCGCACAATGCATAAAAGTACAGGTCTGCTGCAACGGGGCTTCTAGCATGGACCGCTGCAACTCCGCATTTTGGCGATGGGTGGCATGTCACTCGGGCGATGGTGAGGATCGCGCAACCCGAAGACGTCGGCTTCCTGCGAAGTGTCCCTGGAGGAGAAAAGATCATGAAACCAGTTCGGCTTGCTGCCAGCCTTGGCGCAGCTTTTATGCTTTCCACTGCCGTTTCCACCATTGCTCTGGCGCAGGCGCCGGTCTGCTCGGCGCCGGTCAAGGTACTGGCGCAGCCGCAGGACGGCCTGACGCTTCTGGAGGACTCCAAGGACGAGTTCCAGAAGCTTGCCGGCGCCAGCTTCCAGATCGACTATCTGAACGAGAATGACCGCCGGGCGAAATCGCGCGCCGATGCATCCACCGTCGGCAACTACAATGTCTACTATGTCGACGAGGCCAACGTCGCCCTGTTTGCGTCGTCGAAATGGATCGTGCCGCTCACCGATTATTATCCGGCGGACTACGACTACGCCGATTTCGACCCGGGCCGGCAGAAGGTCGCGACCTATGACGGCAAGGTCTGGTTCGCGCCGCTGACTGGCGGCGGTGACCTGATGGTCTACCGCAAGGATGTCCTGGAAGCGGCCGGACTCCAGCCACCCAAGACGCTGGACGAGCTGATCGCCGACGTGCCGAAGCTGACCAATCCGGACAAGGGCATGTACGGCATTGCCTTGCGCGGCGCCCGCGGTTCGGGCGCCAATGTCTGGCGCTGGATGCCCTTCTTCAAGGCCTATGGCGGTCAGTGGTTCGACGGCGACAAGCCGGCCTTCAATTCGGACGCCGCCGTCAAGGCGACCGAGACCTATCTGAAGCTGTTCAAGGATTCGGCACCCGGCACGCAGACCGGCAGCTGGGATGAATCGACCGGCGCCTTCCTGTCGGGCCAGGTCGCCATCCTCGTCGAATCGACGCCGCTGTCGGGCATGGCGGTCGATCCCAAGACCTCGCAGGTGGTCGGCAAGATCGGCTTCCTGCCGCCGCCGGCGCCGCTCACCGGTGGTGGTTACGGCCATGGCCTCGCCATCGCCGCGAAGGCCAATGCCGACGACGCCTCGAAGAAATGCGCCGGCCTGTTCATCGCCTGGGCAACATCGAAGGAAAACGAGAAACGCCGGCTCGATGCCCACCAGTTCGGTGAGCTGAACCGCACCAGCATCCTGTCCAGCAAGGAATTCGCCGATATCTACGGCGCCGATCTTGGCCAGGCACTGGCCGACACAGGCAAGGTCACGGCGGTCAACTTCTGGCAGGACCCGCGCTGGCCGGACCTCGGCGACCGCTGGGGCATCATCCTCGAGGAACTGGTCACTGGCACCCGCACCGACATCAAGGGTGGCCTCAACGAGCTTGAAGCCTATGCCAACGAGTTGGTGAAGAAGTAGCAACCTCCCTCTTGCGGCGCACGGCCCCATGGCATTCGAGCGAATGCCGGGACCTGTGCGTCGCAGGAAGGCCTGCCGCTTGAAGCATCTCCGCGCGAGGGTTCAGCCATGTTCAAACATTCGAGACGCAGCGAGGCCTGACCGATGGCGCGACGCTCATCCCTGCCGGTCACCTTCATCGTGCCGACGCTCGTCATTCTTTTGATCCTGTCGATGGTGCCGACGCTCTACGCGATCGTCATCGCCCTGCAGAACCGCGAACTGAGTTCCACGACCTATTCCTATGTCTGGTTGTCGAATTTCGTCGATCTGTTCTTCGACCGCCGCTTTCTCAATGCCGTCTGGGTGTCGGTGAAATGGGAGATCGTCACTGTCGTCGCGACGATGGCCGTGGCCATCGGCCTGGGCGTGCTGATGTTCGAGGTCGCGTCGCCGCGCCTGCGCAACATCTACTGCCTGCTGTTCATCATCCCGGTCCTGCTGCCGCGTGTCTCGGCGGCCTTCGTCTGGAAGTTCGCCTACCATCCGCTCTACGGCATCGCCACCTACCCCTATCGGCTGCTGACCGGCGGGTTGATCTTCGACCCGCTGTCCAAGCCGGCGACGGCGTTGTTCGCCGTCGCCTCCGTCGATGTCTGGCAGTGGGGTCTGTTCTTCGCCGTCATCGTGCTGAAGCTCCTCGAAACGCTGCCGCCGCAGCCGATCGAGGCGGCGCGGCTCGACCATGCCAAGCGCTGGCAGATCCACGCCTATGTCACCTTGCCGATGCTGAAGGCGCCGCTGGTCAGCCTGATGTTCGTCAAGATGATCGAGTCGCTGCGCTCCTTCGACCTGATCTATGTGATGACCCGCGGCGGACCGGGTGTCGCGACCGAAACGCTCGACATGTATGCGTTTTCGCAAGGCTTCATCGAGTCCGGCAAGGTGTCCTATGCCTCAGCGATGGCCGTGTTGATGATGATCGCCACCGTTATCACCTTCACCATGCTGTGGAAGCGGGTGCAGGCATGAGACCCGGCCGCCTGATCGGCAAGACCGTGCTGGCAGTTGCCGGCTTCATGGCGGTGTTCCCGCTGCTGTGGACGGCGCTCAATTCGCTGAAGAACAATGTCGACATCATCACCCGCGTGCCGCGCCTGGTGTTCACGCCGACACTTGCCAACATCAGCTACATCATCGGCCGCGAAAGCGTCATGACCGGCCTCTACAACTCGGTCATCGCCTGTGGCGTGGCGGTGCTGATCGGCGTGGTGCTCGGCCTGCCCGCCGCCTATTCGGTTGCCCGCTACCCCAACCGCTGGGCCGGCGACATCCAGTTCTTCGTGCTGTCGCTGCGCTTCCTGCCGCCGGTGGCGGTGGCGATTCCGCTGATGGTGATCTGGCTGCAGCTCGGGCTCTACGACACGCTTGCGGCACTGATCGTCACCTATTCGCTGCTCACCATCTCGGTGATCATGTGGCTGGCCATCCCCGCCTTCCAGAGCGTGCCGAAGGAGGTCGAGGAAGCCGCCTTCGTCGACGGCTACGGCGCCTATTCGGTGTTCTGGAGGATCGCATTGCCGGTCGCGGCCCGTTCGCTGATCGGGGCGGTCGCCTTCAGCTTCGTGCTGGTCTGGAACGAGTTCCTGATCGCGCTGATGCTGTCCAGCTCCAACGCCAAGACCTTGCCGATCGTCGCCTCGGAATTGTCCCAGCAAGGCATGAACGTGCCGTGGGGGATCCTGAACGCTTCGGTCGTGCTTTTGTCGCTGCCGCCGTTGCTGTTCCTCGGTGTGCTCAGCGGCTTCCTGAATTCCGTTTTTCGGCAAAAAAAGACTTGAAGCGAGGACGACACGATGCGGGCACTAGTGCTTGAGAAAAAGGGCGAGCTGGCCCTGCGCGAGATTGCGCTGCCGCTCGATGTCGGGCCGGACGATGTCAGGATCGCCATCCACACGGTCGGCGTCTGCGGCAGCGACGTGCACTATTACACCCATGGCGCCATCGGCAGCTACGTCGTGCGCGCGCCGATGGTGCTTGGCCATGAAGCTTCGGGGACGATCGTCGAGGTCGGCGCCAATGTCAGGACACTGAAGGTCGGCGACCGCGTCTGCATGGAGCCGGGCGTGCCGAACCTGTCGTCGCGGGCGACAAAACTCGGCATCTACAATGTCGATCCGGACGTGTCTTTCTGGGCGACGCCGCCGGTGCATGGCATTCTGGCGCCTCAAGCCGTCCATCCGGCCGCGTTCACCTACAGGCTGCCGGACAATGTCTCCTTCGCCGAAGGCGCGATGGTCGAACCCTTTGCCATCGGCATGCAGGCGGCTGCCCGCGCCCGCATCGTTCCGGGCGACGTGGCGGTTGTCGTCGGCTGCGGCCCGATCGGCATCATGATCGCGTTGGCTGCCCTTGCCGGCGGTTGCTCGAAGGTGCTGATTTCCGACTTTTCCGCCCCCAAGCTGGAGATCGCGGCGCGCTATCCGGGCATCGTCCCGGTCAACATCGGCGAGCAGTCACTGATCGATGCGGTTGCCGCAGCGACCGACAATTGGGGAGCCGACCTCGTGTTCGAGGCCAGCGGCAGCCCGAAGGCGTTCGCCAACCTGTTCGATGTCGTGCGCCCCGGCGGCGCGGTCGTCCTTGTCGGGCTGCCGGTGGAGCCAGTGGCACTCAACGTGCCGGCGGCCATCTCGAAGGAAGTGCGCATCGAGACGGTATTCCGCTACGCCAACATCTTCGACCGAGCCTTGCAAATGATCGCATCCGGCAAGGTGGACCTCAATCCGCTGATTACCGGCACATACCCCTTCAGCGACAGCATCGAGGCATTCGAGCGCGCGGCGGCGGCACACCCGGAAGACGTCAAGCTGCAAATCCTGATTTCCGACGAGAAGGGCTGACCATGTCCGCGATCACCTGCTCCCATGTCGAGAAATCCTATGGCGCCACCTCCGTCATTCGAGACCTCAACCTGAGCATCGAGGAACACGAGTTTGTCGTGTTCCTCGGTCCTTCCGGCTGCGGCAAGTCGACCTTGCTGCGCATGCTGGCCGGGCTGGAGGACATCAGCGGCGGTGAGGTCTCGATCGGCGGCAAGGTGGTCAACGACCTCGACCCGGGCGACCGCGGCATCGCCATGGTGTTCCAGAACTACGCGCTCTATCCGCACATGACGATCTTCGACAACATCGCTTTCGGCCTGAAGCGCCAGAAGGTGCCGAAGGCCGAGATACAACAGCGCGTCGAAGCGGTGTCGAAGACGCTGGGCCTCGATCCCTATCTCGGCCGCAAGCCGGCCGAACTGTCCGGCGGCCAGCAGCAGCGCGTGGCGATTGCGCGCGCCATGATCAAGACGCCGAAGGTCTTCCTGTTCGACGAGCCGCTGTCCAATCTCGATGCCAAGCTGCGCAACCATATGCGTGTTGAGATCGCCCGGCTGCATCAGTCGTTGAAGACGACCACCGTCTACGTCACCCACGACCAGTTGGAGGCGATGACGCTCGCCGACCGGATCGTGCTGCTGCGCGACGGCAAGATCGAGCAGATCGGCTCACCAGCGGAAATCTACGAGCGGCCAGGCAATCTCTTTGTCGCCGGATTCATTGGAACGCCGAACATGAACTTCCTCGACGTGGCCGTCGGGCGGAACGAAAACCGCTGGACGCTGACAAGTGCCGGGGCGGTCTTTTCCATCGAAGGGTCCCGCTTCGATCTGCGGGGCGCCGAGCGCGCGGTGCTGGGAATCCGCCCTCCAGATTTGAAGACCGCGGGTCCTGATGCCGGCCAGGGCCTGCTGGAGGGCAGAGCCGATCTGATCGAGTTTCATGGCAACGATGCGCTGGTGATCTTCGGTTCGGGCGGCAAGGAAATCAGCGCGCTGGTTCCCACCCGCGAATGTCCTGCCGTCAACAGCCATGTCCGCTACAGGGTCGACGAAACGAGCATTCATTTGTTCGATGCCAAATCCGGCGTGTCTCTGCTGAGACACGCCAAATCCGGCGTGTCTCTGCTGAGACAATAGGCCTGCCCTACCGGATCGCGTCCAGCATCTGCCGCTGTCGGTGCATCTCGAGGAAAACCCGGTAATCGCGGTCGAAACGGCCCGCCGATTTCGGGTTCGAGGCGCGCGTCCTGCCGCCTTGCTGCATGGCAAGACAGGCGGCATTGAGGTCGGGGAAAAGCCCGGCGGCTGTGGCTGCGACCATGCCGGTGCCGAGCAGTACCGCCTCGTCGGCCAGCGGCTCGATCACCGTGCAGCCGGTGGCGTCGGCATAGAGCTCCATCAACAGCGGGTTCTTGGTGTGGCCGCCGGTGACGTGCAGCGTGTCGATGAGATAGCCATTCTCGTTCAGCGCCTCCAGCACATGGCGTACGCCGAGCGCGATGCCGACGGCGGTGCGCCAGTAGAGCTTGCACAGGCTGTCGAAGGAGGAATCCAGCGTCAGCCCGCTGACCACGCCGACGGCATGCGGATCGGCAAGCGGCGAGCGGTTGCCGTGGAAGTCAGGCAGCACATGCAGTCTTGCGGCAAGGCTCTCACCTTCGGTGGTGCGCAGTTCGGCGACACGCTTGGCGATCCTGGCATGCATGGCGGCATCCGGCTCGCCGCCGGCGCCGTGCCAGCGGATGATGTGGTCGAGCAGCGCGCCGGTGGCGGATTGACCACCTTCCGACAGCCACAGCTTCGGCAGTGCGGCGCCGTAATAGGGACCCCAGACGCCGGCGAAGGGCTGTGGATCGGGCGACATCGCCATGACGCAGCTCGACGTGCCGGCGATCAGCGCCAGGTGCCGGCCGATGTCCTGTTCGTTGCCGGCAAAACCGCCAAGCACGCCAAGCGCGCCTGCATAGGCATCGATGACGCCGGCGCCGACCCGGCATTTTTCGCTCAGGCCAAGCTCTGCCGCCGCTTGCGCCGTGAGCGGGCCAATATCGGTGCCGACCGGGCTGGCTCTCTCCGGCAGGTTGCCATGCTCGAAAAGATCGTCGAGGCCGACGAGCTCGAAGAAGTCGCGTCGCCAACCAGTCTCCTCATGCGCTAGATAGGTCCATTTGGCGGTCAGCGTGCATTGCGAACGGGCCAGCGAGCCAGTCGCCTGCCAGGTCAGGAAATCGGTGAGGTCGAATAGATAGCCGGCGTCATTCCAGGTTTCCGGCAGGTTCCGTTTCAGCCACATCAGCTTTGGCGTCGCCATTTCCGGTGACATGACGCCGCCGACATAGTCGAGCACCGCGTGGCCGCTTGCCGTGCATTCGTCGGCCTCGGCAATGGCGCGGTGGTCGAGCCAGACGACGGTGTCCCAGCGCCTGTCGCCTGACACAGAGACGCTGATCTGGCCGCCTTGCCGGTCGCGCACCACCAGCGAGCAGGTGGCGTCGAAGGAGATGCCGACGACATCCTCGGCGGCGACGCCGGCTTTTTCCCGCGCGGCACGCACGGCGGTGCAGACAGCCGACCAGATATCGCGCGAATCATGCTCGGCGTGATCGGGCTTCGGCTGGTTCATGGCGATCGGCCGTTCGGCGCGGCCGAGCAAGGTGCCCGTGGTGTCGAGAATGCCCGCACGAGCGCTCCCGGTGCCGACATCGACCGCGCAAACGAACTGTTTCGTCAAGATGCTCTTACTCTCGCTCCCAGGCCTGCAATCAGATTGGGCAATTGCAGCATGTCAGCGAATATAAAGTCCGGTTCACTCGACGCAAGCCGCGCTTTCAAGGTCGGGTTGCCGGCATGCGAGCCACCGGTGAAGGCAAAGACGCGCATACCCGCCGCTCGCGCAGCAGTGATGCCGGCCGGGCTATCCTCGACGACGAGGCATTTGCGCGGATGGGCCCGCATGCTGGCGGCGGCATGGAGGAACAGGTCCGGCGCGGGCTTTCCCATTTTCACCATGGCGGCACTGAACAGATGCGGCTCCATCAGCCCAAGCAATCCGGTGACGTCGAGCGCGTAGCGGATGCGGTCGAGCGTGCCCGAGGACGCGACACAGAACGGCAGCCCGAGCCTCGGCAGCATCTCCTTGACGCCGGGGATCGGCTTCAGCTCCTCGCGGAATTTGCGCATCAGCTCGACGCGCATGTCGGTCAGCTGGCTGTCGGTGATATCAAGCCCGAAGTCGCGGCCGAGGATCTCGCGCACGCTTTTCATGCTCTTGCCGAGGAAATGCTCGTAGGCGGTGTCCTCGCTGACGCCGCCACCGGCAAGCCTGATCATGCCAAGCAGCGCCGAGACGGAAAGCGCTTCGCTGTCGACCAGCACGCCGTCGCAGTCGAAGATGACCAGTTCCGGCGTCATGGCGTCGAATGGGTCTCAGAGCTTGCCGGCGAGGTAGCGCGTCAGCGTGGCGCGCGTGCCGTTCGTCCACAGCACGTTGAGCGCATGGGCAAAGGCCTCGACAAACGCCGTGGCGCGGCCGACATCCCCGTAGATGTCCTCCATGGCAAGCCAGGCGGCGGGCGCGTCCTTTGCCGCTCTTGCCGTCGCCTGCAGCCGGTCCCAGCTCGGGTCGTTGGGCTCAATGACAGCGTCGCTGTCGGTCGTGCCGAAGCAGTAGCGGCACCAAAGGGCCGATTCCAGCGCCAGGCCGGCGACGCCCTTTCCGGCCTTCAGCCGGTCGGCGATGGTCGGGATGATGAATTTCGGCTGGCGGTTGGAGCCGTCGAGGCAGAGCCGGCGCACCGTGTCGCCGATCTTGGGATTGGAGAAGCGGCTCTCGATGAGCTGGTAATATTCCTCCAGAACCGTGTCCGGCACCGGCGGCACGGTCGGAATGATCTCGTCGTGCTCGAGTTTCGCCAGAAAACCGGCAACCAAGGGTTCCTGCATCGCCTCATGGACGAAATGGATGTCCATGAGACCGGCCGGATAAGCGATGGTGGCATGGCCGCCGTTGAGGATGCGGATCTTCATCAGCTCATAGGGCGCAACGTCTTTGACGAACTGCACGCCGACCTTTTCCAGCGGCGGGCGGCCGCCGGTGAAATGGTCTTCCAGCACCCATTGCCGGAACGGTTCGCAAAACACCGGCCAGTTGTCCTCCAACCCGAAATCGCTGGCCAGAATGCCGCGTTCGCGATCCGTGGTCGCTGGGGTGATGCGATCGACCATGCCGTTGGGAAAAGCGACATGCTCGCCGACCCAGTTTGCCAGATCCTCGTCGATCAGCCGGGCAAGGCCGATGACGCCGTCTGAGGTGACATGGCCATTGTGAGGAATGTTGTCGCAGGACATGACGGTGAACGGCACGGTGCCCTCGTCACGGCGGCGGACCAACCCGGCGAGAATGATGCCGAACACCGTCTTCGGCGTGGCGCTCGGCTGCGCGTCGGCGACGATGTCGGGATGGGTCGGATTGAAGACGCCGGAGGCCGGGTCGATGAAGTAGCCGCCTTCGGTGATGGTCAGCGAAACGATCTTGATGGCCGGATCGGCAAGCCGTTCGATGATGCCGGCCGCATCGCCCGGCATCAGGAAGTCGATCATCGCGCCGGTGACGCGGGCGCTCATATGGCCGCTGTCCTGTTCGACGACAGTGGTCAGCCAGTCCTGCTCTTCCAGCTTGCCGCGGCCGATCTTCTCGCCTTCGAACACGCCGGCACCGACCAGCGCCCAGTCATGGCCGATGCCCGAATTGAACAGGTCGTCGAGATAGACGGCCTGGTGCGAGCGGTGGAAATTGCCGACGCCGAAATGCACGATGCCGGGTTTGAGTACCGCGCGGTCATATTTCGGACCGGCGACCTTGGCGGGCAGCTTGGAGAGGTTTGAAGACGAGAGTTTCACGGTCATCTGTTTTACCCTTTGGCCGGGCTTCGGCCTTCGTTACTTCCCCTCTCCCCGTAACGGGGAGGGCAAGGGGCGGCACATCTTCCGAGGTCGATGCGGCCTCTGATGTCGGCCTCTTCTCCCCGCGGAGGGACGAGGAGAAGAGGCCGTTCCCCGCCTCAACTCATCCACTGGCCGCCATCGACATTGTAGGTCTGGGCGACGATGTATTCGGCCTCACTGCTGGCCAGGAACACGGCCATGCCGGCGAGGTCTTCCAGCTTGCCCATGCGACCGTAGGGCACGCCTTCGCCGACCAGTCTCTTCTTCTCGCCCTTCGGTCGGTTCTCGTATTTGGCGAACAGCGCATCGACCTGATCCCACATGTCGCTGTCGACGACGCCGGGTGCGATGGCGTTGACGTTGATGCGATGCTTGATCAGGTCGAGCCCCGCCGACTGGGTCAGCGAGATGACGGCTGCCTTGGTGGCGCAATAGACGCCGACCAGCGCCTCGCCGCGCCGTCCGGCCTGGCTCGCCATGTTGATGATCCTGCCGCCCTTGCCCCGCGCGATCATCGAGCGGGCGGCCGCCTGCAGCATGAACAGCGTGCCGGCGACATTGACGGCAAACAGTTTGTCGTAGCTTGCCCGGGTGATCTCGACGATCGGTGCCAGATCGAACAGGGCAGCATTGTTGATCAGAATGTCGAGCCCGCCAGTCCTGGTCTCCACCGCCTTTACCGCTGCGTCGATCGATGCCTGATCCGAGATATCGAGTTTCACGGCATAGGCCTTGCCGCCGATCTGGGCGGCTGTCTTTTCGGCAGCCTCAAGGTCGATATCGGCAATCGCCACCGTGGCGCCTTCGCCGGCATAGGCTTCGGCGAAGGCCCTGCCGATGCCACGGGCCGAACCCGTGATCAGCGCGGATTTGCCGGCCAGGCGCATGCTCACATTGCCTTCCCGTCGGCGCCGAAGCGATGCAGCTTGGCCTTGTCGGGCGTCAGGTAGATGGTGTCGCCGTGACGGACGGCGAGTTCGCCGTCGGCGCGCACGGTCAGCGGACCGACGCCATCGGCCTGGACATGCAGGAAAGTGTCGGAGCCGAGATGCTCGGCAACGCCGACGATGGCTTTCCATTCGCCCGCCGTGGTCGAAATCTCCATATGCTCGGGACGGATGCCGATGGTCTTGGCGCTGTATTTGGCAGCCGGTGCGCCTTCGATCAGGTTCATCTTCGGCGAGCCGATGAAGCCGGCGACGAACAGGTTCTTCGGCGTCTTGTAGAGCTCCATTGGCGAGCCGACCTGTTCGATGTTGCCGGCGTTCAGCACGACGATCTTGTCGGCCATGGTCATGGCTTCGACCTGGTCGTGGGTGACGTAGACCATCGTCGTCTTGAGCTGATGATGCAGCTCGCTGATCTCCAGCCGCATCGTGCCGCGCAGTGCGGCATCGAGGTTGGACAGCGGTTCGTCGAACAGGAAGGCCGAGGGCTGGCGCACGATGGCGCGGCCGATGGCGACGCGCTGGCGCTGGCCGCCGGAGAGCTGGCCGGGCTTGCGTTCAAGATAGTTGGTGAGATTAAGGATGCGCGCGGCGTCCTTCACCTTCCTGTCGATGGTCGCCTGATCCTCGCCCGCCATCTTCAGCGGGAACGCGATGTTCTTTCCCACCGTCATGTGCGGGTAAAGCGCGTAGGACTGGAACACCATGGCCAGCTTGCGCTTGGCCGGCGCCTCACCGGTGACGTCGCGGCCATCGATGTTGATGGTGCCGCCGCTGGTGTCCTCCAGCCCGGCGATCAGCCGCAGCAGCGTTGACTTGCCGCAACCCGACGGGCCGACGAAGACGACGAACTCGCCATTTTCGATCACCAGGTCGAGGCCGGGGATGATGGACGTCGATCCAAAGGATTTGGAGACGTTCTTGAGCGTGATGTTTCCCATGGTTTCCTCCCCGAGGGGTTACTTCTGCCGATTGCTTCAGGCAATTTCCGTTACTTCACCGCACCAAATGTCAGGCCGCGCACCAGCTGCTTCTGGCTGAACCAGCCCATGATCAGGATCGGCGCGATGGCCAGTGTCGAGGCAGCCGAAAGCTTGGCCCAGAACAGGCCTTGCGGGCTGGAGAAGGAACTGATGAAGGCGGTCAGGGGTGCTGCTTCGGTGGTGGTCAGCCGGATCGTCCAGAACGCTTCGTTCCAGGCCAGGATGATGTTCAAGAGCATGGTCGAGGCGATGCCCGGCACCGCCATCGGCGTCAGCACATAGACGATCTCGTTCCACAGCGATGCGCCGTCCATGCGTGCAGCTTCCAGGATCTCGCCCGGGATTTCGCGGAAGTAGGTGTAGAGCATCCACACCACGATCGGCAGGTTGATCAGCATCAGCATGACCATCAGGCCGATGCGGCTGTCGAGCAGCCCGAGGTTGCGGAAGATCAGGTAGATCGGGAACAGCACGGCAACCGCCGGCATCATCTTGGTGGAGAGCATCCACATCAGGATGTCCTTGGTCCGCTTGGTTGGCGAGAACGCCATCGACCATGCCGCCGGTATGGCAACCAGCAGTGCCAGGATGGTCGAACCGACCGACAGGAACACCGAGTTCAGGAAGAACTTGAAGTAGCCGCTCTGCGCCTGAACCTCGGTGTAACTCTCAAACGTCCCCGACGGGATCAGGTTGAAGCCCTGGATGGCTTCCTGCTCCGACTTGAACGAGGTGATGATCGTATAGAGGATCGGGAAGAAGATCAGCAGCGCGACGATCCAGGCGGCAACGGTCGCGATTGTCTTGTGCTGGGTGGTGACTGAGCGTGCCATCGTATCCTCCCTTACTTGTCCAGGTTCTTGCCGACGGCGCGCATGGCGAAGAAGGCAACGATGTTGGCGAGAATGACAGCGATGATGCCGCCGGCGGATGCCTGGCCGATTTTGAACTCCAGCAAGGCCTTCTGGTAGACGAGGAAGGGCAGGTTGGTGGAGGCGTATCCAGGGCCACCATTTGTGGTGACGAGGATCTCGGCATAGACCGACAAAAGGAAGATCGTCTGGATCAGGATGACGACGGTGATGGCGCGCGACATGTGCGGCAGCGTCAGATAGATGAAGCGGCTGATGAAGCCGGCGCCGTCCATCTCGGCGGCCTCCTTCTGCTCACCATCGAGCGACTGCAGTGCCGTCAGCAGGATCAGCGTCGCGAAAGGCAGCCATTGCCAGGCGACGATGATGATGATCGCCAGCATCGGATGCTGCCCGAACCAGTCGATCGGCTGGGCGCCGAAGAAGCGCGCGATGTCGGCAAAGACCCCGTATTGCGGGTGCATGATCATGTTCTTCCAGACCAATGCGGCCACCGGTGGCATGACGAAGAACGGCGAGATGACGAGGATGCGGACGATGCCTTGTCCCCACATCGGCTGATCGATCAGCAGCGCCAGCAGGATGCCGCCGATCACCGTGATCAGAAGCACACTGACCACAAGGGTGAGGGTGTTGAGGATCGATTGCAGGAAGGCCGGGTTGGAATAGAACAGCGCGTAGTTCGAGAAGCCGACGAACCCGTCGCGGATAGGATTGAGCGGGTTGTACTGCTGGAAGGAGAACCACAGCGTGAGCGCCAGTGGAATAACCATCCAGACCAGCAGCAGGACGACAGATGGCGCCATCATGAAACGGGCAAGCGAACGGGTCTGCTGAGTAGCCATGACGGTCACCCTTCAATGGTCAGACTGAATTTTCAGAGGCGTTAAAGGCGGCCGCCCGAACTGGGACTCGGGCGGCCGTTGCCGGTCAAGGAGGCGACCGGCATTCGGCACCGGGAGGAGCCTACTTGATATACCCGCCTTCGGTCATTGTCGCGGTGGCAGCGTCCTGGGCCTGCTTCAAGGCATCGTCAACGCTCGACTGGCCGGCAAGCGCCGCCGAGAAGAGCTGGCCGACAGTGGTGCCAAGACCCTGGAACTCAGGGATGGCGACGAACTGGACGCCGACATAGGGCACCGGCTTGACGGTCGGATGCGTCGGGTCGGCGGCATTGATCGAGTCCAGCGTCATCTTGGCGAACGGAGCCGCCTTCTGGTACTCGGCATTGGCGTAGAGCGAGGTGCGCGTGCCCGGAGGAGCGCTGGCCCAGCCTTCTTTCGAAGCGACCAGTTCAGCGTAGTGCTTGCTGGTTGCCCAGGACACGAACTTCTGAGCCGCATCCGCCTTCTGCGTGCCGGCCGGAATGGCCAGCGACCATGCCCACAGCCAGTTGCCGCGCTTGCCGAGACCGTTGTCAGGCGCCAGCGCATAGGCAACCTTGTCGGCGACCTTCGAGCTCTTCGGGTCGGAGACCATGGATGCGGCGACCGTGGCATCGATCCACATGCCGCACTTGCCCTGCTGGAACAGCGCCAGGTTTTCGTTGAAGCCGTTGGACGATGCACCCTCGGGGCCGTCGGCCTTCATCAGGTCGACATAGAACTGCAGCGTGTTCTTCCATTCGGGCTGGTCGAACTGCGGCTTCCAGTTCTCATCGAACCAGCGGGCGCCGAAGGAGTTCGACATGGCGGTCAGGAAGGCCATGTTCTCGCCCCAGCCGGCCTTGCCGCGCAGGCAGACGCCGTTCACGCCATTGGCGCGGTCGGTCATCTTGTCGGCGGCCTGCTTGATGAAGTCCCAGGTCGGCGCGTCGGGCATCTTCAGCCCGGCCTTGTCCATCAGGTCCTTGCGGTACATGACGAAGGAGCTCTCGCCGTAGAAGGGCGCGGCATAGAGCTTGCCGTCGACCGAAAGACCACCGGCAATGGCCGGCAGGATGTCCTTGGCGTCGTAGTCGTCGCCGAGCTTGTCGAGCGGCAGAAGCCAGCTCTGCTTGGCCCAGATCGGAACTTCATAGGTGCCGATGGTCATCACGTCATACTGGCCGCCCTTGGTGGCGATGTCGGTGGTGACGCGCTCGCGCAGCACGTTTTCCTCGAGCGTGACCCAGTTGAGCGTGATGTCGGGGTTTGCCTTGGTGAAGTCTTCCGTCAGCGTCTGCATGCGGACCATATCGGCATTGTTGACGGTGGCGATGGTGATGGATTCGGCATGTGCGGCGAACGCGATTGCGCTGGTCGAGCACAAGCCCAGGATGAGCGTGCGAAGTTTCATCAAATTCCTCCCATAAACCAAGATGAGCATTTGCCTTGGCTATGAGCAATTACTCACTTGGCGTTAATTATGTCAAGCCGGATTCGATGCTGCAGCGCAGCACATCGGTGATGGCGACGGACAATGGGTGCGTGGAAATTGCCAAG
This sequence comes from Mesorhizobium newzealandense, assembly GCF_042682145.1. Lineage (NCBI taxonomy): Bacteria > Pseudomonadati > Pseudomonadota > Alphaproteobacteria > Hyphomicrobiales > Phyllobacteriaceae > Mesorhizobium > Mesorhizobium newzealandense. The sequence goes on along the minus strand of NZ_JBHUGZ010000028.1, from coordinate 17,850 downwards.
ACAATTTCGCCGGCCGCCGGGCGTTCAGGCGGCAGGACAGAAGGTCGGCAGGATCGGGTTGCCGGAGGGCTCGTCTGTCAGCAGGCGATCTCGGTCAGCAGCCAGTCGCGGAAGGCGCGGATCTTCGGCACGTTGCGGCGCGCTTCCGGATAGACCAGCCAATAGGCGTGGCCATCGTCGTCGACCAGATCGAAAGGCTGGATCAGGCGCCCGTCGGCCAGTTCCGCCTTGAACAGCGCCCTGGTCAGGATCGCCACGCCATGACCGGCGATTGCCGCATTGGCCTCGTAGGCCTGCGCGCCCATGCTGCTGCCAGGCCGTTTGGCAAGGTCGTGCGAGTGCACGCCGGCGGCCGAAAACCACTCCGTCCACCAGATGTCGCCGGGATCGAGGATCGGCAGCCGCAAGAGGTCGGCCGGCTCTTTGACGCCGCCGATGCTCGCCGCGAGCTTGGGGCTCAGCATCGGCGTGAAATCGGCATCGAGCAGCTTGAAGGCTTCCAGGCCCGGCCATTTGCCGCCGCCGGAGCGGATGGCAAGATCGACATCCTCGCGGGCGAAGTCGGTCAGCCGGCTCGACGTTTCGAGCCGCACGGCAAGGGAGGGATGAGCGATCTGGAACGAGCCCAGATGGTGCGCCAGCCAGTTCGAGGCAAAGGTCAGCACCGTGGTGACGCACAGCAACCCGTCGGCGCCGGCGCGCGCCGCGGCATAGGCCTGGCCAAGAATGGCGAAGGCCTCGCCGACAGCCGGCGCCAGACGCTGTCCGGCCTCGGTCAGCACGATCTGTCGCGGCCGGCGCAGGAACAGCGCGGCGCCGACGCGCTCCTCCAGCACCTTGATCTGATAGCTCACCGCGGCCTGTGTCATGGCCAGTTCCTCGGCGGCCTTGGTGAAGGAAAGATGTCGCGCCACCGCGTCGAACACCCTGATCGCTTGCAGCGGCGGGAGCTGGGAAACCTGTCGCGAGCTGAGGTCAGGCATAAGGCCTCCTTATGGGCCATGATCGATGTTCGATTGGCAAAGGCGGCCGGCAAGACCGACATTCAGTGTCAACCCGTCATTGGGGTTTCAGGATAGCGAAGGTTGACGATCATGACCATGGCGCAGCAAAAGTGCACTCCCGCTCCGGATCACCGCTGGATTTCGTGGCTGACGGATGGATTCGGCTGGTTCTCGATAAAAAAGAGGGCGCATCTCGACATCAGGGACCTGTCGCCGCATCTGCAGCGCGACCTCGGTTTCCTCGATGGCAACGACCCTTTCGGGCGGAGCAAATAGCCCGGCTGACTTTATCCCAAATCGGTCGTGGCGTCGGGTTCGGGTTACAGGCTGGCCAGCAGGGCGGCGGCGGTCCGCTCATCGGTGATGAGGCCGTTGATCAGCCGGCGGTTGGCCGCCGCCAGGATGCCCGGCAGTTTTCGTTCACCCATCGCCAGTGCAATGACCAGCGATTTTTCGCGCGATGGCAGCGAAGCCGACGACACCCGATCATTGGTGATGCCTTCGATCATGCGGCCTTCGCGATCGAACACCCAGCCGACGATTTCGGCGATGCCGCCGGCCTTCTGCAGCGCCTTCAGTTCACTTTCCGAAATGAAGCCGTCCTCGTAGAGCGGCGCCTTGGGACCGAGATCGCCAATGCCGATGAAGGTGACGTCGGCCTCGGCGGCCAGCGCCAGAGTCGGCTGGATCATCGGCTGGTTGAGCAGCATCTCGCGCTCCTCCGGCGACGAGGCGATGACCGGCAGCGGCATCGGGAAGGACCGCGCCTTGACCCTGTCGGCCATGGTGAAGATGACGTTGTAGAAGGCGGCCGAGCCGTCCGGCGAGATGTTGCCGGTCAAGGACACCACCTTGTGCTGCGGGCATTCCATCGGCGGCAGCTGTTCGATCGCCGCTTTCAGCGTGCGCCCGGTGCCGATCGCCATGACGATCGGCGTCGGCGAGCGCAGCCGCCGCTCGATCTCGGCGGCGGCCGCCTCGGCGATGCCGATGGTGGTGGAGGATGAATTGGGATCGCTCGGCACCACCTCGACCAGATCGAGCGCGAAGCGGGATTTCAGCCGCGCCGCCAGATCGAGGCAATTGGCGATCGGATGGTCGACGCGGACCTTGATCAAGCCTTCCGACACCGCCAGCGACACCAGCCGCTGCGCCGTCTGCCGCGAAATGCCGAGCGTGGCGGCGATCTGGTCCTGCGTGTTGCCGGCAACATAATAAAGCCAGCCGGCGCGCGCCGCGTCGTCCAGCCTGTTGCTGCCGCCATCCTGCCGGGTACTCACGTCCTGCCTCCCAAACCGCCGGTCATGAGGCGGTCCGCTCCTACTCTTGCAGGGAACGGCCTGCTGCGCAATTGTCAATCGCCAGGGCAATTGCTTGCGCCCGTCGGCACATATGCGGCTAGGATTTTCTCCGTCCACGATATCTGCGTCGGGAATGAAGCGCCGTTGCGGTCCCGCAAGGCGGCACGTTCTGCGGTCCTGAAGGTTTATCTCCCGGCGCAAACCCTTTAAGGGATCGCAAAAAGGAGCGCTGCATGACATCGAAAGCGGTTTTTCTGGGATATGGACGGCACGCTGGTCGACAGCGAACCGCTGCACGAGGCCGCCCTGGTGTCGGCGATGCGCAATGCCGGCCTCGTACCGCCGGCCGACCTGCATGAGCGGGTGCTCGGTGTCGCCGCCTGGCCGGTCTATGAGATGATGCGCGACGAGTTCGGCCTGGATCTGCCGTTCGACGACTGGATCATCCGCAAATACGAGCATTATCTGCCGCTGGTCGAGAGCTTGCAGCCGCGTCCCGGCGCGATTGAGATCTTCAACGAGCTGCGGGCAAGGGGCGTGGCGCAAGCCGTGGTGTCGAATTCGGACCGGATGATCGTCGACGCCAATCTGCGCATGGTCGGCCTGACCTTTCCCGGCATGAAGACGATCAGCCGCAACGACGTGCGCGAGGGCAAGCCGCACGCCGAACCGTTCCTGCGCGCCGCGTATCTCGCCGGCGTCGATCCCGCGCAGGCGATAGCGATCGACGACAGCTGGCCGGGCGCCATGGCGGGGCTGGCGGCGGGCATGAAGACGATCTTCTGGCCGGAAAAGCCGATGCAGGGACCGCCCGGTGCTATCGTCGTCAACAGCGCCGAGGAATTGCGGGCCGAGCTGATCTAGCTCGCCCGGGGTCGTTTGCGGAACGCTACGCTAAGGTTTGGCCAACGATATTCTCCGGTGAGATTGACGTACTCCCACCCGGTCGCGGATTTCGCCTCTGGGGTGGAAGCTGGTGGCCCGTTTCAGCGCGTGATGGGCCTCGCCCTTGTTGAGCCCAATCTGGGCGCGGCGTTGCGTGGACTGCACGTGCCATCACAAGGTATCGTTTCACCAACCCCGCTTAGCAGTCGTTGGCACGTTGTTCGGAGGTGTTGGAATTGTTATGGTCTGCCCCGAGACTCGGCCCAGCGACCACCCACAGCAAGGCAGCATGCAGACCGCCGAAAGAACCCTTACGCGGCGCAAGCCGAAGCAGCAACGCTCGCGCCAGACTGTCGACTTCGTGCTCAGCGCGGTCCAGCTTGTGGCCAAGCGCCACGGGACCCAGGCCATTACCACCAATCGCATTGCGGAGGCCGCCGGCGTCAGCGTCGGGTCGCTGTATCAGTATTTCCCCGACAAGCGCGCGATCTTCACAGCCCTTCACGACCGACACGTCGACGAGGTGCGGCGGGTCATCAAGCAGACGACGACTGACTGCGCCTCCGCTCCGCTGGAGGAATTCGCGCGCGAACTCGTCTTGGGCCTAGTGGACGCGCACACGGAACTTGCCGAACTGCACGACGTTGTCGCGGCCGCTGTTCCGCAGAGCGCTCTCAGCTTCAGGAACGCGCTGCATCAGACCTTCGGACAAGTCTTATCACGCGCCGACGACCCGGAGCGGTACAGCAGCGACGAGGCGGAGCGGATGCTTTTTGTCCTGCCCGGCATGGTGGAATCGCTCGTGCACGGAGGAGCGCGCGCGCCCCTCTCGCGCGCTGGCGCAAAGAGCGAGGCAATCCGTACCGTACTGGTCTACGTGAATTCCTTTCAGGGCGGCGCACCGAAGCATTACTGAAACGACGACGCATTCTCGACGGCCCACTGATCGAACGGGATTGGCTCCCGCCCGGTTATCTGCTTGACGCCATCCGTCACCGTATCAAGTCGGCTCTCGCGCACCGCTCGCCAGATGTCCACAAGAGCATCTGCATAGGCGCCTTTCCCGGCCCATTCGACCGTGCGGGCGTATGCCTGTCCGTCCGTTATTTCCTCGAAGCGAACGGGTTTGCCGATGGCTCTGCCTATCGCCACCGCCATCTCCCCATACGACAGCGCCTCAGGGCCGGTAATCGCAAGCGCCTGACCGTCGTAGTCGCGCGTAGTTAGCGAGGCTGTGGCGACGGCGGCGATGTCGTCTGGATGGATGAATGCGATCTTGCCCCCACCCGTCGACGAGCGCAGCACGCCCTCTCGGCGGATTGACTCCGACCAGCTGAGCGCATTGGACATGAATCCGGCTGCCTGAATAAACGTGAACGCCACCCCGCTCTCCCGAATGGCATCCTCGCCCTGTGCGTGCCAAGGACCGGTGCCGATCGCGGTTCGCACGTCTAGCGTAGAGAGCTTGACCACATGGCCGACGCCTGCGTGGCTGGCAGCGAATGAGACCGCGCGATCTCGCTTTTCAAGATCCGATCCATCAGTGACAAGGAGTATCCCATCGACTCCAACCAACGCCTTAGCCAACGAAGGGCCTGGGTTTTCGAGGTCTCCGATATGGATGTCGACCTGGTCACCGAAGAGGGCTTTGGCTCTCTTCGCGCTGCGAACGAAAACGGACGGGCGCGCCCCAGAGTCGATGAGGCGTTGAGCTACCCTCGAGCCGATGTTGCCCGTTGCTCCGAAGACGAGGTATTTCACTTGAGTGCGCTCCAACCACGGATCACTTCGAGCGCCATTCGCTTCTGGCCTGCCAGAGTGAGATGCAATCCGTCGTCCATGAGGAGATCGGAAGGAGGCGGGCTGCCCAGCGAAGCGAAGGCGTCGATGACCGGCGCATCGCCGTCGCGGACGATCTCGGCTACTCGTCCCAGGTCTTCGTTGCGGAACCGAACCCCGAATCTGGAAAGGCCCCAATGCGCTGCAACCTGCGCCTCATTGGCCGCCGGCGGAGTGATCCAAATGGTGCGGGCCTTGGTTTCTGTGGCAACGCGTTGACGCAGCTCCGCAATGTTGCGCGCGGTCTCCTCATGATGGACGAGTGTCTTGGTGGGGTGCGGACCCTGCGTGCGCGCGTCGTTGGTGCCGACCAGGAAGATGACCCAGTCCGGCTGGGCATTGGCAATCTCTCCGAACCGGACGAGACCGTGGGTGGTCGTCTCAGCTGCCACAGCGCTGATGGTCATCGAAATCTTATCGGCGCCCCGGCGCATCTTCAGCATCTCCCGCAGAATTGCCGCCCAGGACTGTGGGTCAGACGTCAGGCTGTCGCCGAACGTCACGATGTTGGCTCCGTTCCGAAGGGGTAGACAATCGATCATCAATCCAACAGCCTGGTTGGCTAGCAGGACGCTGGCCGCTTCCGAGGCCTCCCCCTGCAAGCGGCCAAGTTCGGCCGCATAGACCTCGGCTGGAAGGCCGAGTAGCGCGGCATGAGCGTCCTGGTCGAAATTGGCGCCTCCGGGGAGGGATGCCAGGCTCCGCTCGGGTTGGATGAGCTTCAAGAGCCAGTTCACCTGTTCGTTCGACATCGATTCACCTCGCACCCGGTTGCGTCTGCGTAAGATAACCGCGCCTCAGGTACGCTGGTACTCGCGTTTCCGGGTCGCTAAAGGTATGAAAGTGCTCATAAAATTTGCAAAGTCCGGAGTCTTCATCAGGTTCCGGCCTGTACGGACACCGCTGGCCCTCCTCTCCAATTAGCCGAGAACACGCCTTCCATAGTCTGACGTAGCGATAGAGGGTGACGCGCTCGATCCTGTCGCCCGATCTGCTGACCCATGTCTCGCCGCTCGGGTGGGAGGCACATCAATCTCACCGGAGAATATCGTTGGCCAATGCCTTAGCGTAGGATTCCGCCTCCCTCCTGCAAACGACCCCCACCCTGGCGGCCCACTCGATCTCACCGCGATGCTTTTCGAAAAGGGCCCTTGCCGGCTGCAAGCGGGATATTCTAGTACTAGAATATGCTGACCAACGCCGAGTTCGCCCTCATATCCCTGCTCGCCGAAAGACCGCTGCACGGCTACGCCATAGAGCAGATGGTCGAACAGCGCGGGATGCGTCACTGGACGGAGATCGGCTTTTCATCGATCTATTTTCTGCTGAAGAAGCTTGAGGCGCGTGGCCTGGTCGAGACTTTGGAAGCCGCACCATCCAGCCGCCGAACGCCAAGGACCTTCCGGCCCACGGAAGAAGGCGAGCGGGCGCATCGCGAAGAGGCGCGCAGGGCCCTCGCCGAACCCGATCGGCCGTTCTCGGCGCTTCCCCTGGGACTTGCAAATTGGCCGGCGCTGCCGCCGGAAGAGGCCGTTGCGGCCTTACATGCGCGGCGTGATGCCCTCGACATCCGGCTTAACGACCTCAACGCCAGAAGGCAGGCACAGGAGCCGCTGCCGCCCTTCGTGCGGGCCATGTTCGACTACAGCACCACGATGATCGCGGCCGAACGCAACTGGCTGGCTGAAACCATCCCCCTGCTCGCGGAGACATCCATGGAAAAGATCGATCTCAAGAAACGGTACAAAGTGCTCTACAGCGGCTCTGTCGGAGAGTTCACCGTCATCGACGTGCCTCCGCTCAACTATTTCATGATCGACGGCTTCGGCGATCCCAATGTGGAGCCGCAATACAAGGAGGCCGTCGAGGCGCTTTACGCGGCCTCCTATACACTCAAGTTCATGAGCAGGGATGCCCTGGGCAATGACTATGTCGTGCCGCCATTGGAAGGATTGTGGTGGGCCGAAGACTACGGCCACTTCCTGTCAGGCCGGAAGGATCAGTGGTCGTGGACGATGATGATCATGGTGCCGGATTTCATTGAACAGGCGATGGCGGGGGAGGCCGTCATCCAGGCCCGGGAAAAGAAGGGACTGCCCGCATTGTCGAAACTGCGCTTCGCTCGGCTCGAGGAAGGACGGGCCGTACAGACCCTGCATATTGGTTCCTATGCCGACGAAGGCCCAGTTCTCCAACGGCTGCACGAGGAGTTCATCCCGGCAAACGGCTTGGTCGAAGCCGGGCTTCACCACGAGATCTACCTCGGCGACCCGCGCAAGACACCGGCCGAAAAGCTCAAGACCCTGCTTCGTCAGCCTGTGCGGCCTGCCACCTGACAGAGAGTGAGATGGTCTGCGAAGCAAACCGGCAAGGGCTGATGTAGCTGGGCGAAAGTCTCTACCGGAAAATCAGTTGCGGTAGACCGGCTCCTGCTCGTCGAGGATCGCCTTCAGCTCGCTGAGATGACGTTCGGCCTGGCCGGGATAGTCGTCCATCTCGCTTGCCGCCTTCTCGGCGATCGCATCGGAAAGCGTGCGCAGCGGGCGGCCGGTCCACAGCGCCTTGATGTAGGTCTCGGCGGCGCGCTCGAAATAGAACATGCGGTTGAAGGCGTCGGCGACGCTATCGCCGATGACCAGCACGCCGTGATTGCCCATCACCATCACCTTGACCTTGGGATCGACGAGAAGCTGCGAGCAGCGTTCGCCCTCCTCCTCGAAGGCCAGCCCGCCATAATGGGCGTCGACGACATGGCGGTTGAAGAACATCGCCGAATTCTGGTCGATAGGCGGCAAGGTCGAGTCGGCCAGCGAGGCCAGCACCGTGGCATGGACCGAATGGACATGCATGACGCAGCGCGCGTGGCGGACATTGCGATGGATGGCGCCGTGCAGCCCCCACGCCGTCGGGTCGGGCGCGTCGGGGCCGGAAAGCGTGTCGGGATCGTTGGCGTCGATCATCAGCAGGTCGCTCGCCTTGATGCGCGAGAAATGCACCTGGTTGGGGTTCATCAGGAACCGCGTGCCGTCGTCGTTGACCGCCAGCGAGAAATGGTTGGCCACCGCCTCGTGCATGTTGAGCCGCGCCGTCCAGCGAAAGGCACAAGCGAGATCGACGCGCTCCTCGTAGAAGGGCAGGTTGGTCAGCATTTCCTTTTGCAGGCGGGCGATGCTCATCGAGGACACTCCGTGAAAGCGCTGAGAATGCCGCGCCCGGCTTGGGCTCGCAACCGCTTTCGCTTGGTGCAGAGACCGACGCCGGACACGAACGTTATTGGCTACGCCGCCGTGCTGGCGGCGGCATCGGCCCGCAAACCGCCATGCTCGACGATGAAATCGATCACCTCCTGCAGCCCCTTGCCGCGCGACAGGTCGGTGAAGCCGAACGGCCGCTTGCCGCGCATGCGGCCGGCGTCGCTCTCCATCACATCGAGATTGACGTTCACATAGGGCGCCAGATCGCTCTTGTTGATGACCAGGAAATCGGAGCGGGTGATCGCCGGGCCGCCCTTGCGCGGGATCTCCTCGCCCTGGCAGACCGAGATGACATAGAGCGTCAGGTCGGCAAGATCCGGCGAGAAGGTGGCAGCGAGGTTGTCGCCGCCGGATTCGATGAAGACGATGTCGAGATCCGGGAATTTCTTGTTCATCTCGGCGATCGCCTGCAGATTGATCGAGGCATCCTCGCGGATGGCGGTGTGCGGACAGCCACCGGTCTCGACACCCATGATGCGATCCTCGGGCAGCGCCTGCAGCCTCGCCAGCATCATGGCGTCTTCCTTGGTGTAGATGTCGTTGGTGACCACGGCGATCGAGAACTCGTCGCGCAGCGCCTTGCACAGCTTTTCGGTCAGCGTCGTCTTGCCGGAACCGACCGGGCCGCCAATGCCGACGCGCAGCGGGCCATTTGTCTGTGTCATGCGGGGAACTCCGTGATGGCGAGGATGGCAAAGCCGAGCCCGATCAGCAGGCACAGCGGCGAGTAATAGCTGAGGTCGAGCCGCGCGAAAGGCTGTTCCGGCGCCAGCCGGCGCCACCATGGCGTGAAGCCGGCAATGCCGCGCCCCAGGAACACCAGCCCGATGAGCAGCGAGGTGGCAGCGAGGCCTTGCCTGGGAAAGGGCGAGGCAAAGACGCCTTCCAGCGCCAGCGGCCACAGCGTCGCCAGGCACAGGCACGCCGCAACCGCGAAACTGGCAAACGGCGCCGGCATTTCATCGACGCCGCGAAAGCCGACGACGGCGCGTGCACAGGAGGCCGCATCCTTGCCCGGCCAGATGCCGCCGATGCCCCAATAGACATGCAGCGCGGTGATCAGCAGCAGGACGGTCGAAAGCGCAAAGGCGAGAAAAATCATGAACGGAACAATCGCGAATACTGGGTTTCGTGCTTCATCGCCATGACGTCGGAGACAAGGGCGCAGCCGCCGAGATCATCCAATGCCGAGCGCGCGGCGCGGTCGGCGGTCGACAACGCCAGCGGCTCGAAGCCGGCAAGCAGCGCGGTGGCTCCGCTCTGGCCGACGACGCCGAGCCGGATCGCCGCCTGGACGAGGTTGGAGAAGAAGGCTTGCAGGAAGGCGGACAGCGCGTCCTGAAGCGCGATACCGTTGCCGCCGGCAATGGCGCCGACGGCGACGCAATAGGCGCATTCGGCCGGCAAGCGCTCCAGCACAGGGTTGGGCCAGGCCGCTGTCGCCTTCAGGAAGGCCGCACCTTGCAGCATGGTTTCCGTATGGCGTTCGCGCGAACCGGCAAGCGCTTCGGCAAGTGCTGCAATCTCGTCGAGATCGCCAGCTTGGCGCGCGCGGCGCCAGCTCTCGGCGAACAGCACGGCATCGTTCCAGCCCGAGCCCATCTCGACCAGCGTTTCCAGCCAGTCGGCGAGGGTTTTCGCATCGGCAATCAGCCCGTCATGCACCGCGCGTTCGAGACCATGGCTGTAGGAAAAGCCGCCGACCGGAAAGGCCGGCGACAGCCAGGCCATCAGCCGCAAGAGCGCGATGTTCGAAGGCTGGTCAATCATGATCGTGGTGGTGGCCAGCGCGACTGTGCGAATGGGAATGCGACTCGCTATGGCTGTGCGCTTCACCGTGGCTGTGTGCGTGCGCCTCGGCATGGGCGTGACCATGATCGTGGCCGTGCCCACCGCCATGGCCAGAGTATGCGCCGCGCACCGGCTTGAACGGCTCGGAGACGTCGGTCACCGTGGCGCCGAGCCCCTCCAGCATCGCCTTGATGACATGATCGCGCAGGATGAGGATGCGCCCGGCCTCGATGCTTGCCGCGAGATGGCGGTTGCCGATGTGCCAGGCGAGCTCGGCCAGATGCACGCCATCGCGGGCCCGGATATCATAGACGTCTTCCGGCGCCGCGATGATCTCGATATGGCCGCCATCCTCCAGCACCAGCCGGTCGCCATCGTTCAGGGAGACAGGCTCGGGCAGATCGACCAGAACCTTGCTGCCGTCGGCAAGCTCGATGGCCCGGCGGCGCAGATGCCGCTCGTCATGGGCGAGAACGGCACGACTGGACGGCGCGGTGGCTCCCGCATCGCCGGCGCTCAGCACCGAGACGGCGCGCGGGAATTTGGTGAAGTCGGTGCGGATGTCGAGTTTCATTTCATGGATCCCCCATTGGCTTGCGCCCTTGCGCGGGCGGCCCGCGCCAGCACGCGGTCGAAATAGGCGCTGACGCGCTCGGATTCGATTGGAAACCGCCCGGCGCGGGCCCAGCCGCCCATGTCGCCGAGCAGCACGTCGACCGCGGAAAACCGATCGCCCAGCGCGAACGGCCGGTCGCCCAGCCGTCGGTCCAGCGCCTCGAGCTCCGAGGCGAAGTCGTAAGCCGCCGCGGGGCCGACATCGACCCGCACCTCCTTCGGCAGCAGGAAGCGATGGCGCAATTTGTTCCACAATGGCGCCTCAAACTCGCTCTGGGCAAAATGCATCCAGGAATCCATCTCGGCGCGACCGGCGAGACCCGGATCGGCGCCCATGCCCTTGTCCGCATGCTTGTCGGCGAGATAGACGCAGATCGCCGCGGAATCCGTCACCGTCAGCTCGCCGTCGATGAGGATTGGCACCTTGCCCGACGGGTTGAGCGCATAGGCTTCCGGTGAGCGCAGCTTGACCTCGACGAATTCATAGGGCTGCCCGAGTTCCTCGAGCATCCAGAGAACGCGACTGACGCGGGATCCACGCGATCCGACGGCCTTGTACATGCAAACCTGCCTTTCCCCGGAAGCCTAGACCATCCCTCACATCATCCCAATGCCGCTCATACGATCGTGTCGAAGAGCCGCAGGATGAACGATATCTGATAGACGAGCGCCGCCGCGACAAAGGCGATGTGGAAGCGGCGGTCGCGCACCAGGATCGCGACGATGCACAGCGCGACGAAGACCGGCGTACGGAACAGGTATTCGTTGCCGAAGCGGGCAAAATGCTCCGGCCCTTTCAGCAGCGTGTCGACCACGTCGAGCAGGTAGGTCGCCGCCAGCAGGCCGAAGAACCACGCCCGGCGCGAATAGAAGAAATCCTCGTAGCTGGTGTAGTCCAGCATCGAATCCGGAAACAACAGCGCGCAGAGCAGGAACAGCGTGATCGCGTAGAAGATGATGAACAGGTACTTGCCGAAGGTCCACGTCTCGATGGCATAGAGGCCGAATTCCCACCACCAGAAATGCACCGGCATCAAAAGCACCGAAGCGACCCAGGCCAGATGCACCGGATAGAGCCGGTACTGGCCGGGATGCTGGACAATGCGCGCCAGGCCCGACAGCAGGCGGGTGACGCCAAGCCCGATCACCATGCCCATGACGATGCGGATATGCGGGAAGATGTCGTGGGCGGAGGCGATCTCGGTGGCCATGCTTGATCACAACCGAGCTGTTCGTCGGCCGCATATTGCTGCGTCCCCCCGGGGGCCGCAAAGGATATCGCGCCGGTCGGCCGGCCAGCCAAATTCGCATCAGAACAGAAAATACCTCTGCGCCATCGGCAGCACAGTTGCCGGCTCGCAGGTCAACAACTCGCCATCGGCGCGGACCTCGTAGGTTTCGGGATCGATCTCGACATGCGGCGTGGCGTCGTTGAGCACCATCGAATGCTTGCCGATGCCGCCACGGGTGTTTTCGACGGCGACGAACTGCTTGTCGACGCCGAGCCTGCCATGCAGCCCCGACTCGAGCGCCGCCTTGGAGACGAAGGTCACCGACGAGTTGGTCCTGGCCTTGCCATAGGCGCCGAACATCGGCCGGTAGTGCATTGGCTGTGGCGTTGGGATCGAGGCGTTGGGGTCGCCCATCGGGGCTGCGGCGATCATGCCGCCGATCAGCACCATATCCGGCTTGACGCCGAAGAAGGCCGGGTTCCACAGCACCAGGTCGGCTCGTTTTCCCACCGCGATCGAGCCGATGTCCTTCGACAGCCCATGCGCGATGGCCGGATTGATGGTGTATTTGGCGATGTAGCGGCGGACGCGGAAATTGTCGTTGTTGCCGGTTTCCTGCGGCAGCGCGCCGCGCTGGCGCTTCATCTTGTCGGCGGTCTGCCAGGTCCGGATCGCCACCTCGCCGACGCGGCCCATGGCCTGGCTGTCCGACGAGATGATCGAAAAGGCGCCGATATCGTGCAGGATGTCTTCCGCCGCGATGGTCTCCTTGCGGATGCGGCTTTCGGCAAAGGCGATGTCCTCGGGGATCGACGGCGACAGGTGATGGCAGACCATCAGCATGTCGAGATGTTCCGACAGCGTGTTGACCGTGTAGGGCCGTGTCGGATTGGTCGAGGACGGAATGACGTTGGGCAGGCCGCAGACCTTGATGATATCAGGCGCATGGCCGCCGCCAGCGCCCTCGGTGTGGAAGGCGTGAATGGTGCGGCCCTTGATGGCGGCGACGGTGTTCTCGACGAAGCCGGATTCGTTCAGCGTGTCGGTGTGGATCATCACCTGCACGTCGTAGTCGTCGGCGACCGACAGGCAGCAGTCGATGGCCGCCGGTGTCGTGCCCCAGTCCTCGTGCAGCTTCAGCGAACAGGCGCCGCCCAGCACCATTTCCTCAAGTGCTGCAGGCAAGGATGCATTGCCCTTGCCCGACAGGCCGATGTTCATCGGGAAGGCATCAAAGGACTGGATCATGCGGGCCATGTGCCATGGTCCCGGCGTGCAGGTGGTCGCCAGCGTGCCATGCGCCGGGCCGGTGCCGCCGCCGAGCATGGTGGTGATGCCGCTCATCAGCGCCTCCTCGATCTGCTGTGGGCAGATGAAATGGATATGCGCGTCGAAGCCGCCGGCGGTCAGGATCTTGCCTTCGCCGGCGATGATCTCGGTGCCGGGGCCGATGATGATGGTGACGCCATCCTGCGTGTCCGGATTGCCGGCCTTGCCTATTGCCACAATGCGGCCGTCGCTCAGGCCGATATCGGCCTTGAAGATGCCGGCGCTGGCATCGATTACCAGCGCGTTGGTGATGACGGTATCGACCGCGCCTTGCGCGCGTGACGCCTGGCTCTGGCCCATGCCGTCGCGGATCACCTTGCCACCGCCGAATTTCACCTCTTCGCCATGGGTGGTGAGATCTTTCTCGACCTCGATGAACAATTCGGTGTCGGCAAGCCGCACCCTGTCGCCGACCGTCGGGCCATACATCTGTGCATAGGCGGCTCGGGAGATTCTGGCGGGCATAGGATGTTCCCCATTTCTTGGCTATTCGGTCTCGGATTCTTCTTCGGGCCACGGATCGCCGGCACGCCGGCATATGTAGTCCATATGCATGCTGCCCCAGAACGGATCCTTCGGCAGTCGATAGCCATCGACAATCAAGTCGAGCCCTCCACGTGTGTGCATCTCCTCGATCTTGGAAAGAAGATCGTGGACTGCACTGCTCCGAGCCTCTTCAATCAGTTGCGCGACAATTTCCCGATTTGAGTCCGTAAGCGATAGGAGAAAGGCCTTTCTTGTTTCCTCCCGCAAATCCAAGGGCAGATCATCCGGATTCGTATGTTCGGAGTGCCCATTTTTTCTGATCCGGCCTGCGATGACCTCGGAGCCCGCAAGCTCGACAAATTCGTCGATGAACTTCTGGTAGCGCAAACCGCCTTCTGAGTAGCCTGAAGAGTTCACCGTTACCTCCACAGCAATCGGGCCTGGTCGCTGGCCGACCCCCACATTGCCGCCATCCTATGGTCACGCAATGACCCGCTGGGCGACACCTTCTGATCCGATTTAGCGGTTGAGGTTAGGGGGTCACCCCAACACGACCGTTTGCCAAATCGATGGAAGGAAAATCCATGCGCAAAACAATATTGATTACCGCCGCCGCCACACTGATGCTGGCGGGCGCCGCCAGTGCCCAGCAGCAGCCCGCTCCGGCCACGCCTGCTCCAGCCGCGCCCCAGGCTCAGCCGGCCGTGCCGACGATCCAGAGCGTCAAGATCGTCGACATCACGGAGCTGCCGAAGGACACCCAGACGCAGGTCAACCAGGTGATCGCCCAGCGCGGCGATGACGGCCTGCAGAAACTGCGCAGCTCGATCGACGCCACGCCCAAGGTCAAGTCGGCGCTCGAAGCCAAGGGGCTCAGCTCGGCGCAGGTCATCGCCGCCAGCATGGAGCCCAATGGCTCGCTGACCCTGATCACCAAGAAGGCGAGCTGACAAGGCGCTGCGGCGGGCCGGCACTCGGTCCGCCCGCCGCATCGGCAAGGGAACCGTGGCAGGGCTGGATTCGTTTGGCTGCGTGAGTGCTGAAACGAATCTTGAAAGTGAGCGATGACCATCACCACCTTGCCCGAAGCCCGATGGCTGCATGCCGTCGCGGCGACTGCGTTTCTCGCGGCGAGCCTTCCCCAGGCGGCGCTGAATGCGCAGGGACTTGAAAGCCCGGAGACCGTCAACCGCATCGTCGGCTCGCAGGTCAAGCAGGAAGAGGCCAACGCCACCGTCGAAGCCGGCAACGTCAACACCGCAATCGACCGGACGCGCGAAAACATCGGCACGGTGCGCAAGACGTCCAAGCTCGACAAGGTCGATATCGTGTTCCTCACCGATGCCGCGCGCAGCGAAGGCGGCCCGCCGCCAGTGATCGAGAGCAAGGTCAAACAGCATCAGGACGACATCGCGGAACTGCGCAAGGAGATCGAGGCCAACGCCTTGCTGTTTAACGCCATCGAGTCGCGGCGTGTGCTTGCGCAGGATATTCTTGCCGTCGAATTCGACACTCCTGGAAAGATCGTCATCTACGCCGCGGCCAAGCCGTCGAACTAGAGCAGTTCCAGGAAAAGCGTGAAACGGTTTTCCGTCCGGAATTGCGTCAAAACAGAGAGATAAAGCGGCTCGACGTTTCCGTGAAACGGTGACCCGCCCTGGGCCAAAAGCGCCGCTTGTCGTTGCCTCAAAACCGCTCGACACTTTTAGGCGACAGGCATGAGACACCATCGATCTCACAGCTTGCCCATCACCTTCTGCTGAAATCCATAGACCTCGCGCTTGCCGCCGAGCGGCACCAGCGTCACGTCGCGCTCCTGGCCGGGCTCGAAGCGCATGGCCGTGCCGGCGGCGATGTCGAGGCGCATGCCGCGCGCACGGTCGCGGTCGAATTTCAGCCCTTCATTGGTCTCGAAGAAATGGTAGTGGCTGCCGACCTGGATCGGCCGGTCGCCGCTGTTGGCCACTTTCAAGGTGACGGTCGGCAGGCCCTTGTTGAGCTCGATGTCGCCGTCCTTGGGGATGATTTCGCCCGGGATCATCGTGCCCTCACACGACGCCGAAGGCGAGGCCGACGCCGATCGCCGCGCAGGCAGCACCGGCGGCGCGGGCCAGGCCACGGAACCTGATGCCAAGACCGAGCCCGGCCGCGATGCCGACGGCATGCAGCAGCACGGTGGCGATGGCAAAGCCGGCCATGTATTCGAGCCCGCCGGCGTTTTCCGGCACCTCGGTGCCATGGGCGTGGCCGTGGAACAGCGCGAACAGGCCGATGATGGCGACGCCGGCCGATACAGGCAGATCGACTGCCAGCGCCACCAGCAGGCCGAGCGCCACGGCCGACGCCAGTATGCCGGGTTCAACGAAGGGTAGGGGCATATGCAGCATGCCGAGCCCGCCGCCAACCAGCATGACGCCGACGAAGGCCGCCGGCCACGCCCAGATTGCCTTGCCGCCCTTGAGCGCCGCCCACAGGCCGACCGCGATCATCACCGTCATATGATCGAGGCCGGAGAGCGGGTGCATGAAGCCGGCCATGAAAGAGGAGGTCGTGCCGATGCCGACATGGGCATAGGCCGGCATGGCGGCGGCCAGCAGCAGGATCGCCGACAGGCATAAGCGCTTGGCTGACGTCATTCTAAGTGCCTTTCATTTGCTGTGTCGTGGTGTTCACGCGGCCTTGCGCGGGCCACACCCTTCGGCTTTGAGAACACGCTTGGTCGAAGCGGGATATTTCTTCAGCATCGCCGCCGGGCGGATCGGCCGCGCCGAAAAATTGCCGCCGCAATTGGGGCAGGTGCCGCCCAACACTTGTTCCACGCAGTCGGCGCAAAAGGTGCACTCGAAGGTACAGATCAGCGCGTCGGCCGCCTCGGGTGGCAGGTCCTTGTCGCAGCATTCGCAATTGGGGCGCAGCTCGAGCATTTTGGTCTCCTCACCTCACCGGACAGGTTCGTGCACGGTCACCAGCTTGGTGCCGTCGGGGAATGTCGCTTCGACCTGCACGTCATGGATCATCTCGGCGATGCCTTCCATCACCTGCGCGCGGGTGACGACATGGGCGCCGGCCTCCATCAGTTCGGCGACCGGGCGGCCATCGCGGGCGCCCTCGACGACGAAATCGGTGATCAGCGCGATCGCTTCCGGATGATTGAGCTTGACGCCGCGTTCGAGCCGCTTGCGCGCCACGACCGCCGCCATGGCGATCAGCAGCTTGTCCTTTTCCCTCGGCGTCAGGTTCATGCGCTTCCCTGGATTGGCATAGACAGACTCACAGTGACCATAATTTGGGCAGTCCCGCCCTTCCGTTGAGCAATTCGACGAGTGGAACCAGCCGCTGGCGCAGCTGATAGCCGTCCCCGGCGTAGAGCCTCGCAAGAAGCTTGCCAGATTTCTTCACGCTCCAGACGCTGGCGCTGCCCTGGCCGCCGACGATCGCCAGAACCGGATCGAGCAGCGCCTCGGCCCGCGGCGACACCAGCAGCAGCGTCGCCATCGCGATCGCGCCTCCGGCAACCGCCGGACGGTCGAGCGTTGCCGCGATATCGGGTCCGATGCGAAAATCCTCGGCATGAATGAGTTCGCCATCCCTGCGGACACGCCAGCGGTCATGGAAATGGCCCTGTGTGGCGCGCTCGCCCATCGCCAGGCGGCCGAAGACGGTGGCCTCCAGCACCAGCGCCTCGGCGCCGACGGCAAGCTCGACGTCGAGCGTGCGGGCAAACGCTGCCCGGTCGAAGACGATGGTTTCCTGCGGCAGCCAGGCGATGCGGCCGTTTTCGCCGACCGACAAATTGACCCGCACTTCGGCCCGGTCGGATGCGGCCTTGTAGATCTTCTCGCAAGCCTGGGTCGTGATCGACGCCGAAGCAGCCGCGCCGACGTCCACCTCCCAGCCGAGCCGGTCGCCGCCGGTCATCCCGCCGGCGGTGTTGATCAGCACGGCCTCGAGCGGATCGGCCGAGACAGTCGGCATCCTTATTTTGGCGGCACCATCCTGATAGAGGCGCCGCAGGCGCGTGCGACCCTCGCCGACAGCACAGGAAAGCCGCGCCACGCCCGCAACCCGCTGCGTCGAAATCCTGCCATCTTCGATCGTATCCATGCCAGCACGT
>NZ_JBHUGZ010000027.1:0-65720 GCF_042682145.1 Mesorhizobium newzealandense | reverse complement strand
TGCGCGACTAGGTCGATGAGTCCGCACCAAGATCCTGACCGTGCCGAATGCCGGCAAGGTCGATCTCGTCGGCGCGCAGGACGGAGGCGATCTATCTCGAATTCTCGGAACCCGCCAGATCGCCGCCCTGGCCTCACCCAGCAATCGATCGTTTGCCCAGCCTGCAAGCGCAGAACGCGAGCACGACCCACGCCGTCCGGTGTCATCGAGTCGCGGACCGGAGCGCAATCAGCGTGCGCGTCGGGTGGGCCATTCAACTTCCGAAGAAGATGAGTCTGCGTGCCAGATCAATCTGCGCGTCAACGCGCCGCTTCTTCCGCTGAGAGCGACGTGGCGACGATCACTGCTCGGCTATGTGGCGATCCGCCGACGGCGCTTTTCCGCTTCATGGCCAGGATGCCCTCAGGGCTCCCGACATCGCATGGAGCCCAAACGCCAATCTGCTGCAGTTCGCGAGGCGCCTGCACCGACGGAGGATAACAAGAGTGCGGCCGGACCTGCCGGTCGGCTCGGTGTGCCATCTGTCGCGGACGCAGCCCTCAATCGTCCGAGGATGGCCGTCTCGGGCTTCACGCGCGCCCTGTTCGAGGCGGATCCGCCATCGTGCTCGCGGTGTCCCTTCATCATCCTAGCATGCGCGCCGCGGGCTTCGTCTGGCGCTGTCGATCCCGCGGTGCTGCCATCACCTTCACCTCATAGGCCTCATCTCGGCAATCTCGCTGCATGCCATCTCGCTGGGGGAGTCGCTGTCATCTGCGCCGCGGTCTCCTGGCTCACGACGCGATGAATCGCTCGGTCGTCGATGCATGGTGGGCCAAGCGCCTTGCATCGGCGACAAACTGCGCAAGCAGCGACTTTAAAACGTCTACACTCCATCGACTGCCTTCCCAATTCTGAACCGGTACGCTGGTGACGGTCGCCCGGCATTTATCATCCCGATAGGCACCTCAACAACAGCGCCGCCGGCGATAACACTTCAAACTGTTCCTCAGTCATCGCAGATATCGCTTTCTGGTATCATGGATCGTGCAGTGCTGTTTGCGCCGCTATCGGCGTCACAATTCTCCGGCGACACGAATGAAGACAAAGCACACCGACACCATCCGGGCCGCTTCACGTCACACTGTTCCGGCGCGCAGCCTACTCCGGCTCTGTGCGGCATCACTGGCTGACCATCATACACACCCATCGCCACCGTGCTGTTTGGTTTTGCCTGCTCATAGCCGGCTTCGGCCTCGTCCCCAGCAGCAGTTCTTTCCTCCTTCTGTCCCGACCGGCCGGACCCTGATCGTCCGATTGACCCTGGCCGCAGCACACTCGTCGATCACCGAGACGCGTGTACCCGTCGGGGGGGAGCGTTTCGAAGGGCGCGCGCTGGCTGGCAATCCCGACATCGACCAATTTCAGCTCCTATGTCGGCCAGGCGCGTGCGCTTCCTGCTCGCCTATCGACGTTGCACACCGGCCAATACACGATTTTCGGCCAGACCGTCCCTCGTCACCAAGCCATCCGAGGCCGCAAACCGAGCTGACAGCGGCAACTGGAGAAGCATGCTGCGCGATGGTCTGTTCGTCGTGCCGCATGCACCCTTCGCAAGCCGCTCGAGTTGGGCAGCCGGTCGGCCGCCCGGTGCAGTAAACCGCGTCGGCGGTCCCCGACTCCAGACGGTGCGCGGCCTGGCGCAGCAATTCGCCGACCTCACATCTCGGGACCATCCGAAGCTTGCCGCGCCAACCTTCGATTGGAACACGAGCCGCAGCGCTCGTGTGCTTGAGGGTCGACTGCATCGCAGGAACAAGGCGCGCCAGCTCGTCTCACCTCTCCGTATCGCAGCGCGCTGAACAGCACGGTCGGCGGCGCCACCATCCCGGTGCGCGACGCCACCTATATATGATCAACGTCGTGGCGCGCTCACTCGATTGCCGAACCGCTCGATCAGGACGCTGCAGAAACTGCAACCTGCCCGACCAGCACCGTGGGCCGAGGCGATCCCGCTCGCGGCGGTGGCCACAGTACTCTCCCGCTACGACGCTGGAGCATCCGACGGATATGCAGCGCGTAACCCGCATTCCCGCGATCACCCGTGCGGACGACCGGATTGGTCGGCGACACCGCTGCCCCGCGACCGTGTCACCCCAACGAAGCCAGCCCGTCGAATAGCTCATCGCCCCAGCTGCCGCCAGGCTAATTCCGGTCAGACCGCAGGCTACGAGTGAGAAAACGCTTAAAGCCAAGGACCGATCGCCCGCCGCCGTGCCCGCTGATGCTGTTCGTCATGGCGACCCCACCATCCCTTCTGACGTGCGTTGCACGACGCTCCAGCCCTGTTCCGGGTCGTTGCTGTGGCGACCGCTCGGCCTGATCGGACGGTGGGTGGAACGCACTCGACGTGCCCGAGCGCGCGCCGCTCGGCTACTCGTCGCAACTCCTCTGGCGTCTGCGCTGATCTGGCATCCTGATCCGCAACTCGGTCCTCCTGATCGTGCAGATCGAGATCTCGTCACCGAAGGCAGGACCCGCTGGCGGGCGGTGTATCGAGGCGACCGAGGCACCGCATGCGGGGTCCCCGAATTGCGCTGACTAGCAGCGGCCCGCGAGCCTTCGCCGCTGATCCCGATCGCACGTGAGGTGTTTTCTGCGGGGACCGATGGCCTATGCCAATGATGGGCGGGCATCATTGCCGCACCGCGATCACACTGCTGTGTTTCCTGCGCTGCGCTCTATGTGGCATGGTTCCGCATCAAGGAGCGAAGCGGGGGCAGGAAAGCGAAGGCGCGCACAGTGAAACGGTGCCGGAAGTTGGGGCAAGCCGAGACGGAAATTTCGGTCGCCCCGCGATAGAACTACTACGCCTCCACGAACCCGTCGCTCGCCCTGAGGAGATTGCGCGTATAATCCTCGTCACGCGGCGCTCGACAAGGTCGCTTGCCGCGAGATTCTCCACCGCCTCGCCGCTTTGCACTCACATCAACCGCTCCACATGTGGGTGATGATGGCGAGGTCGTGGCTGACCATCAGGAAGGTCAGTTGCGGCGCCCGGCGGACCTCTTCCAGAAGGTTGAGCACTTCCGCCTGCCACCGAGGCGTCGAGCGCCGAGTCGGCTCGTCGAGCAGCAGGATCGACGTTCGAGATGAGCGCGCGTGATCGGACCCACGGCGCTGGCGCTGGCGTGGCGCGGTGGCGGCCCGCACGACAATTGAATGCGCACAAGTAAGCAGGGGGGCGCGAAAAAAAGCGGCAGAATCCGCAGCAGGAGGAGGCGAAATTCCGGTTGGTGGGATGATGGTGGCGCCCAGCCCGGGACGAGCACACAAGCCGGAGTTTGCGCCGTGTGGCCCAAAACCGAAACCATCCGGGTCCGAAAGACAGGCGCGAGAATGGCGTTCGACTCATAGCCACCCGCATGGCTGGACTGCGTCTCTTTACCCACATCTTTTTAAATATGCAGCCAGCTACGTAAAGCTAACTGCAGAGCAGGCCAATAATCAACATACTAGCTAGCCATTCCTTACGCGATGCACAGATCGACATATTTTCTGAACATTGCCTACTAACCTTAATGGTATTCGCACGTTGAAAGCAATTAAATCACGAAACAGCGCAACCGACAGTGCCCAAAGCGGGCGGGGCGCACGTGGGCCGCGCCGAAATTAAGCGGCGCGCCGGCAGGGCACCTTCGCCAGAACAAATCGATAGCCTACTATCCGCCCACAAAACAAAAAAAAAAAGAACACAAAAAAAACAAACACATGGATGGCAAGCAGGCTCCTGGGCAGCAGGCGGTCGGCCGGCTGTCTGGCGCGGAAGTGCAGAGCGCCCAGGGGCCGCGAAACCCGTACGGACTGCGTCCTGGGAAGGAGGACAAAGAGGCCGACCCCCCACGCACAGGAGGGCACCACGGGGTCCACTAACGGGCCGAAACACAACCCCAATCACTGCTACTTTGCGGTCATAAAAAGGCCTGTCGCGGACGCGTGGGCCGAGACATATCCTTCACACTATCTACATGTACACAGTCGACTGTGCCCAAATTGACACAGGTGATAGCTCACACCACGAGGGACAGACAGAGCAGAGGCCGAAGCACACTAAAAACCAGAAGCAGAGCCAAGGCAGCCGAGTACCGCAACAAACACACAGGCAATAACCAGACAATAGTGGACCCACCCAGAACCAGAAGACAGAAACGAATAGAGAAAGCAAAACAGAGCAAACAGAGAAGACCGGAGGGACCGTAGCGGGGCCGGGGGGCGCCTGGATGCGGGGCGGCGGCAAGACCCCGCCCGCGGCGTGGATGGCCTCGCAGCAGCAGTCGTCGAATTTTGCCGGAGAGAGCCGGGATGTCCGGCCGACAAACCCAGCGCCGCACAAAAGGACGAAGTCTTTAGCTTATCATATATATAAGATCAACTTATACTGGAATCACATCTCGCCCGGCACTTACTGCACGACACATCGAAAAAAGCTAGACCGCCCCACTATCAGCCACAGCACAAAGCGCACTGACGAAAGTCGATCGAACAATCCGCATCATCAACCCCTACTCCACAAAACCTCCAACCAAACCCAACAACCAACAACACAAAACCTATGTCCGACGGAAACCACGCTGCTGTCAATCCACGACAAGACCCAGTGAGCAAATCACTCCACAGCCCCAAAAGCCAGCCCAAAACAGGCCCACTCCGGCTTGCGGTCGAGCACCGGCAGCGGGTGACGGTCGGCGCCGATCTTGGGCATGCAGTTGAGCAGGCCGCGCGTGTAGGGATGCTGGGCACGGCCGAGTTCGGACGCCTTGAGCTGCTCGACCACCTTGCCGGCATACATGACGATGACGCGGTCGCAGAAGGAGGAGACCAGGCGCAGATCGTGCGAGATGAAGATCAGCCCCATGCCGCGATCGCTGACCAGCCTGTCGAGAATGCCGAGCACGTCGAGCTGCACGGTCACATCGAGCGCCGAGGTCGGCTCGTCGGCAATCATCATCTCCGGCCCGGCGATCAGCATCATGGCGATCATGGCGCGCTGGCCCATGCCGCCGGACACTTCATGCGGGTGCAGGTCGAAGACCCGGGCCGGGTCGCGGATCTGCACCGCCTCCAGCATCGCCAAAGCGCGGTCGCGCGCCTCGGCCTTGCCGACCTTTTCATGCGTGCGCAGCGTCTCGACGATCTGGCGGCCGATGCTCATCACCGGATCGAGCGAATATTTCGGATCCTGCAGGATCATGGCGATACGTTTTCCGCGCAGCGCCCGGCGTTCGCGTGGCGAGACGCTGAGCAGGTCGATGCCGTCGAAGGCAAGCTTGTTGGCCGATATCCGGGCCTGCGGCGGCGTCAGCCCCATGATGGCGCGGCCGGTCTGCGATTTGCCGGAGCCGGACTCGCCGACGATGCCAAGCCGTTCGCGGCCAAGCGAAAAGGAAACCCCGCGAACCGCCTCGACAATACCGGTGCGGGTCGGGAAGGTGACGCTGAGATTCTCGACATCGAGAAGCGTGCTCATTGGTCACCACTGCGGGGATCGAGCGCGTCGCACAGGCCGTCGCCGAGCAGGTTGAAGCCAAGGCTGACGATGAGGATGGCGAAGCCCGGCGCACCGGCCACCCACCACTGGTCGAGCACGAAGCGGCGGCCCGACGCGATCATGGTGCCCCATTCTGGCAGCGGCGGCTGCGCGCCGAGGCCGAGGAAGCCGAGGCCAGCCGCGGTCAGGATGATGCCGGCCATGTCGAGCGTCACCCGGACGATCAGCGAGGAGATGCAGAGCGGCATGATGTGGCGCAGCACGATGCGGAAGGGCGAGGCGCCCATCAATTGCACCGCCTTGATGTAATCGGAATTGCGCACGGTCAGCGTTTCGGCGCGCGCAATGCGCGCATAGGGCGGCCATGAGGTGATGGCGATGGCAAGCACCGCATTCTCGATGCCGGGGCCAAGGGCGGCGACAAAGGCCAGCGCCAGGATCAGCTTGGGGAACGCGAGGAAGATGTCGGTGATGCGCATCAGGATGGCATCGGTCCAGCCGCCGGCATAGCCGGCGACGGTGCCGACGAGCAGGCCGATCGGCGCGGCGATGATGGCGACCAGGATGACCACGTAGAGCGTCCAGCGCGAGCCATAGAGGATGCGCGAAAGGATATCGCGGCCAAGGTCGTCGGTGCCGAACCAGTGCTCGGCGCTCGGCGCGAGCAGGCGCGACCCCTTGAGGTCGCCGAATGTCGGCGAGTAGGGCGCCAACACGCCGGCAAGGGCGGCTACGACCAGCAGGGCAATGATGATGAGCAGGCCGAGAAACGCCAGCCTGTTGGCGGAAAAGCGCCGCCACGCGACATAGGCGCGGCCGAGCCTTGCCTGCATGCGCGACGCCGGCCGCTCGCTGAGCAGCCAGTCGCGGCGGGTCTGGATGGCGCCGGCGCTCATGCGGACTTCGTCCTCGGATCGAGCACCCGGTAGAGCAGGTCGGAGAGAAGGTTGATGGCGATGAACACCGAGCCGATGACGATGGTGCCGCCGAGTACCGCGTTCATGTCGGCGTTCTGCAGCGAGTTGGTGATGTAGAGGCCGATGCCCGGCCAGGAAAACACCGTCTCGGTCAGCACCGAACCTTCGAGCAGCCCGGCATAGGACAGCGCGATCACCGTCACCATCGGCACGGCGGCGTTGCGCAGCGCATGGCCCCAGATGATACGGGTTTCCGACAGGCCCTTGGCGCGCGCCGCGACGATGTATTCCTGCGACAGTTCGTTGAGCATGAACGAGCGCGTCATGCGGCTGATATAGGCGAGCGAGAAATAGCCGAGGAGCGAGGCCGGCAGAATGATGTGCCGAAAGGCATCATAAAAGACGTCCCACTGCCCCTGCATAGCGGAGTCGAGGAGATAAAAACCAGTAATCGGCGTGAAGGTGTATTCATAGACGACGTCGAGCCGGGCCGGGAAAGCGACCCATTGCAGCTTGGCGTAGAACAGCACCAGCGCCAGCAGTCCCAGCCAGAAGATCGGCACGGAATAACCGATCAACCCGATGATCCGCACAATCTGGTCGATGAGGCTGCCGCGCCTGACCGCGGCCAGCACGCCAAGCGGCACGCCGAACAGCGCACCGATCAGCGTTCCCAGCGTCGCAAGTTCCGTCGTTGCCGGAAGCGCACGGCGAATATCGGTCATGACCGGATTGGTGGTCAGCACCGAGGTGCCGAAATTGCCGTTCAGGGCATTTTTCACATAGATGTAGAACTGCTCGACCAGCGGCAGATCCAGACCCATTTCGCGGCGCGTGCGCTCGACGACATTGGCCGGCGCCCGATCGCCGAGCACCGCCAGCACCGGATCAATCGGGATCACACGGCCGATGAAGAAGGTCACGGCGAGCAGACCAAGATAGGTCGTGACCGCGATGACCAGAAACCGGCCGAGCGATGATGCAAAGGCGACGGCGCGGGCGCTGCCGCGCCCGCCCTCGTTTTCAACCGCACTCATGCGCGGGCACTATTCCTTGGAAACCGGCCCGACGAAGTTGCTGTCGAAGCTCGGACCGAGTGCGAAGCCCTTGAGGTTCTTGCGCAGGCCAGCCACTTCCAGCTGCTGGTGGATAACGACGAAGGGGCTGGTGTCGAGGATCTTCTTCTCCAGATCCTTGTACATATCGGCGCGCTTGCCCGCGTCCTTCTCGAGCAGCGCTGCTTCCGTCTGCTTGGTCAGGTCCGGAATGTCCCAGGCGTTGCGCCAGGCCAGCGTCTTGGTCTTGGCTGCATCCGAATTGTCGGGGTTCGAGGCAAAAGTCTGGGCATTGGAATTCGGATCGAAATAGTCCTGGCCCCATTGGCCGATATAGATATCGTGGTTGCGGGCGCGGTACTTGGTCAGCGTCTGCTTGCCGTCACCAGGGATGATCTCCAGCTTGATGCCGGCCTGGCCGAGCGTCTGCTGGATCGATTCCGCCATGCCGGTGATCGGCTGGCCGGTGCGCACGTCCATGGTCACGCTGAAGCCGTCGGCCAGACCGGCCTTGGCCAGTAATTCCTTGGCCTTGGCAACGTCGAGCTTGAACGGATTCTCGTCGAGTTCACCCAGCACGCCCTTCGGCAGGAAGGTCTGGTGGATTTCGCCGATGCCCTTGAGGATGGTCGAGCCCAAAGCATCATAGTCGACCAGATATTTGAACGCCTGCCGCACCTCGGGCTTGGCGAGGTTCGGGTTCTTCTGGTTGAGGCTGATGTAAAAGACCGTGCCTTTTGGGGCGCTGGTGGATGTGAGATCGGCATTCTTGGCGATGGCGTCGAGGTCGTTCGGCTCGAGGTTGCGGGCAACGTCGATGTCGCCGGCTTCGAGCGCGAGGCGCTGGGCCGAGCTTTCCTTCATGTTGCGGTAGATGACGCGGGCCAGCTTGGCCTTTTCGCCGTAGTAATTGTCATTGCGCTCCATGACGACGGCTTCGTTGGCGCGCCATTCGCGCAACTTGAAAGCGCCCGAGCCGGCATAGCCGGTCTTCAGCCAGGCATTGCCGAAGTCATTGTCCCATTTGTAGTCGGCGCTCGGCGTCACCGCTGCGACATGTTCCTTGACCAGCTTGGCGTCGACGACCGACGCGACCGTTGCCGACAGGCAGTTCAAGACGAAGCTCGGCGCGTAGGCCTTGTCGACGGTGAACTGGAAGGTGGTGTCGTCGACCGCCTTGGCTTTGTCGGTGACGTTGTCGCCGCTGACGCCGAACTGGCCGATGATGAAGGCCGGGCTTTTATCCAGCTTGACGGCGCGCTCGAACGAATAGGCGACGTCGGCCGCGGTGATCGGATTGCCCGAGGCAAATTTCAGGCCGGGCTTGAGCTTGAAGGTGTAGGTCAGGCCGTCGTCGGAAACGGTCCAGCTTTCGGCAAGGTCGCCCTTGACCTTGGAGGTGTCGCTGAGGTCGAGACGGACGAGCAGATCATAGGTGTTGCCGGTGACCTCGGCGGTCGACAGTTCGAACGCCTCGCCCGGATCCATGGAGATGATGTCGTCGATGGCGAAACCTTCGACCAGCGTGTCGGCGGGTGTGACCGCGCCAGCCGGGGCGCCGGCCAGAAGCAGCGCGGACATGGCTGCGCCCGCGAGCAAGATGCGAGAGCGTAGAGCGAACTTTTCCATCATCATTGTGATTGTTCCCTGTTTTGTTGTTTGTTGGCCTGAGTTCCCGGCTCAGGTTTGCAGAATTTTTTTCGGCGCCGAACACCGGCCCTCCGACCTCTTAACGTTGCGGTTTTTGTCCAGTTGGTCAACACCCTATTCGGCGGTCTTCCAGTCGGCAACGAGCATTTGCAAGACTGCGTATTGGACCAGAATGCGCTGTGGCGAGTCGATGCATGCGCCGGCTAATTGGCGCCGTTAATCGGGAAAAATCTGCTAATTTCAGAGCTACTTGAGCGCAGTGACCAGCCCGGCATCGGGAAAGCAGGTGGCGGCGCGACCGTTCTTGGTTTGCCACTTGCCGATCGAACGGCGGGTCTTGAAGCCGGGCAGGCCGTCGGCGCTGCCGACATCATAGCCTTTGGCCTCCAGCGCCCGCTGCAAAGCGGCGATGTCTGACCGGTAGAGCCCACCGACCGCGCCCCAGCTGCCGGCAAAATTGCTGTCGCCATGGGCGATGCGATCGGCGCCGTGGCCGATGAACAGCGCATAGAGGTCGCTAGTGTTGTATTCCTTCAGCACGTAGAAATTGGGTGTTGCGATGAAGGCCGGCCCGCTGCGTCCGGCCGGCATCAGCAGAAACCCCACGGCCTTCAGTTCGCTTGCCGGAAACGGCTTTCCGCCGACACGCTTGATGCCCATCGCCGCCCACTCAGAAATCTTCTTGCCCTGGTCAGGACCTTCCAGCGAACAGGACACCGCTTCCGGGACAGTCACCTCAAAACCCCAGCCACGCCCCCTCACCCAGCCATAGTGGACGAGATAGTTGGCGATCGAGGCCAGCACATCCGGCGTCGAATTCCAGATGTCGGCGCGGCCGTCGCCATCGAAGTCGACGGCATGTTTCAGGAACGAGGTCGGCATGAATTGCGGCTGGCCGAGCGCACCGGCCCAGGATGATTTCATCGCGCCGACCGGGGCCAGCCCGCGCTCGACGATCTCGAGTGCCGCAAGCAGTTCGGTGCGAAAGAAATCCTTCTTGGTCGACATGAACGCCTTGGTGCCCAGCACTTCGAAGGCGTCGTAGGGCATTTTTGCCGCGCCGAAGCCGGTTTCACGCCCCCAGATCGCCAGCAGCACCTCGCCCGGCACGCCATAGCGCTTCTCGACGGCCGCCAGCGTGCGGGCACTGGTCGCTTCGCGCGCCCGGCCGCCAGCGGCCACTGCACCTATCGTCTTCTCGGCGAAATAGGCGCCGGGCGAGCCGAACTCGGCCTGGTGCTGCTTTTGCGGCGTGGTCGCCTTCTCGCCCGGCTTCACCAGGTCAGGCAGCTTCAAATTGGGCTTGATGCCGTCGAAAGCGGCATCGAAGGTTTTCCTGGAGATGCCTTTCGCCTTGGCTTGCGGCCACAGGTCGTTTTGCAGCCAGGCACGGAACTGGTCGTCGATCTTTGCGGCGGAGGCGGGGGCTGCGGCGCCCAGGGCGATAAGGATTGCGAGGAAAATCGCAATGGCCAGTTCGTAGAGCGGGGCGCGAAGGAATGCAGTCATCTCAGGAGCATCCTTCTCCGCCAATTGCGTCAAAACGCCGTCCGCGAGCGCAGCGCTGCGGCCAGCGTGCCTTCATCGAGATAATCGAGCTCACCACCGACCGGCACGCCATGCGCCAGACGTGTCACCTTGAGGTCGAAGCCGGACAGTTGGTCGGTGATGTAATGCGCGGTGGTCTGACCCTCGACCGTGGCGTTGACAGCGAGGATGATCTCCCTGACTTCGCCGCCGGCGACGCGGTCGATCAGCTGACGGATGTTGAGCTGGTCGGGGCCGACGCCGTCGAGCGGCGATAGCGTGCCGCCGAGCACGTGGTAGCGCACATTCATCGCTGCCGCCCGCTCCAGCGCCCACAGGTCGGAAACGTCCTCGACGACGATGATGGTGCCAGCGTCACGGCGCGGATCGGTGCAGATCATGCAGGGGTCCGCCGTATCGACATTGCCGCAGGTCGAGCAGATGCGCACCTTGTCGGCCGCCTCGGCCATGGCGGCGGCGAGCGGCGACAGCAGTTGCTCCTTCTTCTTGATCAGGTGCAGTGCCGCGCGCCTGGCCGAACGGGGACCCAGGCCCGGCACCTTGGCCAGGAGCTGGATCAGGCGTTCGATCTCGGGACCGGCGATTCGCTTGGACATCGCTCTGATCTAGGATTTTTCAGAGCTCTTTGGAACATCCCGCGACCGCATGAGCCGCCATATTACACTTGCGGACCCATGGGGCGGACCATGGACTGCAGATCAGTTGGCTTCGAGCGGCCGGCCCTGGCTGACGATCATCGCGCCGATGGCATCGGTGTTCTCAGGCGTCGACTGGAACCCCATCGCCGCCTCTTGCGGCGCGTTCGCAACCGAGGAGATGACCGGCTTGGCCAGAGTTCCGCCAAAACGGGCGGCATCCGGTTCTTCCATCGGCTCCTGCATCGCCACCACCGTCGGCTCCACCGAGACGCGCGCGGATTTCGCGGTCGGCGCCACCGAGGCGGTCATGTAGGTTTGTTGGGCAGGTGCGGACCGAACTGTCGCCGGCTTGGCCGGACGCACCGGCTCGGCGGAAGCGACCAGCGTCACTGGCGCGGCCGGCTTCACCATTTCGGGAGCCGCCGAGGCGATGGCGACCTGCGGTTCATCCGGCAGCGGCTGCCAGTTGCGGCCACGCTTCTCGTAGAAGGCATTGCCGCCGGCAACCATGGTGTAATGCATGTTCTTGTACGGGAAGCGCAGCCCGGCGGTGTGGAAGTACATCGTGTTCTTCAGCTTGGCCTTGCGCTCACCCTTGAGCACGGCATCGGCGGCTTCCTCGACATCGGGCATCGCCCGCGAATTCATCGACCGGGTCATGACGCCGGGCGCGAACTGCCCACGCTCGCCTACCACCTCACAGATGGTGCTGCCGTGGTTGCCGGAGCGCAGCCGGTTCATCACCACCGTGCCGACCGCGATCATGCCGTCGCGGCTCGACCGGTTGGACTCGAAGAACATCGCCCGTTCCAGACACTGCTTGTCCTTCGGCGTGTGGCTGTATGAGCGGGAGCTCAGGAAATTCGGCGTGATGGCGTCGGTCAGGCTGGCTACGGACATGCCGTGTGAAGTGGTCTGGCTACAGGCAGCCAAAAACAGGGGTGAAATGACGGCGCCGAGCAACAGCGGCGTCTTCCATCGCATGACAATCAAAAGGTAACCCTCATTTCGACGCCCGCCCCCAGGCTGCGGCAAGAATGAGACACTTTCAGGCAAAATGATGGCTAAAACGTTATTAATGAGGCACTGTTGCCAAATTGGAACAGTTGCGTGGCTTTTCCCGGTTACCGCCCAGCCGGTATCGCGGCCGACTGGCCAGGTTCAAGCTCTTCGACCTTCTCCGAAAACAGGCCGCGCCTGAGGAACAGCACCAGCGCGTCCCTGGCCGTTGGCGCGATCTTTCCCGGCCAGTCGCTTTCGATGAATTCGGCCTTGGTGAAGTCCGGATTTGTCTCGCCGGCCGCCTCCAGGAATTCGGCGATCTCGAGCACGATCACGCGCTCGTCCCTCGACAGCGCCGACGTGCCGGCCTCGATCGACGGGCGATGCACGTAATCCTCGAACAGGTCGAAGTAGCCCTTGATGCCGACGAGATCGACACCGGCGTCGCAATCGGCCAGGATCTCCAGGACCTCGTAGATCCGGTTGCGGACACGCTGCTCGATCAGTCTTTCGGAGGGCTCTTCGGTCATGGCGCGCTGCCGCTGAAACGTTAGAAGGGCAGTTTCATTCCTGGCGGGATCGGCAGGCCGGCGGTCAGCGCCTTGGTCTTTTCCTGCATGATCTGCTCGACCTTGGTCTTGGCGTCATTGTGGGCGGCCAGCACCAGGTCTTCCAGGATCTCGACATCGTCTTCCTTGAACAGGGACGGGTCGATCTTCAGCGACTTCATCTCGAATTTTCCGGTCAGCGTCACGTTGACCAGGCCGCCGCCGGCCTGGCCGGACGCCTCCAAGGTGGCGATCTCGTCCTGCATGGCCTGGAACTTGGCCTGCATTTCCTTCGCCTTGCCCATCAGGCCGAGAAGATCTTTCATGGTCGGGTCCTTTGCGGATTCGTGCTGTGGTCAGGTCTCGTCGTCGTCCGCCGGCGGCTCGACCGGCACTTCGGCCTCGGCCGTATCGGCTTCCGGCGCGTCGGGAATGCGCACGTCGATGATCTTGGCGCCGGGGAACCGCGCCAGAATGGCGGCAACGGTCGGATCGCTCTTGGCGTCGAGGAAGGCGGTCTCGCGCTTGGTCGATTCCATTTCGGCGAGCGTCTGGCCGCCCTCCTCCTTCGACAGCGAGACCAGCCAGCTGCGGCCGGTCCAGGCACGCAGCTTCGTCGTCAGGTCGTTGAGCAGCATCTTGGGTGCGTCAGCTGTCAGACCGACGTCGATGCGGCCGGGCTCGATGCGCACGAGACGGATACAGCTCTTGACCAGCACCTTGAAGGCGATGTCACGCTGCGCGTCGGCAAGGGCAACGATGTCGGCCAGCGATTTCAGCGGTACCTGCTGCGTCTCCAGCACCGGCTGAGGGGGCGCGACGAAGGCGACAGGGGCGGGCGTGGCCTCGACCAGCCGCATGGTCTGCGCGCCGCCTGGCCCGGATGGCATGCGGCTTTGTGTAACCGCGCTGGCGCCGCCACCATTGCCGGACTCCGTCGGCGCGCCATTGGGGCGCGACGCGCCATTTTGAACCGGCGCCGCGCCCTCGAGCGATCTCAACGCCTCGTCCAGCGTCGGCAGGTCGGCGGCGTGGGCCAGCCGGATGAGCACCATCTCGGCGGCACTCACCGGCCGGTTGGAGGATTGCACCTCGGGAATGCCCTTGAGCAGCATCTGCCAGGTCCGCGACAGCACCCTGACCGACAGCGTCCTGGCGAAATCCGCGCCGCGTTGGCGCTCGTCCTGCGACAGCGCCGCATCGTCGACGGCCGACGGCACGAAACGCAGCCGGGTGACGAGGTGGTTGAACTCGGCAAGATCGGTCAGCACGGCGGCCGGATCGGCGCCGGTATCGTACTGCGCGCGGAACTCCCCAAGCGCTGCCGCCACATCACCCTTCATTACATGCTCGAACAGGTCGACGATGCGGGCGCGGTCGGCCAGCCCCAGCATCGCGCGCACCGCATCGGCGCTGACACTGCCCGCGCCATGCGCGATCGCCTGGTCGAGGATGGAGAGCGAATCACGGGCCGAGCCCTCGGCGGCGCGGGCGATCATCGCCAGCGCGTCGTCGTCGACCGAAATGCCTTCCTTGGCCGAAATCGAGGAGAGGTGCGCGACCAGTGCGCTGGCGTCGATGCGCCTGAGATCAAAGCGCTGGCAGCGCGACAAAACGGTGATCGGAACCTTGCGGATTTCGGTGGTGGCGAAGATGAACTTGACGTGCGGCGGCGGCTCTTCCAGCGTCTTCAGCAGGCCGTTGAAGGCCTGGGTGGAAAGCATGTGCACTTCGTCGATGATGTAGACCTTATAGCGCGCCGAGACCGGAGCGTAGCGCACGCGCTCGATGATGTCCCTGATGTCGTCGATGCCGGTGTGCGAGGCGGCATCCATCTCGATGACGTCGACATGGCGGCCTTCCATGATCGCCTGGCAATGCTCGCCGAGCACGGCAAGCTCGACCGAAGGCTGGTCTGATGTGGCGGTCTTGTAATTCAGCGCTCGCGCCAGAATGCGCGCCGTCGTGGTCTTGCCGACGCCGCGTACGCCGGTCAGCATCCAGGCCTGGGCAATGCGGCCGGTGGCAAAGGCGTTGGTGAGGGTGCGCACCATCGGCTCCTGGCCGACCAGCTCGGAGAAGTTCGAAGGACGGTATTTGCGCGCCAGCACACGATAGGCGGCGGCCTTGTCCGTTCCCGAATTTCCGGCTTCGCTCATTCGCCCGTAAAGCTCCAAATAACCGCGCCCGAAGGCGGCCTATTCCTGCGCATAGTCTCGCCCGCGCTGCAATGCGTCGTCAATGTCGCGAGAGGGGCCGATGAGGTGGGAGGCTGGAACAATGACCCGTTCCGGGCTCGTTAGGGCTGCTTCCTTCCGGACCTGACCCGGTTGGCGAGTGGATCGTCCACCACCAACCTCCCGCTTCCCATATCGGCAATTCGGCGATGAAATGCAAGTGCGCAGGCAAATCAGCGGCGCGAACCGCTGCGGATCAATGATTCGCTTGCAGCCCTGTTGCTGCCGCTCTAGCGTCATGAGTTTGAGGAAACCAAGAAAAGCAAGGGAAACGCCGATGCTGCCGGGCCTGGAGGCCGGATTCACGCTGGACGCCCGGCTGGAGGCGGACAGCGAGCAATTGATGTGGCTTGGGCTGTGCGAATTGCGGGTGATGAACGATCGTCGCTGGCCATGGCTGCTACTGGTGCCGCAGCGGCCGGGCGCGGAGGAAATCCACGACATGACGCCACTCGACCAGGCGATGCTGACCTTCGAGACCAATATGGTGGCACAGGCGCTGAAAAAGGTGACCGGCTGCACCAAGATCAACACCGGCGCGCTCGGCAACATCGTGCGCCAGTTGCACATCCATGTCATCGCGCGTTCGGAAGGCGATCCCGGCTGGCCGGGCCCGGTGTGGGGACATGGCCTGCGTGAGCCCTATCAGCGTTCCGACCTGCGCCGGTTTGCCCAAACGATCAAGGCGGCGCTATAAGCCTTCCCCGTGTCCATCCCAAAGCATCAGAGTCCGCATGAGCTTCCGCCTGTTTGACGCGCCGTTGCGCGAGCCGAGCCAGTTCGTCGGCTTTGCCGGCAACATGATCGACCGGCAATCCGAGAACCGCGCCGACAATTCCGTCGACAAGGCGCTCGCCGATCCGACGACGCGACTGCTGTTGATGAATGGCGGCCGGCTCTATCTGAAGCTCGGCGAGGGTGGCGGTCTCGACCCCTGGTTCGGTGCCGCCGAGAGCAAGCCCTTCAAGGTTTCTTTCGCCCAGGGAGTCCTGCTCGGCTTTTCCGAACGGGGACCCGTGCTGGCGGTGCCCGCCGGCGTCGACGCCGAACATCTGCCCGAGACCATCAAGGCAATCGACTACCGCTCGGTCTACATGCAAGGGCTGATCGACGAGGCGGCAGCCGGCGCGATGGCGCAAGGTGCCGCCCTGCTCGCCTGGCACGCAAGCCATCGCTTCTGCAGCAAATGCGGCACCGAATCACAGATGCGGGCCGGCGGCTACAAGCGCCATTGCCCAAATTGCGGCACCGAGCATTTTCCGCGCACCGACCCGGTGGCGATCATGCTGACGGCAACGCGGGAAAAGTGCCTGCTCGGGCGCGGCCGGCATTTCGGGCCAGGCATGTACTCGGCCCTTGCCGGCTTCATCGAACCGGGCGAGACGATCGAAGCTGCGGTGCGCCGCGAGACCCTGGAGGAGGCCGGGATCCGGCTTGGCCGCGTCGTCTACCATGCCAGCCAGCCCTGGCCGTTTCCCTATTCGCTGATGATCGGCTGCTTCGGCGAGCCGCTCAACGATGACATCCAGGCCGACCTCAACGAACTGGAGGACTGCCGCTGGTTTGCCCGCGACGAAGTGCGTTTGATGCTGACCAGGGAGCATCCCGGCAATCTGATCACGCCACCGAAAGGCGCCATTGCCCATCACCTCATTCGCGCCTGGGTCGACAGCGAATGATGGCAGTCAATACCGAAAGACATTGCAGGAGCAGAAAATGATCCGTCACACCGTCGTCTTCACGCTGAAGCATCCGCCGCATTCGCTGGAGGAAAAGAGGTTCCTGGTCGACGCCAAGAAAGCCCTCTCGGCGATCAGGGGCGTCACGCATTTCGAGCAATTGCGGCAGGTCAGC
Organism: Mesorhizobium newzealandense; assembly: GCF_042682145.1. Taxonomy (NCBI): domain Bacteria; kingdom Pseudomonadati; phylum Pseudomonadota; class Alphaproteobacteria; order Hyphomicrobiales; family Phyllobacteriaceae; genus Mesorhizobium; species Mesorhizobium newzealandense. The sequence goes on along the minus strand of NZ_JBHUGZ010000027.1, from coordinate 48,744 downwards.
CCCAAGAACGACTATCGCTTCGGCTTCTCGATGGAGTTCGCCGACCAGGCCGCCTACACGAGGTATAACGACCATCCCGACCACGTCGCCTTCGTGCGCGACCGCTGGGTCCCGGAAGTCGAGACCTTTCTCGAAATCGACTATGTGCCGCTGGGCGCGGTGATCTAGTCGGCCACCTTCCACTGCTCGCGCGATTCGCTGGCCGGGTAGACGCCCAGGATCCGCACTTCGCGGGAGAAGAAGCGAAGTTCGTCCAGCGCCAGCTTGACCAGCGGATCGTCGGGATGGCCCTCGATGTCGGCGTAAAACAGCGTCGCCGTGAAAGCCCCCAACTGGTAGCTTTCCAGCTTGGTCATATTGATGCCGTTGGTGGCAAAACCGCCCATCGCCTTGTAGAGCGCGGCCGGCACGTTGCGGACGCGGAAGATGAAGGTCGTCATCATCCTGGTGTCGGCTGACGGACGCTCGGCCCACTGCTTGTTCTTGGTCAGAACGACAAAGCGGGTGACGTTGGAGTCGGTGTCCTCGACATTCTCCTCGATGATATCGAGCCCGTAGAGCGTCGCGGCCAGCGCCGGCGCCAGCGCCGCCATGGTGCGGTCCTTGACCTCGGAGACCAGCTTGGCGGCACCCGCCGTGTCGCCCGCGACCACTGCCTTCCAGCCGTTCTTGCGAATGTATTTGCGGCACTGGCCAAGCGCGTGGATGTGGCTGTGGACGGTCTTGATCTCATCGCGTTTGACGCCGGGCAGCACCATCAGCTGAAAATGGATCGGCAGGAAATATTCGCCAACGATATGCAGCTTCGATTCCGGCAGCAAATGATGGATGTCGGCGACGCGCCCGGCAATGGTGTTCTCGATCGGGATCATGGCGAGATCGGCCTTGCCCGTCTCGACCGCGTTGAACGCATCCTCGAAGGTCGGGCACGGCAACGGCTCCATCGAGGGATAGACGTTGCGGCTGGCGGTGTCGGAATTGGCGCCCGGTTCGCCCTGGAAGGATATTCTGTTGGTCTTTTCAGGCATGCCCAAGTCTCGATTCAAAGTGTCTCTGGTCGAAGGGATTGTTCAGTTTGAAAGGATGGTTCTGGCGCGTTCGAGGTCTTCGGGCGTGTCGACGCCAAGCGGCAGCAAGCGAACGATCTCGGCGTCGATGCGCATGCCGGCTTCCAGCGCCCGCAGCTGTTCCAGCCGCTCGCGCCGTTCGAGCGGCGACGGCTTCAGCGCAACGAAGCGCTCGAGTGCCGCGCGGCGATAAGCATAGAGGCCGACATGGTGATACAGCGCGCCCTCGCCCCATGGTGCGGTGGCGCGGGTGAAATAGAGCGCCCTCAGCCGGGTGCCGGAGAGCGGCGAACCGACGATCTTGACGACGTTCGGATTGGTCTTTTCCTCGTCGCGGACGATCTCGACGCCGAGCGTGGCGATATCCACCGCGGCATTCTCGAAAGGCCTTAGCGAAGCGATGATGATTTGCGGATCGATCGTCGGCAGGTCGCCCTGCACATTGATGATCGTTTCGACCTTACGCTCAGGATCAAGCGCGACCAGCGCCTCGTGGATGCGGTCGGAGCCGGATTCATGGTCCACGCGCGTCATCACGGCCTCGAACCCGTGCGCGCGCACCGCTTCCGCCACGCTTTGCGTGTCGGTAGCCACCACCACCCGGCCGAGGCCGGCCTCGGCAGCGCGGCGGGCGACATGGACGATCATCGGCGCGCCGGCGATGTCGGCCAGCGGCTTGCCCGGCAGGCGGGTCGAGGCCATGCGGGCCGGGATCAGGATCAGCGTGGACATGCGCGTTGCAAGACGTCTCGAAAGAGGAAGGGAAAAGTGGCAAAAGGTCTCACTGGAAGCGCCCTTATAGGTGTTGCAACGCCCGAGCAAAAGACCTAGTTTCCGCCCGATTTGACCGCCTTCGCAGGGTGGGTCACGATACCGACGGACGGAGTGGACGGTTCGGTCCGCCGGAAAAGGGAGCAAGGGGCGTATGGATTCCAACGAAGTCAACAAGCTGCTCGCCGGATTGCTCGGAACCGTTTTCGTGGTCTTCTCGGTCGGCCTTGTGTCCGATGCGCTGTTTGCCTCGCCGGCCCCGGAAAAACCCGGTTTCGCCATCGAAGCTGCCGAGCCCGCGGAAGGCGGCCCGGCCGCTCCTGCCGCCGCAGCCAAGCCGATCGCCGACCTGCTGGCGACCGCCAATGTCGAGGCGGGCGCTGCCGTGTTCAAGAAATGCCAGGCCTGCCATTCCGGCGAAAAGGGCGGCCCCAACAAGGTCGGCCCCGATCTGTGGGATCTCATCGACCGTCCGGTCGCAGAGCATGAAGGCTTCGCCTATTCGGCCGGCATGAAGGAATTCTCCAAGGGCGGCACCGAGAAGTGGACCTACGACAACATCAACCACTTCATCACCTCGCCGAAGAAATTCGTGAAAGGCACGGCCATGGGCTTTGCCGGCCTGCCCAAGGACGAGGACCGTGCCAACGTCATCGCCTATCTGCGCACGCTGTCGGAGAATCCCAAGCCGCTGCCGGCGCCAGGGGCTGCCGCCGATGCGACCGCGCCCGCCAAGCCTGCCGATGCAGCCGCCCCGGCGAAGCCGGCTGAGGCTGCCGCTCCCGCCAAGCCGGCGGCGCCCGCGGCTCCGGCTGCGCCAGCTCCCGCCGCACCGGCACCGGCGCCTGCCCAATAAACAAATTGTCACCTCGACGATCTTGAAAAAGCCGGGTTCAGCCCGGCTTTTTTGTTAGGATGATCGCATATGCAGCGACAAAGCCGCGCATTGCGGTTTTCACGAGCGGCAAATCATCTAGATTGCCTGTCTGGATTGATCAGGGACACGCAGCGCGAAGAGGATAGTGCATGACGGTTGGCCGAACGCTTCTCAAGTCGTTGCTGACGGCGGCCCTGCTGGCGGCGGGATTGCAAGCGACCCAGGCCGACGAATGGCGCACCACCTCATCGCTGATCGGCGAGTCCAAATACGGCGACAATTTTCAGCACTATGACTACGTCAACCCGAATGCGCCCAAGGGCGGCACGCTGAATTCGGTGGTGCTCGGCACTTATGACAGCTTCAACCCCTATATCGTCCAGGGATCGCCGGCCGCCGGCCTGATCGGCTTCGGCGGCGGCCTGCTCTATGACACGCTGATGGAGCAGGCGACCGACGAAGGCAGCACCAGCCATCCGCTCATTGCCGACGCCTACAAATATCCGGCCGACTATTCCTCGGCGACCTACCGGCTCGACCCGCGTGCCAAATGGCACGACGGCCAGCCGATTACTGTCGATGACGTCATCTGGTCGTTCCAGGTGCTGAAGGCCAACAGCCCGATGTACAGCCGCTATTTCGAGAATGTCACCGATGCCGTGGCGATTTCGGACCGCGAAGTCGAATTCCATTTCAGCCAGAAGGGCAACCGGGAACTGCCGAAGATCATCGGCGACCTCGCCGTGCTGCCCAAACACTGGTGGGAAGCCGACGATGCCAACGGCAAGAAGCGCGACGTCACCAAGCCGACGCTGGAAATCCCGCTCGGCTCCGCTGCCTACAAGATCGCCAGCTTCAAGCCGGGCTCGGAAATCGTCTGGCAGCGCGTGCCGGATTACTGGGCGGCCAAGCTGCCGGTGAAGATCGGCCGCGAGAATTTCGACACGCAACGCTTCACCTATATTCTGGACGACAATGCTGCCTGGCTCGCCTTCACCAAGGGCGGATTGGATGACGTGAAGCCGGAAAACAGTTCGAGGCGCTGGAAAACGGCCTATGATTTTCCGGCAGTCAAAACCGGCGACGTTATCAAGCAGGAATTCAAGACCACCTCGCCTGAGCCGATGCAGGCTTTCATGCTGAACCAGAGGCGTCCGCTGTTCCAGGATCGCCTTGTTCGCGAGGCACTGACCTACCCATTCGACTTCGAGAGCATGAACCGAACCCTGTTCTTCGGTTTCAACACCCGCACATCAAGCTATTTCCAGGGCACCGAACTGGCGTCGAGCGGATTGCCGCAAGGCAAGGAACTGGAGATTCTGGAAAAGCATCGCGACAAGCTGCCGCCCGAACTGTTCACCCAGGAATTTAAGCTCCCGGTCTACGATTCGCCGCAAGCAGAACGGAAGTACCTGAAGCAGGCCGTCGATCTCTTCGCCAAGGCAGGCTGGGTGATCAAGGGCGGCAAGATGGTCAATGCCAAGACCGGCGAGCCGTTCAAGTTCGAAATCCTTGGCTGGAACGACACCGACCAGGTGATCTCCAGCCCCTATATCGCCAATCTGCGCAAGATCGGCGTCGATGCGACTCTGCGCCTGATCGACCAGACCCAGTACGTGAATCGCGTCAACAATTTCGATTTCGACGTCATCATATCGCAGCTTGGTCAGTCTGAATCACCAGGAAACGAGCAACGGGATTTCTGGAGTTCGAAGGCCGCCGATCGGCCCGGCTCGCGCAATTACGCCGGCATCAAGAATCCGGTCGTCGACGATCTGGTCGACCGCATCATCTTCGCTACCGACCGCGATGATCTGGTTGCCGCCACCCATGCGCTCGACCGGGTGTTGTTGTGGAATTACTACGTCGTGCCACAGTATTATCGAGCCGTGGTCTGGTTGGCTTACTGGAACAAATTCGGCATTCCCGACAAGCAGCCAGCCTATGTCGGCGCCGACCAGAATTCCTGGTGGATCGACCTCGGCAAGGAAAAAGCGCTGGCCACCAAATACAGGGGCAGCAATTGATAACGGTCCTTGCCCGCCGCGATTTCCTTGCTTTGGGCAGTGCTGCCGCGGCCGCCGCCTTGCTGCCCGGCAAGGCCTTCGCCACCATCCCGACCGGCACCAAGCTGCACGGCCTGTCGGCCTTCGGCGACCTGAAATACAAGCCGGACTTCGCGCATTTCGACTATGTCAACCCGGACGCTCCCAAGGGCGGCCAGATGAATTTCGCACCGCCGAACGCCACCCTCAATCAAAGCTCCCTGACTTTCAACACGTTGAATTCCCTGGTGTTGAAAGGAGATTCGCCGCCGCGCACGGAACTCTGTTTCGATTCCCTGATGGCAAGCGCGCTCGATGAGCCGGACGCGGTCTATGGCCTGCTTGCCGAGTCCGTGACCTTGTCGCAAGACCGCAACAGCTTCCGCTTCAGCCTGCGACCGCAAGCACGGTTCAATGACGGCTCGCCGCTGACCGCTGAAGACGTTGCCTTCGCCTTGAAACTCTACAAAGACCAGGGCCATCCGAACCTTTCCAAGGCGCTGCGCTACATGACGAAAGCGGTCGCGACCGATCCCGTCACCCTCGATCTCACCTTCAACGGCGAACAGTCGGCACAAAACATCCTTGCGATCGTGTCCATGCCGATCGTGTCCAAGGCCTTTTATACGGCCCATGATTTCGATGCCTCGACGATGACGCCGCCGCTCGGCTCGGGACCGTACAAAGTCGGGCGCGTGGCAGCCGGACAGACCGTCGAATATGAACGCGTCGCCGACTATTGGGGCCGAGATCTCGCCGTGAACCGCGGCCTTTACAATTTCGACCGCATCCGCATCGACTTCTATCTTGATCGGCAGGCCGCGTTTGAAGCCTTCAAGAAAGGTGACACGCATTTCCGGGAGGAATTTACCGCACGGGTATGGGCGACCGGTTACGACTTTCCGGCGCTGAAGGACGGCAAGGTCGTCAAACGGGAGTTTCCCGGGGAAAAGACGCCAGACATGCAGGGTGTCGCGCTGAACCAGCGTCGTCCACAATTCCGCGACGAGCGGGTGCGGCGGGCGATAGCCAGATGCTTCGATTTCGAATGGATGAAGCGGGCGCTGTTTTACGGCTCTTACGAGCGCTCTCAATCGAACTTCGAACGGTCGGACTACAAGGCCGAAGGTCTGCCCTCGTCTGGGGAATTGGCCCTGCTGGAGCCGTTCCGGGCCGAGTTGGCGCCGGAGGTCTTTGGCGAAGCCGTGACGCAGCCTCTGTCCGACGGTTCGGGCCATGACCGCAAGCTGCTGGGCGAAGCTTCGAGATTGCTTGCGCAAGCCGGCTGGAAGCGCGCCGGCAGTTTTGTCGTCAACGACAAGGGTGAGCGGCTGCAGGTTGAAATGCTGGCAGAAGATGACGGCATCGTTCGCATCTTCACCCCATGGTCCGAGAATATGAAGGCGATCGGGATCGACGCCTCGATCCGGCAAGTCGATTCGGCACAGTATGAACAGCGGCACAGCGATTTCGACTTCGATCTTACCGTGCTGCATTGGTCGATCGGGGCGACGCCGACTGTTGACGGCCTGGAGATGCTCTATGATTCCCGGATGGCGAAAACGCCGGGACAGCGCAATTATCCCGGGACTGAGAGCAAAGCCATCGACGCGCTGATCGTGGCGGCCGGCAAGGCGCCGAGCCGAAGCGATCTCGTTACCGCGCTCAGAGCGCTCGACCGGGTCTTGCGCGCGCGACTAGACTGGATTCCAACATACTATCTGGCGAATCACCGCGTCGCCTTTTGGGACATGTTCGGTTTTCTCGAGCAGAAGCCCGATTTCGGCTTTCCGGTCGAGACGCTGTGGTGGTTCGATAAGGGCAAGGCGGCAAAAATTGGCAAAGGCTGAGATGTTCGCTCAAGCAGGGCAAAAGGCCTGATGGGCGCCTATATCCTGCGCCGCATCCTGTTGATGATCCCGACCCTGTTCGGCATCATGGCGATATCCTTCGCCGTCATCCAGTTCGCCCCCGGCGGCCCGGTCGAACAGGTCATCGCCCGGCTGACCAACCAGGGCGGCAGCGATCGCCTCGGTAGCGGCGGTGGCGACGCAGGCGGCAGCGCCAATTTCGATGCCGCCGGCGATGTCAGCTCGAAATATCGGGGCGCGCAGGGTCTCGATCCGGAATTCATCAAGAAGCTGGAGAAGCAGTTCGGCTTCGACAAGCCGCCGCTCGAGCGCTTCGGCATGATGCTGTGGAACTACGCCCGCTTCGATTTCGGCGACAGCTATTTCCGCGACATTTCGGTGCTCGACCTGATCCTGGAAAAAATGCCGGTGTCGATCTCGATCGGGCTGTGGATCACGCTTTTGTCCTATCTGATCTCGATCCCGCTCGGCATCCGCAAGGCGGTCAAGGACGGCACGCCCTTCGACGTCTGGACCAGCGGCGTCGTCATTGTCGGCTATGCCATTCCAGGCTTCCTGTTCGGCATCATGCTGATGGTGCTGTTTGCCGGCGGCTCGTTCTGGGACTGGTTTCCGCTGCGCGGCCTGACATCCGACAATTGGGACCAGTTGTCCTGGTCGGGCAAGATCGTCGACTATTTCTGGCACATGACCTTGCCGCTGACGGCGCTGGTGCTGTCGGCCTTCGCCACCACCACGCTGTTGACCAAGAACTCGTTCCTGGAGGAGATCCGCAAGCAGTATGTGGTGACGGCGCGCGCCAAGGGCCTGTCGGAACGGCAGGTGCTCTACGGCCACGTCTTCCGCAACGCCATGCTTATCGTCATCGCCGGTTTTCCGGGCGCCTTCATCTCGGCCTTCTTCACCGGTTCGCTGCTGATCGAGAACATCTTTTCCCTCGATGGCCTCGGCCTGCTCGGCTTCAGGTCGGTGGTCGAACGCGACTATCCGGTGGTGTTCGCCAACCTCTACATCTTCTCGCTGCTCGGGCTGTTCGTCGGATTGCTGTCCGACCTGCTCTACACTTGGGTCGATCCGCGCATCGATTTCGAGCGGAGAGACGTCTGATGTCGGACACGACCGCCACCACGCAGGCGGCACCGGAGCGGATCGCGCGGCCCTTCCTGTCGCCGCTCAACAAGCGCCGCCTGCAGAACTTCAAAGCCAACCGGCGCGGCTACTGGTCGCTGTGGATCTTCCTCGTCCTGTTCGTGCTGTCGCTGTTTGCCGAACTGATCGCCAACGACAAACCGATCATCGCCTCCTACAAGGGCGAGATTCTGTTTCCGGTGCTGGTCGCCTACCCCGAGGAAAAATTCGGCGGCTTCTATGCCATCACCGACTATCGCGACCCGGTCATCCAGGACGAGATCAACGCCAATGGCTGGATGATCTGGCCGCCGGTGCGCTACTCCTACCAGACTGTCAACAACGCCATTCCGGAAGCAGCACCCGCCAAGCCGTCCTGGCAGTATGACGCCAAGGCGCGCTGCATCCAGTATCCACAAGGGGCAGCCGACCCGGCCTGCATCGTCGGCAACTGGAACTGGCTCGGCACCGACGACCAGGCGCGCGACGTGCTGGCGCGCGTCATCTACGGCTTCCGCATTTCGGTGCTGTTCGGCCTGATCCTGACCGCCGGCTCGGCCTTGATCGGCGTCGCGGCCGGCGCCGTACAAGGCTATTTCGGCGGCTGGACCGATCTCCTGTTCCAACGCTTCATCGAAATCTGGTCGGCGATTCCGGTGCTCTATCTGCTGCTGATCGTCGCCGCCATCCTGCCGCCGGGCTTCTTCATCCTGCTCGGCCTGATGCTGTTGTTCTCCTGGGTGGCGCTGGTTGGCGTGGTGCGGGCCGAGTTCCTGCGCGCCCGCAACTTCGAATATGTCAACGCGGCCCGCGCACTGGGCGTGCCCAACCGCACCATCATGTTTAGGCACCTGTTGCCCAACGCCATGGTGGCGACACTGACCTTCATGCCCTTCCTGCTCAGCGGCTCGATCTCGACGCTGACCTCGCTCGACTATCTCGGCTTCGGCCTGCCGCCTGGCTCGGCCTCGCTTGGCGAACTGTTGAAGCAGGCGCAGCGCAATCTCAACGCGCCGTGGCTCGGCATTTCCGGCTTCGTCGTTATCTCGCTGATGCTGTCGCTGCTGGTCTTCGTCGGCGAGGCGACGCGCGACGCCTTCGATCCGCGCAAGACGTTCAGATGAGCGACACTCCCTTGCTCAGTGTGCGAGATCTCAGCGTCGCCTTTGCGCAAGGCGGACAGCAGTCGATGGCCGTCGACCACATCTCGTTCGACATCGCCAAGGGCGAGACGGTGGCGCTGGTCGGCGAATCCGGCTCCGGCAAATCGGTCTCGGCGCTGTCGGTGCTGAAGCTCTTGCCCTATCCCAGCGCCAGCCACCCATCGGGAAAGATCCTGTTCCAGGGTGCCGACCTGCTTGCGATGAGCGAAAAGCAGTTGCGGCAGGTGCGCGGCAACAAGATCACCATGATCTTCCAGGAGCCGATGACCTCGCTCAATCCGCTGCACACGATCGAGCAGCAGATCGTCGAGATCCTGAAGCTGCATCAGGGCATGGCCGACCGCCCGGCCAAGGCGCGCACGCTGGCCTTGCTCAACGAGGTCGGCATCCGCGATCCGCAAAAGCGCCTCGATGCCTATCCGCACCAGCTGTCCGGCGGCCAGCGCCAGCGCGTGATGATCGCCATGGCGCTGGCCAATGAACCCGAACTGCTGATCGCCGACGAGCCGACGACGGCGCTCGACGTCACCGTGCAGGCGCAGATCCTCGAGCTGCTGGCCGGCTTGAAGAGCCGCAAGGGCATGTCGATGCTGTTCATCACCCACGACCTCGGCATCGTGCGCAAGATCGCCGACCGGGTCTGCGTGATGACCAAGGGCAAGATCGTCGAGACCGGGCTGACCAAGGAGATCTTCGCCAACCCGCAGCACCCCTATACGCGCCATCTGCTGGCCGCCGAGCCGAAAGGCAAGCCGCCGGCCGCCAACGCCGCTGCCAAGCCTGTCATGACCGGCAAGGACATCAAGGTCTGGTTTCCGATCAAGCAGGGCTTCTTCCGCCGCACCGTCGACAATGTGAAAGCGGTCGACGGCATCGATGTCACCGTACGCGCCGGCCAGACGCTGGGCGTGGTCGGCGAATCCGGCTCCGGCAAGACGACGCTCGGCCTGGCGCTGGCGCGGATGATCTCGTCGACCGGAAGCATCCAGTTCAACGGGCGCGATATCAACCAGCTCTCCTTCAACGCCATGCGGCCGTTGCGGCGCGAATTGCAGATCGTCTTCCAGGATCCGTTCGGCTCGCTCAGCCCGCGCATGTCGATCGCCGAGATCATCGAGGAAGGCCTGAAGATCCACGAGGCGAAGCTGTCGCCCGACCAGCGCGACGCGCGCGTCGCCGATGTGCTGAAGGAAGTGGGGCTAGACCCTGCGACACGCAACCGCTACCCGCACGAGTTTTCCGGCGGCCAGCGCCAGCGTGTCGCCATTGCGCGCGCCATGGTGCTCAACCCGCGTTTTGTCATGCTCGACGAGCCGACATCGGCGCTCGACATGAGCGTGCAGGCGCAGGTCGTCGACCTGTTGCGCAGCCTGCAGGCCAAACACGACCTTGCCTATCTGTTCATCAGCCACGACCTCAAGGTCATCCGGGCGCTGGCCAACGACGTCATCGTCATGCGCAACGGCAGGATCGTCGAAGCCGGGCCTTCCGAGCAGATTTTTGAAAATCCGCAAACGGACTATACTCGGGCACTGATCTCGGCCGCCTTCAAGATCGAAACGGCGCCAGTCGGCATCGTCAGCGAGTGATTTGCGTAAAAAGGGACTAGAAGACCAAGATGGAAAAAGGCCGCATCCTGCTTGCCGTCACCGGCTTTCATCCGCAGCGCTGGCGCGACCTGCTGTCGGCCGAGCGCGAGGTGGTGCTTGAGCCCGACGGCGCCAGCGACCCTTCGATCACCTACGCGGTGGTGTGGAAGCAGAAGCCGAACCTTCTGGCGTCGCTGCCCAATCTGCGCGCCATTTTCTCGATCGGCGCCGGCGTTGACCACATCTTCGCCGATCCCGGCCTGCCCGACGTGCCTATCGTCAAGGTCGTCGCCGACAACCTCACCCAGTACATGACCGAATATGTCGTCTGGCGGGTGCTTGACCATCACCGCCAGGGCCTGCTCTACCGGTCGCAGCAGCCGAAGAAGATCTGGCACGAACCACAGCAGCGGCCAGCCAGTGATATTTCGGTCGGCATCATGGGGCTCGGCAATCTCGGCCGCGCCGCGGCCTCGGTGCTTTTGTCGCTCGGCTTTGCCGTCAATGGCTGGTCACGCAGCGAGCGGCCGATGAAAGGCGTTGCGACCTATTCCGGCGAGGCCGGATTGATCCCCTTCCTCAAGGCGACCGATATCCTGGTCGTGCTTCTGCCGCTGACGCCGGACACGCACGGCATCATCAACTACGGCGTGCTGAAGGAGCTGAGGAAACGCAACGGCCTCGGCGGCTCGGTGCTGATCAATGCCGGACGTGGCCGCCTGCAGAAGGACGCCGACATCATGCGGGCGCTGGATGACGGCACGCTGAAGGAGGCAAGCCTCGATGTGTTCGAGGTCGAGCCGCTGCCGAAGACCAGTCCGCTGTGGGGACATCCGAAAGTGTTCGTGACGCCGCACGCGGCGGCGACCTCCGACCCCGTCCACCTGGTGCCGATCATGCTGCGCCAGATGGACGCTTTCGAACGCGGCGAAAAGCTCGACAATCTGGTGGACCGCAAGGCGGGGTATTAGAGCGGACTGGCGTCCTTCTGGGCGCGCGCGAACGTTTCTATTTCAGGCCGATGGGCGCCCGATCTAGCCAGGCAGGAGCTTCTTCTGCTTGTCCGGCTGGCCGCAGTCGCGGCGATCAATCGACCGGTTCATGGCATCGATCTCGCCGGTCGCCTTGTCGGCGTCGCGCTTGGTCTTGGAGCGCACGTCCGGCGTGAACGGGCCGAAGCCCATCGCCGGATTGGAAAATGTCGGCTTGGCCTTCGTCGACAGATGATATTGCTGCGCCAGCCCGTTGCGCTGCGCCAGCAGCTGGTCGCAGGGCACGCTGTCATACTGCAGGGAGGACTGTATGTCGGCGTCCTGCCGCTCGGCCATTGAACTGCCCGCGCAGCCGGTGGCCACAAGGCAAGATGCCAAGACAATCATGTTCCAGCGCATCGACTATGCTCCTCCTGATATCCCGCCTTGATGCGACCAGATCGCAAATATCAGTCGCGCATGCAAATCGGACTTTTTCGCAGCACGGATGCCTGCCGGGACGATGAAAGACTGCCGCCTCAACCTGCCGGCGGCTTGCCTGCCACAACGACCAGCCCGTCGACGGGTTCCCGGCGATCCTGCCGGATCACGGTCGTTTCCAGCGACAGGATCGAAAACCCGCCGGCAGCCAGGACGTCACGCACATAATGTTGCGAATGTGCGTAGCGGCGCGACGGCTGCAACACAAAATCGCCAGTGCCGGCCAAGCTCTCGACGGAAAAGGCGAAAAGGCCATCCCTGGCCAGCAAGCCGGCAATCGACTTCACCACGCTGTCGAGCGCACCGACATAGATGAAGACATCGGCGACCGTCACCAGATCGGCTTTCGGGCCGGCATAGGAAAAATCCCGCAGATCGGCCTTGCCAAGGACATCGTAGACGCCCTTGGCCCGCGCCTGCTTCAGCATCCTGGCCGAAATGTCATATCCCTCCAGCCGATCGGCGATCGGCCGCAGCCTCTGCCCCATCAGCCCGGTGCCGCAGCCGAGATCGAGCGCCAGCGGAAAGCGGCCCGGCCTGGCGGTTCGAATGGCCTGATCGAGCAACTCGGGCAGCCGGTACCCCAGCCTGTCGACCAGCGATTCATCGAAGCTCTCGGCATAGTGGTCGAACAGCGTCTCGACGAAGGCGCTCGGCAGTGCGTCGGTCCGCGGTGCCTTGCCGATCAATTGCAGATTCAGGGCGGCACCCTGACGATCCGTCGGATCGAGTTGCAGCGACACCGTCCATGCCTGCGCGGCCAGGTCCGGAGCACCCGCCGCCTGCTGCATTTCGCCGAGGCGAAACCAGCCCATCGCCCATTGCGGCGTCAGTTCCAGTGCGCCGAGCAGCAATTCCACTGCCGCCGCATGATCGCCATCCGCGTGAAGCATCTCGGCATAATCGGCGCGGCGATCGGCGTTCAAGTCGCCGGACGAGGCCTGGAGCGGTTTCATGGCGATGGGTCCTGTCGGCGGACGAAGCCGGCGGTGCTGTATGCGGGAGTCAGCAGTCACTTACAACAGGCTTCCCGCAGCGGAATTATATCCTATCTTGGGATCATGCGCGCCTCAGACCTGCTCCATCCCCGGCCCGAGGGCCTCTACTGCCCGCCGGGCGATTTCTTCATCGACCCGGTGCGGCCGGTGAACCGGGCGCTGATCACGCATGGCCATTCCGATCATGCGCGTTCCGGCCACCGTTCCGTACTGGCAACACAGCAGACGCTCGACATCATGGGCTTGCGCTATGGCGAGAATTTTGCCGACACGACGCAGGCAGCACAGCTTGGCGAGACGATTGTCCTCAACGGCGTCGGCATCAGCTTCCATCCAGCCGGGCATGTGCTGGGCTCGGCGCAGATCGCCGTCGAGCACCAGGGCACGCGCATCGTCGCTTCCGGCGACTACAAGCGGCGGAAAGACGCGACCTGCGCGCCATTCGAGCCCATCCAATGCGATGTATTCATCACCGAGGCGACTTTCGGCCTGCCGGTGTTTCGCCATCCACCCGACACGGAAGAGATCGCCCGCCTGCTGAAATCGGCGGCGCAGTTTCCCGAACGCTCGCATCTGGTCGGCGCCTATGCGCTCGGCAAGGCGCAGCGGGTGATGCGGCTGTTGCGCGACGCCGGCTACGACATGCCGATCTACATCCATGGCGCGCTGGCCAGGCTCAGCGACTATTACCAGAGCCAGGGCATCGACCTCGGGACGCTCGAACCGGCAACGGTGGAGGGCGGCAGGCAAGATTTCGCGGGCGCCATCGTGGTCGGTCCGCCTTCGGCTTTCGCCGACCGCTGGGCGCGGCGCTTTCCCGATCCGATCTCGTGCTTCGCCTCGGGCTGGATGCGCATCCGCCAGCGTGCCAAGCAAGGCGGCGTCGAGTTGCCGCTGATCATCTCGGACCATGCCGACTGGGACGAGCTGACCGCCACCATCAAGGAGACCGGAGCCGAGGAGATCTGGGTGACACATGGCCGCGAGGAAGCGCTGGTGCGCTGGTGCGAGCTCGAAGGCATCGCGGCGCGACCGCTGCACCTTGTCGGCTACGAGGACGAGGGCGATTGATGGCATGAACCGCTTCGCCGAGCTACTCGACCGCCTGGTGCTGACGCCGTCTCGCAACGGCAAGCTCACCCTGCTGACCGACTATTTCCGCGGCGTCGAGGATCCCGATCGAGGCCTGGCGCTGGCTGCCATCACCGGCGATCTCACCATAGCCGCGGTCAAGCCGGCGATGCTGCGCACCCTGGTCACCGAGCGCATGGATCCGGTGCTGTTCGGCTATTCCTACGACTATGTCGGCGATCTCGCCGAAACGGTGTCGCTGGTCTGGCCGCAAACGCCCGGGAACATCCCGAACCGTGAGCCGACGCTCGGCGAGGTCGTCGCCAAACTGCAGGCGGCAAGCCGCTCCGACGGACCGAAGGTGCTGGCCGGGCTGCTCGACAGCGCCGGCATCTCGGCCCGCTTTGCCATCATCAAGCTGGTCACCGGTGGCCTGCGCATCGGCGTGTCGGCGCGCCTGGCCAAACAGGCGCTGGCGGATTTCGGCAAAGTCGATGTCACCGAGATCGAGGAGCTTTGGCATGGTCTGTCGCAGCCTTACACGGCGCTGTTCGCCTGGCTGGAAGGCAAGGCCGAAAAGCCCAAGAACACAGCGATGGCGTTGTTTCGCCCGGTGATGCTGTCAAACCCGGTCGGCGCCGGCGATCTCGAAAAGCTCGAGCCCGCGGATTATGCGGCAGAATGGAAATGGGACGGCATCCGTGTCCAGGCGGTCGCCGAAGGCGGTATCCGCCGGCTCTATTCACGCACTGGCGACGATGTCTCCAGCGCCTTTCCGGACCTCGCCGACGCCATGCATTTTTCCGCAACGCTGGACGGCGAACTGCTGGTCGGTAATCCCCGGCAGGCGACGGGCACCTTCTCGGATTTGCAGCAGAGGCTGAACCGCAAGACGGTGACGCCGAAGATGCAGCAGCAATATCCAGCCTTCATGCGCTGCTACGATGTGCTGCAGATCGGCGCCGAGGATTTACGCGCGTTGCCGTTTAGCGAGCGGCGCGGCCGTCTGGAAACCTTTGTCGGAACACTCGACCCGAGCCGTTTCGATCTTTCGCCATTCGTCGACTTCGCCGACTGGCAGGCGCTGGAGGAACTGCGCCGGGCGCCGCCGCATCCGATCATCGAAGGCGTGATGCTGAAGCGCTGGGAATCACCCTATGTCGCCGGGCGGCCGAAAGGCCCGTGGTTCAAGTGGAAGCGCGATCCGCACACGGTGGATGCCGTGCTGATGTATGCCCAACGCGGCCATGGCAAGCGTTCGAGCTTCTACTCGGACTACACGTTCGGCGTCTGGTCCGGCGGGGAAGGCGAGGAGGAACTGGTGCCGGTCGGCAAGGCCTATTTCGGTTTCACCGACGAGGAGCTGAAGCAGATCGACAAATATGTCCGCGACAACACGGTCGAACGCTTCGGGCCGGTGCGCTCGGTGCGGGCCGACCGTGACAACGGCCTGGTGCTGGAAGTCGCGTTCGAAGGACTCAACCGCTCGACCCGGCACAAATCCGGCGTCGCCATGCGCTTTCCCCGTATTTCACGATTGCGCTGGGACAAGCCGGCCAACGAGGCCGACCGCATCGAGACACTGCAGGCGCTGCTCGATCGCTAGACCCCGGCTGTAAGCCGCTTGGCTTGGGAAGCCAGGCGGGAAAATGGTTGCTTTTGTGGTCATATGCTCCCAGCTTGATCGCCCATTCCAGGCAGGAGCGCATATGATTTCCCGATCTGACAAGGTTGACCGATTTCGTGCTCTGCACAAATCCGGTTGCTTCATGATCCCCAATCCATGGGACATAGCCGGCGCCCGGATGATGGTCAGCTTGGGCTTCAAAGCGCTCGCCACGACATCGTCGGCATATGCGTTCTCCAAAGGCAGGAAAGACGGAGCATTGGAAGTCGGTCGCGATGAGAGCTTGGCATACGCTGCCGAGATAGCGGCTTCGACCGATGTTCCGGTTACCGCGGATCTGGAGGACGGCTACGAAGACAGCCCCGAAGGTGTTGCCGAGACCGTTCGACTCGCGGCGGAGGTTGGACTGGCGGGCGTTTCTATCGAGGACAGGCAGCCGAATTCCGATTTGCCGATACGCGATTATGATACCGCCGTCGCGCGGGTAGCTGCCGCGGCCGACGCTGGCCGAAGATACAACATCGTGTTGACGGCCCGCGCCGATGGCGTGGGCAAAGGAGCATATGATCTCGATGAGGCAATTCGCCGTCTCAAGGTCTTCGAGTCCCTTGGCGCCGAGGTTCTCTATGCGCCCGGCGTGCCAGACCTGGCCTCCCTCCAGAGGCTTTGCCGCTCGGTCGGCGCTCCGGTAAATCACGTGCTCGGCCAAGGTGTCTCCGGATTGACCTTTGACCAGATTGCGCAGGCGGGTGTGCGGCGGATAAGCGTCGGTGGCTCGATTGCCCGCGCAGTCGGTGGAGCGCTGATGACCGTGTGTCAGGAAATTGCGGCGGGCGACTTCACCGCGTTGGAATCCGCTCCGGCCTGGGGTGATCTACTCAGCCCCAAACCGGTGATGTAAGTCGAGCTTTGAGTCTTACTTCTCTACCGAGACACGGATTTCGTAGATGTCCGCGGCCTTACCCTGCTTGTCGAAGTCGGAATTGACGGCGATCGTGCCGGCCGAGCCCGGGTGCTTGTCGGGAAACTGCACGTCGAACAGATATTCGTTCTGCTGTTGGCCGACCGCGTAGCGCTTGCGGCCGCAGTCGCCCAGTTCGCCGAAATTGCAGTCGACGGAAATCTGCGTCTCCTTACCCTCTTCGGAGCGGGCGATGATGTCGAACACGGCATGTTTGCCGGCGAGCTTCTCCAGCACGCCTTGCCCGACGTCGAAGCTGATCGCCGAACCGGAGGCACCGGAACGGATGCGCAGGAACGATCCGGTATCGTCCTTCATCACCTCGGCCTTGGCATCCGACGGGGCGCTGACATGCGACGCGTCGGTCGGCGAAAACACGTTGATCCAGTCGCGCGACTGGTCTGCGGCACCGGGCTTTGCCGGGCCGCCATCGGCCGGTGTGAAATCGTCGCCTTCGACGGTCGGCGGTGCTTCGGGCGGCGCGGTATCGAGCTGCGCCTGCGTCTTGAACACACCAGTCTGCACGGCGAAGAACAGGCCGATGCCGACAGCGGCAAGCAGCGTCACGGTCAGGAAGATGGCGGTCAGCGGCAGGCGACGCCCCCTTATGCGCCGTTCATCGCGGTCGGGTGCGACTTCCGCCGCAGCGCCTGCCGACGCCGGAGCCGACATGTCGATGGCCGGCGCGCCGGGAAGGGTAGCGTCCGGCATGATGTCGGGAACGACCGGCAGCACACGCGAGAGCGGTGCATCGGAGGCGGATGGCATGGGCGCGTCGACCACGGATGGCACGGGCGCGTCGACGACGACGGCGGGTGATGACGCCGGTTGACCGGTCTCGACCGCAGGAGCGGTGTCGGCACCAAGCTCGACCGCCGGTGCATCGCCCTGCGGACCGACATCCGGCACTGCCGGCAGGTACTCGGATTCGATTTCGGTGATTTTCGCCTGGATCGACTTGCGGCGTTTGATGGCGACTTCCACGGTCACATCGGGATTGGCCTGGAGCGCGCGGTCGAGCGCGGCAAAAGCCGACCGATAGACCCTTTCGCGGAACGCGCGGTCCTCGGCATTGCCTTTCTCCAGGGCGTTGCGGATCGCTTTTTCGATCGCGTCCAAGCGGGTCCCTCTGCACGTTTGCCCAACCTTGCCATGATCGTTAGCCGCAGGCGACCAATCAATCAACGGGCGAGCGGCGCATTCTGCCTCGTCAGGGTGTGCAAAGTCCATTGCGGCGCTGTTCCGGCAACGAAAACAGCATGTTTCATCGATTTTCACGCGCAGGGCCGATACGGCCGGCTTTCGACGTCGGCACGACACCCTCGCAGGAATTGCCAAGTCGCATCTTGAATTCGCGGCCGGTTGAGTCTATCACCCAGCCCATCTTGGAGGTCTCAGCCTCCCGTGCCGCTTTAGCTCAGTTGGTAGAGCACATCATTCGTAATGATGGGGTCAGGTGTTCGAGTCACCTAAGCGGCACCAAACTTTTCAATCACTTACCCCGATATCGTGCCGTCTTTCTTCGCCGAATAGGTAACAAGACAGGTAACAAAATTCTCGACGCTAGAGTTTCGAGTATGTATCCGTATCGATATCAATGCCTTGGCGCATCATTCGTAATGATGGGGTCAGGTGTTCGAGTCACCTAAGCGGCACCATATTTTCCAGTAAAATTTCAACAAGTTCAAATGGATGGCCTAAATATCAGTCGGCTGTCCTCGATGTATCACCCCCATCAGGAAGCTCTCAGGCCCGCCAGCGTGAAGCAACGGACTTCGTCCGCTCGCAACCTTTTTCAGTGCCGACCGGCTGGCGCCAGGGGAAATTGGGCGAACATCTTGGTGAGGTTGGAGGCCTCGCCTCGGGATCGAACCGAGGCTTCAGAGATTTGCCGTCTCCAGCGTAGCCGCTCCGCCACGAGGCCATCGTTGTCGAAATAGCGGCCAAATATTTACGGAAAGGTTAAGGCTGAGGCGATCGATCGGACCGCCGCTAACCATGCCGATCAGAACGCCGTTGGCGACGTTCTCGACCTTACCGAAACCGAGCTGCGGCGCACTGCGTTCGACCTGGCCGATCGTGCTCACGTCGTCGATCCGCCGGAGCAAAGGATTGCAACCCGGCGGAGCGCATCTGCCATTGTCGGGACCCTGGTTTGGTGTGAAACTCATGGCCTCAGCATGGGAGGTCAAAAAATGTCCAACAATTTCAAGACCGGAGACGTCGTCAAGCTGAAGTCCGGAGGCCCCAGGATGACAATAAGCGACGGCGCGGCCTCAGGCATATTTATGTGCCATTGGTTCAACCGTGAGGGTGACGTGTGGACCCCGCAACATGCCGGCTTCAAGCCAGACCAGTTGGTCGCGGCTGACGAATCAGACTAGCGGCTCGGATAACGCGGCTGCGGCGAGAGTGGCGGCGGCGCAGCGCAAAGTCGTTCGTCCCACCGCGCGAACGGATCGGCATTCGCGACCGACGGATTTCTTTCATCGCGGCGTTTAACGGTTGAAGCGTGATGGCGGCACAGGCCGTCGGCGACGCCCAACCCGGAGACGCCAAGCATGATCAGCCGTTCGATAATCATCGTTGCCTTGAGTTTGCAGACCGCTGCGGCTCTCGCCCAGACAGCGACGCAGCCGCCTTCCCCTACACCTACACCGCCGACCGCCGCACCGGTTGCCCCAGCAGCCAGGTCCGACATCACGCTGGCCAAGTTCCAGAAGCGGCGGGAGAAGGCGATCATGGCGGCCGACACCGACAGCGATGGCAAGATCAGCCTGCTGGAATGGACAGCCTTTCAGGCGAAACGCAACGTCAAGGGCGACCCCACAAAATCCTTTGCACGTCTCGATTCCAACCATGACGGTTTCATCGACCGCGCCGAACTCGATGCATTCTTCGCCAAGCGCTTTGCCAGGCTGGACAAGAATGCCGACGGCGTCCTGACGGCCGACGAGCTGTCGAGCCATAAAACCGCTCCCAAGCCGGAGCAATGACCAAGAGGCAATGACGCGCGATGAACATCGGGAGTGCGCCGGCTGATGAGCGCCGATCCGGACGAGGAGCTGGTTCGCCGTGTCGGCGCCGGCGATCCGGCAGCCGTGCAAACCCTGGTCGCGCGCAAACTGCCGCGTATCCTGGCGCTTGCCGTGCGCATGCTCGGCGATGCGGCGGAGGCCGAGGATATCGCGCAGGAGACCTTTCTACGCATCTGGCGCCATGCCTCGGGCTGGCGGCGCGGCAATGCGCACTTCGACAGCTGGATCCACCGGGTGACGCTGAACCTCTGCTACGACCGGCTGCGCCGCAGGCGCGAATGGGTGACCGACGACCTGCCGGAAATGGTCGACCCCTCGACACTTCCCGATGCCCATCCGCAAGAGGACGCGCTTCGGGTCGAACAGGCGTTGCAGGGCATAGCGCCGCGCCAGCGCGAAGCGATCATCCTGGTCTACTACCAGGAGATGTCCAACATCGAGGCGGCGGCGACCTTGCAGATCAGTGTCGACGCTCTGGAGAGCCTGCTTTCGCGCGG
Source organism: Mesorhizobium newzealandense (assembly GCF_042682145.1). Lineage (NCBI taxonomy): Bacteria > Pseudomonadati > Pseudomonadota > Alphaproteobacteria > Hyphomicrobiales > Phyllobacteriaceae > Mesorhizobium > Mesorhizobium newzealandense. The sequence continues at coordinate 28,569 of NZ_JBHUGZ010000027.1, read as the reverse complement.
CCGGCGGTCGCTGCAGACCATACTGGCCAGGGATTGCGCCGATGAGTGAGAACCGGGCAAGCAGCGCCGATGGGCAAGGGGAAGACCATGGCTGAAGGGTCCAGGAACGAGCCGGCAATGGATGCCAAGCGCTTTGCCGCCCTGGCGGCGGCCTATGGCGGCGACTTGCGGCGATGGCCGGAGGCCGAACGGATGGCTGGCGCGATCTTTGCCGCAAACACGGCTGGCCAGGCCATCCTGCATCATGCCGGGACACTTGACGGTCTGCTTGACAGCTATCACGTCGAGGCCCCGGGCAAGGCCCTGCATAGCGCCATCCTGCAGGCCGCCGGCCGGCACCTCGTCCAACGCCGGCGCCAGCGGTTCTGGTGGCTGGGGCTGGGGCTTGCCGGCATTGGTCTGGCCGGCGCCGTGGCGGGATTGGCCCTGGTGAGCATCGTCACGCCCGAGGTCCAGCCGGACCACTATGTGCTGGATGCCAACGCGACAGCGTTCGGCGATGCCGGCCCGGACCGCGACACGATCGAGGAGGACCTATGAACATGAGCCGAAACCTCGTCATCGCGTCGGTGGTGCTCAACGTCTTCCTGGCCGGAGCGCTGGCCGGCGGAGCCATCTGGATAAGAAGCGGCAAGTCAGGCCAGGGCTACTCACTGGAGGCGGCCGGTGGCCGGCTTCCCGAGCAGGATCGCACGGTATTCCGCAAGGCGTTGCGCGACGTTCGCCGTGACTCCCGTCAGGTCATTCTCGATGGCCAGCAAGCCAGGCGCGAAGCAGCAGACCTGCTGCAACAGCCGGTTCTGGACACGACGGCCCTGTCGGCGGCGCTGGAGCGGGCCCGCAATGCCGACGTCACCGTGCGCACGCGGCTGGAGCAGCGCATCGTCGAGTTCGCGGCGGCAAGCTCCGCCGAGGGTCGCAGCGTTCTGGCGGAAGGGCTCACAAGACGCGCCGGACAGCAATCGTCGGCGGTGCCAAAAAAATCGCCGTGACGACCGACGGAAAACGCCGACGGCGCCGTTTAACAGGAGAAGGGCAGGACCTGCCGGACCGTGTGGTGCGAACAGGTTTTCAACCTTGGAAACTTTCGGAGTATGACCATGAATCATCTGACAAAATATGCGCTCACCGCCGCTCTTGCCGTGACCGGAACGGTTGCGACGGTCGCGGCATCCTCGGCGATGCCAATGGCGCCACTTGCCGCGCCGGCGCTGGTCGAGCATGTCGCCTGGGGCTGTGGACCGGGCTGGCATCCCAATCCCTGGGGACGCTGCGTGCCCAACCGCGTGGTGGTCTACCCTCGCTACCATTGGCACGGCCCGGCCTTCTACGCCTGGCATCGGCACCATGTCTGGCACCGCCGGCATCACTGGTAGGAATGCGCGGGGCCGGCCGTGCCGGCCTCCCCGACCCGGTTGAATAGGCACGAAAACGGCTCGAACGGGCCTCATGCGCCAGGCGCATGAGGCTCCAGCAATGGAGAGCTGACTTGGCTGTCCCGGCCTCCAACTCCTTGCCGCCAGATCCGGCACTCGTCGTGTTCAACCGCTTCGGGTTCGGCGCAACACCCGGCGACCGCGAGATGCTTGCCGGCGACCCGCGCGGCTATCTCAAGATGGAGCTGCGGCAAGCCGACATCGCCATGATCTCGCTTGACGATCCCGCCTATGCCGGCTTGCTGGGCAGCACGCCCGCCATCCAGGCCAGCATGGCGGCAAATTTCCAGCGCAAACTGGACCGCATGGCCGCCGCGGCAGCGCAGCCAGCGACGGCGAGCGCCCAAGCCATGCCTGCACAGGACACGCCTGGCATGGCTGCCCAACCCATGCCGGCGCCCACGCCGGGCGTCAAACCCGCCGTGCCGCCGGTCGAGGCGACATTGTTCCGGGCGGAAGCGCAGGCGCGTTTCGACAAGGCCATTCGGGCCAAGGCCGGCTTCGTCGAACGGCTCGTCTGTTTCTGGTCGAACCATTTCTGTGTCTCGGTTGCAAAGGACAATATCGTTCGTGCCAGCGCCGGCGCCTTCGAGCGGGAAGCCATCCGCCCTTTTGTGCTCGGCCGCTTCGCCGACATGCTGCTGGCGGTGGAACATCATCCGGCGATGCTGTTCTATCTCGACAACCAGCAGTCGGTTGGCCCGGACTCGCGTGCGGGCAAGAACCGCAAGCGCGGGCTCAATGAAAACCTCGCTCGTGAAATCCTGGAATTGCACACGCTCGGCGTCGGCAGCGGCTATGGCCAAGCCGATGTCACCAGCTTCGCCCGCATCCTCACCGGCTGGACGATGGCCGGTCGCGAAGGTCGACTGGGCGAACCCGGCAGTGCCGTCTTCAACGCAAACGCACATGAGCCGGGTGATGCGGTGCTGCTCGGCAAGACCTATCCTGCCGGCGGCATGGGACAGGCCGAGGCGGCCCTCAACGATATCGCCCGTCATCCTGCAACGGCGCAGCACATCGCCACCAAACTGGCCCGCCATTTCATCGCCGATACGCCCCCGCCGGCCACTATCGCCCGCCTCGCCAAGGTCTTCACCAAGACCGACGGCAATCTGCGGGCGCTGGCGGGCGCCCTCGTCGACATGCCGGAGGCGTGGTCGACGCCGTTGACGAAGATGCGCTCGCCCTTCGACTATGTCGCCGCCATCCGAAGGGCGGCCGGTCCCGGCCCGGCGAACGATCCCGGCCAGTCGCTCGGCTGGCTCAGCGCGCTGGGCGAGCCGCTCTGGCAGCCGCCGGGACCGAACGGCTTTTCCGACGGGGCCGACGGCTGGGCCTCGGCGGAGGGCATGAAGATCCGCCTCGACATCGCCTGGCAGGCAGCACGGCAGGTCAGGGAGATCGGCAATCCCAACGACATGCTCGATGCGCTGATCGGCCCTGCCGCCTCACCGGAGACGAGGCAAGCGATCGCCCGGGCCGAATCCAAGCAGCAAGGGCTGGCACTGTTGCTGATGGCTCCGGAATTCCAACGTCGATAATCCCAGCGCAGATCATTCCAGCGACGATAGCTCCCGTGGAGACGATGTCATGAGCCTGCTGTGCGAAGTCCCCGATCCCTCCCGCCGCGCCGTCTTGATGACCGGCGGTGCGCTGTTTGCCTGGGCCTATATGCCCCGCTTTGCCCGCGCCGCCGACAATCGCGATCCGCGCCTGATCGTCATAGTGCTGCGCGGCGCGCTTGACGGCCTGTCGGCGGTCGGTCCGATCGGCGATCCCGACTATGCCGGCCTGCATGGCGACATCGCCCTGTCGCTGGCCGGTCCGCATGCGGCGCTGCCGCTCGACGGCTTCTTCGCGCTCAATCCGGCGATGCCGGTGTTTGCGCGGTTGTTCAGGGGCAATCAGGCGGCGGTCGTGCATGCGGCCGCGACCGGCTATCGCGAGCGCTCGCATTTCGACGGCCAGGACGTGCTGGAAAGCGGCTTTGTCGGCCCCGGCCATGTCGCCACCGGCTGGCTTAATCGGGCGCTCGAGAGCCTGCCGCCGGGCGACCGTGTGGCGACACTTAGCGGGCTGGCAGTCGGGCCATCGACGCCGCTGGTGATCCGCGGGGCAGCACCGGTGCTTGGCTGGGCGCCGCAATCGCTGCCGGCGCCCAGCGACGGGCTGGCGGCGCGCGTTCTCGATCTCTACCAGCACCGCGACCCGGTTCTCGCTGTGGCCCTGCAAAATGGGCTCGATGCCGACCGGATGGCCCTGGACGACAAGATGGGCAAGTCAATGAAGCCGAAGGGTGGTCTCGACAGTGCGTCGGGGATGCGGCAGGCGGCACAGGGCGCCGCCAAGCTGATCGCGGCCGATGACGGGCCGCGCATTGCAGCCCTTGCCTTCGATGGCTGGGACACGCATGTCAACGAGGGCGGTGCGACCGGCCGTCTCGCCACCTTGCTCGGCGGCCTCGACGGCGCCTTCGAGGAATTCGAGAAGGGCTTGGGCGAGCGCTGGAAGGACACGGCGATCGTCGCCATCACCGAGTTCGGACGCACTGCCCAAATCAACGGCACCGTCGGCACCGATCATGGCACCGGCACCGTGGTGCTGCTGGCCGGCGGCGCGATCAAGGGTGGGCGCGTCATCGCCGACTGGCCGGGATTGAAGCCGGCTCAGCTTTACGAACGCCGCGATCTGGCGCCGACCAGCGATGTCAGGGCGGTGCTGAAGGGGCTGCTCGCCGATCAGTTCGGCCTTTCGGCCGCAGTGCTCGGCGACAAGGTGTTTCCCGATTCGGCCGCTGTGAGACCTATGCGGGACCTCATCGCGTGAAATCGGCCGAGGCGGATGCGCATCTGTGCCGGCGCGTCGATTCAGGGCTGCTCCCATCTACGAAACACCACCTGCTCGGAGAACTCAGTCGACCGGATCCGGCCCCAGCGACGCCACGGTCTTCAGCGCGCCGTCGAGCATGTCGCCCTTTTCGTCCTTCAGCGCCATCTCGCGGAGACGGCGGATCCAGTCGGCGGCATCCGCGCGACCCTTGACCAGATCGAGCGCCGACAGCACCCGGTCGAACTTGGATTGGGCGCGGACATGGGTGTCGCTGTAGCCCTTGATCAGCCGGCGGCAATTGAGGATTTCGACGGCCAGTGCGTAGTCAGCCGGCACGTAGCCAAGCGCCAACGCGTACCAGCGCTCGAGATGCGCGGCTTCGACCTTGTGGCGCAGCAGGCTGCGGCGCCAGCGGCGCAGGCCGCCGATGAACCAAAGTGCTGCAAAGCCGGCGAAACTGTCGGTGCGGATGCGGCGGCCGTGGTTGATGCGGCGATCGAGAAAGGCGGCAAGCTTCGGCCGGTTCTCGATGTAGCTGCCGAGGCTTGCCGGCAAAGTACCGCAGAACTCCTCGATGCGTGGATGGAAATATTCGGTCACCTGCAGGATCGAGCCGTCCTTGACGCCGACCTCGCGGCGCACGCGCCTGTCGCGCGTCGAGCGCGTCTTCAGATCCGCGACGCGGATCATGTCGTCGTAGCACAGGGCGTTGGCCAGATGCTTTGCGGCAGCGATGGACAAGCCATATCCGCGATCCGGCCCGTCCAGCGCGATGGCCTTGTCGAGCCGGTCGAGATAGTCGCGCCCGTAGGCGATGTCCTGATAGTCGACCACTTTTCGCAAGCCGCGCAGCGCCATGTCGCGCACCGGCACGGGCATCACATCGATACGGGCGGCCAGGGCCTGCCAGCCGTGCAGCAGGTTTTGCGGGCCACTCACGGGTCCGGCGCCCGGGGCCGATCCGACAATCGCAGGCTCGGCTGTCTTTGGCGATGGTGCCGCCATGCCGCGCGCGCGGTCGAACGCGGCGCCGAAAGCGGCAAGGCTGGCCTTCGCACCACGGCCGCCGGCACCGATCGCCTGTTCGTAGCTTTCGCGGGTGAACGGCAGCACGTCGGAGCCGGCCAGCGCGCCCAGCAGGCTGGCTGAGATCATCGAGCCGTTGTCGGCGGCGATCTTTTCCATGTCGAAGGCGATGAAACGCTTCGATGCGGCCTCCGCCGTCGCATGCACCTTGGAAGACGAGGCCCGGCCGTCGCCCGGTTCGATCTTTTCCGACACCGCGGCGATGCGGTGCGACGAGGCGATCAGCGTGGTACGTTCGGGCGTGACGAAACCGCGGATGATGGCGCGGCCGGCCTCCATCAGTTCCGCCGCGATCAATATGTCGACGTCGCCTTGTGAGGGCGACAGCGCGAAGACCGGCAGCCGGCCGGTGTCGCGGGCCATCTCGACATAGTAGATGGTGGCGCCGGTGCGCTGGGCGACGCCGGCGACCGAGGTCGATTGCGCGACATAACCATTGCGCTCGGCGACGTCGGTGATCCAGTCGGCCAGCACGCCGCCGCCCTGGCCACCGACCGCCAGCACCGCGAGCTTGATGACGCGCTCGTCGTCGTGAGCACCGGCCCGGGGGCGAAATGGCGGGACAGCGTCAAGCATCGGCGAAGGTCAGGCGCCGGCTTTCGCGGCGGCGCTGCAACAGGCTGATGGTGGCGCGGCGGGCGGTTTCGAGGAAGCGGTCCCAGCGGCCCGGATTGTGCACGACGTCGGCGCGATAGAAGGACGGGCAGAGCACCGCCGCATCGGCGACCTCGCCGCAATTGCCGCAGCCAACGCAACTCTGGTCGATATGCGCCACCGGATCGTCGCGCAGCGGATCATCGAGCGACTTGACCGACAGCGACGGGCAACCGGACAGCCGCATGCAGGCATGGTCGCCGGTGCAGATGTCCTCGTCGACGCCGAACTTCGGCTTGACCACCCGCTCGCCACCCTTGATCGCCTTGTCGACCAGCGGCTTTTCGCGGCGCTGGCGATTGAGCATGCATTCGGACGAGGCGACGATAACCTTCGGCCCCTTCTCGTCGGTGGTCAGCGCCTCGCGCAGCGTGTCCTGCATCTTGCCGACGTCATAGGTGCGGTCGATGTGGCGCAGCCATTTGACGCCCATGCCTTTCACCGCCTCGGTGATCGGATGCTTCGTCGACTTGGTCTTGTTGCCGGCGCGCGATGAGAGAATGTCCTGGCCGCCGGTGGCGGCCGAGTAAAAATTATCGACGATGACGATGACGCCGTCGTTCTTGTTGAACACCGCGTTGCCGATCGAGGAGGTCAGGCCGTTGTGCCAGAAGCCGCCGTCACCGACAAAGGAGATCGACCGGCGCTTGGCATCGGGCGAATTGAACGCCGAAGCCGAAGCCGGCCCCAGTCCGTAACCCATCGTGGTGGCGCCGAGCTCGAAAGGCGGCATGATCGAGAACAGATGGCAGCCGATGTCGGAGGCGATGTGATGCTTGCCAAGCTCCTGCTCGACCAGCTTGGTGGCGGCGAAGATCGGCCGCTCCGGGCAGCCGATGCAGAAGCCCGGCGGGCGGCCGGGCACGACATTGATCAGGTCGGCGGTATCGACGCCGTCTCCGACCTTGTTGGGTGCCCGCACCTCGCCCGGCAGAAGATGCGGTGCCTCGGCGCGCAGGAAGGCGCCGATGCCGTCGAGCATGACCTGGCCGGTGTATTCGCCGGCCATCGGCAGATGCTCCTTGCCGACCAGCCTGGTGCCGCGCCCGGCCTTGTGCAGCATCGAGGCAAAGGCCTGCTCGATGTAGTTGGGCTGGCCTTCCTCGACGACCAGCACGGACTGCTTGCCCTCGCAGAAGGACAGGAACTCGTCATCGATCAAGGGATAGACGGCATTGAGCACATAGAGCGGCACATCGGTATCGCCATAAATGTCGGCAAGGCCGAGACGCTGCAGGGCACGGATGACCGAATTGTACATGCCGCCCTGCATGACGATGCCGACCGAGCCGTGGTCCGAGCCGAACATCTCGTTGATCTTGTTCTTGCGGATGAAATCCACCGCCGCCGGCCAGCGCTTCTGCACCTTCTCCTTCTCGTGCAGGAAAGAGGCGGGCGGCAGCACGATGCGGCCGGTGTCCCGGCGTGGAGCGTCGAGGGCATCGGCCACCGTCATCGGCGGCCGCTTGTTGTCCTTGGCGATGAAATGGCCGTGCACATGGCAGCAGCGGATGCGGACCTGCAGCATGACCGGCGTGTTGGAAATCTCGGACAGCTCGAAGCCGTCTTCGACCGCCTTGACGATCGACGGCAAGTTGGGGCGTGGGTCGAGCAGCCAGACCTGGCTCTTCATGGCGAAGGCATGGCTGCGCTCCTGCATGATCGAGGAGCCTTCACCGTAATCCTCGCCGACAATGATCAGCGCACCGCCGGTGACGCCACCCGAGGCCAGATTGGCGAGCGCGTCGGAGGCGACATTGGTGCCGACCGTCGACTTGAAGGTCGCCGCGCCACGGATCGGATAATGCACCGAGGCGGCCAGCATGGCGGTGGCGGTGGCTTCGGAGGCGCTGGCTTCGAAATGCACGCCGAGCTCGCCCAGAATGTCCTGCGCGTCGGCCAGCACGTCCATCAGATGGCTGATCGGCGCGCCCTGATAGCCGCCGACATAGCCGACGCCGCATTGCAGCAGCGCCTTGGTGATGGCGAGAATGCCTTCGCCGGCAAATTCCTCGCCGGCGCCGAGCCGCAGCTTCTCGACTTCCTTGGCAAAAGACCGTTCGGCCATTTTTTTCTCCCTTCCGTTGCCGCCCGGCGCTGGCGGCGCGTAGGTCTAGATGTCGTGCTTGCGTATGTTCTTGAGCATTTTCAAAAGCGTGGCGATGAGCGCGGAATATTCGGCGTCGTCGATATCGTCGAACATCGCCTCGAAGGCGTCGTGCATGGCCGGCCAGGCGCGGGTGAACTCGGCGCGGCCATCGTCGGTCAGGAAGACATGGCGGATGCGGCTGTCGGTGACCCCCTGCTCGCGCCGCACCAGGCCCTGGCCCTCCAGCGTGTCGAGTGTCCGGCTCAGGGTAGACTGCTCGATCACCGTGTAGACCGAGAGGTCGTTGACGGTGATGCCGTCGGTGACCGACAGCACGGCCAGCGTGCGGACCTGCGGAATAGTCAGTCCCTGCTTGCGGAAATCGTCGCGCAAGGTGGCGTTGTAGCGGCCCATGATGCGATTCATCAGATAGGGCGCGAACTGCTGCAGGCCGATCTGCCCCAAGGTCGAAATGCGCTGGCGCTTTTCCGCGACCTTCTGTTCCATCACAGCCTCCCCGCCAGAAGGAAGCCGGAACCGCCGCCCAGACCCGCACCCGGATGGGTCGAAGCGCCGATGTGGTAGAGGTTTTTGATGCCGGTCTGGTGGTTGCGGCTGGTCTTGAACGGCCGCCACAGGAACGACTGGTCGATGGTCGAGGATCCGCCATAGGGGTCGCCGCCAACCAGATTGATGTTCATCGCTTCCAGATCAGCCGGCGAATAGGCACGGCGCCCGATGATGCTGTCCTTGAAGCCGTCGATATGGCTGGCGAGGATGGTCTCGGCGCGGTCGGCATAGGCTTCCCGCAGCGCCTCGGTCCACTGACCGTCCGCCGGTGTCCGCAGCGTGCCGGCGGCGTCGCCCTTGATATGCCGCGGTGCCTCGGGCAGTTGCAGCCACAGGATCGCCTTGCCCTGCGGGCAGCGCGACGGATCGAGCGCATGCGGCTGGCCGACACAGATGGTCGGCACTTCCGGCAGCATGCCGCGCGCCGCCTCGTTGCAGGCTTTCGACACGCCATCCAGTCCCGGCGTCAGGTGCAGCAGCGCCACCTTGTCCAGGCCTTCGCCCCGCCACGCCGGCGGCTTGTCCAGAGCGTAGTGAATCTGAAAATTGCCTTTGCCGTAGCGGAATTTCCGCGTCGCCTCGACATCGGCTTTGGGAGCCTCGCTGCCGAGCAGCCGGCCATAAAGCTGCGTCGGCGTCACTGAGCAGATAACGCTCTTCTTCGCATTGACCGTTTCGCCCGAGGCCAGCCGCACGCCGGTGGCGCGGCCCCCATTCAGGATGATGGAGGCAACGTCCGCTTCCGTGGAGATGACACCACCGCGCTCGGTGATGAGCGCCTCGAAGGCTGACAGCAGGTTCTTCGTCCCGCCCTTGACGATCGGCGCGCCGGCGGCCTCCAGCGCGAAAGCGATGACCTTGGCGATCTGACCGGAGAAGGCATCCTCGGGTCCAAGCCCGGCATGCAGCACCCAGGGCGCCCACAACGCGCGGACGGTCTCGGACTGATAGGTGCTTTCCAGCCAGCCGCGCGCCGGCACCAGCGCTTCGCCGAGAAAGGCGGCAAGACCACGCGGGCTACGCCGCCAGGCATCGCCGGCCAGCAGCTTCGCCGTCGGATAGGACCACAGGCTGCCGCCGAGCAGGCCGAACAACAGGCCGGCGTTGCGTTCGATGCTGCCGACGTCATCTGCATGCCGGTCGCCGTCGTTCGTCGCGATGGCGTTGAGGGCGGCAATGTTGGCGGCGCGGTCGGTGCGCAGTACGGCATGGCTGCCGTCCGGTCGCAGCACGCCGGTCGGCGTGCCGGTGTGGCAGAACTCCAGCCCGTGCCTAGCGAGGTCGGCGCCAAGGGCGGCAAAGGCCGGCGAGGTGATGAACAGCACGAAGGTCGTCGCCATCACGTCATGGATGAAGCCGGGCGCGGTGATCTCCTCGGTGCGCATACAACCGCCGATGCGGTCGTTGCGCTCGAGTACGAGCACCTTCGCGCCCTTGCCGCCAAGTATCGCCGCGCAGACCAGCGCGTTGATGCCGCTGCCGACGATGATGTGATCCGGCTGGCTCACGTCAGACGCTTTCGCTTAGCCCTTCGACACAAGCGCCAGAGCGCGGATCGGGCTGCCGGTGCCGTGCTCGATCTTGAGCGGTGCCGCGATCAGGATGGCGCCCTTCGGCGGCAGCTGATCGAGGTTGCAGAGGCTGGCAAGTCCGTAGCGGTTGGCCTTGTGCATCAGCGTGTGCGCCGGGAATGGCGGCTCCATGCCGCCGGCCTTGCCGGCGTCGGTGCCGATCGTCTCGCTGCCCCAGCCCTTGATATCCTTGCTGATCAGGAACTGGATGGCTTCGGCGGTCGGTCCGGGGGTGTGCGGGCCGGTCTCGTTGGCGTTGAGGAACTCGGCTTCGGAGCCGTTGCGCTTGTACCAGTCGGTGCGCATCACCACCCACTCCCCGGCATTGATCGCGCCATGCTTGGCTTCCCATGCCTTGATGTGGTCGACGGTGAGCAGGAAGTCGTGGTCGGCGGCGGCTTCCTTCGAGCAGTCGATGACATTGACCGGGCCGACGAAGTTCTGCGCCGGAATGGTGTCGGTGGCGCCGTCCGGATAATCCTTGCCGGTGATCCAATGCTGCGGCGCGTCGAAATGCGTGCCCGAATGTTCGCCGAGCTTCAGCCAGTTCCATGCCCACCACGGGCCGTTCTTGTCATAGCGGGAGATGCTATGGATTTCGACCTTCGGCGTGTCGACGGCGAGTTCCGGCGGCAGCTTGATCAGCGGCGTATCGGGCCCGAGCGGCGCCGACAGGTCGACCACCTTGATGGCGCCTGAAAGGAGCTGGCCGGCGACTTCGCCGAGGAGTTTTTGCGTGTCCATGGTCTCTGTTCCCTCTTTGTCGATGATGATCAAGGCTCGTCTCGGCCCTTAATATCCTACTAGACGAAAACATATGCATCTGCAATTATCTTTAAGCATAAAGGAAATGGGAACGGGGCGTGAGCGAGTTCGACGCCATCTTTGTCGGGGCGGGCCACAACAGTCTGGCATGCGCCGCGCATCTGGCGCTCAAAGGCTGGAAAACCGGGATTTTCGAGCGCAGTGGAACAATCGGCGGCGCCGTCCAGACCCGCGAATTCACCCTTCCGGGTTTCCGTCACGATTTCGGCGCGATGAATCTGAGCCTGTTTGCCGGCTCGGCCTTCCACCGGAAATATGCAAATGAATTGAACCGCCAAGGGCTGGAGTTCGCGCCGGTCGCCGACTGTTTCGCCACCGCCTTCCCCGACGGACGCTGGTTCGGCGTCAGCAACGACCTGGAAAAGACCGCGTCGCGCATGGCCGCCTTCTCCGCCGCCGATGCCGCGACATGGCGCAGGCTGGTTGCCGCCTTTCCCGCGGAGGCCGAGCATCTGTTCCGGCTGCTGGGATCGCCGATGAGCGCCCGCGCGCTTGCCGGCACCGCGTGGAACCTGTGGCGCAAGAAGGGTGTGTCCGGCGCGCTCGACACAGGACGACTGCTGCTGTCATCGCCACGCGCCTGGCTGGAGGAGACTTTCGAGTCAGCCCATGTGCGGGCAACGCTCGCCACCTGGGGCATGCATCTCGACTTCGCCCCCGACATCGCCGGCGGTGCCGTGTTCCCCTATCTGGAATCGATGGCCAACCAGAGTTTCGGCATGGTGCTGGGCAAGGGTGGGGCAGATACCATCATTCGGGCGCTGTCGGGTATGGTGACGTCAGCCGGCGGCAAGATCGTCACTGGCGCCGAAGTGGCCGAAATCACGGCTTCCGCCGGCAAGGCGACCGGCGTGCGGCTCGCTTCCGGTGAAATCCATACCGCCACCAAGGCGGTCATTGCCGGCGTCGCGCCCAAGGCGCTGACCGGCAAGTTGCTGCCCCATGGGTCCGGTAACGCCAGCTTCGACACGGCGATGAAAAAATTTCGCCACGCGCCGGGCACGATGATGATCCATCTGGCGCTCGACGACCTGCCGGACTGGCGTGCCGGCGCCGAATTGCGGCAGTTTGCCTATGTGCATCTGTCGCCGTCGCTCGATGCCATGTCGAGCACCTATCAGCAGGCGATGGCGGGCATACTGCCGGACGAACCGGTGCTGGTCGTCGGCCAGCCGACAGCGATCGATCCGACGCGAGCGCCCGAAGGCAAACACGCGCTGTGGGTGCAGGTGCGCATGCTGCCCGCCGAAATCCTCGGCGACGCGGCCGGCAGGATCGCACCCGCGCATTGGGACAAGGTCAAGGACGACTACGCCGAGCGCGTTCTTGACATCATCGAGAGCTACGCGCCCGGCCTGCGAAACAATATCCTCGGCCGGGCGGTGTTTTCGCCGATCGACCTGGAGCGCGAGAACCCGAACCTCGTCGGCGGCGACCAGGTCTGCGGCAGCCACCACCTGGCGCAGAATTTCCTGTTTCGCCCGGCGCGCGGCTTCGCCGGCTGGAACACACCGGTTGCGCATCTGCACCTCACGGGTGCCGCGACATGGCCGGGCGCCGGCACGGGTGCCGCCTCGGGTTACATGCTCGCCCAACAGCTTGGCGGGAGGTAGGAGCCGAAGATTTCTTGGAAGTGAAGGAGGGCAAGGCGCTGCTGCCCGAGGAGCCTGAACCAAACTGAGATTGCTGCGCAAAGACAATAAACCAACAAGGGGAACGACCATGACAATCAACAGACGCGAATTGCTCGGATACAGTGCCGCGGCACTTGGAGTGGCCGCCGTCGGCCTGCCGCAGATTGCCAAGGCAGCTGCCGGCGAACTGACGATCGCCTACAACGTCAACCTGCCGTCCTGGGATCCGACCACCGGGCCTTCGGCGGTCAATCCGACGATCCAGGGGCTCTACCAGTCGGTGTTCGACCAGTTCATCCCGCAGAAGCCAGACCTGTCCTTCGCGCCCGGCCTGCTCACCGAATGGGGCTGGAACGACGACCGGACCAAGATCACGATGACGGTGCGCGAAGGCGTGACCTGGCATGACGGCTCGCCATTCACACCCGAAGACGTGGTCTGGTCGCTGCAGCGGGCGGGCGACGAAAAGACCGGCAACCCGATCCAGTTCGTCTGGAAGAACGTCAACAACTTCAAGATCGACGGCAACAAGATCACTGGCGATGTCGTGCAGTTCGACCCGGTGTATTTCAAATGGATGTCGTTCCTGACCGGCTACATCATGCCGAAGGCCTATTATGAGAAGGTGGGTGCCGAAGGTTTCGAGAAGGCGCCGATCGGCACCGGTCCCTACATGGTGGAAAAGTTCGAGCGCAACGCCTTCCTGCGGCTGAAGGCCAATCCGAACTACTGGGGTGGCAAGCCGGCCTTCGAGAACGTCACGATCAAGTTCGTCACCGACGCGGCGAGCCGCGTTGCCGAAATCGAGTCCGGTTCCTCGCAGGTGACGCTCGAAATTCCCTATGAGGAGTATGACCGGCTGATCGCCAAGGACGGGCTGGCCGGCTCGTGCAAGAACGTCTCCGACATCGGCATGATCTTCTTCAACGACATCGAAGCGATGCTGGACAAGAACGTCCGCCAGGCGGCGGTGATGGCCGTCGACAAGAAGCTGCTGGTCGACCGCCTGCTGCGCGGCTATGGCCAGCCGATCGACACGCTGGAGACGCCGGAATACACGGCCTACGATGCGTCGATCAAGGTCGAGCACAATCCGGAAAAGGCCAAGGAACTGCTCGCCGCCTCCGGCTATTCGCCGGAAAAGCCGGTCAAGTTCACCATACAGACGACCAAGGGCTTCAAGCCCAAGGACTATGAGATGATCCAGGCGATCGTCGGCATGTGGCGCAAGGTCGGCATCGAGGCGACGATCGAAGTCTACGAGATCGCCAAGCATTACGAGCTGCGCGCTGCCGACAAGCTGGCACCGGCCGCCTTCTACAACTGGGGCAACGCGATCGGCGATCCGACCACCTCGACCGGCTTTGCCATGTATGGCCCGAGCCCGCATTCGGTGTGGGACAGCCAGGACCTGATCGACATGATCAACCCGCTGTGGGGAGAGAAGGACGAGGCCAAGCGCATCGCCGGCTGGAAAGCGGTCGACAAATACATCGCCGAGCAGGCCTATGTGCTGCCGCTGATCCAATACGCGCAGCCGATCGTGCATGCCAAGGGCGTCAATGTCGTCCAGCATGTGTCCGGCGCGTTGCTGCCTGCTCTGATGACCCCGGCCTGATATCGACCCGGGATTGCCGCGCGCCGTCGCCAGCGACGGCGCGCATTTTCCAACAGGCATTCGAGCCTGCGGGCTCCTGCAAAGATTTACATGCTCCTGCAAAGATTCCTGATCCGTCTTCTGACGATGCTGGTGACGCTGTTCGGCGTGGCCGTCGTCGTCTTTGTCGTGATCCGCGTCGCGCCGGGCGATCCGATCGCGATGATGTTGCCGCCCGGCGCCACGGATGCCGACATCGCCCGGCTGCGCGCACTCTACGGTCTCGACAAGACCATCGTGCAACAGTTCTTCATCTGGCTGTCCGGCGTCGTTAGAGGCGATTTCGGCACCTCGATCTCGCTGCGGCAGGATGTGCTCGGCCTTGTCTTCAATCGGCTGCCGGCGACGCTTGAACTTGCCATCGTTGCCCTCGTCATGGCGATGACGATCGGCGGCACCACGGCGATCCTCGGCGCGCGCGAGCGCGGCACGGCGGTCGAAGCCAGCATCGACATCGCCAGCGGTGCGGCGCTTTCCATTCCCGATTTCCTGTGGGGCCTGGTGCTGATCCTTTTGTTTGGCGTGCTGGTGCCGATCTTCGACATTTCCGGCCGGGTGTCGCCGCAGCTCGACCTGCCCTTCGTCACCCAGTTCTACCTGTTCGAGAGCTTGCTTCGGCTGCGCTTCGACCTGACGTGGGATCTCTTGAAGCACATGCTGATGCCGGCCGTTGCGCTGGCGCTGCCACTGGCGGCAATCATCTCGCAGCTGTTGAAACAGTCGCTGAAGGAAGTGCTCGATCTCGACTATGTCGTGCTGGCGCGGGTCAAGGGTTTTTTCGGAAACGCAGGTCATCCTGCGCGAGGCGCTGAAGAATGCCGCCCTGCCGACACTGACCCTTATCGGCGTGCAGTTCACCTTCCTCATCGGCGGCACGGTCATCGTTGAGCGGCTGTTTTCCTATGAAGGCCTCGGCAACATGGCGATCGATGCCGTCATCAACCGCGACCTGCCGCTGATCCAGGGCATCGTGCTGGTCTTCGCGCTGCTGTTCGTGCTGATCAACCTCACCGTCGACATGATGTATGCGCTGCTCAATCCGAGGCTGCGCCATGGATGAGGTCCGTGATCCTAGGCGTCGCGTATCCCCACGCCTGTGGTTGGCCGGCGGCTGGCTGCTGCTGGCGCTGCTGGCGGCGATCCTCGCACCGCTGGTCGCGCCGCAGGACCCGCTGGCGCAGGATTTGATGCTGGAGCGGCTGCCGCCGTTCTGGATGAGCGGCGCCGAGCCCGGTTACTGGCTCGGCACCGACAGCCTCGGCCGCGATCTTCTGTCCAGGCTGATCTTCGGCGCCCGCATCGCCTTCATCGTCGCCTTCGCAGCTTCTATCGGCGCGTGCCTGGTCGGCTCGACGCTCGGTCTGATATCAGGTTATTTCGGCGGCTGGGCCGACCGCATCATCTCGCGCATCGTCGATGTCTGGATGGCGTTTCCGCCGGTGCTGTTCGCCATCCTTTTGGTCGCCGTGCTCGGCACCGGCCTGAGTTCCGTCATCATCGCCATCGCCGTCATCGACTGGACGCGCTTCTGCCGGGTGATCCGCGCCGAAGCGATGGGCCAGTCGCGCATGGACTATGTCGAGAATGCCCGCATCGCCGGCTATGGCCGCATCGGCATCATGCTGCGCGAAGTGCTGCCCAATGTGGTGCCGTCGATCGTCGCGCTGCTGTCGCTGGAAATGGGCATCGCCGTCATCGTCGAGGCGATCCTGTCCTTCGTCAATCTGTCGATCTCGACCGACGATCCGACCTGGGGCGGCATCATCGCCGAGGGCCGGCTGTCGATCCATCAGGCCTGGTGGGTGCTGGTGTTTCCGCTGATCACGCTGATCCTGACCGTGCTGTCGTTCAGCCAGTTCGGCGAGGCGCTGAAGACGCGTTTCGACCCGGTGCTGCGATGAGCGCCTGTCTCGACATCAGCGGCTTGAGCGCCGTGCTGCCGAACGGCCAGCGCGTGCTGCGCTCGGTGTCGCTCGCCGTTCAACCGGGCGAGGTTCGCGCGCTGGTTGGCGAGAGCGGCGCCGGCAAGACGATGATCGGCAAGGCGGTGCTTGGCGTGCTGCCGTCGAGTGTGCGCATCGTCGAGGGTGATATAAGGCTTGAGGGCGAAGACCTCGGCAGGCTGCAGCCAAAGGCAAGGCGCACGCTGATCGGCGCACGCACGGCGCTGATCCCGCAGGACCCGCTGACCGCGCTCAACCCGTCGCGCCGCATCGGCCCGCAGATGACCGACCGGCTGGTGCGCATCCTCGGCTGGAGCGGCGAGAGGGCCGATACCCGAATTCGCCAGTTGCTGGACGAGGTGCAGATCCGCGACCCTGACCGCGTGCTGAAAAGCTATCCGCACGAGCTGTCCGGCGGCATGCGCCAGCGGGTGCTGATTGCCGCCGCCTTCGCCGCCGAACCACGGCTGATCGTCGCCGACGAGCCCACGACTGCACTCGACGTCACCGTGCAAAAGCAGATCCTGCGGCTGATCGTGCAGTTGCAGCGCGAACACGGCACCGCGATCCTGTTCGTCACCCATGATCTCGGCGTCGTCGCCAAGATCAGCCAGAAAGTCTCGGTGCTTTATGCCGGCAAGGTGGTGGAGGAAGCCGAAACGGCAGCCCTCTTCGCCGCGCCGCAGCACCCCTACACACGAGCGCTGATGGCTGCCACGCCGCGCTACACCGACCCATTCGCCTCGCTGAAGCCGGTGGACGAGGCGGTGCTGGCCGGACTGGCCGCGGAGATCGCCGCTGCCGACCGGGACTGGAGGCGGCCCGATGGCTGAGCCACTGTTTTCCGTAAGCGGGCTGAAGGTCGCTTTGCCCGACATGACGCGCAAGCCATTGATCGGCCGCGCGCCGCTGGCCGAGATTCTGAAGGGCCTGGATTTCGACCTGCCCAGGGGCTCGGTGACCGGCATCGTCGGCGAATCCGGATCGGGCAAGTCTACACTCGGCCGTGCCCTAGTGCGGCTTTTGGAGCCCAGCGCCGGCAGCGTCAGCTTCGATGGCCGCGATATCACGCATCTGCCGGAGGCGGAGCTCAGGCCACTGCGCCGCAACCTGCAGATGATCTTCCAGGATCCGATGTCGTCGCTCAATCCGCGCCGCACCATCGCCAGCATCATCGCCGCGCCGCTCAAGCAGAACGGCCTTGGCGACAATCTGAAGACCCGCGTCGCCGAGGCACTGCAGCGTGTCGGCCTGCCGCAAAGCTTCGCCAGCCGCTATCGCCACGAACTGTCGGGCGGGCAGCGCCAGCGCGTCGGCATTGCGCGCGCGCTGGCGCTGTCGCCGAAATTCGTGCTCGCCGACGAGATCGTCTCCGGCCTCGACGTGTCGACGCAGGCGCAGATCCTGACCTTGCTGGAAAAGCTTGCGGCCGAGATGGGCCTGACCGTTGCCTTCATCAGCCACGATTTGTCTGTCATCCGGCGGCTGTGCCGGCAAGTGATCGTCATGCGCGAAGGTGTGATCGTCGAAGCCAGCGCTACCGATGCCTTGTTCGACAACCCAAGGCAGGCTTATACGCGCGACCTGATCTCAGCCATTCCGCTGCCGGAAATCGATGCCGGGTGGCTGGACATCCCTTCCGCTGCCAAGGCGCCGACATGAACGCATACGCATGCCGAAAAGCGGGCTTCGGACGTGCGACCGGCGTGACCCAAGTCCCGCCAATGGAGGAGGACTGACATGAAGACGATACTTCGAAACGCAACGCTCGCCGCCGCTGTGCTTGGCGGCGCCGGCATGGCCGCCGCCAGCTCGATACCCGGCATGCGCGGCCACGATCACACCGGCATTACGGTCCCCGACATGAAGCAGGCGGTCGACTTCTTCACCGAAGTGGTCGGCTGCAAGAAGGCGATGTCGTTCGGCCCGTTCGCCGACGACAAGGGCACCTTCATGCAGGATCTGCTGGGTGTCGATCCGAAAGCGGTGATCGAGCAGGTCACCATGGTCCGCTGCGGCTATGGATCGAACATCGAGTTGTTCAAATACACCGCGCCCGACCAGAAGGACCTGACGCCGAAGAACAGCGACATAGGCGGCTTCCACATCGCCTTCTATGTCGACGATGTCGCAGCGGCCAAGGCATATCTCGATGGCAAGGGCGTCAAGACGCGCATGGGGCCGCTGCCGGTTAAGGAAGGGCCAGCCGCCGGCCAGACCATCCTCTACTTCCAGGCGCCCTGGGGCCTGCAGCTGGAGGCGATCAGCTATCCCGACGGGATGGCCTATGAGAAAGGCGCGGAGACCGTGCTGTGGAGCCCAAAGAACCCGGAAAAATGATTGGAGGGCGTGCTTGCGCGATGACACGCAAGCGCGCCTACGTCATCTCCGGATAATCGTTTCAACGTGAAACTTTAAGCTTGAAATAATTTACCTCCGGCGCGATACTGAAGCCAGCAAGCGAAGAGGAGATCGCACAGATGAAGGTTGCGGTTCTCGGCGGCGGACCAGCCGGCCTCTACTTTGCCATTTCCATGAAGCTGAGGGACGCCGCGCATGACGTGACGGTGTTCGAGCGCAACCGCGCCGACGATACGTTCGGCTGGGGCGTCGTGCTGTCGGCCGAGACGCTCGACAATCTGTCGAAGAACGATCCGGTCAGTGCCGTCTGGATCAAGAAGCATTTCGCTTATTGGGACGATATCGCAGTCATCCATGACGGCGTGCGCACGGTTTCGACCGGCCACGGCTTCTGCGGCATCGGCCGCAAGCGGCTGCTGGTCCTGCTGCAGCGGCGCGCGCGCGAACTCGGCGTCAAGCTGATGTTCGAGACCGACATCGCCGACCCCAAGCCTTACATGGAGACGCATGACCTGGTCGTCGCCGCCGACGGCCTGAACTCCAGGGCGCGCAACACCTTCGTCGACATCTTCAAGCCCGACATCGACACCCGTAAATGCAAGTTCGTCTGGCTGGGCACCAACCAGAAATTCGACGACGCCTTCACCTTCATCTTCGAGAAGACGGAGCATGGCTGGGTGTGGGCGCATGCCTACCAGTTCGACAGCGACACCGCGACGTTCATCGTGGAGTGCAGCGAACAGACCTGGCAGGCCTTCGGCTTCGGCGCGATGTCGCAGCAGGAATCGATCGCGGTCTGCGAGCGCATCTTTGCCAGGCATCTCGGCGGCCACGCGCTGATGACCAATGCCAACCACATCCGTGGCTCGGCCTGGATCAATTTCCCGCGCGTGCTATGCGAGCGCTGGTCCTACAAGAATCTGGCGTTGATGGGCGATGCGGCGGCATCGGCGCATTTCTCGATCGGCTCGGGCACCAAGCTGGCGCTGGAAAGTGCGGTGGCGCTGGCCGAGTATGTCGAATCCGAGCCGGACCTCGACGCCGCGTTCCGCAAATATGAGGATGCCCGCCGCACCGAGGTGCTCAAGCTGCAGTCGGCGGCGCGCAATTCGCTCGAATGGTTCGAGGAGGTCGAGCGCTATCTCGGCCTCGATCCGGTGCAATTCAACTATTCGCTTTTGACCCGCTCGCAGCGCATCAGCCACGAGAATTTGCGGCTGCGCGATGCCGAATGGCTGGGCGGCGCGGAGGAATGGTTCCAGCGCCAGGCGGGTGCCGGCGGCAACAGCCTGCGTCGTCCGCCGATGTTCGCGCCGTTCAAGCTGCGCGACATGGCGCTGCAAAACCGCATCGTCGTCTCACCAATGGCGCAGTATAAGGCCGTCGACGGCTGCCCGACCGACTGGCATTTCACCCATTATGCCGAGCGCGCCAAGGGCGGCGCCGGTCTCATCTACATCGAGATGACCTGCGTCAGTCCCGAGGGGCGCATCACACCAGGCTGTCCCGGGTTCTATGCGCCAGAGCATGAGGTGGCGTGGAAGCGGCTGGTCGATTTCGTCCACACCGAGACCGAGGCGAAGATCTGCGCCCAGATCGGCCATTCCGGCGCCAAGGGTTCGACCCGGCTCGGCTGGGAAGGCACCGACGTGCCGCTGGGCTCGGGCAACTGGCCGGTCATGGCGGCATCGGCCGTGGCGTGGTCGCCGCAGAACCAGGTGCCGAAGGCGATGGATCGCGCCGACATGGACAAGGTGCGTGATGAATTCGTGGCCTCGACCGAAATGGCCGATCGCTGCGGCTTCGACATGCTCGAGATCCACGCCGCGCACGGCTACCTCCTGTCGTCCTTCATCACGCCGGTCACCAACCGGCGCACCGACGCCTATGGCGGTTCGCTCGAAAACCGCATGCGCTACCCCCTGGAAATCTTCCGTGCGGTGCGCGCTGCTTGGCCGGCGGAGAAGCCGATCTCGATGCGCATTTCGGCCAATGACTGGGTCGGCATCGAGGGCGTGACGCCGGCCGATGCGGTCGAGATCGCGCGGCTGCTGCATGAGGCCGGCGTCGATATCTGCGACGTCTCGGCCGGCCAGACCTCGGCCTTGGCAAAGCCGGTCTACGGCCGCATGTTCCAGACGCCGTTCTCCGACCGCATCCGCAACGAGGTCGGCATGGCGACAATGGCGGTCGGCAACATCTACGAGCCGGACCATGTCAATTCGATCCTGATGGCCGGCCGCGCCGATCTCGTCGCGCTGGCACGGCCGCACCTCGCCGATCCCTATTGGACGCTGCATGCCGCCGTGACGCTCGGCGACCGCGGCGTCAAATGGCCGGACCCTTATCTGCCCGGACGCGACCAGCTCTATCGGCTGGCCGAACGCGACGCCGCGGCGGGGCTGAAAGTATGACGGCCGCGACAGCGATCTCCGGCAAGCATGCGCTGGTCACCGGCGGCGGCTCCGGCGTCGGTCGGGCGATCGCGCTGGCGCTGGCGGATGCGGGCATCGACGTGACCATTTGCGGCCGCCGCCAGGCGGAGCTCGCCAAGGTGGCTGGCGAAAGCGACCGCATCTTCGGCATTGCCGCCGACGTCACCAACGAGGCGGCCATGGCGTCTCTCTATGAGACGGAGGAAGCCGCGCGCGGGCCGATCGACATCGTCGTCGCCAATGCCGGCATGGCCGGCAGCGTAGCGGCGCACAAGACCACCCTTGCCGACTGGCAGCGGACGCTCGACGTCAACCTGACCGGAGCCTTCCTGACGGTGAAGCCGGCGCTGGCCGGCATGGCCGCGCGGAAGACGGGCAGGATCGTGTTCATTGCTTCCACCGCCGGCCTGAAGGGCTACGCCTACGTCGCGCCCTATGTCGCCGCCAAGCACGGCGTCGTCGGCCTGATGCGGGCCCTGGCGGCCGAGACGGCCAAATCCGGCGTCACCGTCAACGCGGTATGCCCGGGTTTCGTCGAGACCGAGATGCTGGAGGAGTCCATCCAGCGCATCATCGAAAAGACCGGCCGCTCGGCCGAGCAGGCGCGGTCGAGCCTCGCCTCGACCAACCCGCAAGGTCGCTTCATCCAGCCGCAAGAAATTGCCGCCGCCGTGCTGTGGCTGTGTGGCAATGCCGCCCAATCGATCACCGGACAGACGATTTCCATCTCAGGAGGCGAAACATGGTAGCCGGACCCCTGCCCGCGCCGACGGGACCCGGCAAGGACCGCTTGCGCCTGTGGATAAGGCTGCTGCGTGCCTCGCGCACGATCGAGGCCGAGCTGCGTGAGCGCCTGAAGAAGGAGTTCAACACGACGCTGCCGCGCTTCGACGTGATGGCGGCGCTCTATCGCGCGCCGGAAGGCATGCTGATGAGCGACCTGTCGCGCTTCCTGCTGGTGTCCAACGGCAATGTCACAGGCATCGTCGACCGGCTCGTATCAGAGGGACTTGTCGCCCGCGCGAGGCGCAACGGCGACCGTCGCACGTCGATGGTGCGGCTGACCGAGGAAGGTGTGAGGTCTTTCGGCATCATCGCCGCGGCGCATGAAGGCTGGATCGGTGAATTGCTGGGCAAGGTAAGCGAGGACGACGCGCGCCGGCTGACCGGCATGCTGACCTCGTTCCGCAGCAACTGGGAGGGACGCGAATGACCGGAATGGCCGGCCGCAAGCCGAAGCACTTCCTCTGGGAAGTCGAAGGCAGGATCGCAAAGGTTCGGCTCGACCGGCCCGAGCGCAAGAACCCGCTGACTTTCGAGAGCTACGCCGAGTTGCGCGACACGTTTCGCGACCTCGTCTATGCCGACGACGTCGATGCCGTGGTGTTCCTCTCCAATGGTGGCAATTTCTGCTCCGGCGGCGATGTCCACGACATCATCGGGCCGCTGGTCAAGATGGACATGAAGGAACTTCTCGCCTTCACCCGCATGACCGGCGATTTCGTCAAGGCAATGCTGAATTGCGGCAAGCCGATCATTGCGGCGGTCGACGGCGTTGCGGTCGGCGCCGGCGCCATTGTCGCCATGAGCTCCGATATCCGCATCGCCACGCCGGAAGCCAAGACGGCATTTCTGTTCACCCGCGTCGGCCTTGCCGGCTGCGACATGGGCGCCTGTGCGATCCTGCCGCGCATCATCGGCCAGGGCCGCGCCGCCGAGCTGCTCTACACCGGTCGCACGATGACGGCGGCGGAAGGCGAGCGCTGGGGGTTCTACAACCGGCTGGTCGATGCTTCCTCCCTCGAAGGCGACGCGCTCGATATGGCGGCGCGCATCGTCTCCGGCCCGACCTTCGCCCACGGCATCACCAAGACGCAGCTCAACCAGGAATGGTCGATGGGTCTCGACCAGGCGATCGAGGCCGAAGCGCAGGCGCAAGCGATCTGCATGCAGACGCGCGATTTCGAGCGCGCCTACAAGGCGTTCGTGGCCAAGGAAAAGCCGGTGTTCGAGGGCAATTGATGGCTGACAAGAGTTTCCTCTCCTGGCCGTTCTTCGAGGATCGTCATCGCGAACTGGCCGAACGGCTTGACGCATGGTGCACGACAAACCTGCCGGTCGCCCACCATGACGTCGATGCCGCCTGCCGCGAGCTGGTGGGCAAGCTCGGCAGTGACGGCTGGCTCAAGCCGACAGCGCTCGATACAAACAATCCGGGACCACTCGACGTGCGCACGCTGTGCATCACGCGCGAGACGCTCGCCCGCCATGATGGGCTCGCCGATTTCGCCTTCGCCATGCAAGGGCTAGGCACCGGCGCGCTCAGCCTGTTCGGCTCGCCCGAGCAGCAGCAATGGCTGGCAAAGACACGCGCCGGCAAGGCGATTTCCGCCTTCGCCCTGTCGGAACCACGCTCCGGATCGGACGTCGCAAACACGGAAATGACGGCGACCCGCGACGGCGACAGCTATGTCCTGTCTGGCGAGAAGACCTGGATCTCCAATGGCGGCATCGCCGATCTCTATGTCGTCTTTGCCCGTACCGGCGAGGCACCGGGCGCCAAGGGGCTTTCTGCTTTCCTCGTGCCGGGCGACGCCAAGGGCCTTGGCATCGCCGAACGCCTCGAAGTGATCGCGCCGCATCCGCTGGCACGCCTGTCGTTCGACAAGGTCCGTCTCCCCGCCGCGGCGCTGATCGGCAGACCGGGCGACGGCTTCCGCATCGCCATGTCGGTGCTCGACGTGTTCCGCTCGACTGTCGGTGCGGCAGCGCTCGGCTTTGCCCGCCGCGCGCTCGATGAAAGCATCAAGCGTGTGGCCGAGCGCAAGCTGTTCGGCGCGCCGATGGCCGAACTGCAGATGGTGCAGGGTCATATCGCCGACATGGCGCTCGATGTCGATGCGGCAGCGCTGCTGGTCTATCGCGCCGCCTGGACCAAGGACATGGGCGCCGCGCGCGTCACCCGCGAAGCGGCGATGGCCAAGCTGTTCGCCACCGACAAGGCGCAAGAGGTGATCGACAAGGCCGTACAACTGCATGGCGGCGACGGCGTTCGCAAGGGTCACATCGTCGAAAGCCTTTATCGCGAGATCCGCGCGCTGCGCATCTACGAGGGTGCCTCTGACGTGCAGAAAGTGGTGATTGCGCGGCAAGTGATGGGCGCTGCCTGACCCGCAAGAATTGACGGCATTCGATATTGAGACTTGGGTTTTGGACTACCGGGAGGTTTTGAATGCACGAGATCCTGCAGCCGGAAGGCTGGGCGAAACCGGTCGGCTACGCCAATGGCGTCGCGGCGCGCGGCAAGCTCATCTTCGTCGGCGGACAGGTCGGCTGGAACGGGCAGTGCCAGTTCGAAACCGACGACTTTGTCGGCCAGGTGCGGCAGACACTTCTGAACATCGTGGCGGTGCTGGCCGAGGCCGGCGCCGGTCCGCAGCACATCACCTCGATGACCTGGTATTTCACCGACAAGGCCGAATACCTCGCCAACCTCAGGGGTATCGGCGAGGCCTATCGTGAGGTCATCGGCCGGCATTTTCCGGCGATGGCCGCCATGCAAGTGATGGCGCTGGTCGAGGACCGGGCCAAGGTGGAGATCCAGGCCACGGCGGTCATTCCGGAATAACCAATTGGTTATTCCGGAATAAATTATTCGCGAAGCCCAGCCTTCCTCAGAATGGGCAATACGTGATCGCAGAAATAGGGCAGCTCCTGTGTGTAGTTGACGAAGGACAGCGCGATCCCTTGATAGCCCTGCTCGGCAATGGCGATCATGTCGGCGGCAATCGTTTCCGGCGTGCCGATCAGCGGATAGGTGCCGGCGCCGCCGGCGAAACGCTGCCGGTAGCGGTCATAGGCGTGTGGGTCGTGCGATTGCGAGAATTCCTTCTTGCCGGCCATATGGGCATCGACCGCGTCATGGTCGGCCATATCAACGGCATAGCGCGTGTAGTAGGCCCGCGCTTCTTCCATCGTCGGGCGGCACACGACATGTGCCACCGTGTAGACGCCGACATCGCGGCCCACCTTGTCGGCGCGCTCGCGTATGTCGGCGACGTGCTTGCCGGCATCGCTCATCTCGGAAAAAGTCGTGAACAGGTAGTCGCATCTGGCGGCGGCGAAATCGCGGCCGGGCCCGCCGAAAGCGGCGTTCATCGTCACCGGGCGCGGAACTTGCAGACTGGCCGGCCGGCTCACCGCCTCCTCGAGGGTGTAGTAGCTGCCTTCATAGTCGAGAGGCTCGGCCGACGCGTAAAGCCTTTCGAGGATTTCGATCCATTCGGCCGCCTGGTCGTAGCCCTTCTCGACCAGCGGCGTGCCGAACATGCCGAATTCCTTCGGGTTCCAGCCGCAGACGATGTTGAGGCCGGCGCGGCCCTGGCTGATATGGTCGACCGTCGCCAGCGCCTTGGCGGCGTAGAGCGGATGCACCAGCGGCACGTGCACGGTCATGAACAGGCCGATCTGCTCGGTGGCCGTGGCAAGCGCCGCCGCCCAGGTGAAGGTCTCGAACGACCACTCGCGCACCTTGTTGCGGCCGCCGAAGCCGCGCCAGCGGGCGATCGGCAGCATGAATTCCAGCCCGGCGCGGTCGGCGATCTGCGCCGCCGTCAGATTGTCCTGCCAACTCGCCGTCCAGCGTTCCGGCACATCGGTGATGGCAAGCCCGCCATCGGCATTGGTCGAAAAGACGCCGAGTTTCAGTTTGTTCGGGCCGTGCAGGGGATGCGCTTTGATCATGTCTGGAACTCGCGGCGGGAGAGCACACGCTAGGCCCGCGCGAAAATATTTCAAGCCTGAAATAGCTTCGCGCGACCGCCGTTTGCGGATATGGATTCCGGCTGCGCGAGAAAGGGGATGGGCATGAGCGAGTTCCGCCAGAAATGCATCGGCAAGGCGAACCTCGTCGGTTCCTTTGTGGCCATTCCCCATCCCGTCGCGGTCGAGGTGATGGCGCAGTCCGGCCTCGATTTCCTCTGCATCGACTGGGAGCATGCCCAAATCTCGCGCGACATGATCGAGACCATGGTGCGCGCGGCCGACGTGCATCGCCTGCCGGCGATGGTGCGCGTTCCCGGCCATGCACCGGAAGCCATCCAGGCGGCGCTGGACAGCGGCGCGCAAGGCGTACTCGTCCCACGCGTCTCGACCGCCGCCCAGGCTGCCTTGGTCGTCAAAGCCTCGCGCTATCCGCCGCAGGGCGAGCGTGGCGTCGGACCCGGCCGTGCCGCCGGCTATGGCTATCGCATTCCCGAATATCTTGCCGGCGCCAATGACAGGATCGTCGTCGCGGTCCAGGTCGAGACATCAGAAGGGTTGGCCAACATCGAGGCGATCGCCGCCGTCGACGGTGTCGACGTGATCTTCGTTGGTCCCGGCGATCTTTCGGTGTCGATCGATGCGATCGGACCGAAAGGTGCCGACAAGCTCACCGAGGCGATCCGCAGGATCATCGGCGTGACGGTTGCTCACGGCAGGGCGTCAGGCATCTTCTGCGCAAAGCCGCAGGACGCGGCCAAGTGGGCAGCCATCGGGGCCAGCTTCTTCGTGCTGGCCAGTGACACGATGTTTCTCGGGGCGGGCGCTGCCGCCAGCACCTCCGCTGCGCGTGCCGAACTGGTGCGAGACGGGCGCAGCTAGCGCGAAAAGGCGTATCGACAGGGCAACAGGCCGACCAAACTTTTTAAGCTTAAAACTTTCACCTTGAAAAGCGCCGCACTTTGGATAAGCATTCCAAAATCGATGGCGACGGCGGTGCCGGACGGGCTTGCCGGCAGTCCATCGTGGTGCTCCGGTGGGAGGGGTTTCAGTCCTTGTCGTTCATGCTGCCCCAGTCATCGTCCAGTGCGCGCTATGCTTTCGATGGCGTGCGCGCCCAAATTCGTGACCTACACACCGAGAACATCGCCAACCTTGCCGTGCGGGCGCGCGAACTCGGCGACGTCATCGCGCTCTGGTACGGCGAAGGTGACATGGTGACGCCCGCTTTCATCCGCGATGCCGCCAAGGCGGCCTTCGACGAAGGCCTGACGTTCTACGTTCCCAACATGCGCGGCCACGGGCCGTTGAATGAAGCGCTGTCGGAGTACCAGACGCGCATCCATGGCCGGCCGATCCCGGTCGCGCGCACCACGGTCACGCCGGGCGGCATGCAGGCGCTGTATCTGGCGCTGGAACTGCTGGTCGATACCGGCACCAACGTCGTCTATGTCGCGCCGCAATGGCCCAACATCCACAACGCCATCCACCTGATCGGCGGCGAGCCACGGCCGTTTTCGCTCGACTACAGGGGCGACTGGCAGCTCGACCTCGACCGGCTGTTCGCCACATGCGACGCCCGCACGCGGGCGATCTTCCTGTCGACGCCGTCCAACCCGACCGGCTGGACCGCATCAGCCGAGGAGATGCGCGCGCTGCTCGACTTCAGCCGGCGCACCGGCATCTGGATCATCTCCGACGAGGTCTACGGCCGGCTCTATTTCGATGGCGATGTTGCTCCCTCGATCCTGCAGATCGCCGAGGATGGCGACCGGGTGCTTTCAGTCAACAGCTTCTCCAAGGCCTGGGCGATGACCGGCTGGCGTATCGGCTGGCTGACGCATCCTTCGGGAGTGGCCGACCAGCTCGGCGCCATGACGCAATATGTCAACAGCGGCACCGCAGCCCCTATCCAGGCGGGTGCCGTCGCGGCGATCCGCCAGGGCGAGCCGCTGGTCGAGGAGATCAGGCAAACGGATCAGAACCGGCCTCGACCTCGCCTATGACCGGCTGGCGCAGATTCCGGGCATCATACTGCCTGCGAAACCGCGCGGCGGCATGTATGCCTTCTTTGCCATGGAGGGTGAGAGCGACGCACGTCGCGCCTGCGCCAGAATTCTGGAGACGGCGCGCGTCGGGCTGGCGCCCGGCCATCTGTTCGGCAGTTCGGCAACGGCCTTCCTGCGGATGTGCGTGTGCCGAGAACGCAAAGAGATAGCGACCGCGCTCGACCGCATGGTCGCGGCCATGAATTGACGCCCTGCCGGAGGTGGGGCGGCAAAAAACCGTGCGGGACCAACCCGCCCGATCAACAACAGAGGGAACACAGATGAGCTTCACGCGTCGCAACCTGCTTCTTCTCGCCGCCGCTATCGGCATCGCCGCCGGCCCCGCCACCGCCTATGCCGCCGATGTGCTGAATGTCGGCGCCTATCCGACCAATCCGCCCTTCGAGTACAAGAACGAGAGCGGTACCTTCGAGGGTTTTGAAGTCGACATCGTCAACGAAGCCGCCAAGCGCATCGGCATGACCACCGACATCGCCGACCTCGGTTTCCAGGCGCTGTTCGCCGCCACAACCTCGAAGCGCATCGACGTCGCCATCTCCTCGATCACCATCACGGCCGAGCGGCTGAAGTCGCAGTCGTTCACGCAGCCCTATTATGATTCCGACATGGGCATCGCCACCAAGACCGACAGCCCGATCAAGGCCGA
>NZ_JBHUGZ010000026.1:0-56917 GCF_042682145.1 Mesorhizobium newzealandense | reverse complement strand
GTATCTGCCGGGACGCCGAGGTTAGTCCCGCCGTCGTCGCCGCTGCCTACATCGCCGCACGGGGCGGTGGCCACGCATGGGACTGCCCCCACATGAGCCGACCACCAACAGCGGCGAACTGCGTCGAGCCCACCAGCCCCCAAACTCCCTCAACATCACGACGACGGCAAGCGCGTAAGCGTCGCCGGACGCCTAGCTATATTTTTTTTTTTTAATTTTTTATAAATAATATTTTTATTATTTTAAAATTATTTTTTTTAAAATTTATAAAAAAAATTAAAAATTTTTTTAAATAACAATTTTTTTTTTTTTTAACCTTCCCCATATTTTTTAAAAAAATTTTTTTTTTTATTTTATTTTTTTTATGCGCCGCGGCGCATGGCGCGCCGCAACCTGACCCTTGCTACCGCCGCCCACGAGGTCGAGCATCTCGTGCTGAACGCGCCCACAAGGTCACCGGCGTTATCGCCCCAAGGTGTAGCTGATTCTCAGCTGCCTACGAGGAATGAGACCAGAACGCTGTCCTCCGCCGACGGATTGTTCTTTGCGCCGGCGCCGTGTCCACGCCGCTCCTCCTCAATGCCGCGCTCGCGGCTTGGTTGCGCGAGATACTCCTGAAAGCAAGCGGGGAACGCTGCCTTAGCCGAACCGACGCGATGTCGGCCGCAAACCTGCAGCGACCATCTGCTGGACTCTTGGAAATGCTCTACAGTACGAAAAATGCGGATGCCGCCGCTCCCGACCTGCAGTAACTCCGCAATGCTGAGTCATACCTGCATGGACGACAGACCCGGACCCGTTACGACGGGAAGTCCGACATAGGTCTCGCCCTGACCGTCGTCGCGCCAGTCAGCCGGCGAGGTGAGCCCTGAATTTTTGTGTGCCCCACCACTACGGCTCCGCCCTTCACGAATCCTGCTGCGGCACCGCTCACCCACCGAAAGCCCGCGGGCGCATCGCACCGGGCAGGGCCCGCGCCGCCAACGATGCGCCCCGGTGTGATCGATCCGCACTATCCTCAAACCCGCCAACACGACCGCAGGGTCTTCAGCGATGGCCTTGAGAATGCACCCGGCACGCATGGTCGAAGCCATATGCAGGCTCTCGAAGAATGTGCCGCCGATGCGCGAAGTCCATGCCTGGTATATCGGCTCAGCTCCGACAAACGAGCTCGATGCCCCTTCATCTCCAGGCTGCCTCAGCCCATCATCATCCGCGCCGGCACATAGCGCGAATGGGTGGCGATGCCGTAAGCCGTCGTCGACCCCGATTTAGCGGCTGAACGGCTTCGACAACCATATTAGTACTTTGATCGTCGACGACCCTCCATAGCTGCCTGGCGATCCCCGAGCTTGTTTGACCGATCAACGCCGCTTATTCGTCGACCACTTGCGCGAAACCTACGGCGGCGTTGCAGGCCCGCACCGGAAATTCTGACAATGCCAGGCATATTCTCTAGCGCATTAGCATTGGTCAAGCCGATCGACACGCCTTGACGTTCTCCGCCCAGAAGCCCGGCTGCGCGCGATCGAAGCTGGAACGCACATGCATACTGTCGGACAATCCCTTCGCCAGTTCTCGGGCCTATCACGCCGTAGCGCCCATGGTGAATGATCTGCGCTATTGTTGGACTTAGCGCGACCGCGTCGGGTTTTTTTCTTTTTGGGTGGTGAGTTCGCGACCCGAATAGGCTTATCGTGGAACGTCAGTGCGGCGCTGTATCCCCGCGCACCTTGTTGGCGGAAATCGAAACGACCGATGCCGAGTTCCCGCCATGAACAGCAGACGCTGCCGTCGAATTCGCCTTCAACCACCTTTCGCTCCAGCAACCGTCTGACGATATGTCGGCCCGTAAAAGCCCGCTGACTGAGATCGGTTCGCGTAGATAAGCGGCCCTATTTCGGCCAGATGCCTGCAATACACGTCCAGAAGCCGAGCTATTCCCGCCACTGTCGACCGCGCATAGCGATCTTCATAGGCGCACGCCGACAAAGGCCAGGACGACGCCGCAGAGATCCCCTTCCAGCCAGCCGGACGCATGGAACCGCAAGATTTCGGGTCGCGGCCCAACAATGATTGTCGTCGGTGTGAGTGGCGCGTGTGCCGCCTCCAGCGACCCAGGTCACCGCCGATTGCGCCATGATCAATGAAGATCAGCGGATCTGCATAGCATGCGTCATTCATCCATTAGCCGTCCGGAATGCGGTGCCGTAGGCCGCATTCTGCCAGCGTGAATCGAGTGGCATGAGCCGTATTGAGCCGACGCCCATAGACGAGAAGAACGGCACGCACCACCATGTGCCCCCAGAACCAGGCGCCGCCGGCACGCCACTGACGGATCAGCGGCGGCGAGCCAATGATGGTGTCCGGATCGCCAGGTGCGTCGGAGCGCACTGCCCATCAGCCTTCCTTCATCTGCCTTGCGCGACCACGGATGTCCGGTATGCATAACACTCGGGCGCCCGACCAGGCCGGTCTCGACGGCGAGGCCCCCCCCGGGCCTCTGAGAGTCGGGTTCCCGATCCAGGCTGTAGTCACGCCGGGGACGCGCGCAGTACGCATGCGTATGCCTCCCTGGCAACAGGCATTCCGCCAGCGCGAATGCCCGATATCCCTCGGACACCTTAGAGCCCTGAAATAACGCCGACGCCATGATAGAATCAACATCACAAAGATAGTTTCTATCATTTCTTATCCAGAATGATGTAAGAAGAGGCCAAGCAATCCGACCAGAGGAACAAGCCATGGCGTAAACGGCCGACCATCACCTGACCTGCGGCGCGCATCTCCGGCGGTCAGCCAGTTGCCACGGTGGACCGCAGCTACCTCAACAGCCGCCTGCACGCAAGTGCGCGAAGACACCGCGCGCCGCGGCTAACTAGCGAGGCCAGCGACCGAGATCAGCGCTAGCACGCGCCGCGGCCTGATCAAGCAGCGGATGCGACCACGAATTGCCACGAGTACCGGCTCGCGATTTCCTGCTGACCTCACGAGGCAATTCATGTCTACTCTACAGCGAATTCGCCCGCGAGCTGAGCTCGCCGTGTCGCGATCGCCGCGCCATTTCCCGCGGTGTCGCCATCAATCGACTTCCGGACCCATTCTCCTCCTCTCTTTTCCCCCCCTTTCCCTTTTTTTTTCTTTATTACTCCTCCCCTTTTCCTTTTTCCTTTCTTCCCGTCCCTCTCCTTTTTCCCCCTTCTCCCACTCCCCACCCTTTTCCTTTTTTTTTTCCCCCTCCCCTCCCCTTACCTCCCACCTGTTCCCACCTCTCCCCTTTTTTTTTTCTTTTTCCTTCCTCCCCCCCCTGACCCCCCCCTCCTGCTCTTTTCCCCCCCTCTTTTCCTCCTTACCCCTTCTTTTTTTTTCCCCTTTTTTTTCCCCTTTTTTCCCCCTTTTCCCCCCTTTTTTTTTCCCTTTCCCCCTTTCTTTTTTTTTTTTTTTTCCCAACTCCTTTTTTCACCCCCTTTTTCTTTCCCCCCCTCTTTTCCCCCCACTTTTTTTTTCTTTTTCCCCCCCTTTGTTCCCCCCTTCCCCCCCCCCCCCCCTTTTTCTTTTTTCCCCCCCCCCCCCCCCCTTTTACCCCTTTTTTCCCTTTCTTTTTGTCTTTTTTTACCTTCTCCCCTTTCCCACTTAACCCCCCCCTCCCCCCCACCCCACCCTTTCCCCCCTTTTTTACCTTTTTTTTCTACCCTTTCACTCCCCCTTTTCCCCCTTTTTCCCCCCCCCCCTTTTTTTTCCCCCCTTTTTTTTTTTTTTCCCCTGTTCTTTCCCTTTAGCTGGCCCCCGATGAAATCGTCGAGCGCGCGCGCAGGCTGGCAGCCAAATGCAGGGCCGTCGCCCTGGTGGGCCCGGATCACCCGACGCTGACGGTCGCCGTCGAGGAGATGAAGGCGAAAGGGCTGCCGGTGTTTTCCCTGCTGTCCGACTTCGCGGCGGGCATTCGCGAAGGCTATGTCGGCCTCGACAACCGCAAGGTCGGCCGCACCGCGGCCTGGATGATTTCGAAGGCCGCCAGGCGGCCGGGCAAGGTCGCGCTGTTCGTCGGCAGCCACCGCTTTCACGGACATGAGCTGCGCGAGATCGGCTTTCGCTCCTTCTTTCGCGAACAGGCGCCGGAATTCACCTTGCTTGAGACATTGGTCAATCTCGAAGCCAACCAGATCACGCAGGACACGCTCGTCGACCTCCTCGGCCACCACCCTGATCTCGTCGGCTGCTATGTCGCCGGCGGCGGCATGGAGGGCGCGGTCGCGGCGCTCAGGCAAGCAAAGCCGGCCGAGATGCCCGCGGTCATCTGCAACGAGATCACGGCGGTATCGCGCTCCGCCCTGGCGGACGGCGTCCTGACGATGGTGATCTCGACGCCGCTGGCAGCACTTTGCCGTGAACTGGTCGCCCTGATGGCACATGCCATCGAAACCGGCGCCGCGAACGCGCCCGGCCAGACGTTCCTGCCGTTCGACATCTATCTGCCTGAGAACATCTAGGCTCTCGACCTTCGCGTCGGCCGAAGCGCCTTCGTCGATGCCCCGAAGGCCCCGGCTGATCGTCGGCGCCGGAGAAACACAGCAAGCGCTCATCATCCGAAAATCGCGCATCCGGTTTTGGAATCTCCCTTGACGCCCCGAGGCAAAATGGAATAAATATTTCACCAACTGTGTATTTTGGTTCTTTCGTTCCGGAACATCTGTTTCAAACAGAGGGTTTGGCGTTCCAGCAAACGGGAAACGCCACATGGAACAGAAATGACAATCGGGAGAGATTCCCCGGGGAGATCGGGGATTCCGGATAGATCGGTGCAACCGGACACCAATATGTGGAGGAGAAACACAATGAAGAAACTGATTTTGGGCGTCGCTTTCGCGGCGCTGATGAGTTCATCCGCCATGGCCGCCAAGGTCGGTGTGTCGATGGCCAAGTTCGACGACAACTTCCTGACCGTGCTGCGCAACGGCATGATCGAGCAGGCCAAGGGCATGAGCGGCGTGGAGTTGCAGGTCGAGGACGCGCAGAACGACGTCGCCAAGCAGCTCGACCAGATCAAGAACTTCGCCGCCTCGGGCGTCGATGCGATCATCGTCAATCCGGTCGATACCTCGGCCACGCAGGCCATGTCGGACGCTGCCGCGGCCGCCAAGATCCCGCTGGTCTACGTCAATCGCGAACCGGTCAATGTCGACACACTGCCGGACAACCAGGCCTTCGTCGCTTCGAACGAGGCCGATTCCGGCACGCTCGAGACCAAGGAAGTCTGCCGCCTGTTCAAGGAAGCCGGCAAGAAGGAAGCCAACGTCTATGTGATCATGGGCGAACTTTCCAACCAGGCCGCCGTGCAGCGCACCAAGGATATTGAAGAGGTGATCGCCACGCCGGATTGCAGCTTCATCAAGATCATCGACAAGCAGACGTCGAACTGGAACCGCGACGAGGCGCAGAACCTGATGACCAACTGGCTGTCGACCGGCAAGCCGTTCGATGGCGTCATTGCCAACAATGACGAAAGCGCCATCGGCGCCATCCAGGCGATGAAGGCCGCCAACATCGACATGAAGTCGGTCGTGGTCGGCGGCGTCGACGCCACCCAGGACGCGCTTGCCGCGATGCAGGCCGGCGACCTTGACGCAACCGTGTTCCAGGACGCGGCCGGCCAGGGCGCGGGCGCGCTGGATGCGGCACTGAAACTGTCCAAGGGCGAGAAGGTCGAACACAAGGTCTATGTGCCCTTCCAACTGGTGACGCCGGCGAACATCGACAAGTTCCTGAAGAAGAACTGAACGGCGGACATACGGAGCGGCGCCAAGAGCGCCGCTCCCTTTCCCTCAGCGCCGGCAAGGCGGCGAGGGGCGACCGCGGCTGACGGAGGATAGAAGATTTGGCACAGACATCTCATGGCGTCGGCGGGGTCGGCTATGACGCGAAGAAGCGCGCATGGCCTGCCGAAATCAACGTCTTCCTGGCGCTTGTAATCCTCGTCGTCGTCTTCGAACTGATCGGCCGGATCTTTCTCGGCGACAGCTTCCTGTTCAACACCCGCAGCGACGTCAGCGCGATCTTCAACGAGGCGCGCCTGCAGATCATCATCCTGCAGGTGTCGATCGTCGGCATCATCGCCATCGGCGTCACGCAAGTGATCATCACCGGCGGCATCGACCTGTCCTCGGGTTCGATCGTCGGCGCGACCGCGATGATCGCCATGAGCTTCGCCCAGGTGGCGACCGTCAACGGCAACCCCAACCCCAAGGCGATGTTCCTGGCGCAAGGCTGGACCGATCTGCCCGTCATCGTGCCGGTGCTGGTGGCGATCGGCTGCGGGCTGTTCGCCGGCCTGGTCAACGGCGCCTTGATTGCCTACACCCGCATCCCGCCATTCATCGCCACGCTCGGCATGATGGTCACCGCGCGCGGCATCGCCAAATGGTGGTCAAAGGGTCAGCCGATTTCGTTTCCCACCGAAGGTTTCGCGGCAATCGGCAAAGGCCTGATGCCGGTCATCATCTTCCTGTCGCTGGCGGTGCTGTTCCAGTTGATCATGACCTACACACGGTATGGCAAGCACTGTTACGCGATCGGCTCCAACGAGGACGCCGCGCGCATGTCCGGCATCAAGATCGCCAACCACAAGATCCTCGTCTATGTCATCGCCGGCGTGCTTGCAGCACTGGCCGCCGTGGTGCTGAGTTCGAAGAACCTCACCGCGCAATCGGGCATGGGCGTGATGTACGAACTCGATGCGATCGCCATGGCGGTCATCGGCGGCGTCTCTTTGTCGGGCGGCCGCGGCTCGATCGTCGGCACGGTGATCGGCTCGCTGATCTTCGGCGTCATCATCTCCGGCTTCACCTTCCTGCGCCTCGACGCCTACTACCAGGAGATGGTCAAGGGCGTGATCATCGTCGGCGCAGTCGTTCTCGACCAGTGGCGTCAACGCCTGCGGGCAATGAGGGCTTGATCATGGCAGACATCGTTCTGAAGACCGAAAACCTGACCAAGCGCTATGGCGGCGTGCATGCGCTGGAGGGCGCGAACTTCGAGCTGCGCAAGGGCGAGCATGTCGCCATCATGGGCGACAACGGCGCCGGCAAGTCGACCTTCGTGCGCCAGATCACCGCCGTCGAGCAGCGCACCGACGGCAAAATCTGGTTCGATGGCAAGGAAGTGAATTTCACCGGGCCGATCGCGGCGCGCGAGGCCGGCATCGAGACGGTGTTCCAGAACCTGGCGCTGGCCGACGACCTCGACGTGCCGTCGAACCTGTTCCTCGGCCGCGAAAAGGTGCTGTTCAATCTCGGGCCCTTCTCGATCCTGGACCGCAAATACATGCGCAAGGCGACCGAGGCGGCGCTGATCCGCACGGCGGTGAAGATCCCTAATCTGTCCAACACCATCCGCCACATGTCGGGCGGCCAGCGCCAGTGCGTGGCGATCGCCCGGACCGCCACCTTCGCCTCCAAGCTGATCATCATGGATGAGCCGACGGCAGCCCTCGGCGTGCAGGAGACCGCGCAGGTCGAAAACATCATCCGCACGTTGAAGGACAATGGCGAGCCGCTGATCCTGATCAGCCACAACATGCGCCAGGTGTTCGACCTTTGCGACCGCATCGTCGTCTTCCGCCGCGGCCGCATCGTCGCCAACCTGCGCAAGCAGGACACCGACGGAAACGATATCGTCTCCTACATCACCGGCGCCAAGACCGGGGAGGCGGAACTCGCGGCCTAGGCCGGCGCGGAGGCGGTGGTCACCGCCTCCCTGTCGATCTTGTCTTGACCGGAAAATCACCCGCGCCCATGACCGGCGCCCCGCTTCGAACCATCCCTAGAGGAAATATCCATGACTCTCCGCTTCGCCCTCCTCGGTGCCGGCCGCATCGGCAAGGTTCACGCCCGCGCCGTCGGCTCCAATCCGCAGGCCAAACTGGTTGCCGTTGCCGATGCGTTCGAGAAGGCGGCGACCGAGCTGGCGACGGCCTATGGCGCCGAAGTGCGCAGCATCGACGCCATCGAAAAATCCAAGGACATCGATGCCGTCGTCATCTGCACACCGACCGACACCCATGCCGACCTGATCGAACGTTTCGCCAAGGCCGGCAAGGCTATCTTCTGCGAGAAGCCGATCGACCTCAACGTCAAGCGCGTCGAGAAGTGCCTGGCCGTGGTCGAGAAGACCAAGGCGACGTTGATGGTCGGCTTCAACCGGCGCTTCGATCCGCACTTCGCCGCGGTGCGCAAGGCGATCGACGAC
This sequence comes from Mesorhizobium newzealandense, assembly GCF_042682145.1. Lineage (NCBI taxonomy): Bacteria > Pseudomonadati > Pseudomonadota > Alphaproteobacteria > Hyphomicrobiales > Phyllobacteriaceae > Mesorhizobium > Mesorhizobium newzealandense. Next base: position 48,673 of record NZ_JBHUGZ010000026.1, on the reverse strand, counting down.
GGCGCCATCGGCACCGTCGAGATGGTCACCATCACCTCGCGCGATCCGGGTGCACCGCCGATCGACTACATCAAGCGCTCCGGCGGCATCTTCCGCGACATGACCATCCATGATTTCGACATGGCGCGCTTCCTGCTCGGCGAAGAGCCGGTGGCGGTCAGCGCCCATGCCTCGGTGCTGGTCGACAAGAAAATCGGCGCGGCCGGCGATTTCGACAGCGTCAGCGTTATCCTCGAGACCGCTTCGGGCAAGCAGGCCGTCATCTCCAACTCGCGCCGCGCCACCTATGGCTATGACCAGCGCATCGAGGTGCATGGCTCGAAGGGCATGGTCGCGGCCGAGAACCAGCGGCCGGTGTCGATCGAACTGGCCAACGAGAAAGGCTATACGCGCCCGCCGCTGCACGACTTCTTCATGACCCGCTACCTCGACGCCTATGCCAACGAGATCGCTGCCTTCATCACATCCGCGACATCAGGCAAGAAGGCGGCACCGAGCGGCGCCGATGGCCTCGTAGCCCTGAAGCTGGCCGATGCGGCGCTGAAGTCGGCGACGTCAGGCAAGACCGTCCGTCTCGACACGGCAAAGTAAGATCCGGGATCCGGACCCAGGGCAAAGGAGAAGAGCGATGAGCGCATCCGCCGGTCGCAATCATGAAACGCGCGCCATCGTCACCGGCGGCGCGCAAGGCATCGGCTTCGCCGTCGCCGAGGCGCTGGCCGACGAGGGCTGCCGGGCACTGGCGCTCATCGGCCGCTCGCAGGAGAAAGGCGACAAGGCCGTCGCCCATTTCAAGAAAGCAGGCGTCGACGCCATCTTCATCAGCGCGGACGTCTCGAAGGTCGCCGACTGCAAGCGCGCGGTCGCCACCGCGATCTCGCATTTCGGCACCATCAACGCGCTGGTCAACGCCGCCGCGACGTCGGCACGCGGTTCGCTGGTCGAGACGAGCGAGGAGCTTTTCGACACTATTTTCGACACCAATGTGCGCGGCCCGTTTTTTCCTGATGCAGGGCGTGGTGCCGCATCTGCTCGAGAAAAAGGCGCCGGGCTCGATCGTCAATGTGCTGTCGATGTCGGCGCATTGCGGCCAGTCGTTCCTGACCGCCTATTCGACCAGCAAGGGCGCGCTTATGACGCTGACCAAGAATGTCGCCAATGCCCATCGAGGCAGCCGCATCCGCTGCAATGCCGTGCTGCCCGGCTGGATGGACACCGAGGGCGAGGACATCGTGCAGAAGAAATGGCACGATGCGCCTGACGACTGGCTGGCTAAGGCCGAGGCCGCGCAGCCCATGGGCCAGCTGGTGAAGCCGGACCAGCTTGCCCGGCTGATCAGCTACATGGTCAGCCCGCAGTCCGGCGTGATGACCGGATCGCTGGTCGACTACGACCAGAGCGTCGCGGGGTCATCGCCGGAGTAGCATCATGGAGTCTCTGGGCAGCGTGCCCATGAGGCTCTGGTCAATGGACGATCTTTGCGAGAAGATGGACGCCGTTGCGCCGAAGCCGGGCAAGCGCGGGCCGTACAGGAAGCGAACTTAGTCGTTTTGTGCTAACCTGCCAGACTTCTCAACTCGTGGGAGATGGCAGATGGCGGCCTATTTTGTTGCCGAACATAAGATTACCGACCCGACTGCGTATGCGGAGTATCGGAGCAAGGCTTTGGCTGCCGTAGATCGCTATGGTGGCCAGCTTTTCTTAGGCGCTCGTAGCATTGAGGTGCTCGCAGGCTCGTGGCAACCAGATAGGTTCGTTGTCTTGGAATTTGCCGATATGACGGCCCTCAAGGCCATGTACGAGTCGCCTGACTACCAATCTTTAATTGGCATTCGCGAGGGTGCGGCAACGAACGTGCTGCTTGCTATCGAGGCATAGCAATTTCAAACTGAGTTACAACCGCCTCATCAGGTACGTGACAAGCGCCTCCGCTTCGACTATATGAGCCTCATGATCAACCTGACCGCCACGTATTGGTACTTTAGGAGCTCGCTGGCGGCGGGAGGATTGCGCTCGATCTGAAGATTGCAGCATCAATATCCGAACAGCCGCCAGACCTGGCGGCTTTTTTTGTTTCAGCCGGCAGGTCTCCTAAACAGGAGCAGAAAGCCGTGTTGACCACCACAGATGACCTTCGGGTCAAGGAAATCAGGGAATTGAGTACGCCGGACCAGGTGATGCGGGAGATACCGCGCACGCTGACGGCGACGCGCACCGTTAGCGCGTCACGCAATGCGATCCACGCTATTTTGAATGGCACCGACGATCGGCTGCTCGTCATCGTCGGCCCGTGTTCGATCCACGATCCGGTCGCTGCCGTGGACTATGCCAGCCGTCTGGCGGCGCTGCGCGAGAGCCTGGCGGACCGGCTCGAGATCGTGATGCGGGTCTATTTCGAAAAGCCGCGCACGACGGTCGGCTGGAAGGGGCTGATCAACGACCCCGACCTCGACGGCAGCTTCAACATCGACAAAGGGCTGCGGATGGCGCGCAACGTGCTCTCCGCCGTCAACAATCTCGGCCTGCCGGCGGCAACCGAATTCCTCGACATGACCACCCCGCAATACATCGCCGACCTCGTCGCCTGGGGCGCCATCGGCGCGCGCACGACCGAGAGCCAGATCCATCGCGAACTCGCTTCCGGCCTGTCCTGCCCGGTCGGCTTCAAGAACGGCACCGACGGCAATCTGCGGATCGCCGCCGAGGCGGTCAAATCGGCTGCACAGCCGCATCATTTCATGGCGGTGACAAAGGGCGGACGCAGCGGCATCGCGACGACCACCGGCAATGAGGACTGCCACGTCATCCTTCGCGGCGGCATCTCGCCCAATTACGACGCGACAAGCGTCGAGGCCGCGAGTGTGGAACTCACCCGCATCGGCGTGGCCCCCCGGTTGATGATCGATGTCAGCCACGCCAACAGCGCAAAGAAGCCCGAGAACCAGCCGACGGTTGCGGCCGATGTCGCGGGCCAGGTCGCGGCGGGCGACGAGCGCATCATCGGCGTCATGATCGAGAGCAATCTCGTCGCGGGGCGGCAGGACGTGGTGCCCGGCAAGCCGCTCGTCTATGGCCAGAGCATCACCGATGGCTGCATCGACTGGGCGACCACCGAGACGGTGCTGCACGGCCTTGCCGGCGCCGTCGAGTGGCGCCGCTCCGTGCGCCGCGCCATGATCGACAGCCGGCAGGGAGCCGCCCGACAAGGCCGAGGATGCCAGTGGGGACAAGGCGGCGATTCATGCCGCCTTCAAACCTTGCCAGGCGGTCAGCACCGAAACCGCAACCAGAAGCAGTCCGGCCGCCCGGCCGGCAAATGCGGTCGCCCGGGGATTGGCGACCAGGAGGTTGCGGCTGCGCCCGGCTGATATGGCGAGCCCGCCATAGACGGCAAACTGCGTGGCGACCGTCATCAATCCCATGATGACCGCCTGGGTCCAGATCGGACCGTAGGCTGGCTTCAGAAATTGCGGATAGACCGCAAAGACGAAGAGGTAGGCTTTGGGATTGATCAGGCAGATCACCAGCCCCTGACGAAACGCCTTCCATGCGGAGCGGCTGCCGGCAGGCCCCTCGTGGCCGACCTTGATCGAGCTGCGCATCAGCGTCAGGCCGATAAAGGCCATGTAGGCAGCGCCAGCAATCAGCAGCGGATTGTAGAGGATCGGCATGAAGTGCATCAGCAAACCGACGCCGACGGCGCCGTTGAGCGTATGCACCATACCGCCCAGCATGATGCCGCCGGTCGTGGCAAGCCCTCGGTTGCCGCCACCGGTCAGCGCATTGGCAAGCACGAAAAGCATGTCCATGCCGGGCACGATGATGATGCCGAACAGGAGAAGGAAGAACAGCCAGAGATTTTCTGCATAGTTCATGTCAGTTGCCTGTCGCCTCACCCGGCCAAGCCGCTGAGGAATGTTGATTTTCAACTCGATAGCCAGTCGTATAGGCCAGCCCTACTGACGATGTAGTGTCAGTTGCGATCGGAGCTTGGTGAGGAAATGCGCAAGGCGTCACGCCTGTTCGAGATCATCCAGATCGTGCGGCTGGCGAGGCAGCCAGTGACGGCGGCGATGATGGCCGAGAAGCTGGAAGTGACGGTGCGCTCCGTCTATCGCGACATTGCCGCGTTGCAGGCGATGCGCGTGCCGATCGAGGGCGGGCGCGGCATCGGCTATATCCTGCGCCCCGGCTTCGACCTGCCGCCGCTGATGTTTTCGATCGAGGAGATGGAGGCGATCGTTCTGTCGCTCGCGCTGCTGGAACGCACGGGGGACAGCGAGCTCAAGCAGGCGGCCAAGCGTGTCAGCGCCAAGATCGCCGGCGCGGTGCCGCCGCCGTTGCGGCAGACATTCGACGCCAATGCGTTGCACGCTTGGGGGTTCGCCGCGCCCTCGGTCGGCGCGGTCGACCTGGCGCTGGTGCGCCGCGCCATCCGCGACGAGGAGAAGCTCGACTTGTCCTATCGCGACGAACACGGCCGCGCCTCCGAGCGGCTGATCCGCCCGATCGCCCTCATCTATTACGCCGAAAGCGCCAACATCGTCGCCTGGTGCGAGCTGCGCCAGGCGATCCGCAATTTCCGCAGCGACCGGATCGAGGATTGCCAGGCGACAGGGCTACGGTTCAAGGGCGAGGGCGATCGGTTGCGGCAGGTCTGGGTAGACGGCTGGGAGACGACCACCCCGGCCACCGGTGGCTGAGGCGACCATCGCGAGCGGACTACCTCACATCCACCCAGCGCTTTTCCTCGAACGAGCGTGCCATTGCGTGCACGGTGCGCTCGATTTCCAGCCCTTCGGCGAATTCGATCACCCGCGCCGGCTTGCCGGCAAGCCGAGTCAGCAGTTCGTGGCACTCGATGATCTTGAGATCGTTGAAGCCGAGGCCATGGCCGGGTGCCGGCAGGAAGGCGTCGTAGGGCTTGTGATGCGGCGCCACCAGGATGGTGCGATAACCCTGCTCGGTCGGGCGATCAGCCGTCACGTAGAGCTGGATTTCGTTCATCCGCTCCTGGTCGAACAGAATCGATCCCTTCGAGCCGAATATCTGGATGGCGATGCGGCCCTTGCGGCCCCAGGCCGAACGATTGACCAGCAACGTGCCGGCGATGCCGTTTTCCAGATGCATCAGCACGCTGGCGATGTCGTAGGTTTCCACCGCGCGGCGCCCGCCGGCGGCGAGCTTGCGGTCGGCATAGGGCTTGGCCATGTCGCAGATGACGCTGGCGACGCGGCCGAACAGGGTTGAAACCAGCGACAGCGGATGCACGGCGAAATCGTCGAGCGCGCCATAGCCGGAAGCGGCTTCATGCTTCCAGAAGAACAGCGCCTCCGGGTCGGCCATGAAGTCCTCGTCCATCTCGATGCGCAGATGATTGACCTCGCCGATGATCTTCTCGTCGAGCAGCGCGCCGATGTGGCGGAGGGCCGGGCTCTGGATGTAGTTGTAGCCGAGTGCGGCGACCTTGCCCGACTTTTTCGCCGCCGCGGCCATGGCTTCGGCCTCGGCGAAGCTCGGCGCCATCGGCTTTTCGCACCACAGATGCTTGCCGGCCTCGAGGATCGCGATGGCCATCTCCGGATGGAACTGGTTGGGCGTGGTCAGCGAGACGATATCGACTTCCGGATCGTTGACGACGGCGCGCCAGTCGCCGGACGCCTTGGCGAAACCGAACTCGCCCGCCTTGCGCCTAGCGAGGTCTTCATTGACCTCGCCAAGATGGACGAGGCGGGGCTTGGCCACGTCGGGAAAGACGGCGCCGACGGCACTCCATGCGATGGCGTGACACTTGCCCATGAAACCCGTGCCGATGAGACCGACGCCGACCATTTTCCGTTTCTCCACTGCCTGAAGCGTTGCGTGGATGAATTAGTCCATTTTCCCTTGGAATGGAATGTCTGCCTCATTTTTTATGGCGTTCTTGCGCAGGCTCGCTATGATGGGGCAGAGAGGGTACCCATATAAATGAGCCTGGACAGAGCGACGATGGACGAACGGGTACCTCGCGACTTCGAGACGCTGCGCGCCACCATCCTGGACCGGCGCGAAAGCCTGCCGAAGCGCATCGCCCAGATCGCCGCCTATGCGCTCGACAATCCCGACGACATCGCCTTCGGCACCGCCGCCAGCATCGCCGCTTCGGCGGGCGTGCAGCCGTCGACCTTGATCCGCTTTGCCCAGCAGCTCGGCTTCGACGGTTTCACCAGCCTGCAGCAGGTGTTTCGCGAGCGATTGCGCGAGCGCAATTCATCCTATGACGAACGCCTGCAGGCCTTGCGCGTCAAGGCCGAGGGCGGCGCCGGCCATCGGGCGATCTTCGACGGCTTCGTCGCCGCCGCCAGCACCTCGCTCAACGACATTTCGCGCACCCTGGACGACGCGCATCTGGAAGACGCGATTTCCCTGCTGGCAAAGGCGGAGACCATTTTCGTGCTGGCCAAGCGCCGTTCCTATCCGGTGGCGTCCTACATCGCCTACGCGCTGGGCAAGTTGAAGATCCGCAACCAGCTGATCGAATCGGTGGCGGGTCTCAACGCCGAGATGATCGCATTCGCCACGCCGGCGGATGCCGTCATCGCCATCAGCTTCTCGCCCTACGCGCCGGCCACCATCGAGGAGGCGCGCAGCATTTCGGAACAGGGCGTGCCGATCGTCGCCATCACCGACAGCTCGTTCTCACCGCTTGCGCAGTTCGCCAGCGTCTGGTTCGAGGTTGCCGAGGCGGATTTCGCCGGCTTTCGCTCGCTGTCGGCGACGATGGCTCTGGCCATGGCGCTGACCGTCGGCGTCGGTGAGAAGCGGCGCAGCACAGGTAGGAGACGCAAGTCCTAGCAGGCACCTCAAGGGCAATTTTAGGCAAAGGAATGCTCATTCCATATTGACTATGGATTGGAATTATTATTTCATATTCCCCGGCGCCACGCTGCCGCTCGCGCGTGTACCCCAAAACAACAAGGCCGATGGGAGGTTCCAATGAGCGAAGCCGTGGACGCGAAACAGGCGCCGCTCGACGTCATCACCATCGGGCGCGCTTCCGTCGACCTCTATGGCCAGCAGATCGGCTCGCGGCTGGAGGACATCACCTCGTTCGCCAAGTCGGTCGGCGGCTGCCCGGCCAACATCTCGGTCGGCACGGCCAGGCTCGGCCTGCGCTCGGCGCTGCTCACCCGCGTCGGCGACGAGCAGATGGGCCGCTTCATCCGCGAACAGCTCAAGCGCGAAGGCGTCAACGTCGACGCGCTGAAGACCGACAAGGAGCGGCTGACCGCGCTGGTGCTGCTGTCGGTCGAGGACGAAGGCGTTTCGCCGATGATCTTCTACCGCTCGGATTGCGCCGACATGGCGCTGGCGCCGGAAGACATCGACGAGGCCTTCATCGCCTCGGCGCGCTCCATCGTCGTCACCGGCACGCATTTTTCCCGCCCCAACAGCGATGCCGCCCAGCGCAAGGCGATCCGCATCATCAAGGCCAAGGGCGGCAAGGTGGTGTTCGACATCGACTATCGGCCGAACCTCTGGGGTCTGGCCGGCCATGCCGAGGGTTTCGAGCGCTATGTCAAGTCGGACCGGGTCTCGGCCCAGCTGAAGACGGTGCTGCCCGATTGCGACCTGATCGTCGGCACCGAGGAAGAGATCATGATCGCGTCGGGCGCCGACGACTGCCTGAGCGCACTGAAGACGATCCGCTCGCTGTCTGCGGCGACCATCGTTCTGAAGCGCGGCGCCATGGGCTGCATCGTCTATGACGGGCCGATCAGCGACGATCTGGAAGACGGCGTCGTCGGCAAGGGCTTTCCGATCGAGATCTACAATGTGCTGGGCGCCGGCGACGCCTTCATGTCCGGCTTCCTGCGCGGCTGGCTGGGTGGGGAAGATCATGCAACGGCGGCGACCTGGGCCAATGCCTGCGGCGCCTTCGCCGTGTCGCGGCTGCTCTGCGCGCCGGAATATCCGACCTTCGAGGAATTGCAGTTCTTCCTCAAGAACGGCAGCAAGCATCTCGCCTTGCGCAAGGACGAGGCGATCAACCACATTCATTGGGCTACCACCCGCCGGCGCGACGTTCCCTCGCTGATGGCGCTCGCCTGCGACCACCGCATCCAGCTCGAGGATGTGGCGGCGAAGGCCGGTGCCGATCCCGCACGCATCCGCGATTTCAAGGTGCTGGCGGTCAAGGCGGCGGCGAAGGTCGCTGCCGGCCGCGACGGCTACGGCATGCTGATCGACGAGAAGCATGGCCGCGAGGCGATGTTCGAATTCGCCCGCCATCCCTTCGCCTGGCTCGGGCGGCCGGTCGAATTGCCGGGCTCGCGGCCACTGCGTTTCGAATTCTCGCAGGACATCGGCTCGCAGCTCGTCGAATGGCCGGTCGACCACTGCATCAAGTGCCTGTGCTTCTATCATCCGGACGATCCGGCGGCGTTGAAGGAAGAACAGCAGCAGAAGCTGCGCGCGCTGTTCGAGGCCGCGCGGAAAGTAGGCCGAGAACTTCTCGTCGAGATCATCGCCGGCAAGCACGGCAAGCTCGACGACACGACCATTCCGCGCGCGCTGGAGGAACTCTATGCGCTCGGCATCAAGCCGGACTGGTGGAAGCTCGAACCGCAGGCTTCGGCAGCAGCGTGGGCCAAGATCGAAGCGGTGATCCTGAAGCACGATCCGTGGTGCCGGGGCGTCGTGCTGCTCGGGCTGGAAGCGCCGCAGGACGAGCTGGAAGCGGCTTTTGCCGCCACCGCCAAGGCGCCCATCGTCAAGGGGTTTGCCGTCGGCCGCACTATCTTCGTCCACGCGGCCGAACAATGGCTGGCCGGCAAGATGTCGGATGACGAGGCGATCGCCGACATGGCGTCGCGCTTCGAACAACTGACCGAAGCGTGGCTTGCCGCGCGCGGCCGCAAAGCAGCATAAGAAGGCGCGGCATAGGACTGCGGAGGAAAATACCATGAGCAAGACAATCCGCCTGACGATGGCGCAGGCGCTGACCCGCTTTCTCAGCAAGCAGATGACCGAGATCGACGGCAAGAAAGTCCCGATCTTCGGCGGCATCTGGTCGATTTTCGGCCATGGCAATGTCGCCGGCATCGGCGAAGCGCTCTATCAGGTGCGCGACGAATTGCCGACCTTCCGCGCCCACAACGAACAGGCGATGGCGCATGCGGCAATCGCCTATGCCAAGGCCAATTTCCGCCGTCGCTTCATGGCGGCGACCTCGTCGATCGGCCCTGGCGCGCTCAACATGGTGACGGCGGCGGCATTGGCTCACGTCAACCGGCTGCCGGTACTGTTTCTCCCCGGCGATGTCTTCGCCAACCGCATCCCGGATCCGGTCCTGCAGCAGGCGGAGGATTTCTCCGACGGCACCGCGACGGTCAATGACTGCTTCCGTCCGGTTTCTCGGTACTTCGACCGCATCACGCGGCCGGAACAGATCATCCCGGCGCTGAACCGCGCGATGCAGGTGCTGACCGATCCGGCCGATTGCGGCCCGGTGACGCTGTCGCTCTGCCAGGACGTACAGGCCGAGGCCTATGACTATCCCGAGAGCTTCTTTGCCGAGCGGGTCTGGCACCAACGCCGGCCGCGTCCGGACCGCCATGAGCTTGCCGCCGCGGTGGCGGCGCTCAAGGGGGCGAAGAAGCCACTGGTGATCGCCGGCGGCGGAGTCCTCTATTCCCAGGCTTCGGACGAGCTGGCGAAATTCGCGCAAGGCGCCGGCGTTCCGGTCTGCGAGACGCAAGGCGGCAAATCCTCGCTGCCGGACGATCATGCGCTCAACATGGCGGCGGTCGGCGTCACCGGCACCTCGGCCGCCAACCGGCTGGCCGAAGAAGCCGATGTCGTGCTGGCCATCGGCACGCGGCTGCAGGATTTCACCACCGGTTCGTGGGCGCTGTTCAAGAATTCCGGCAAGACCATCATCGGGCTCAACGTGCAGCCTTTCGATGCCGGCAAGCATCGGGCGCTGCCACTGGTCGCCGATGCGGCCGAGGGGCTCGCCGAACTCGCTGCGGCGCTGAAGGGCTGGAAGGCGCCGGCAAGCTGGACCGACAATGCGGCCACCGGCAAGACGGTCTGGCAGGCCGAGGCGGCCAAGGTGACGGCGTCGACCAATGCCGCCTACCCGTCCGACGCGCAAGTGATCGGCGCCGTGCAGCGTGCGATGGGCACTGGCGTGACGCTGCTGCATGCCGCCGGCGGCCTGCCGGGCGAACTGCACAAGCTCTGGCAAGCGGGCGCGCCCGGCTCCTACCACGCCGAATACGGCTTCTCGACCATGGGCTACGAGATTGCCGGCGGGCTCGGCACCAAGATGGCGAAGCCCGGCGAGGAGGTCGTCGTCATGATCGGCGACGGCTCCTATCTGATGCTGAATTCCGAGATCGCCACCTCGGTGATGCTCGGCCTGAAGCTCACCATCGTGCTGCTCGACAACCGCGGCTATGGCTGCATCAACCGGCTGCAGATGGCGACCGGCGGCGCCAACTTCAACAATCTCCTGAAGGACTCGCGCCACGAGATCCTGCCCGACATCGATTTCGCCGCGCATGCGGCGAGCATGGGGGCGATTGCCGAGAAAGTGCCGTCGATCGCCGGGTTGGAAAACGCTCTGGAAAAGTCGAAGAAGAACAACCGCACAACCGTGCTGGTCATCGACACCGATCCGCTGGTTTCGACCGATGCCGGCGGCCATTGGTGGGATGTGGCGGTTCCGGAAGTGTCAACGCGAGCCCAAGTGAACGCGGCGCGCAAGGCCTATGACGAAAAGCGGCAGATGCAAACCATTGGCGATTGATGCCAACGCTGCCTTGAATTGAAAAAGACCGGGCGAACCTGGTCCGAATGGTCTGAAACCGGAGTGACGACTTGAAAGCCAAACTGGGCATGTCCCCCATTGCGTGGTGGAACGACGATCTTGCGGAACTCAGCGATGACGTGTCGCTGGAGGAGTGTTTGCGTCAGTCGCGCTCGGCCGGCTTCACCGGCATGGAAATGGGCCGGCGTTTTCCCAACGATCCCGATGTCATGCTGCCGATCCTTAAGAAAGCCGACGTGACGCTGTGCGGCGGCTGGTTCTCGGGCACGCTGGTCGAAGGCGAGATGGCTGACAACAAGGATCGCATCCAGCCGATGATCGATCTGTTCAAGGCGGTGAACGCGCCTTGCATCGTCTATGGCGAGGTCGGCCGCTCGATCCAGGGCGACCGCTCGAAGCCGCTCGCCACCAAGCCGAAGCTGTCGGACGACGAGATGAAGGCCTATGCGAAACGCCTCACCGCATTTGGCGAATGGTGCGCCGAACAAGGCATGCCGCTTTCCTATCACCACCACATGGCGGCGGTGGTCGAGACCGAGCCGGAGCTCGATGCCTTCATGAATTATTCCGGAGCCGGCATTCCGCTGCTGCTCGATGCCGGACATCTGGCCTTTGCCGGCGGCGATGTCCTGCGCGCCATCGACAACCATCACAAGCGCGTCAGCCATGTGCATGTGAAGGATGTGCGCATGGAAGTGATCGACAAGCTCGATCGCACGAAGCAGTCCTTCCTCGATGCGGTTGCGCTCGGCGCCTTCACGGTGCCGGGTGACGGCTCGCTGGATTTCGGCGCCATCGTGCATCGGTTCGCCGACCATGGCTACGAGGGCTGGTTCGTGGTCGAGGCCGAGCAGGACCCGAAGAAGAATCCGCCGCTCAGGATGGCGCAGGTTGGCCACAAGGAATTGATGCGGGTGATGACGGCGGCCGGCTACACGGTCGAGACACAAGGCTTTCCCAATGCCTAGGGCTTTCCGAATGCCGAGGGCTTTGCCTGACGCGCTGGTTCTCGGCGACGCCGGGTTGCTGTAGGTTGGCCGCATGAAAGATTCCGAGCACCCGTTTTTCCGGCCTTTGTGGCGGCGTGTCGCCGTCGTCGCGGTCTGCGTCATCTGGTCGATCATCGAATTCGCCACCGGCACGCCGTTCTGGGGCGTGATCGCGCTCGGCTTCGCCGGCTACGCCGTCTGGCAATTCTTCTATCTCTACAAACCGGCCGACGAGAGCAAGGCAACGGCCGAGGCCGAACCGAAGGAGTAACCCGGATGTCGAAACTGCTGGTGAAGGCCGACAAGGGCCATGGCCGCGTCGCTCATGTGACGCCGAAAAACGCCGGCTGGACCTATGTCGGTTTCGATCTGCATCGGCTGAAGCCTGGCGAGAGCGCCTCGGGGAAAACGGACGATCGCGAGGTCTGCCTGGTGTTCGTCACCGGCAAGGGCACGGCGTCCGCCGGCGGCAAGGACCTCGGCCTGCTCGGCGGGCGCATGTCGCCGTTCGAGGGCAAGCCGTGGTCGGTCTATATACCGGAAGGCTCCGGCTGGTCGGTAACAGCCGACACCGAACTGGAACTCGCGGTCTGCTCGGCGCCAGGTCTTGGCGGCGGTCTGCCGGTGCGCGTGATCGGACCGGACGATCTCGGCCAGGAGGTGCGCGGCAAGGGCACCAACACGCGCTACGTCACCAACATACTGCCGGAGGGCAAGCCGGCCGATTCACTGCTGGTGGTCGAGGTCATCACGCCCGGCGGCCACACGTCGAGCTACCCGCCGCACAAGCACGACCAGGACAATCTGCCGGCCGAATCCTATCTCGAGGAAACCTATTATCATCGCCTCAACCCGCCGCAGGGTTTTGCCTTCCAGCGCGTTTACACCGACGCCGACAAGAATGGCCATCGCGCGCTGGACGAAGCCATGGCGATCGAGGACGGCGATGTCGTGCTGGTGCCCGAGGGCTATCATCCCTGCGCCGCCTGCCATGGCTATGACCTCTATTATCTCAACGTGATGGCCGGGCCGAAGCGGACGTGGAAATTCCACAACGCACCCGAGCATGAATGGTTGATGAAGGCCTGATCGGTCATACCTTTCGGGTGAAGCTATTGGTCCAGCTTGGAAAAATCGTCGGCTAAGGACCCCGCCGGGTCGATTTGCCCTCGAAAACCCTTCAAAGCTTCGTCAATCCGTCATGGAAATCACCTATGGCAGCGGAGCTGACGAGGACTTCTCATGCGCTACGCCATTTATTTCACCCCCCGGCAGGACGAGCCGCTGGCGCGGATCGCTGCCAACTGGCTCGGTCGCGACCCGTTTGGGGCCGCGACAAGGCCGGTGGAGGCGGTGGCCGAACTGTCGGCGGCGGAAGTCGCCTTCCACACCGCTTCGGCGCGGCGCTACGGTTTTCACGCGACGCTGAAAGCACCCTTCCGTCTGGCGGCCAACGAGACGGAGGCCTCGCTGCGCGCCGCGCTCGACCATTTTGCCGAAGCGACGCCGGTGGTGACGATCCCGCGCCTTGTCGCCAGCCAGATCGACAGCTTCTTCGCGCTGGTGCCGGAAGGACCGCTGCCTGCGCTCAACCGCTTCGCCGATGACGTCGTGCTCGGTTTCGACCGTTTTCGCGCGCCGTTGACCGAGGCGGAGATCGAGCGACGCAGCCCGGATTCGCTGAGGCCGGCCGAGTTCCGCAATCTGTGCCAGTGGGGCTACCCCTATGTCTTCGAGACCTTCCGCTTCCACATGACGCTGTCCGGCCGGGCGGGGCCACAGGAAAGCCCTCGTCTTCGCCTAGCAATCGACAGCCTGTTCGCGGAGGTGCTGCAACAGCCGGTGCTGGTGGATGCGCTGACGCTGTTTGTCGAAACCGAACCGGGCGCACCGTTCATGGTGCTCTCCCATCACGCGCTCGGGCGCCGCCCGGCCAGAAGAACTGCCTGAAGAACCCCTGCCGGAACAACCCCAGCCGGAACCAAGCAAGGACTGCCTGAAATGACCGCCGAGACTGTTCTTACCAACGCCCGCATCGTGCTTGCCGACGAGATCGTCGTGGGCTCGCTGGTGCTGCGCGACGGCTTTATCGCCGGCATCGATGCTGGCACTGGCCAAACCGGCGGGAACATGGCCGGCGAGGATATGGGCGGCGACTACATCATCCCCGGGCTGGTCGAACTCCACACCGACCATCTCGAAGGCCACTACGCGCCGCGGCCGAAGGTGCGCTGGAACCCGATCGCCGCCGTGCTTGCCCATGACGCGCAAGTGGCAACCGCCGGCATCACCACCGTGCTCGACGCTTTGCGCGTCGGCATGGACGAGGACGCCGACCTGACATCGGACGACATCCGCAAGCTGACCGACGCGATCGAGGACAGTGTCCAGCAGGATCGTCTGCGGGCCGACCATTTCATCCATCTGCGCTGCGAGGTTTCGGCGCCGGACTGCCTCAGGGCCTTCGCCAATTTCGACGGCGACGAGCGCGTCAAGCTGGCATCGCTGATGGACCATGCGCCCGGCCAGCGCCAGTTCGTCAACCTCGAAACCTATGCCTATTACTACCAGCGCAAGCTGAAGCTGACTGACCGCGACTTCAAACTGTTCTGCGAAAAGCGGATGGGGGAATCGGCGCGCAATTCGGCACCGAACCGGGCGGTGATCGCCGCCGCCTGCCATGCGCGCGGCATCGTGCTGGCAAGCCACGACGACGCCACCATTGGCCATGTCGGCGAGGCGATCGAACAGGGCGTGCGCGTCGCCGAGTTTCCGACCACGCAAGAAGCCGCCAGGGCCTCGAAAGAGGCCGGGCTCGGCGTCCTGATGGGTGCGCCCAACGTCATGCGCGGCGCTTCGCATTCGGGCAATGTCTCGGCCCGCACGCTGGCCAGCGATGGCCTGCTCGACATCTTGTCGTCCGACTACATTCCGTTCAGCCTGATCCAGTCGGCGTTCTTCCTCGGCGACGTCGTCGAAGGCATTTCCTTGCCGCAGGCGGTCGCCATGGTCTCGAAGAACCCGGCCGAAGCGGTCGGGCTGACCGACCGCGGCATCATCGAGCAGGGCCGCCGCGCCGATCTGGTGCGCGTGCGTGTCGACGACCACGTTCCGGTCGTGCGCACGGTCTGGCGGCAGGGACGGCGGGTCGCGTGATGGTGTCGGCGTTGATCGAGCGTGAATTGTCCGCCGAGACGTTTCCGATCCGCGACGGCGTCTTCGTCGCCGTCGTCGGCCCAAGCGGCGCCGGCAAGGATACGGTTATCGGCTACGCCCGCGCCCGCTTTGCCGACGAGACCCGGCTGGAGTTCGTTCGCCGCGTCATCACAAGGCCGAGCGATGCCGCGAGCGAGGATCACGACACGCTGGCAGACGCTGCCTTCGTCGAAGCCGAAGCGGATGGCGCCTTCGCCATCTCCTGGGAGGCGCATGGCTTGCGCTACGGCATCCCGGCCGATGTCGACTGGTCGGTCGCCAATGGCCGTGTCGCGGTGGCGAACGTGTCGCGTGGGATCATCCCGGTCCTGCGCGAGCGCTATGCCAATCTGGCCATTGTCGAGGTCACCGCCTCGCCGCAGGTGCTGGCCGAACGGCTGGCGATGCGCGGCCGCGAGTCGCGCGGCGAGGTGCTGGCGCGGCTGGCGCGCAGCGCCAATGTGACCTTTTCGGGACCGGGCGTCACCTCGATCGACAACAGCGGCCCGCGCGAGGCGGCCGGCGAGCGTTTCGCCGAAGTGCTGCGCAAGGCGATGGCCTTCTCCGACATGTCGGGCCTGATCTAGAGCGTCGGCTCCCGACGCTCATTCTCCATCGATGCAGGTGCCGCTGGCGCGGTTGCTTTCAAGCCCCAAGCGCAAAGGGCATCAGCGACACGGTGCCAGTCGCGCTTTCGCCTGGGGCGAGCACGATGATGCCCTCGTCCGCATCGTTCCATCCGCCCCGGTTGAAAGCACCGGAGGCATTGGTCTGCGGCTCGACGCAGAAATACGGCTTCGTCGGGTCGGCGTACAACATCAGGTGCTTGAAGACGGGATCGGCCTTGATGAGCAGACCTGCGCCGCACGCCGGAAAGCGAAGCGTTGCCTCACCGGTCCAGCCGCCATAGTCATTGTTGCGCCAGCCGGCGGGTAAAGGCCGGCCGTTGGCGAAGTCGAGTTCGGGCGCAAGTGTGATCGGATCGCCCGCGAGGCCTTGCGGTTCTTCCAGATAGAATCGCGTGGCCTCGAACTGCAGTGTGACGCCCGGGTCGCGATCGAACCAGGGATGCAGGCCAAAGCCGAACGGCATGGAAACCGGCCCCGTGTTGGTCAGCGTCATGGTCACGCCGAGGCCTTGTTCGGACACCGTGAAAGCCTGCGTCGCGTGATAGGAGTAGGGTTCGACGCCGGCTGCGATATCCAGCGACAGCGTTGCCTGGGCGTCGCCCGCTTGGGCGACAGTCCAGGCGTGTTTCCAGCCACTGCCATGCACGTTGACTGTTTCGGGTGGATTGTTCGGCTGGACCTGCCAGCGCTTCGCTGCGAAGTCGAAGGCATTTCCAGCGATGCGGTTGGCGTAGGGCACCATCGGGAACATGGCAACACCAAGCACGTCGCCCGCTTCGCGATCGTCATCTGAAAGCCGGCGCATGAGATCGATGCCGCGCCAGCGCATTGAGCTGACGCTGCCGCCGATTTGCGGCACCAATCCGACTTCAAGCGCCCCGTCCTTGAGTGTCAACGGTTCAGGAATTCCACCCATCGCCTGCCATCCATCCACCCATCGATATCAGGCATTTGACCCCGACATTTATTCCGCGGCCGCACCGGCGACGTTCTTGCGGGAGGCATCGACCATTAGCCGCCGTGCCCTGAACACGCCCCATTGCTGGTCGACCAGCACGCCGATGAGGATGACGCCGCCCATCACCGCGAAGTTGAGGGAGGACGGGATGCCGAGCAGATTGACGAGGTTCTGCAGTTCCTGCAGCAGCACCGTGCCGAGAATGACGCCGATCAGCGAGCCCTCGCCGCCACGCAACGAGAAGCCGCCGAGCACCGCCGCGGCAATGGCATAGAGCTCGTAGAACTGGCCGTGGCTGGCCGGCGAGATCGAGCGCGTGTACATGGCGAAATAGATCGCCGACAGCGCCGTCAGCACGCCGCAGATGACATAGGCGGCCATGACGACGCGGCCGGTGCGGATGCCGGAGTATTTCGCCGCCTCCTCGTTCTTGCCGATGGCATAGAGGTAGCGTCCGAACACCGAGCGGTGCAGCACCACCCACATGACGATGGCGATGACGATCAGCGCGATGAAGCTGTTCGGCACGCCCCAGGAGCGGCCGGCCGTCAGGAATTCGAGTTCGGGGAAATTCTGGCCGAAGGCGAAGCCGGCGGTGCCGTCGGCGGTGTAGAAACGGGCGACGCCGCGATAGATCAAAAGACCGCACAGCGTGACGACGAAGGGTTGCAGCTTGAGCCGCGTGATCAGCCAGCCATGCACCAGGCCGATGATGGCGCCGAGCGCGATGATCAGCACGAAAGCCAACGGCCAGTCCAGATCGCGCACGGCGATGAAGTCGATGAACAGCGTGCCCAGCAACGCGACCACCGAGCCGACCGACAATTCGATGCCGCCGGTGATGATGACGAAGGCCTGGCCGATCGACAGGATGCCGAACAGGCCGATCAGGTTCGAGGTGTTGGCGAGATTGATCGGCAACAGGAAGCGCGGGTTGATGATCGCCACGATGGCACCGACCACCAGGATCAGGATCAGCAGGCCGAGATCTTTCTTGCTCATCGTCTTCTCCCAAACGCCTGCTTGAACAGGTTCTACAAAGTGTTTCCCGCGACCGGGACCGCGGCAGAACAAAACTATTTCGGCTGCTTGCCCACCGCCAGCAGCAGCACGTTTTCCTGGCTGAACTGTTCCTTGTCGAGAATGCCCGAGATCTGGCCTTCATGCATGACGGCGATGCGGTCGGACACGCCGATCACCTCCTCCATGTCGCTGGAGATCATCAGGACGGCGACGCCGGCATCGGCGAGTGCCCGCATCAGCCCGTAGATTTCCGCCTTGGCGCCGATGTCGATGCCGCGTGTCGGCTCGTCGAGGATCATCACCTTCGGGCTCATGGCGAGCCACTTGCCGAGCACGACTTTCTGCTGGTTGCCACCCGACAGCGTGCCGGTGCGCGTCTGCACCGACGGCGCCCTGATGCCGAGATTGGTCTTCTGCTTCTCGGCGGTGGCGGTCTCGGCACTTGCCGAAACCAGGGAGCGGCGCGCATGCGCCGGCAGATTGGGCAGCGAGATGTTCTGGGCGATCGACAGGTCGAGCAGGATGCCGGTCAGCTTGCGGTCCTCTGGCACGAGGAAAATGCCGTGCGAGACAGCATCCGCCGCCGAGCCCAGCACAAGCGGCTTGCCGTCGAGTTCGAGCGCGCCGCCAAGGCTGCTGTCGATGCCGAAGAACACTCGCGCCAGCTCGGTGCGGCCGGAGCCGACAAGCCCGGCAAGGCCAAGGATTTCGCCGCGCCTGACATCGAGGTCGACCGGCCGGCCGGGATAGGCGGGGGTGCGGATGGCCTTGGCGGCAAGCGCGACCGCGCCCGGAGCCCGCGCGGCCTCGGAGGCCTTCTCGCGCTCCTTCAGCATGCGGCCGATCATCAGCTTGACCATCTGGTCGTGGTTGATGACGCTCTTCTGCAGCGTGCCGGCGAGCATGCCGTCGCGCAGCACGACGACGCGGTCGGCGACACGCTCGACCTCGTGCAGGCGGTGCGAAATAAAGATGACGCTGATGCCGTCGGCCTTCAGCGCCTTGATGACGTCGAGCAATTTGTCGGTTTCGGCGAGAGGCAGGCTCGATGTCGGCTCGTCGAGGATGACCAGCCTCGCCTTGATCGACAGCGCCTTGGCGATCTCGACCATCTGCTGCTGGGCCAGCGACAAAGCGGAGACCGGCGTGTCGGCGGAGAAATTGGCGCCGACGCGCTTCAACAGCGGCGCCACCATAGTGCGCAGCCTGGCGCGGTCGACGAGCTTGAGCGGCCCGGCGCGCAACGGCTCGCGGCCGAAGAAGATGTTGGCGGCAACGTCGAGATTCTCGAACAGGTTGAGTTCCTGGTGGACGAAGGCGATGCCGGAACCGAGGCTGCCTTCGACGGTCAGGCCCTGGTGGGCGGTGCCGTCGACGGTGATCGTCCCGCTGTCCGGCGTGGTGACGCCGCCGAGGATCTTCATCAAGGTCGATTTGCCGGCGCCGTTTTCGCCGACGAGGCCGATGACCTCGCCCGGCCTGACCTCCATGGAAAAGCCATCGAGCGCGACGACGCCCGGATAGGTCTTGCGCACGTTCTCGAGGCTGAGGAACGGGATGGACGCGGTTATGGATGTGTCGGAATAATTCATCATGCCTGACAGCAGCCGGTGGGCCGTTTTTGGTCCATCTTCAGACTGACGATCCTCACGGTGTTCGTCAATGCGAGCAGCCGGCCCAAGGCGAACTTGAGCCGGCTGAACTGCCTGTGGTCTCAGTTTCCGGACATCGCCTTCAGATTGGCGGCGTAGGCGTCGACGTCATCCTTGCCGATGATCTTGGTCGGGATGATGATCAGGCCGCCGGCCGGGATGCCCGACTTGTCGCCCTTGAGATAGGAAGCCATCAGCTTCATGCCCTGATAGGCCCATTCGAAGGGCTGCTGCACGACCGTCGCGGCGATGGTGCCTTCCTTGACGCCGCCCAGCGTGATCGGATCGTCATCGAAGCCGACGACGGTGATCGAGCCGAGCTTGCCGGCGTCGCGCAGCGCTTCATAGATGCGCGGCGTGTTGTAGGAGTAGAAGCCGACCATGCAGGTGACGTCGGGGCTGGCGACCAGCGCGTCCTCGACATTCTTCTTGGCGCGCGCCTGGTCGATGTCGTCGCCGCGCACGTCGATGAGTTCGATCTTGGTGCCGGCCAGCCCATCCTTCATGCCCTGGATGCGCTCCTTGGCATTGTCGGCGCCGAGCAGGCCGACGAAGCCGAGGCACTTGCCGCCATTGGGCATCGCCTTCTTGGCGATCTCGGCCGCCTGCTTGCCGGCATCGACATTGGAAGAGCCGATATAGGCGACGCGCTTGGTCTGCGGGGCGTCGCTGTCGGTGGTGAACAGCGCCGTTTCCGAGGCGATCTTGTTGAGACCATCGGTGGAGGTCTTCGGATCGACCGCCGAGACCATGATGCCCTTCACGCCGGCCGTCACCAGATCGTCCATCAGCCGCTGCTGGATGGCGACCGAGGACTGCTCGGGATATTTAAGCTCCAGGGTGTAGTCCGGCAGCTCGCCTTGCGCCTTCTTGACGCCGGCTTCGGCGGCCTTCCAGAAATCGGAAGCGCCGTTGACGACGAAGGCCAGCGTCGGCTTGTCGTCGGCGCGCGCGATTGCCGTCGCCGACAGGCCGAGCAGCAGCACAGCTGTGGCTACGGATGCATTTCGTATCAAGGATTTCATGTTCAACCTCCCGTTTGGTTCAGTCGCTCGACTGACCGATCTTGCACTGACCTGATTTTGCCGTTTGCAGCTTGGACGCCCTCCTCCTCAAAGGGTTCCCGACACCGAAAGAATGGCGGCGTTCCAGCCACGATCACGGACCTTAGAGACTCATCTATCGTTCGTAAATAGTCCGATTTGTCTGACATATCACATGTCCGAGACAAGCTTGCGGAGATAGGATCCGCTCGCCATCGTGCCATTCACGCTCACTCCCTCCGCTCCCGACCCAACCGGGCCGGACGCGACGGATTGACGGTACAGCGCATCTTTGTATTAGTAAACAGTATTAGTTGCGAGGCGATATCTCAGGGCATACTGCGGTTTCGGGCCTGTCTGCCGGCGAGCCGATGCGTTGGCCTTGCCCAAGCCGAGCCTTGTGATTTTTGGGTTTCGGACTGCGGTAACGGCGTGGTGGATGGACCACGAGGTCACTAATAGATATAAATGGCGATGACGATTTCTATAAATCGATATTGTCACGCCATCTTGTCGGCCTGACCGGCTGCCACTAGACAGGCCTAGGATTGGGGATGCCATGAGCGAGACGACGGATCCGGAAGCCCTCGATACGGCGCGGCGGCGCAAGCCACCGGCGAAGAGCGCCAGGGGTCGCGTCACCATGACCGACATCGCCAGAGCCGCCGGCTGCTCGCAGGCGACCGTTTCCTTCGTGCTCAACAATTCGCCCGGCATCAAGCTGTCGCAGCAGACGCGCGAACGGGTGATCGAGGCCGCGCGTGCGCTCGGCTATTCGCCGCCGGCCTTCTCGGCGTTGCAAAAGCCGCTTCCAGCCTTCGAAGGGCTTGACGGCGTGATCGGCTTCGCCGTCGACCAGCTCGCCACCAGCCCGGAGGCCGTGGTCGCCATCGAGGGCGCTCGGCAGGCGTCGTGGAATGCGGGCAACGTGCTGCTGGTGGCGCAGACGCTGGGCGATTCGGTCATGGAGCCACGCGCCATCGCGGCCCTGACTAAGCGGGGCATTTCGGCGCTGATCTACATGACCATCTTCACCCGCGAGATCGTTGCGCCCGACTATCTCTACGGCCTCGACATCCCGGTGATCCTGCTCAACTGCTACACGGCGGACTATGCCTTCCCGGCCGTGGTGCCGAGCGAGATCGCCGGCGGCCAGAACTCCACCCGCCACCTGATCGCCCACGGCCACCGCCGCATCGCCACCATCACCGGCGAGCCCTGGATGCAAGCCGCGCAGGACCGGCTGAAGGGCTATCGCCGGGCGCTCGCCACCGCCGACATCCCGTTCGACCCGGAACTGGTGGTCGAAGGCGACTGGTCGGCAAGCGCCGGCTATGCCGCGACCGTCAAGCTCTTGGCGCTGAAGGACCGGCCGACCGCCATCTTCTGCCAGAACGACCGCACCGCGATCGGCTGCTACGAGGCGCTGAAGGAAGCCGGCCTGCACATTCCGCAGGATATTTCCGTGGTTGGCTACGACGACGAGGAAATCGCCCGCCACCTGTTCCCGCCGCTGACGACCTCGATCCTGCCACACATGGCAATGGGCCAATGGGCAATCGAGCAGCTGGAAGCGCCGGCGGCTCCGGGGCGGGGACGGTATCCCATCACCAAGCTGGAGTGCCCGCTGGTGGAACGGGAGAGTGTAAGGGCGGTGGCGTCGACATAATTCCGGTGACCTGACCCCATCGTAGGCCTATGCTGGGATTTCGTGCGATCCTCCCTTGGGTAGTGGAAAGTCGCTCATGTGGCCGAACCGTCGCCTATGCGATCTGCTGAAGATCGAGCATCCGATCATCCAGGCCCCGATGGCTGGTTCGGCAACGCCAGAACTTGCCGCGGCAGTGAGCAATGCCGGCGGGTTGGGATCGCTGGGCTGCGCATCGATGCTGCCAGATGCTCTGCGCAACGTTGTCCGCCAGCTGCGCGGCTGGACGGAAAATCCGTTTAATCTCAATTTCTTCGTCTATCCGCAGCCCGACACGAGCGATACCGTCCTGGCACAGACCATTGACAGGTTGCGGCCCTACTATGAGGAGCTGTCCCTTGGCGCGCCGCCTGCGCGGCTTCCACCGATCGGGCCGGGCTTCGACGATGCGAAGCTTGATCTCGTGCTGGAGGTGCACCCGCCTGTCGTCAGTTTCCACTTTGGCATTCCGGACCAGGCTGCGATCGCCAGACTGAAGAAGGCCGGTATCGTGATCTTGAGTTCGGCGACGACCGTTGCCGAGGCGCGCAAGCTTGCCGAGAGTGGAGCCGACGCGGTCATCGCCCAGGGATGGGAGGCGGGAGGGCACCGCGGCTCTCACGTTCCGAACGGGTCAGGTGACGGCGTGGGAACGATGGCGCTGGTTCCCCAGGTCGTGGATGCCATCGATCTTCCGATTATTGCCGCGGGAGGCATTGCCGACGGTCGAGGCATAGCGGCCGCCTTTGCCCTTGGCGCCAGCGGCGTCCAGATCGGTACTGGCTTTCTGTCCTGCGACGAGGCCGGCACCGATGCGCCGCGCCGCGCCCTGATCCGGTCTGCGACCGACATGGACACAATGGTCAGCAATGCCTTTTCCGGCCGCGCGGCGCGGATGAGGCGCACGCGCTACGTCCTGGAGATGGAAGAGCGCCGGACGCGGCTTCCAGATTTCCCGCAAATGGTCGCGCTCAGCACCCCACTCGGCGATGCCGAACGCGCAACGGGGCGTGGGGACTTCGGCTTTCACCTCTACGGGCAAGCGGCCTCGTTGAACCGGGAGCTTCCGGCAGAGCAGTTGATGCGCACGCTTGTCGCCGAAACACAAGTGATATTCGGCGCCCTCTCGGCATAATATGGCGACAGGCGCGCAGTGCTGGTCAACGGCATTCCCGCCTCGGGCAAAAGCACGGTCTCGCGCGGCACAGCCGAGCACGATCACCAAGCTGGAGTGCCCGCTGGTAGAGCGGGAGAGCGTGCGGGCTGTGGTCGGCTCGTCCGCGCGTTCGAGCGAAGCGTCGGTGGGATAAAGCGTCCGCTCGCGCGCCGGCGCCTTATCCGCCAACCATCAGCTTGACGACTTCGTCATGGTTCGTCTCCGAGATCTTGCGCTCGCCCGCCTGGACGCCGCGCCGCAGCACGACGATGCGGTCCGAAACGGCGAAGATGTCCTGCAGATTGTGCGAGATGAAGATCACGCCGCGACCTTGCGCCTTGAGCTGGTGGATGAGCGCGATGACCTTGCGCTGTTCGGGCACGCCAAGTGCTGCGGTCGGTTCGTCCATGATCAGGATCTGCGCGTCCCAATAGACGGCCCGGCCGATGGCGACAGCCTGCCGCTGACCGCCGGAGAAATTGCTGACCGGGGCATCGAGCCGGCTGACATGGAAATCCAGCCGCCCCATGGTCTGCTTGGCGGCCACGGCCATGGCCTTGCGGTCGAGCACCGGCAGGAATCCGAAGGCCTTGCGCATCGGTTCACGGCCGAGGAAGATATTGGCGCCGATGGACAAATTGTCGGCCAGCGCCAGGTCCTGGTAGATGGTCTCGATGCCTTTTTCGCGCGCCTCCTGCGGTGTCGCGAAGGTCACCGGTTGCCCCCTGAGCAGGATCTCGCCGCCCGTCGGCTGAAACACCCCCGATATCGCCTTGATCAGCGTTGTCTTGCCGGCACCGTTGTCGCCCGCCAGCGCCACCACCTCGCCCGGCCGCACGGCCATGGAGAAATCGTTGAGCGCCTGGACGGCACCAAAATGCTTGGAGAGGTGGCGGACTTCGAGAAGCGGTGTGGCTTGTTGCGAATTATTCATCCTGGCGAGCTCCACTGAACCGGCGCTGCGCCTGGTCGATAAGGACGGAGATGATGATGACGACGCCGACGGCGATGAACTGCCAGAACGGCTCGACATTGACGAAGACCAGCCCGTACTGGATGACCGCGATCACCAGGGCACCGGCGACCGTGCCGAAGATGGTGCCGGATCCGCCGAACAGGCTGGCGCCGCCGATCACGACGGCCGCGACGCTGTCGAGCAGCAAGGGCTCGCCGGCCTGGGCGGCACCGGCGGTGAAGCGCGCCGCATAGAGCGCGCCACCGAGGCCGGCGCACATCGCCGAAAGCACATAGAGGCGCAGGATGTGCCCCCTGATGTCGATGCCGGCGCGACGCGCCGCCTGGACGTTGGCGCCAATGGCGTAGTTGTGCTGGCCGAACCGGGTCTGGCTCAGGATGTAGTGCATGACGATGACGAAGACGGCGGTGATCATGACAAGATAGGGCACGCCGTAGAACTTGCCGTTGCCGAGCAGCGCGAACCAGGAATTCTGCACTGGCACCGTGGTGCCGCCGGCCAGCAGGAAGGCAGCACCGCGCGCCACGCCGAACATGCCAAGCGTGCCGATGAAGGGCGGGATCCTGAGCCGCGAGATCAAAAGGCCGTTGATGACGCCCGGCACGCCGGCGACAAGCACGGCGGCCAGAATGCCCGCCAGCATGGCCAGCGGCAGCGGGATCGCGGCGCCCGCCATGTTGGTGGCGTGGGCGGCAATGACGGCCGCAAGGCCCATGATGAAGCCCAGCGAGAGGTCGATGCCTCCCGAAATGATGACGAATGTCTGCCCGGTCGCGAGCAGCAACGGCGCCACGGCAAAGATCGCGATGGACTGCACGTTGAACGGGTTGAGCACGAAGGTCGCGCCGAAGGAGAGCCGCGACCAGACCTCGAAACAGATGATCAGGCCGGCGAGGAACAGCCAGGCGCGGCCTTCGGCGATGCGTCCGAGCAAGGTCCTGGCCGGATCACCATGGTCCGCCTGAGGGGCGACATGGGTCTCGCCTTGGGTTGGGGATGTTGAAGTCATGAATGGTTCCGATCCGCGGCGCGGCCTCCGTCAAACAGGGTCCCGGGTCACCCGGCGCTGGTCTCCTCCCGGCAGGCGGGAAGGAGACCAGGTCGGCTGGGCTCATTCGGAATAAAGGTACTTCGAAATGTTCGGGTCGGCGATGTTGGACTTGTCCATGATCGTGAAGCCGGTGCCGATCGCAACCGGGATCGAATGACCGGTCAGGTGGGCATAGGCCGAAACGACGCCGAAATAGCCGATCTCGGCGGGATGCTGGGCAATCGCAACGTCGACCAGGCCGGTGTTGATGTTGTCGACGATGCTGGTCGGCGCGTCGAACGCCACGACCTTGACGGTGCCGCTCTGCCCGGCCTGCTTGACGCCGTTGGCGGCACCGAGAGCGGAGAACAGGTTGGCGCCGAACACACCGACGAGATCGGGATTGCGCGCGAACACGGCCTGCAGCTGCGAGGCTGCCTTGTTGGCGTCGTCGTCGTTGAACTGGGTCTCGAGCACGGTGATGCCCGTATGCTTGGCCATCTCCTTCTTGAAGCCTTCCTCACGCTGGTCGGTGGTCGAAATGCCAGGCTTGACGTTCGAAACGTAGACCTTGCCCTTGTCGCCAATCGCAGTGGCCAAGGCGCGTGCGGCGATCTCGCCGCCCAGGACATTGTCCGACGCAATGTAGGCCAGCGGGAAATCCGCATCGCCGGCGCCGGTCTGGTAGACGCCGCTGCCGATGAAGGTGTCGACGGTGATCACCGGAATGCCGGCATCATTGGCCTTGCGCAGCGGCTCGACCAATTGAACCTTGTCGGTCGGCGCGATCAGGATGGCGTCCGGCTTCTTGGCGATGACCGCGTCGAGCACGGGGACCTGCGTGACCGGATTGAAATCCGGGGCGCCCTGGAAAACCAGGTTCACGCCAAGGGCATCGGCTGCGGCCTGGGCGCCCTTGCGCATGGTGATGTAGAAACCATCGGTGGTCAGGCCCGGGACGAGCGCGATGGTGTACTTCTTGTCCTGCGCCTGTGCCGGCGCGATCAGCACCGTTGCGCTGATGGCGAGAGCCGCGAACGCGGCAACAATCTTCCTCATGACATCCTCCTCATGGTGTTGGCAGATTTGCCTTGCGATTGACATCGGAATGGCCGTCAACCCGTTCAGGCTACGGATCGCAAATATGCTGACGGCCGGAACACGGGTTTCGCCTGCTTGCGGTCACGGGCAGCTCCTCCCAGGCGCCCCCAAAAGTCGTTGGATCAGCCGGTCGAAACCGACCGGCCTGATATCAGCAGTCCCGTTTCCTCGCCTCCGCAAGGTCAAGGGAACCGCGCTGCCCGGCGCGTATGCGGCCTGACTTCAAGGTTGTAACACTTTGCTGAAAGAAATTGCAACCGGGTATTTCCCCGGTGAAACGCTTTTCAAAATCAGACATCTGTCTGCTCTGCACAGCCCCGCGCGGCAGACTAGGCTGAATCGACATTCATCGCATCCATAACATTGCGCAAGCGAGTTGGATGAAGCTGAGGAAATGGATGGCGCGTCGGTCGTAGCGTGTGGCTATGTGTCTGAAGTGCTTGAGTTTGTTGAAGCACCGTTCGATTAGGTTGCGCATTTTGTATGCTTCGAAGTCGTAGGGGATCAGCTTCCTGCGGGTCGGATTGCAGGGGATGACAGCCTCGGCTCCCATCCCGGCGACGATGGCGCGCAGGGCGTTGCTGTCATAGGCCTTGTCGGCGAGGACACGTTTGGCCTCGAGCCCTTCGAGCAAGGCGGGCGCTTGGGTAACATCGCCCCGCTGGCCAGGCGTCAGGATCAGTCGCAGCGGGCGCCCTCGACCGTCCACCGCCATATGGATCTTGGTAGTCAATCCTCCTCGGGAGCGCCCCAAAGCCTGGTTTTGGTCCCCCCTTTTCCTGTCGCTGCCTGCTGATGAGCCCGGACCAGTGTGCTGTCGAGCATCACGTAGTCGTTGTCCGGATCATCGATCAGATCGGCGAACACGCGATCCCAAACTCCGGCTTTTGACCAGCGGCTGAAGCGCTGATGCAGCGTCTTCCACTTGCCGTAGCGCTCGGGAACGTCGTGCCAGTGCGCTCCGGAGCGCAGAACCCAAAGCACGCCGTTTACAAAGAGGCGATTGTCCCGACCGCTGCGCCCGGGATCACCAGCCTTGCCAGGCAACAGACCTTCAATACGCTGCCATTGCTCGCTGCTCAGTTCATATCGCCGTGCCATCCATCGCTCTCCAGACCGAATCTGGAAGCCTATGAATCATGCATCAACGCAAATTTGAATCCTGAATGTCGATTGGTCCTAGAGCATGATCGGGAAAAGTGGAAACCGGTTTTCTCGGACAAACGGAAACCGTTTGTCCAGGGATCATGCTCCAACAAGGTCCCAACCCGCCGATGGCACAACGGGTGATTTTTCCAGCTGGCGCGGCCGACGCTATCGAGGTGACAGCGCCTCGAGGATAGCCTGGGCCGTCTTGGTGTCCGTTATCAGCGCATTGATGAGCCCGGCGCGGACGGCACCGATGATGGCCGTCGCCTTTTCCGGCGAGGCGGCAACACCGATCACCAGCGGGACGGCGCGAAGCTGGGCCGGCGACATGGCGATCATCCGGCTCTCCCCCTCCCACGCGATAAGGGTACCGTCGGCATCGAAATAATGGCGAAGGACGTCTCCAGCCGCTTGAAACAGCGCCTGCTCGCTCAGCGTCGCCGCGCTCGCCTCGGGTGGGTTGATGGCATGCGGCAGGCCGATACCGACGATCGCGACATCGGTCCGGTCCCAGAGTGCGACGCTGTCACGAATAGCCGCGTCGCCGAGGAAGACGTCGCGCAATTCGGTGGATGGCAGGTAGGGCGCATGGATGAAATGCGGTGTGCCGCCGAATTCCTCGGCGGCCAGCCGCACGAACTCGTTGATCTGGAAATGTGCCGCCTGCTGCTGCATGCCGCCGGTGGCGGCGACGGTCAGAACGCCGGGAATGCGCGGCAGGCCGGCGCGGATCACCTCGCGGACGGCGCGGCCCCAGCCGATGGCGACAACCGAGCCGGCGGTCAGCTCGGCTTGCCTCAGCAAGGCGCCGAGCGGCGCGCCAAGCGCCGTCAGGGCTCCGGCTGCCGGCGTCTCGATGACCGCCGCATTGCGAAGCCCAAGCCCGTCGATCAGCTGCATGGTGACCACCTCGGGCGTTGCAAGATCGAGAACCTCGATCCGCACGATGCCCTCTGCCCGCGCCCGCTGCAGGAGACGCGATATGGTCGCGGTCGAGACACCGAGCCGCCGCGCGATATCGACCTGCGACATCTCCGCCTCGTAGTGCATCTTGGCGACCGTATGCAGCATCGTGCGCGATGCGGCCGCATCGTTTGCGGGAGGGGCAGACAGCTTGCAATTCCTTTCAGCAATGTGTTACAGGTCCGGCGACCGATCGAGTTATCGCGCAAATCCGGCAGGTTCGCAACGTGGGTTCGTTCCCGCCGGACAGTGTGGGCCGGGCCGGAATTGCCGGTTCGATAGCGCATCAAAGCGGCAAGACCTGCCTGCCGACAGGCAGGTAAAAAACTGAACCCTTCTTGTTCCACGGAATTGCGCCCGGGTGAATGGGCGCCAACATCGGACAAAACACCATGACAAAGATGACGACGGCGGAGTTGCGCGGCTACCAGCAGATTTGCGGCAAGGACGGTGCAATGATGGCCATCGCCTGTGACCAGCGCGGCGGCATGAGGACCTTGCTGGCCTCGGATCCCGAAGACCAGGCCAGGATCACCAACGACATGCTGGGCGACACCAAGGCGGACATCACGCGATACCTCGCCAGCCAGGCATCCTGCGTGCTGCTCGACCCGCTCTGCGCGGTGCCGCGCGTTGTCGATGAAGGGGTGCTGAACCGCGATACGGCCCTGCTCATCGGCCTCGACGCCTCCGGCTTCGACGTCTCGCCCGCCGGCTACCGGCTGTCGCGCCTCGTCCCCGGCATCGACGCGCGCCGGGTGCGCGAACTGGGCGGCACCGGCGGCAAGATCATGGTCTATCTGCGGGCCGACAAGCCCGAGGCAAACGAGCACAACATCGCCATCCTGCGCCAGTGCATTGCCGATTTCAGCAAGGAGGACCTGCTGCTCGTGGTCGAGTTCCTGACCTATCAGCTCGATGGCGAAAGCCTGGAGGACTATACGGCCAGAATTCCGTCGCTGGTCGAGGAAGGCACAAGGATTTCCCTGGAATGCGGGGCAAAGGTGCTCAAGCTTCCCTATCCCGGCACGCCGGAAGCCTGCGCCAGGATCACCAGCATGGCCGGCGAGGTGCCGTGGGCGGTGCTGTCGGCCGGCGTCAACCACGCGACGTTCCTCGGCCAGGTCGAAATCGCGATGAAGAACGGTGCCTCGGGTGTCATCGCCGGCCGCTCGCTGTGGAAGGACTGCATCTCGCTCGACCGTGACATTCAGCGTGAAAAGCTCAGGACCATCGCCGTGTCGAGATTGCGCGAGCTTCAGGCGGTGATCGGAAACTATCGCCGCAAGGCGGCCTAGCTGTTGTCGATATTCAGGTGATGCCGGCCTGCGAATGGCGGCTTCCCGCGCTTCCGGTGCTCACGTACTTTAAGTACGCTCCGCTCCGGTTCTCGGAAGCCACCATTCTCGACTCGGCCTGACCTGAATCTCAACACACCTTGGAGCACGGTCAGACAAGTACGGGACGTCATGCCTCGACCATGATCCCGAAAAGTGGAACCGGTTTTCGGAAAAGATCATGGTCAAACCGCAAGATAGTTCGATGGCCATCGGGATCGATATCGGCGGCACCAACCTGCGCGCCGCCCGCATTTCCGGCACCGGCGAAATCCTCAGGCGCCTGTCCGAGAAGAGCGCGCCCGACCCGGAGCTGGTGCTTGGCCGGATCGCCGACATGGTGCGCCAGCTCGACGCTCGCGAAGTGACGGCCATCGGCGTCGGCGTGCCCGGGCGCGTCGATGCGCGGCGCGGCGCGGTGCTGTCCGGAGGCTATGTCGACCTCGCTTCGGTGGCGCTCGCGCAACGGCTGGAAGGCATGGCCGGCAAGCCCGTCGTCATCGACAATGACTGCAACATGGCGCTGATCGCCGAGATGGCGCGGGGCGCCGCCAAAGGCCATGACAACATCGTCATGTTCACCATCGGCACCGGCATTGGCGGCGCCGTCGTCCAGCAGCGGCGGATCGTGCGCGGCAAGGCGACGGCGGGCCAGCTCGGCCATATCGGCGTCGACGTCAACGGCGAGCCTTGCATCTGCGGGCGGCGCGGCTGCGTCGAAACCACCAGCTCCGGCACCGCGCTGGGCCGCCACATCGCCCGCGCCGGCCTCGGTCCCGACGTTTCGGTCGATCAGCTTTTCGCCCGGGATGCCGGCGGCGACGCCGTCGCGCGCGGCGTACTGGACGCCTGGGCTAGGCCGCTCAGGGCGGCGATCGACACGGCGGTCGCCATGTTCGCCCCCGATCTGGTGCTGCTCGGCGGCGGCCTCGGCCAGGCGGCGCACAGGGCGCTCGCCAGGGCCCCCGCTTTGGCTGCGTGGTATCAATGCCCGGTGGAACCGGCGCAGCTCGGCGACGACGCCGGCGTCATCGGCGCTGGCCTGCAGGCGATGGCGGCGCAGGCGCCAGCCAGCCAGGTGTCGCCCCCGGTGTCGCCCCAAGTGTCGCCGCAAGTGTCGCCGGTGTCCTTGCCATCCGCCCGGCCCCGGCCCGATCGCGGCCGGCGCGCCGTGCTGGTCAACGGCATCCCCGCCTCGGGCAAGAGCACGGTCTCGCGCGGCATCGCCGAGCGCATGGGCTGGCCCCTGATGGCGCTGGATACGATCAAGAATCCGTTCCTCGAAGTGCTCGGCGGCGGCGACCGCGAGTTCAACCGCACGCTCGGCCGCGCCAGCTACCAGGCGATCTGGTCGGTCGTCGCGGAGGCGCCTGCGGGCAGCATTTTCGTCGTCGATGCCTGGTTCGGCTTCCAGCCGCGCCAGGTGCTCGAGGACCATTTGCGCCGGGCCGGCGTCGAAGAGACCTTCGAGATCTGGTGCCACGCTCCCGGCGAGGTGCTGGCCGAACGCTACCGCGCCCGCCTCGACCAGCGCCTCCCCGGCCATCCCGGTGCCGCCTACATCCCCGAACTGATCGAACTGGCCAAACGCGCCGAGCCGCTGCGGCGCGGACCGCTGTTCGAGGTCGATACGACGAGGGCGGTTGATTTCGAGGCGATTGTCGGGTGGCTGCGGGGGGTGATGCAGGGGTAGGTGGTCGCTGGGCTCGACGTCGTTTTCACGAGACAAGACCCTTGGCGCTACACAAGGTTCAGCGCCTTCCATAGCCCTCGGTGAAGGATGATAGTTTCGCTCTCATTAAACGTCGAATGTCGATTCCGATATTTGAAGGTAAAGATACTATTTCCAGACCCGCCACTCTTGACGTTTCCGAGCGCGCTACACTGAAAAAGCGCTTCGAGTATTTCATAAATTCGCTCGCTCGATAGAGGCTTCGCAGAGCCAGATGAGGCTCCGATCAATTCGGGCATCTTGAATTCCCGCTTCCTGACGCGACCAAGCGCCGTTACCATCCGGGAAATTTCGTCAGGACTTGCATACCCACTGAGTTCGTCTTGGATTTCAGGCAGAAAATATTTAATAGAATAGTCTCTAATTCCAGACTTGATCTCAGCAAGAGACGGACGTGATGACGTAGTGAAGCGCTGAATATGAGTTAATAGTTGCAAGAAGTCTCTCGGAGTATGGCGCGTCATGTCGAGCAGCGCCTTCCTTGCATCTGACGATTCTATCTTCTGTGGAAAGAACTCATCGAAAAGCCTGATGCCAGAGCCTAGGCTACGCGTCGCACGCAACGTGGCGGCTTCAACCAAAAGTGATTTATCTGGTTGATTTGGATCATGATACCAGTCTGTTGATTGCCACTGAGAACTGACCCGGCAACACAGGATATTTCCATCGAGAATTGACCCATGTTTGAACCACCCCTGCACGTTAGCGGGGGCTTTGGAGTGATCGACATGGCGTTATTGAGCGTAATCCGACGCTGGCATTTTCGAGAGCATCTATCGATCCGGGAGATTTGCCGCAGGACCGGCCTGTCCCGGAATACCATCCGCAAATATCTGCGCTCTGATGACGTAGAGCCGAAGTTCAAGGTGGCGGATCGGCCGAGCAAACTTGACGCTTTCGCCGACCGTTTGTCGGCTTGGCTGAGGACGGAAGC
Source organism: Mesorhizobium newzealandense (assembly GCF_042682145.1). Taxonomy (NCBI): domain Bacteria; kingdom Pseudomonadati; phylum Pseudomonadota; class Alphaproteobacteria; order Hyphomicrobiales; family Phyllobacteriaceae; genus Mesorhizobium; species Mesorhizobium newzealandense. Next base: position 16,303 of record NZ_JBHUGZ010000026.1, on the reverse strand, counting down.
CAAAAAGAACCGCAAGCAGAAACGCACGATGAAGCAGCTCCATGCCGATCTGCTGAGCCTTGGCTATGAGGGGTCTTACGGTCGTGTTGCTGCTTTCGCCCGGGAGTGGAAGGCGGATCTGCAGAGGGAATTACAGACGACAGGGCGCGGGACATTCGTGCCGCTTGCGTTCGAGCCTGGGGAAGCATTCCAGTTCGATTGGTCTGAGGACTGGGCGATCATCGGCAATGAGCGCACCAAGCTGCAGGTGGCGCATACGAAGCTGAGTTACAGCCGCGCCTTCATCGTTCGAGCCTATCCGCTGCAAACGCACGAGATGCTGTTTGACGCACACAACCATGCCTTCCGAGTCTTTGGCGGGATTCCCCGCCGCGGCATCTACGACAACATGAAGACGGCGGTCGACAGGGTCGGACGAGGCAAGGAGCGCGACGTCAATGTGCGCTTCATGGCGATGGCCAGCCACTACCTCTTCGAACCCGAGTTCTGCAATCCAGCATCCGGCTGGGAGAAAGGGCAAGTCGAGAAGAATGTTCAGGATGCACGTCATCGGCTCTGGCAACCGCTTCCACGCTTTCCATCGCTGGATGCCCTGAACGAATGGCTTGAGCGGCGTTGCCGAGAACTGTGGCAGCAGACGCCGCATGGCCGGATGCGAGGAACCATCGATGACATCTGGGCCGAAGAAGCCCGGACTCTGATGCCGACATCTCGTCTCTTCGACGGGTTTGTCGAATACACCAAGCGGGTCTCTCCGACCTGCCTCGTCCATCTGGAACGTAACCGCTACAGCGTGCCTGCATCCTTTGCCAATCGGCCTGTCAGCGTTCGGGTCTATCCAGATCGCATCGTTGTCGCTGCAGAGGGTCTGATCCTCTGTGAGCATCGCCGCATCATCGATCGCTCACATGATCGGCCTGGCCAGACGGTCTACGACTGGCGGCATTATCTGGCTGTCGTTCAGCGCAAACCCGGCGCCCTTCGCAACGGAGCACCCTTTGCTGAACTTCCCGATGCATTCAGGACGCTGCAGCAACATTTGCTCAAGAAGCCGGGCGGCGATCGCGAGATGGTCGACATCCTGGCACTTGTCCTTCAGCACGACGAGCAGGCGGTGCTCCTGGCTGTGGAGATGGCGTTGGAGGCCGGTGTTCCAACCAAGACGCATGTGCTGAATCTGCTCCATCGCCTCGTCGACGGCAAATCGCTTACGCCTCCGACCATCAGTGCTCCTCAGGCTTTGGCGCTTACCAATGAGCCGAAGGCCAACGTCGAGCGCTACGACGCCTTGAGGAAGGCTTTGGAGGTCCGCCATGCGTCATAATCCTGCCAGCGGCGCAATCGTCATCATGCTCAGGAGCCTGAAGATGCACGGCATGGCGCAAGCTGTAGGCGAACTCACCGAACAGGGAGCGCCGGCGTTTGAAGCCGCCATTCCGATCCTGTCGCAACTGCTGAAGGCCGAGACAGCGGAACGGGAGGTCAGGTCTACAGCTTACCAGCTCAAGACGGCACGCTTTCCAGCCTATCGCGATCTCAACGGCTTTGACTTCACCAGCAGTGACATCAACGAGGCCCTGGTGCGTCAGCTTCATCGCGGCGAGTTCATCGATGACGCCCACAACATCGTGCTCGTCGGCGGCCCAGGGACAGGCAAAACCCATATTGCGACCGCTCTCGGCGTGCAGGCTATTGAGCATCATCACAAACGGGTTCGCTTCTTCTCGACTGTCGAACTGGTCAATGCGCTCGAACAGGAAAAGGCACAGGGACGATCCGGCCAGATCGCCAATCGCCTCGTGCATTCCGATCTCGTGATCCTGGATGAGCTCGGCTATTTGCCGTTCAGCGCATCAGGTGGAGCACTGCTCTTCCATCTGCTGAGCAAACTCTACGAACGCACCAGCGTCATCATCACCACAAACCTCAGCTTCAGCGAGTGGGCGAGTGTCTTCGGCGATGCCAAGATGACGACCGCACTTCTCGACCGACTGACGCACCATTGCCACATCCTCGAAACTGGAAACGACAGCTTCCGGTTCAAGAACAGCTCAGCCCACGAGCCGAAAAAAGCGAAGGAGAAAGCCAGAACCTTGACCGTCAACACCGAACCGAAACATACATGAGAGGCGGGTCAATTCTCGGTGAAAATGCCGGGTCAGTTCTCGGTGGAAATCAACACCTAGTCGTTACGGCATAGGCGGACGACTGCGCAAGCTGATGCATTCTCCCATTCCGGCAGTCGCTGCGATGGTCCATGCCATGGACAGAATATTGTTGTTTAGCGTTAGCAGAAACTGCAAATCACTTGGACCGTAGGGAACTGGCATCACCTCCCTCAAATGAACCTCTGTTGCCTTCATGCTGGCATCCAACTTCGCTATCGAAACTGCCACGGTTGGTTTTTCACGAAACCAACTTCTCTGAGCTACGCACATGACGACAACTGAAAGCTCGGTCCCGTCTTCGTAGCGAAGCGCTGCGGTTATGATATCAGTGTGTTCGTCCGATGGGTCCAATCCAAGCTGCGCAAGCGATAGCTTTACCAGCTCGACTACGTAGTCTGGCATTACAAGTGCTCTGTTCGTCATGCTGCGACCCTCAGTTTCGTCTTTCGTAACTTCGCAACTATGTCTTCCGGCTTAAGATGCGTATAACGGAATAGCATTCTAGGGTCTTTGTGCCCGCTTATCGTTGCTACCTCTGGCACGCTGAGACCCATCTCGAAGAACCGGCTAACTGCCTCATGCCGCAGATCGTGGAACCTAAGTCCCTCGATGTCTGGCAAATGTTTGGCCACCCGGCGCTTGCAACGTTCCCATGCAAGCCGGAAAGCGTTCGCAGACACTGGAAACAAGCGAGCATCATTGTCAGTGGATTCGGCTCGCAGTTCGATCAGTATGCGTGCGGCATTTTCTGACAACGGAATCGTCCTGGGAACGTCTGTCTTCGTCTCTGGGATGGATAGCAGGCCGTTCTCTGCATCAAGGTCTCTACGGCGAACGTTGAGGATTTCTCCCCGACGCATACCCGTTTCGATGGCAAGCAATATGCCCGGTCTCAGGTACTCGCTCCGGCCCTCAGTACATGCGGATAGGAGTGCTGTAAGCTCGCCCGACTGCAGTCTTCGCGTACGACCATTGGCTGCTTTTGGCTTGCGCACCTTTGCCAGCGGATTCTCAGGAAGAGGGATGTCCCATTCCTGCCGCGCCGTTTCGAACACCGCTTGGAGCAGTCCAAGTTCTCTTAAGACAGTTCCGGCCTCGACCTCGCGTAGCCGCTTGTCCCGATGCTGCGAAAATGCCTGTGGCGTTATCCGTGCGAGCGTGACATTTGCCCAGCGCTGCCTCAAGAAGACTTCTATTCGCTTGGCTTCCGATGCTTTCCCGCGTTTTGCCGGTGTTACATCCCTTGCATATCGGCGCAAAAGGTCTCCAACGCTGGTACGATCCAAACTTGATGGATCATAGGCGAGTGTCGAACGATCCAGTTCTAACTCGGTCTGCCGTACCCAACGCTTTGCGTCTGCGCGGTTGATAAAGGTTTTGGTGCGAAGGGTATGTCCAGTGCGGCGGACTTGTGCCTGCCATTTATCGTTTCGTTTGCGTATGGACGCCATGTGGCGTTGCTCCTTGTGACCAGATTGTGACTGGCTGTAGAAAGGAGCATTTCTGGGGGAAGTGCGGTCACCATAAGCTATTGATTTACAACAGCTTTTAGTGGCGCACCCGACAGGATTCGAACCTGTGACCTCTGCCTTCGGAGGGCAGCGCTCTATCCAGCTGAGCTACGGGTGCTTTCAGGACCGGTGATCCGGAAAACGAACCAGCCGGTGAACCGGCAAGTCACGGCTTCTTAGCGGAAGCCGGGGCGGGCTTCAACGGGCAATTGGAGATTGGCGCAGCGACCTGGCTCGGTGCGTCCCAGGTTAGCGACTATGAGGGTCGCGCCGCGCCCGGCCCTTCGCAGGCTCCCTGCCCTTCGGGCGTTCAGCCCCTTCGAAAGGTCCACTGGACCTTTCGATCCGCCCAAAGGCGGACCGGGGCTTCACCGTTCGTCGCTCGAAAAGCCAAGCAATTGGCTTTTCGTCCGCTACGCGGACCGCGCCTCACCCGCCTGCCTCCTCCGTGGTGCGCGCTTCGGCTTCTTGGCGCCGGTCAGTTCGTGCATGGCGTCGAGCTGCATCTGCTGCATTTCGGCCAGCCGCTGCCATTGGCGCGAGATGAGGTAGTCGAGCTTTTCGTGCAAATGGCGCACTTCCAGCTCGGCCTTGAGGTTGACCCGGTAGTCGTTGAAGGAGCGCAGGCGGTCCTTGGTCTCCTGCCGCTTCTGGCTCATCATGATGATCGGCGCCTGGATGGCGGCAATGCAGGAGAGCAAGAGGTTGAGCAGGATGAAGGGATAGGGATCGAAGGCGCTCACCGTGCCCTCGAGCAGATTGATGCCGATCCACACCAGAAGCACGCTGCCGAACGAGATCAGGAACCACCAGCTGCCGCCAAAGGCCGCCATGTTGTCGGAGACGCGGTCGGCAAACGTCCGGTGCTCCTCGAACTCCTCCTCGCTGTTTTCGGAAATGGTGTCCTGCCTGGCAATCGATTCGACCACCTGGCGGTCCAGCTCGGAGAATTCGCCGTGCTCCTGCTGGAGAAGCTCCTCCATGTAGCGCATGCGGTAACGGCCAAGCTCGGCGCGGCTGATGCGGGCGCCGGCCGGCAGGTCCGGATGATCGGCGCGGATGCGGTCGGCGAGGCTCGGGCGCAAGGTGTCGATGCGGACGAGGTCGCGCTTGCGGAATTTTCGGCCCGAGATCGCCGACGGTTTTTTCTTCGGCTTGCCGCGGTGGCCGCCGGGTCCTGATGGTTCCGAGTCCGGCACGTCGGGCGTTTCGAGATGCTCGTCCGAACCATGTTCGGCCTCGAGCTCGTCGGTGGTCGGGGCCTCGAAATATTCGCCGCCGTCATCGTGCTGATTGTCTGCCGCCTGCTCGGGCGGCGGTTTCGGGACGGTGCTCATGGTGCGGGCTCCTGCAATGGTGCTGGATTGAGACGATACGCCAATAGCCGAGAGTTTATCCACCGTCACGGCGGATTTCGCATCCCGTACAAGTGGTTGTGATGATCGGGAGAGGCCGCCGCTGCCGGCGGTGGTTCGCAGGCCGCGGACCATCAGAGACATTCGAGATTGGCCGAAGCCTCCCCGCCTTCGTCATCCATGGACGGAGCGAACGCGCAGACCGGAGGATGACGAAGCGAGGGGGATGACTTCCGTGGAAGGATGGCGGCGGAAACAAAAAACCCGCCTTGCGGCGGGTCGCTGGCGCAAATCAGCACCATGCCCAAAACAGTAGCATAACTGCCCTCACTTTGCAATCCGTCAGGGGCAGCCGGGCGCGCATCGGGGGCTGCGGATCACTGCTGTTCGGCGAACATCAGCCTGGTCCTGGTGTCGGCCATATCAGGCGACAGGCTGCGCTGGATCAGCGCCTCGACATGGTCGTTGCGCTGGCGGGCGCTGTCGGCGCCCATCACCACGACGATCAGCTGGCGGCCGTCGGCATTGTAGGAGGTGACGATGTTGAAGCCGGAGGCCCTGATGTAGCCGGTCTTGATGCCGTCGACGCCGCGCACGCGGCCGAGCATGTCGTTGTGGCCGCGCACCAGCCTGCCGCGGAACATGAAATCGCTTTCGGAGAAATAGTGGAACTGCTGCGGGAAGCGGGAATGCAGCGCCATGCCGAGCACCGCCATGTCGCGCGCCGAGGTGTGCTGGTCGCCGTCGGGCAGGCCGGACGCGTTGCGGAACACGGTGCTGGTCATGCCGATCTGGCGCGCCTTGGCGGTCATCATGGCGGCGAACTGCTCCTCCGAGCCGCCGAGATATTCGCCGACCGCCACCGCCACGTCGTTGGCCGACCTGACGACAATGGCGCGGATCGCCGAATCGACGTCGATGGTCTCGCCGCGCCGGAAGCGCATCTTGGTCGGCGGCTGCGAGGCGGCGTGGTCCGACACCGGGATCTGGGTTTCCTTGGTGACGCGGCCGGCGTCCAGCGCCTCGAACAGCAGATAGAGCGTCATCATCTTGGTCAGCGACGCCGGATAGCGCTGCGCCGTCGAGTTGACCTCGAACAGCTGCTTGCCGGTCTTGGCGTCGACGACGATCGCGGCATATTTCTGCGGCGCCGCCGGCACCGCCAGCACGGCATCCGGTGGCGTCACGGTCGTGCAGCCGGCAAGCAGCGCCAACAGGGGCAGCACCAGCAGCGCAAGCGCCGCGAAAAGCTTCTGGATGAGCGGAAGGGGACGCGGGCTGGACAAGGGCTGGACTGTTCTGGTCATGCTGTTGCTGAGATGAGGCGAAGCTAACGTAACGCGCCAGCTGCGTCCATTTGGTTAATGGCGGTCATACCCAGGATTGTCGTGTCTTCCCAGGCTTGCCCCGCCGCGAAATCGCCTGTTTCCTGTCTTCCCTTGCCAAAGCCGCGTTTCCTGTGGGAAGGGGCGTGGCATCTGATAGCTGGGGGGCTTGGGCATGACGAATATCGGGGCTGGGGGCGTAGCACCCTCGCTTATCAAGGCATCACTCAGCCGCACCGGCAAATGGGCCGGCGGCATCGCCTTTGTCGGCGGCGCGGTGTCCGACCTCCTCAATCCGCTGGCGCCGTTCGCCGCCTATATCGCGCTGGTCGCCTCGGTGGCGGCGGTCATCATCGCCATTGCCATCGTGCTGCGGCTGGTGCTGGCGGCCAAGGCGCTGCCGGCGCTGGTGTTCGCCACCAGCGCGGCGGCCGTCGCCGGCGGCGTCTATGCCGTGCAGAAGGAGACCAATTCGCAGAACGGTGTGATCGCCAGTCTGGTGCCGGCCGTGGCCGGGCTGCAGCAGTCGATGGGCATCGTCTCGGAGAAGGTGGCCAGGATCGAGCAGACGGTCACGCAAACGCAGAAGACGGTCGAAGCGGTCAAGCAGTCGACCGACACGGTGGCGAAGAAGACCGATGAGATCGCCTCCACCCAGCAGCAGCAGACGCAACAGACGGCGCAAGTGCAGAAGACCACCGAAGAGGTGAAGAAGCAGGCCGAGACGCTGGCCGCCGGCCAGGCGCAGCAGCAGGCCCAGACCGAAAAGCTGCAGGCGACGACCGAGCAGATCGCCGCCTCGATCGACACAATCGCCAAGGGCTTTGCCGCCCTTGCCGCGCAAGGCGGGGCGATCGCCGAGCCGAAGCGGCCGGACGAGTTCTACCACAATGCCCGCGTCTACGAGCTGTCCGGCGACATGCTCAATGCGCGGCGCGCCTATCTCGCCTTTGCCGGCTTCGATGTCGACGCCATCGATCCCTACACGCGCTTTGCCACGCTGCTCAGGGTCCAGGACGGCAAGGCCGGCGCCCGCGAGGTGTTCGGCGCCCTTTCCGACAAGGGCAAGGCATTGTCGATCAAGCTGGTGCATATCCTGCAGTTCGACGACGCCCAGCGCCTTGACAAGCTCAATGCCTTCCTGGCGGCCAATGCGGATTTCGCGCCGGCCTATTTCCTTTTGGCGCAGGAGTTTTCGGAGGACCGCCTCGGCGCCCAGACGCTGGCCGACAAGCGCAACGAGGCCAAGGCGCTGACCAAATTCATGTCTTACGAAAAGGACGGCGGGCTGCTCAAATATTTCGTCGACCAGACCCAGCTCGCCGACTGGCTCGACCGCAGCCGCAGCCGGCTGGCGGCACTTGGCGACGTGCTTGATCCCTCCCGCTTCGTCCCGACGCTGACACCGATGCGCTCGAACCAGGGCTGGTCGATGACCATCTCGCTGCCGGAACCGGCGACCGCCATCTCCTGGCGCATGGGCGACAGCGGTCCGTTCACCGACACCGGCTTCCTGGCGGTCAACGACCAGACCACCGGCAAGCCGATGCCCAATCCGAGTTTCGAGATGCCCGGCAGCACCGTGGCCGGCATCATTGCCGTCAAGTATCTCGATATCAGGGGCCGCGAGACCGGACCGTTCGACATCCGCTTCGACCCCGAGACAGCCCTGCAGCAAGGCGACAAGCAGATCCTCGACCAGTTCTGGACGTCGTGGATCGCCTTCGACGCCAGCGGCAATCACGGCCTGGTCTATTTCACCCAGATGCTGTCCTACCGCTGCGCCATCAAGGAGGTGCATTACAGCCTGAACGGTGCCACGCTCGACAAGTCGCTCGAGATACCGCCTTGCGACAAGAAGGACCCATATTCCATCCCCTACGACTACCAGCCCTATTTCAAGGTCGCCGACAGCGTGACGTCGATGTCGGTGCAGGTCACCTATACCGACGGCACCAAGTCGCCGGTGCGGGAATACAAGCGTCAGTAGCAGGCGCGGCCAGGGTCGAAGCGAGCCCTGATGCAAAATGCCGATTGCGGTGCTTGCGCAAGCGGCGCCGAAGGGGTTCTGTTTGCGCCATCAGATTCGGTGAGAGCGCAATGGATACCAGCACGATCAAGGCAAAAGGCATTTCGGTCTCGCTCGATCTCACGGTCGGCCACATCGCCGACATGGTCGTCGACGGCGACGGGCGCCAGCTGCGGCCGCTGCATCGCGCACCGTGGATCGACGAAGCGCGCGAGACGCTGCCCAAGGACCTGCCCGAGGGCACCGTCCGCCTGTCCGGCGACTTTCTCTGCGCGCCGTTTTCACGCAGCGATGTCGAGGACGCGCCGCTGCATGGCTGGCCGGCCAACAGCGCCTGGGATGTCGTCGAGAGTGCTGCGACAGACGATGGCTGGCGCGCGGTCTTCCGCTTGCGCCACAAGGTGATGGGCGCGATGGTCGACAAGATCCTGAGGCTGCTCGACGGCCATCCCTTCCTCTACCAGGAGCATGTGTTTTCCGGCGGCCACGGTGCGATCTCGGTCGCCCATCACCCGATGACGGCGATGACGGGCGGCGGCAGGCTGGCCTTTTCGCCAAAGCGGTTCGCCGCGACGCTGGACGATCCGCTGGAGCCTGACCCCGCACGCGGCCGCTTCATGCTGGCCTATCCGGCGCGGTCCGCAGATCTCGGCCATTTTCCCGCCGCCGGCGGCGGCACACTCGACCTGACGGAGTACCGCATGGGCGACCTCCGCGAGGATTTCGTCACGCTGGTCGAGGCCGACCATGGCGGACCGGGCTGGACGGCACTGGCGCGCCAGGCCGAGGACGATCTGGTGCTGGTGCTGAAGAACCCGGCCGAACTGCCGATCACCATGCTGTGGCTCAGCAATGGCGGGCGCGACTACGCGCCATGGAGCGGCCGCCATCGCGGCGTGCTCGGCATCGAGGACGGCCGCGCGTCCGTCGGTCATGCCGCCTCGATCGGCGACAACTGGCTGAAGCGCGAAGGCGTGGCGACCGCCTTTGCGCTCGGCGACGGCCACAGCGTTTCCTTCCGCCATGTCATCGGCGCCATGCCCCTGTCCGGCGGCGAGCCGCCGCGGGAGATCACCACGTCCAACGGCCGCATGCGGCTGGCAGCCGGTGGCTCGACATGGGAGGTTCCCTTCGACAGCGATTTCCTGCGCATCGGCCAGCCGGTGGCTGCCTGAGGCGGGGTCGCGCGGCCGTAGGGTTTGAAATTTCCGCCAACTGCCGCCAAGATGCGGCCGAAATCATCATGCGGACCATGGTGGATTTGAAGCTCCTGCCAGAGAGAGGCTCTCATGTCCGAAATCGCCCATCTCGCCGCCACCATCTTCAAGCGCGCCGGCAAGGCGCCGCGCTTCATCGTCGCCATTGCCGGTCCGCCCGGCGCCGGCAAGTCGACGCTGTCGGCAAGCCTGCATGATCTGCTGCCCGAAGGTGCCGTGGAAGTGGTGCCGATGGACGGCTTCCACTTTGACGACATAGTGCTCGACCGGCGCGGCCTGCGCGCGCGAAAGGGTGCTCCGGAAACCTTCGACTTTGCCGGGTTTGAGGCCCTGTTGAAGCGCATCCGGGCCGGTGAACCCGATATCGCCATCCCGGTCTTCGACCGCAGCATGGAACTGTCGCGCGCCGCCGCCGCGATCGTCGCCACCGAGACCAAGTTCATCCTGGTCGAGGGCAATTACCTGCTGCTCGACGAGGAGCCGTGGTCGCGGCTGGCGCCGCTGTTCGATTTCTCGATCTTCGTCGACGTGCCGCGCGACGAGCTCGAGCGCCGGCTGCTCGAGCGCTGGCACGGCCATGGCCGCTCCGACGCGGATGCCCGCGCCTGGATCGCCTCCAACGACATGCCCAACATCGACCGGGTGCTTGCCCGCCGCCGGGCCGCCGACCTGGTGATCGGCGATTCCGTTTGATTCTAAAGATTCTCCAAGGGGAACCTTAAGACTTTCAGGCCGTTATCGCGACACGGCAATTCTGCCAGAAGAGGGATTCCACCCGATGGCACAAAAGGCAAGAAAGCCTGCGCCCGCCAAGGGCAAGGCGACCCAGTCGAAAGCAGGCGCCGGTCCGGCGATCGCCGAGCGTTCAAAGGACGCCAAGCCGGCCTTCGGCAAGTCACCGCCGAAGAAAGTGGTGCCGGCGGCGGCGAAAGCCGCGCCTAAAACCGCAAAGCCGAAAAAGCCGGCAAACGCTGACGATTCGCTGGCGGGCAGCGCAATGCGCACGGTCAAGGCGACGGCCAATGTAGCAGCCGGTGCCGTCGTCGTGGCAGCGCGGGGTGCTGCATCGTACGCCGCCTCGATGATGGGCAAGGGCGGTTCGAAAGCCAAGGCGAAGGCAAAGTAGCCCCGTATTAGGGCCTGGCTGGTTTTAAACTCAGCCCTTCGCCGGGATGGTCAGACCCTTCTGCACCGCCGGACGCGCCAGACCGCGTTCCAGCCACGCTCCGACATTGGCGAAGTCATCGAAGCCGACCAGTTCGCGCGCTTCGTAGAAGCCGATCAGGTTGCGCACCCAGCCGAGCAGCGAGATATCGGCGATGGTGTAGTCATTGCCCATGATCCATTTGCGGCCCTTCAGCCTGCCGTCGAGCACGCCGATCAGCCGCCGCGATTCATCGCGGTAGCGCTCCAGCGGACGCTTGTCGGCGATTTCGCGGCCGGCGAACTTGTGGAAAAAACCGACCTGGCCGAACATCGGTCCGACCGAAGACATCTGGAAGAACACCCATTGGATGGTCTCGTAGCGCAGCGCCGCGTCCGCCGGGATGAGCAGGCCGGTCTTTTCGGCGAGGTAGAGCAGGATGGCACCGGATTCGAACAGGCCGATCGGCTTGCCGTCCGGACCGTTCGGATCGATGATCGCCGGTATCTTGCCGTTGGGATTGAGCGACAGGAATTCCGGCGTCCAGCTCTCGTTCTTGCTGATGTTGACCAGATGCGGCTCGTAGGGAAGGCCGAGTTCTTCCAGGGCGATCGAGATCTTCACCCCGTTCGGCGTTGTGGCCGAATAGAGCTGGATCTGGTCCGGGTACCTGGCCGGCCAGCGCGTTGCGATCGGAAAGGCGGACAGGTCGGCCATGGAAAACTCCTGAGGGGGGATTTTGGCGCCAAGCGGCGCTGGTTTTGGCGGGTCCACGGAGAATTAGGGGCGCGGCCGATTCTGATCAATATGGCAGCGAGATTTTCGCCATGCACGGACAGTCAATGGACTCGAGCGGTCGGGACGTCAGGACCATCCTTGCGACAGGTGGTAACTGCCCGAGGCCGATCAAGACCGGCTGGGATCAGACCGCCTTGAAGGCCAGCACCGCATTGGTGCCGCCGAACGCGAAGCCGTTGCTGATCGCGGTGCGCACCTTGCGCTCACGTGCGACATTCGGCGTGATGTCGAGATCGCAATCGGGGTCGGCTTCGCGAAAATTGGCTGTCGGCGGCACGATGCCTTCACGGATCGCCATCACACAGGCGATCATCTCCAGCGCGCCCGATGCGCCCAGGCAATGGGCATGCATCGATTTGGTCGACGACACCGACAGCCTGTAGGCGTGGTCGCCGAAAACGCGCTTGATCGCCGCCGTCTCGATCTGGTCGTTGGCCTTGGTGCCGGTGCCATGGGCATTGAGGTAGTCGACATCCTCGGGATTGAACCCGGCATCGGCCAGGCAGGCACGCATGGCGGCCGTCGGTCCTTCGATGGTCGGTGCGACGATGTCGGACGCGTCGGCGGAAAGGCCGGCGCCGGCAATTTCGGCAAGGATGGTGGCGCCCCGCGCCATGGCATGCTCGTAGCTTTCCAGCACCGCCATGCCGGCGCCTTCACCGAGCGACAGGCCCTGGCGATCGGCCGAGAATGGCCGGCAAGTATCGGGCGCCAGCACCCGCAACGCTTCCCAGCCCTTCAGGATACCCCAGACCAGCGGCGCATCGGTACCGCCGGCGACCATGACGTCGGCGCGGCCGAGCCTGATCTGGTCGACCGCCGAGGCGATGGCGTGATTGGACGATGAGCAGGCCGAGGTGACGCCGAAAACCGGACCGCGCAGGCCGAGACTCATGCTGACATGGCCGGAGGCCGCACTGGGCATTACCCTCGGCACGGTGAAGATGCCGGCGCGGTTCTTGCCCTCGACCAGGATGGCGCGATAGCTCTCTTCGATCGCCTCCCAGCCGCAGACGCCAACGCCGACGACAGTCCCCATCCGATAGGTGCGGGCTTCGTTCGAGACCAGGCCGGACTGCTGCATGGCCTCCCTGGCCGCGATCACCGCCAGCAGGCTGAAGCGGTCCATCGACACCAATTGCTTGCGGTCGATGCCGTGATCGGGAAGCGTCTTGATTTCGCAGCCGACCTTGACCTTCAGGTCATGCAGCTGTGGACTGGTGATCTGGCCGATCGCCGAGCGGCCGGCGCGCATCTCGTTCCAGATCGCGGGCGCGCTGGTGCCGAGCCCGCAAATGCCACCCATGCCGGTAATGACGACGCGCTGCCGCATTCAGTTCAAGCTTTTTTCGCGATCAGCGCGCGAACAGCTTCGACCATATCGCCGACATTCTTCAGATTGCTCCAGGCATCGACCGTGTTCATCTCGATCTCGATGCCATATTCTTCCTCGAGATCGAAGATGATCTCCGTCAGCTCGAGCGAATGGATACCAAGCGAGGTCAATTCAGTGTTGGCGGTGATTTCTTCGCCGCCCGGCTCGGCATGGGCCTTGATCTTCGCGATGATATCCGTTGCCAGCTGGTCGGCCATTCGGTTTCTTCCCCACTATGTCGCGTTTCCCGACGCCAATTGAGCAGCGCCCCTTTTTTCCTGGCATCAAGCCGCCGTCTTCGCTCTATACCCCCGCCAAGCGCTGCATGACCGTACCAAGGTGGTTCCCTCTATAGAAACCGAAACGTTGTCAAGCAACAAGCTATATCGAGCCATATATCGACAAAGCCGCCTGAGTGCTTAACGTGCTGGCATGGATACGATCGAAGATGGCAGGATTTCGACGCAGCGGGTTGCGGGCGTGGCGCGGCTTTCCTGTGCTGTCGGCGAGGGTCGCACGCGCCTGCGGCGCCTCTATCAGGATGGTGCCGCCAAAATAAGGATGCCGACTGTCTCGGCCGATCCGCTCGAGGCCGTGCTGATCAACACCGCCGGCGGGATGACCGGCGGCGACCGGCTCGGCTGGGAGGTGGACGTCGGCGCGGCTGCTTCGGCGTCGATCACGACCCAGGCTTGCGAGAAGATCTACAAGGCCGCATCCGACCGGGCCGAAGTGCGGGTCAATTTGTCGGTCGGCGAAAACGGCCGCATCGCCTGGCTGCCGCAGGAAACCATCGTCTTCGACCGGGCAGCGTTTGCCCGCACGCTCGACGTCGAGCTTGCCGTCGGCGCCGAGGCGCTGGTGCTGGAGGCCACCGTCTTCGGCCGCCTGGCGATGGGCGAGCGCGCCACACAGGGCCATTTCCATGACCGCTGGCGTGTCCGCAGGGATGGCGAACTCATTCATGCCGAGGATTTTCGCATCGGACCCGATATCGCGGCAACGCTCGACCGTCCGGCGGTTGCCGGAGGCGCGATCGCGATGGCGACGCTGCTGCTGGTGTCGCCGCGGGCCGAGGCGCTGCTCGATCCGGTTCTGGCGATCGTCGGCGGCCAGGGCAGCGCCAGCGTCTGGAGCGTGAAGAAATCTGGCAAGCTTCTTGCGAGGCTCTACGCCGGGGACGGCTATCAGCTGCGCCAGCGGCTGGTTCCACTCGTCGAATTGCTCAACGGAAGGGCGGGACTGCCCAAATTATGGTCACTGTGAGTCTGTCTATGCCAATCCAGGGAAGCGCATGAACCTGACGCCGAGGGAAAAGGACAAGCTGCTGATCGCCATGGCGGCGGTCGTGGCGCGCAAGCGGCTCGAACGCGGCGTCAAGCTCAATCATCCGGAAGCGATCGCGCTGATCACCGATTTCGTCGTCGAGGGCGCCCGCGATGGCCGCCCGGTCGCCGAACTGATGGAGGCCGGCGCCCATGTCGTCACCCGCGCGCAGGTGATGGAAGGCATCGCCGAGATGATCCATGACGTGCAGGTCGAAGCGACATTCCCCGACGGCACCAAGCTGGTGACCGTGCACGAACCTGTCCGGTGAGGTGAGGAGACCAAAATGCTCGAGCTGCGCCCCAATTGCGAATGCTGCGACAAGGACCTGCCACCCGAGGCGGCCGACGCGCTGATCTGTACCTTCGAGTGCACCTTTTGCGCCGACTGCGTGGAACAAGTGTTGGGCGGCACCTGCCCCAATTGCGGCGGCAATTTTTCGGCGCGGCCGATCCGCCCGGCGGCGATGCTGAAGAAATATCCCGCTTCGACCAAGCGTGTTCTCAAAGCCGAAGGGTGTGGCCCGCGCAAGGCCGCGTGAACACCACGACACAGCAAATGAAAGGCACTTAGAATGACGTCAGCCAAGCGCTTATGCCTGTCGGCGATCCTGCTGCTGGCCGCCGCCATGCCGGCCTATGCCCATGTCGGCATCGGCACGACCTCCTCTTTCATGGCCGGCTTCATGCACCCGCTCTCCGGCCTCGATCATATGACGGTGATGATCGCGGTCGGCCTGTGGGCGGCGCTCAAGGGCGGCAAGGCAATCTGGGCGTGGCCGGCGGCCTTCGTCGGCGTCATGCTGGTTGGCGGCGGGCTCGGCATGCTGCATATGCCCCTACCCTTCGTTGAACCCGGCATACTGGCGTCGGCCGTGGCGCTCGGCCTGCTGGTGGCGCTGGCAGTCGATCTGCCTGTATCGGCCGGCGTCGCCATCATCGGCCTGTTCGCGCTGTTCCACGGCCACGCCCATGGCACCGAGGTGCCGGAAAACGCCGGCGGGCTCGAATACATGGCCGGCTTTGCCATCGCCACCGTGCTGCTGCATGCCGTCGGCATCGCGGCCGGGCTCGGTCTTGGCATCAGGTTCCGTGGCCTGGCCCGCGCCGCCGGTGCTGCCTGCGCGGCGATCGGCGTCGGCCTCGCCTTCGGCGTCGTGTGAGGGCACGATGATCCCGGGCGAAATCATCCCCAAGGACGGCGACATCGAGCTCAACAAGGGCCTGCCGACCGTCACCTTGAAAGTGGCCAACAGCGGCGACCGGCCGATCCAGGTCGGCAGCCACTACCATTTCTTCGAGACCAATGAAGGGCTGAAATTCGACCGCGACCGTGCGCGCGGCATGCGCCTCGACATCGCCGCCGGCACGGCCATGCGCTTCGAGCCCGGCCAGGAGCGCGACGTGACGCTGGTGCCGCTCGGCGGCAAGCGCGAGGTCTATGGATTTCAGCAGAAGGTGATGGGCAAGCTGTGAGATCGATGGTGTCTCATGCCTGTCGCCTAAAAGTGTCGAGCGGTTTTGAGGCAACGACAAGCGGCGCTTTTGGCCCAGGGCGGGTCACCGTTTCACGGAAACGTCGAGCCGCTTTATCTCTCTGTTTTGACGCAATTCCGGACGGAAAACCGTTTCACGCTTTTCCTGGAACTGCTCTAGTTCGACGGCTTGGCCGCGGCGTAGATGACGATCTTTCCAGGAGTGTCGAATTCGACGGCAAGAATATCCTGCGCAAGCACACGCCGCGACTCGATGGCGTTAAACAGCAAGGCGTTGGCCTCGATCTCCTTGCGCAGTTCCGCGATGTCGTCCTGATGCTGTTTGACCTTGCTCTCGATCACTGGCGGCGGGCCGCCTTCGCTGCGCGCGGCATCGGTGAGGAACACGATATCGACCTTGTCGAGCTTGGACGTCTTGCGCACCGTGCCGATGTTTTCGCGCGTCCGGTCGATTGCGGTGTTGACGTTGCCGGCTTCGACGGTGGCGTTGGCCTCTTCCTGCTTGACCTGCGAGCCGACGATGCGGTTGACGGTCTCCGGGCTTTCAAGTCCCTGCGCAT
>NZ_JBHUGZ010000025.1:0-18231 GCF_042682145.1 Mesorhizobium newzealandense | reverse complement strand
GCGGCAAGGTCGATACCGGAGTGCGCAACTCGATCGCTGGCGGTCGGTTTATGCCGGTGTCGCGCTGGCGGCACTGGTCGGCATATCGGCGGCGGGCATCGACCTGTCCAGTCTTGCGCTGGTTGCCGGTGCTCTTTCCCTCGGTATCGGCTTTGGCTTGCAGAATGTGGTGTCCAATTTCGTCTCCGGCCTGATCCTTTTTGGCCGAGCGGCCATTCAAAGTCGGCGACTGGATCGTCGCCGGCGATGTCAGCGGTACCGTCAAGAAGATCAGCGTGCGCGCCACCGAGATCGAGACCTTCCAGCGGCAGTCGGTGATCCTGCCCAATTCGAACCTGATCAACAATGCCGTAGGCAACTGGACGCATCGCAACAAGCTCGGCCGCGTCGACATCAAGGTCGGCGTCGCCTATGGCAGCGACGTCAAACAGGTTCACGCCATCCTGCTGGACATCGCCCGCAGCCACCCGCTGGTGCTGAAGAACCCGGAACCTTTCGTTCTGTTTTCCAATTTTGGCGCGGCCGCACTCGAGTTCGAGATCCGCGTGTTCCTGGCCGATGTGATGAACGGCAATATCGCGCAGAACGACATCCGTTTTTGCCGTGCTCGAGAAATTCAGCGGCGAGCACATCGAGATTCCCTCGACGCCGCGCGCCGTCGTCGAGGTCCACAAGCCCAAGGCCTGGCCGACCGACGACGACAAGATCGAGGCCGATTTCGTTGAACAGGAGGAGGCCAAGGTGGAGGCCACTGCAGCGGCGAAGCGGCTCGCCAAATCGGGGACGCAAGGTGCGCAAGCCAGATCCCGACTAGGTTGTCCTGATAGTCAGCAGCGCCCGCTCGTAACCCTCCAAAGCCAATTGCGGCATGAATGCGGCATTCAGTTGCGGTTCAGCTTCCATCTCATATAAGCTCCCATGCAAAGGCAAGAATGCCTTGCGAAATGCAACAGAGGCGGTGGGAACACCGATATTGCAACATGTGGAAGTCTCTCGTCGCTGCCGTCGCCCTGGCCGCCGCCATCGGCTCGACTCATGCCGCCAGCGCGGTCAACAAGGACGCCGAGACCCGCACGCTGATCGTGACCGAGGGCGGCAGCAAATCTGACCTTGCGCTGGCCGCTGGCGAAACCGTTGAATTCTGCCCGAACGGCTGCTTCGTCACCTTGCCCAATGGCGACCTCGAAGCTCTCACCGGCTCGGAAACGGTTGAGATCTCGGGCGGCGTCGCCCGCATCAAGTAATTCCAACGGCATGACTGGAAAGGCCGGGCATTTGCCCGGCCTTTTATTGTTTCCGGCCATTGCTGCTTAACGATGACAGGGGAAATACCGCGGCACGAAGCGGCCCACACCGGGCGTTTTAACGTTCGCTATGCCGTTCCCCGCTATACCAGCTTCAAGACGCCGAAACGCGGCGCGCATCGAGTTTTCCGGTTTTCCGGATCACACGCTGGCAGGGCAGGACAGACATGGACGCGCGGTCGGACAGGAACGCAATACCGCTTGCGGTCGATCTCGACGGCACGCTGCTCGCGACCGACCTGTTGTGGGAAGGGCTGTTCATCCTTCTCAAGAAGAACCCGCTCTATATCTTCCTCATACCTTTCTGGGCCGCTGGCGGGCCGGCCCGGTTGAAACAGGCGATCGCCCAACGCATCGACATCGATCCGGCCTCGCTGCCCTATCGCGAGGTGCTGCTTCGCCGCCTCCGGACCGAGCACGCCGAGGGCCGCAAGATCGTGCTGGCGACCGGCACGCCGCGCAAGTTCGCCGACGCCATCGCTGCCCATCTCGGCATTTTCGACCAGGTGCTGGCCACAGACGGTCCCGACAATCTCACCTCCGGCAAGAAGCGCGCCTCACTGATCGCGGCCTATGGCGATGGCGGCTTCGACTATGCCGGCAACAGTCGCCATGACCTCCCGGTCTTCGACGCGGCGCGCACGGCAATCGTCGTGGCGCCCGACCGTCATGCCTCGCGCTGGCAGGCTGCACATGGCGCCGAAGCGATGCCAGTGCCGAAGCCGACGTTGCGGACTGTCGTCAAGATGCTGCGCGTGCATCAGTGGCTGAAGAACTCGCTGATCGCCGTGCCGATGGTGCTCTCGCATGAATATTTCAACACCAACATGATCTGGCAATGCCTGGTGGCGTTCGTCTCGTTCAGCGCGGTGGCGTCGGCCATTTACATCCTCAACGATTTCTTCGATCTCGCGCTCGACCGCAAGCACGCCACCAAGCGCAACAGGCCGTTCGCCAGCGGTGCGCTGTCGATCCCGTTCGGGCTTTGGCGCGATCGCGGTGCTTCTGGCGATCGGCATCGGCACCGGCGCCCTGATATCGCTCGAATTCCTGGCGGTGCTCGGCGGCTATATGGTGGTCACGACGGCCTATTCGCTGTCGTTCAAGCGCATGCTCCTGGTCGACGTGCTGACGCTTGCCGGCCTCTACACGATCCGCGTCCTGGGCGGGTGCGGCCGCGACCGGTGTCGACGTCTCGTTCTGGTTACTCGCCTTCTCGATCTTCTTCTTCCTGTCGCTGGCGCTGGTGAAGCGCTTCGTCGAACTGCGCACCACCGCCATCCCCACCCGGCGAGCGCATTGCCGGCCGCGGCTATCGCACCGAAGATCAGGAGATCGTCGCCCAGGCCGGCATGGCTTCGGCCTTCTCCTCGGCACTGGTGCTGGCGCTCTACATGGACAGCGTCGCGGTGCGTGAGCTCTATCCGCATCCATGGGCTGATCTGGCCGCTGGCGCCGATCGTGCTTTAGGCATAGGGCACGGCAAGCAGCAGCGCGGTGATGCCGAATGCCGCCGCCAGCACATAGAAGACAAAGCCGAGCGCGACGCCACCAAGTGAGATCAGCCCGGCCTTTGGCCCTTGCGACAGGGAACGCGAGATCAGGTAGATCATGTTGGGGCCGGGCGTCAGCACCATGCCAAGGCAGACCAGCGCGAAGGCGAGATGATTGGCGGTTTCGGGCATGTGTTGTTCCCCTCGCACCGCGAAATGGATGCACGATCCCGCGAGCGGCCAACATGTGCCTGTCCCGGCAGGCGTGCGCAAGGGCATGGCGGCGCCAGCCGTTGCGCCAGAGGGCTGCCAATGCATGTCGCCCAAAAGTGGCCCGGTTTTGGGAGAACGACATGCATAAAAACAAAGACCTAAAGCGCGTCGCCTGAATCCGTTCAAACGCGACGCGCTTTAGTGCCTTCGGATCAGCTGACGACGCGCAGGTTCGACAATTCGTTGCCGATTTCCTTGAAATCGTTCGACAGGGTGGCGCCGGTGGCATTCCAGAACAGTTTGGCCGGCTTGGTTGCGTCCGTCGGATCCTTGCGGAAGCGCGAGTTCGACGAGCAGGATTTCAGCGCCGCGATCGCCGCCTGATCGCTGGTGTTTGTCGTGGACAGGTCGAGCGCCACCGTCATCACCATGATGTTGGCTGCCTTGGCGTTGTTGCAAAGCGTCGCCATCTGCTCGTTGAGCGCGCTCGTGTAGTTGCCGTTCGAATAGTCGAACTGGCCAATGGCGCTCGATGTGCCCAGAAACAGGCGGCCGACCGAAGTGCCGTTGTAACCGGGCTGGAGATAGCCGTAGGACGCATAGGTCGATTTCGAGTCGGCAGGATCGGAATAGTTGAGCGACGAAGGCGTGTAGTAGGTGTTGGCGCCGTCGGTCAGCACGATCAGGACCTTGTCGTTGCCTCTCTCCGTTTCCGGGCGTCCTTGCGTGAACGGCTCGCCGCTCGAAACCACCCGCCAGCCCCAGGCCATGCCCTCGGGAACATTGGTGCCGCCATTCGGCTGCATCAGGTCGATCGCGGCCTTGATCGAGGTGAGCCCCGCATCGACGCTGACATCGCTCAGTGGCGTGATCGGGTTGGTGGTGCAACTGTAGTTCGGGCCATTGCCGGACGGCAGCGCCGGTGCACTCATCGGCCGGGGCATATAGTACTTGCTCATGTTGCGCAGCCGGGATTGGCCGGTGCTGCTCGTCGGGTCGTCATTCCACCAGCTGTTCACGGCGCCATAGGTTGTCGGCGTAGCCTCATCGGGATCCTGGGTGAGCTTCCAATGATTGCCGGGTTCGTCCGGGGCGAACATCGGCACGAACATCGTCGCCGGATCGCCGACCCCTATGCCGGTGTTCGCCGAGCCGCCGGACGGCGGCGCGTCGTTGACATTGTAGGGGTAGGGCCGGGCCTCGACACAGCCCTGCCAACTGGCGAAAGGGCCATAGGAATCGATGTAGTCGTACTCGTCGTGGTTTCGTTTGCAGGTGTTGTTCGAGTAGTATTCGTCGCACACCACGCGCTTGCTGTTGGTGACACGCTCGTGGTTGGTGACGACCTTCATGTCGCGATAGAGCGAAAACCGGGTCAGCATCTGGCCTTCATCGGCACCCCATCCGGAGCCGCGCTTGTACCAGATGCCGCTGGTCTGCTGGGCGTATTTGTCGGCCGTGTTCAGCGTCGACCAGTCGAAATTCTCATTCGATACCGGCGACAGGCCTTCGGTGTCCATCCAGGATGCGTTGCCGTTGCCGGGACCGACATTGACCGATGCGGCAAACGGCACGAGGCCGAACTGTACCGGCTTGTCGACCTGATTGATCATTGCAGCTTGCTGGGCCAGCGTGTCGACCAGCTGTTTGGCCGCACTTTTGAGGAGATCGATGCGCTTTTGTCCGGAGCCCGTTCCGGTCTTGGTCATCGATCCGGAATTATCGAGCACCAGGGCAACTTCCAGAGTGTTCTTCAGCCGCACTTCGGAGCTGACGTTGAAGCTGATCTTTTGGTTCGCGTCGGTTTGGGATTTGCCGATGAGCTGTCCGAAGACCGGATAGAAATAGGGCTTGTAGTCAAGCCGCGCGCTCATCTTGAGCAAGCCGCCGCCGCTGGTGTTGCTCGGCAAGGTGACATTGAGCGTCGTGTTGGCGGGGTCGACGTTGTTGAGATTGGCGTTGAAGAAGTTGAGCGCATAGGCTTTCAACTGGTCGTCGGTCGCACCTTCCGTCAGCCGTCGCGCCGTGGCGAAGTTGGCGGCGTCGAGCGCATTCGACACCGTCTGTTTTTGACGGTTCATCTCGGTGAAGTCGACCGCCATCGCCAGGCCGCCCATCAGCGGAACCATGGCAGCGACCGTCATAAAAGCATAGTTGCCGCGTTTGTCGCGGCAGAACCGACGCCAGAGTTCATGCATGTCTTGGTGCGGCCCCCGCCGGCGGATTCCTGATCAAACGCCAACTTTCCACAAAACGCTGAAGGACGGGTTTGGGAAACCGCTCGATTGCTCGGTCCGCGCTTCACCAACCGCTAACCAATCCGGCGAAGCTGACGATATCTGGGTGTCCGGCGAAAGCTGGTGACAGGCCGGAGCGGTTCGGCTAATCCGAACCGGCTGCGGCGAACCGTCGGCCGCGGTGCTCGCAATGATCATGACTGAAGGAAACGGCATGGCGGATTCGCCTGAAATCATCGGCTCGCTCGAAGACGTGTCGAAGGCCTATTCGGCAATCCTTTGCGATGTCTGGGGTGTGGTGCACAATGGCGAGAGTCACTTTCCTGTCGCGGCCTCGGCGCTGGCGAGGGCTCGAGAGGCAGAAATCCCCGTCGTCCTGATCACCAATTCGCCGCGTAGAAGTGCCGATGTCGTGGCGCAGATGAACGCGATCGGCGTTCCGCCATCAGCCTACGACCGTGTCGTCACATCAGGCGATGTGACCCGCGACCTGATCGCCGAGGGCCCGCGCAAGATTTTCCATATCGGTGCCGACCGCGATTTCACGCTCTATGACGGTCTCGACGTCGAGCTCGTCGAGGAGTTCGAGGCGTCCGGCGTCGTCTGCACCGGTCTGTTCGATGACGAGGTCGAGAAGCCCGAGGACTACACGGAGCTTCTGCGGCGCTTGCGCGCAAGGAATTTGCCCTTCATCTGTGCAAATCCCGATATCGTGGTCGAGCGCGGCGAACGCATCATCTGGTGTGCCGGCGCGCTGGCACGCGACTATGCCCAGCTCGGCGGCCGCACACTGGTCGCCGGAAAACCCCACACGCCGATCTACAACGTCGCGATGAAGGAGGTTGCGGAGATCCTTGGCCGGCCGACCGAGCGTTCGCAGGTGCTGGCCATCGGCGACGGCATGATGACCGACGTGAAGGGCGCGGTCGACAATGGTTTCGACGTTCTCTATGTGTCCGGCGGCATCCATGCACGCGACTATGGCGATGCATTGCAACCGGATCCGGGAAGGCTGGCGACCTTCCTGGAAAAGCATGGGTATCGTCCGGTGGCTGTCATTCCCAGACTGCGGTAGGTGACGATGGCAGCCTTCCAGCACATTTTGGCAACTGCGCCGCTGCCCGCCGATTTGCGTGGCGGCGTGGTGGCGATCGGCAATTTCGACGGCGTCCATCGCGGTCATCAGGCGGTGCTCGAGCGGGCCCTGGCCGAAGCCGGGCGGCGCGGAGTGCCGGCCCTGGTGCTGACTTTCGAACCGCATCCGCGGAAGGTCTTCAGGCCGGATATGCCGTTGTTCGTGCTGACGCCGCCGCCGATGAAGGCGCGGCTGCTGTCGTTGCTGGGCTTTGCCGCGCTCGTTGAGCAGCCGTTCACGCGTGACTTCGCCTCGCTATCGGCGGAAGCATTCGTGACCGATGTGCTGGAGCGAAACCTCGGCATTACTCATGCCGTGACCGGGTTCGATTTCCATTTCGGCAAGGACCGTCAAGGCGGCCCGGCCTACCTGATGGCGGCCGGCGAGCGCCACGGCTTCGGCGTCACGCTCGTCGACGCCTTTCGTGACGAGGGCGCCGAGGTGGTGTCGTCGAGCCGCATCCGCGGTCTGCTGAGCGAGGGCGAGGTGGCCGAGGCCGCCGGATTGCTCGGCTATCGCTTCACCGTCGAAAGCGAGGTTGTTGGCGGCCAGCAGCTCGGCCGCACGCTTGGCTTTCCAACCGCGAATATGAGGCTTTCGGGGGAAGCTGCCCTGAAAGAGGGCATCTATGCCGTCCGCTTTCGTCGCGCCGACGGCACGCTTCACGATGGTGTCGCCAGCTTCGGCCGCCGCCCGACCGTCGACGACAATGGCGCGCCGCTGCTGGAAACCTTTGTCTTTGATTTCTCGGGCGACCTTTATGGCGAGGTCTGCCAGGTTTCCTTCTTCGGTTTCCTGCGCCCCGAGGTGAAGTTCGAAGGGCTCGACGCGCTGGTCGCGCAGATGAAGCGCGACGAAGCCGAGGCACGTGCGGTGCTTGCCGGCGTCAGGCCGCTGTCCGACCTCGACGCGGCCATGGCGTTCTAGGGTCTGTCGACATTCAGGTGAGGCCGGCCTGCAAATGGCGGTTTCCTGCGCTTGCTTGGCTGACCTTCGGACAAGGTCATGCTCAGGCAAGGCTCTACTTTTTCAGTGCCAGGCCGACGGCGATGAAGGTCCAGCCCTGGAAGATCAGGTCGATCGCCAGAAACAATCCGAGCACCCACAGGCTGTTGACCGGCCAGCCCATGGCGATGATCAGACCGGCAAGCGCGCTGATGACACCGGCCGCGACGATCCAGCCCCAGCCGCGTTCGGGCCGGTGGCTGTAGCCGACCCAGGCCCGGAGCACGCCGGACGCTACGAGGGCGATCGCCAGCAGGAACGTCAACACCGCCGAGGCAAGCAGCGGATTGTCGAAGGCGAAAAATCCGGCGACGGCATAGAGCAGCCCACTGAGCAGCCAGTAGAAGAAGCGGCTCCAGGTCTTGACGCCGAAGGCATGCACGATCTCGATGACGCCGGCCATCAACATCAGCCATCCCACGACATAGACCGAAGCCACGGTGGCGACGAACAGATTGCCAAAGGCAATGCCGCCGAAGATGAGCAGCAGCACGCCGAGCGCGACGAACCATCCCCATTTTGTCCGAGTCTGTTCGATCGCGGTTTTCAAGGCGTCGCCGTGCAGGGTCATTGTCGCGGTCTCCATAAAGGGCTGCGGGATACTGCCAGGTGGAGGTTAGTCCCGGCGCCTGCCAACGTCCAGCCGACGACCACGGCGGGATAACCACAATCGGATGTCTCGCGCTTAAACCAAATTTTACCAAACCACCGTCAAAGCTTTCATCGGTAACCGTACGCGTTTGTGTTAGTGGAGTGGCCATGAGTCCGGTCGGGAAAATCTCTGTGGTGTTGGCCGCTGCGCTGCTGGGCGGCGCGGGTGCCGCCAATGCGGGCGAGGGCAGCTGGCTGTCCGGCGACTGGTATCTGACCGTTGGTGCCACCGGCATGGTGGCGCCGAATTTCGAGGGCGGCAAGAAGTACCTGCTCAGCGCCTCGCCGATCATCTCGCTGGGCAAGGCCGGACCGGCGGCCCGTTTCACCTCGCGCAACGACAACATCTCGCTGGCGCTGGTCGACGATGGCGGCGTTCGCGCCGGTCTGACCGGCAAGTTCCTGTTTTCCCGTGACGATGGCAATGCCGATGAACTGAAGGGCCTCGATCCGGTTCGCTGGGGCGGGGAGGTCGGCGGCTTCTTCGAATTCTATCCGACCGATTGGCTGCGCGCCCGTGCCGAACTGCGCCACGGCATTCGTGCCCACAACGGCTTTGTCGCCGACATCGCCGCCGACGCGTTCTATGACATTACGCCAACTGTCCGGATTTCGGGCGGGCCGCGCGTTTCATTCGCCTCGGCCGACTACTTTGACGCCTATTATGGCGTCGACGCGCAGGAGGCCGTCGCCTCGGGCCTCAGCGAATATCATCCCGGTGGCGGCCTGAAATCGACTGGCCTCGGCGGAGCCATAACCTGGAAGGTGACCGAACCGATGACCGCCAGCCTGTTCGGCGAATATTCGCGCCTGATGGGACCGGCGGCCGATTCCAGCCTGGTCAGGGAGCGCGGCGACCGCAACCAGTTCATGATCGGCGTGTCGACCAGCTACCGCTTCGACTTCACGATGTAGCGGAATCGAACGAGAGACGCTTTATTCCTGCGCCTATCTCCGCTAAAAGCCCACCAATGACGAGCTTTTCGCGCCTTCACGCGCTGACGATACGAATTACTGGCCCGGTGTTCCGGGCGGCCTGAGCGCCGCCGGAGCCGCCGGGAATCTTGCGCGCGGCCTCTCGCGCTTTTTCCAAATCATGATAGTTCAACGCCCGAGCCCTTCGCCGCCGGGCAATGCACATGGCAGACCGATGACCGACCAGACAATCGACTATTCCAAAACGCTTTATTTGCCGCAGACGGATTTTCCGATGCGCGCCGGCTTGCCCGAGAAGGAGCCGCTGCTGGTCCAGCGCTGGCAGGACATGGACCTTTACCGCAAGCTGCGCGAGAGCGCGGCCGGCCGCGCCAAATACGTGCTGCACGACGGCCCGCCCTACGCCAACGGCAATATCCATATCGGCCATGCGCTGAACAAGATCCTCAAGGACGTCATCACCCGCTCGTTCCAGATGCGTGGCTATGACTCCAACTACGTGCCGGGCTGGGACTGCCACGGTCTGCCGATCGAATGGAAGATCGAGGAGCAGTATCGCGCCAAGGGCAAGAACAAGGACGAGGTTCCGGTCAACGAGTTCCGCAAGGAATGCCGCGAGTTCGCCGCGCACTGGATCACGGTGCAGGGCAGCGAGTTCCAGCGGCTCGGCGTCATCGGCGACTTCAAGAATCCCTATACGACGATGGCTTTCCATGCCGAGGCACGCATCGCCGGCGAACTGCTGAAGTTCGCCATGTCGGGCCAGCTCTATCGCGGCTCCAAGCCGGTGATGTGGAGCGTCGTCGAGCGCACGGCACTTGCCGAGGCCGAGGTCGAGTACCAGGACTATGAGTCCGACACGATCTGGGTGAAGTTTCCTATCGTCAGCCTGGTGCGGCCTGTCGATGATGGCGAGACCAAACTGACAGAGGGGGCGCTGGACCTGCTGCAGGCGCACGTCGTCATCTGGACGACGACGCCGTGGACGATCCCGGGCAACCGCGCGGTCAACTACTCGCCACGCATCGGCTATGGCCTCTACGAGGTGACGGCGGCCGAGAACGCGTTCGGCCCGCAGCCGGGCGAAAAGCTGATCTTCGCCGATGCGCTGGCCGACGAATCCTCTGCCAAGGCCAAGGTCACCTTGAATCGGATTCGCAGTGTTTCGGCGCAAGAGCTTGGAAGTCTTACGCTTTCGCACCCGTTCAAGGGCTTTGGCGGTGGCTATGAGTTCCCCGTGCCGATGCTCGCCGGCGATCACGTCACCGACGATGCCGGCACCGGCTTCGTCCACACCGCGCCCGGCCACGGCCGCGAGGACTTTGATGCCTGGACGGATGCGGCGGCGGATCTGCGCGCCCGCGGCATCGACAGCGCCATCCCGTTCACCGTCGACGATGGCGGCTTCTTCACCAAGGACGCGCCGGGCTTAGGACCGGATCGCGAGGGCGGAGCCGCACGCGTCATCGACGATAACGGCAAGAAGGGCAACGCCAACCAGGCTGTGATCGACGAGTTGATCAAGCGCAACGCGCTGTTCGCGCGAGGCCGCCTGAAGCATAGCTACCCGCATTCCTGGCGGTCCAAAAAACCGATCATCTTCCGCAACACGCCGCAGTGGTTTGTCTACATGGACAAGGACCTCGGCGACGGTTCGACGTTGCGCAGCCGCGCGCTGAAAGCGATCGACGACACCCGTTTCGTGCCTGCCGCCGGCCAGAACCGTATCCGCGCCATGATCGAGGAGCGCCCTGACTGGGTGCTGTCTCGCCAGCGCGCCTGGGGCGTGCCGATCGCCGTCTTTGCCGATGCCGACGGCAATGTGCTGAAGGACGAGGCGGTCAACCAGCGCATCATGGACGCCTTCGAGATGGAGGGCGCCGACGCCTGGTTCGCCGCCGGCGCCAAGGAACGCTTCCTCGGCAATCACGATGCATCCAAGTGGAAGCAGGTGATGGACATCCTCGACGTCTGGTTCGATTCGGGCTCGACGCACGCCTTCACGCTGGAGGATCGTCCGGATCTGAAATGGCCGGCCGACGTCTATCTCGAAGGCTCCGACCAGCACCGCGGCTGGTTCCACTCCTCGCTGCTCGAAAGCTGCGGCACAAGGGGCAGGGCGCCCTACGACACCGTCGTCACCCATGGCTTCACCATGGACGAAGACGGCCGCAAGATGTCGAAGTCACTCGGCAACACCGTCGTGCCGCAGGACGTCATCAAGCAGTCGGGCGCCGACATCCTGCGTCTGTGGGTGGTGACGACGGACTATTGGGAAGACCAGCGGCTCGGCAAGAACGTGCTGCAGACCAATATCGACGCCTATCGCAAGTTGCGCAACACCATCCGCTGGATGCTGGGCACGCTTGCCCATGACGATGGCGAAGAGGTGCCGCTGGACAAGATGCCGGAGCTGGAGCGGCTGATGCTGCACCGGCTGGCCGAGTTGGATGACGTCGTGCGCTCGGGTTACGACGCCTTCGAGTTCAAGCGCATCACCCGCATGCTGCTCGATTTCATGGTGGTGGAACTGTCGGCCTTCTATTTCGACATCCGCAAGGATGCCCTCTACTGCGACGCGCCGTCGAGCGTGAAGCGCAAGGCCTCGGTGCAGGTGGTGCGCCATCTCTTCGACTGCCTGGTGAAATGGCTGGCGCCGATGCTGCCCTTCACCATGGAAGAGGCCTGGCTCGACCGTCATCCCGACGCCGTCTCGGTGCATCTCGACCAGTTTCCGCAAATCCCGGCGGACTGGAAGAACGAGGCGCTGGCGGAAAAGTGGCGCAAGGTGCGGCAGGTGCGACGCGTCGTCACCGGCGCGCTGGAGATCGCACGCGCTCAGAAGGTGATCGGTTCGTCGCTGGAAGCGGTGCCGGTCGTCACCATAAACGATGCAGCGCTCGAAGCGGCGATATCCGATGTCGACATGGCCGAGATGGCGATCACCAGCGATCTGGTCATCGCCCATGGCGAGGCGCCGGCCGGCGCCTTCACGCTCGACGACGTCAGGGGTGTCGCCGTGGTGGTCGAGAAGGCCGGGGAGCGCGGCCTGGTGAAATGCGCACGTTCCTGGCGCTACACCGCCGATGTCGGACAGGACGCTGCGTTTCCCGACGTTTCGGCGCGCGATGCGGCGGTACTGCATGAGTTGAAGGCGCTTGGTCGGCTTTGACAGGCCGGCCGACCGGAAAGGCACTATCGGTGCACAAATGCCACGCCGGGCGGGCGAAAACCACCCGCGCGTTGCCCTTAACGAGTGGTTGAGGTAAACACGCGAAACTCCGGAAGACAAATTGTCGCCGGATTTCCGTCGCAAGAGCTTGGATGATGGGGACCGGACATAAGGCCGGTGGCAATCGAGAGGCTGTCTAGAGTGGGACTTTTTGGCATGACCGAGAGATATAACGCGCGCCTTGCGCTGCTGGCGCCGCTTGTCGCATCGGGCTTGGCCTTGTCCGGCTGCATGGGCTCTCCGACCTATGGCACCGACAAGACCGCCGGCGAACAGCTGGCCGGCGATATTTCCGGTGCCTTTTCGTTCGCGCCCAAGCGCAAGGAACAGATCGACTACAAGCCGCGTCCGACGCTGGTCAAGCCGGCGCCAGGCCAGAAGGAAGCGCTGCCGGCGCCCCAGGACAGCATCGAGACGGCCAGCGCCGAATGGCCCGAATCACCGGAGCAGCGCCGCGCCCGCCTGCGTGCCGACGCGTCTGCCCACCAGAATGACCCGGGCTACCAGTCGGAGATCGTCGACGATGTGCAGACCGATCCGGCTTCGGTGAAGAAGGCGATGGAAGACTCCGCTTCGAGCCACCCGCCACGCTGGTCTCCGGCGGATTCGGACAAGGGCCGCGCCGCGGAGATTCAGCGCCGTCTTGCCGACAGCAAGCAGGGCGACCCGAACACCCGCAAATATCTGAGCGAACCGCCGGTGCAGTATCGCGTCGCCGCCGACAGCGCGCCGCAGAACGAGCTTGGCGAGGACGAGTACAAGAAGGAACGCCGCCTGAAGAAAGAGGCGGAAGGCAAGAAGGGCGGCGGCTGGTTCGACTGGCTGCCGTCGCTGTAAAAACGGGCTACGCTTCGTTGCTTTGCGCTGTCGGGCGTTGCGCCCGGCTCAGTCGCGCCGCTCCCGGAAAAATCCTTTGAGCAGCAGGGCCGCTTCGGTCTCGCCCATGCCCGGATAGATGTCGGGCGCATGGTGGCAGGTCGGCAAGGCGAAGAAGCGCGCGCCATTGACCACCGCGCCGCCCTTGTCGTCGGCGGCGCCGAAATAGAGCCGGCGCAGCCTGGCGAAGGAAATGGCGCCGGCGCACATGGCGCAAGGCTCCAGCGTCACATAGAGATCATGGCCAGTGAGCCGTTCGATGGACAGCTTGCGGCAGGCTTCGCGGATGACCAGCATCTCGGCATGCGCCGTCGGGTCGGCAAGCTCGCGGGTGCGGTTGCCGGCGCTGGCAACGACCGTGCCGCCGCTGGCGATCACCGCGCCGACCGGCACTTCGCCGCGCAAGGCGGCGGCTTCAGCCTCCTTCAGCGCCAGCGCCATGAAATCCGGTCGCTTCACGCGATCTCCATTCCGATTATCTCCTCGCCACTACGGGCTTTTGGTTTTCGTTTGTCTTCCCGGAAAACCGGTGTCCACTTTTCCCTGACAAACTCCGGTGATCCTGTTATTGAGCGCATGACTTCGAAAATCGGACTCGGTTTTCGGAAATGATCATGCGCCAAATCAAAAGTGCTACAGCGTTCGTTGCGCGCCCAAAAGGATGCGCCACGCTGTAGCAGCGCAAACGGACAAAGGCCACATGGACGACAACGACAAGAAATTCCGACCCAAAAAGGGTCCGGTCAGAAGCGGCTCGAAAGCCGCGGGACCGCGCAGCCGCGACGCCGCCGCCGGCAAAGGCGGCAAGCCGTCCTTTGGCGCCAAGAAGCCGTATGCGCCGCGCGGCGACCGGCCGATGACCGCCGAAGGTGAGCGCCCGAAGCGCGACTTCAAGGGCGGCGACAAGCCATTCAGCAAGGGGCCGCGTCCCGAAGGCAAGCCTTTTGAGAAGCGCGAGGGCCCACGCAAGCCCTACGCACCGCGCGGCGACCGCCCGATAGCGGCGGAAGGCGAGCGCAAGCCTTTTGAGAAGCGCGAAGGGCCGCGCAAGCCCTATGCGCCACGCGGCGACCGCCCGATGGCGGTCGAAGGCGAGCGCAAGCCGTATGAGAAGCGCGAAGGGCCGCGCAAGCCTTACGCACCGCGCAGCGACCGCCCGATGGCCGCCGAAGGCGAGCGCAAGCCGTATGAAAAGCGCGAAGGGCCGCGCAAGCCCTATGCACCGCGCGGCGACCGCCCAATGGCGGCCGAGGGTGAGCGCAAGCCGTATGAAAAGCGCGAAGGACCGCGCAAACCTTATGCGCCACGTGGCGATCGTCCGGTTGCGGCGGCAGCGGAGGGCGGCGAAAAGCGTTTCGACCGTCCCAAGCGAGATTTTGGCCGCGCGCAGAGTGATTTCGCTGAGCGTCCCAAGCGCGATTTCGCAGATCGCCCCAAGCGTGACTTCGGTGGCGACCGTCCCAAGCGCGACTTCAGTGATCGGCCGCAAGGGGCATCGGGCACAGGCTTCAAGCCGCGTCCGCGTTCCGCGGAAGTGACGGAAGAGGCAGGCGAGCGCATCGCCAAGCGGCTGGCGCGTGCCGGCCTTGCTTCGCGCCGCGACGCCGAGGAGCTGATCGCCGCCGGCCGCGTCAAGGTCAATGGTCGCGCGCTGACCTCGCCGGCTTTCAATGTCATGCCCGACGACATCATCCATCTCGACGGCATGGAGATCCCGCCGATCGAGCGCACACGCCTGTTCCTGTTCCACAAGCCGGCTGGCGTCGTCACCACCAACCGTGATCCCGAGGGCCGCAAGACCGTCTTCGACGTGCTGCCGGCTGAATTGCCGCGGCTGATGACCATCGGCCGCCTCGACATCAACACCGAAGGCCTGCTGCTGCTCACGAATGATGGCGGCCTGTCGCGCGTGCTCGAACTGCCGGCCACCGGCTGGCTGCGCCGCTACCGCGTGCGCGTCCACGGCAAGGTCGAGGAAAGCGCGCTTGCCGGCCTGCGTGAAGGCATTGCCGTCGACGGCGTTTTCTACGGCGCCATTGAAGCGACGCTCGACCGCGAGCAGGGCACCAATGCCTGGCTGACCATCGGCCTGCGCGAAGGCAAGAACCGCGAAGTCAGGAACATCCTCGGTTCGCTTGGCCTCGACGTGACGCGGCTGATCCGCATCTCCTACGGGCCGTTCCAGCTCGATGACCTCGCCGAGGGCCATGTCCTGGAGATCAAGGGCAGGGTGCTGCGTGACCAGCTTGGCGAGCGCCTGGTCGAGGAATCCGGCGCCAATTTCGATGCCGAGGTCACCAAGCCATTTTCCAACAAGCCGGTGCGGCGCACTGAAATCCGCGAACCGGAGCCGGAACGGCCGAAATTCACCCGAGACGGTGAGCGCCGACCGATTGGCGAGGGCGGGCTGATCAAGAATCGCAAGCGCCGCGAAGGCAGCCGTGACGAGGCGCTGGGCAAATTGTCGACCAGTCCCGACAGGGGCGCCGCTCCGGAAAAGAGCTATGCCGAACGCGGTCCGCGGCCCGAACGCAGCTTTGGCGACAAACCGCGCGGCAATTTTGGCGACAAGCCCCGTGGGGGCTTCGGCGGCAAGCCGGGCGGCGGCAAGAAATCCGAGCGCGAGCAGCGGCCGATCGAGCCGCCCGGCCAGCGCAAGGCCAATGTCTGGATGGCACCGGGCGCGCGGCCGATCGGCAAGGGCAGGGCAGAGGCCGATGCCGCCAAGGCGGCTGATGCCAAGGCGCGCAAGGCATCGTTCAAGCCGTCCTATGGCAAGCCGGCCGGCACCAAGCCGTTTGGCAAGCCGCGTGGCGAGCGTCCGGGCGGCGCCGGTGGAGGTGAGCGACCGCGCAGCGGCCCCAAGGGCCCCAGGACGAGATGAGGCCCGGATTATTATGAGGCCCGGATCATAATGAGGATTGTCGGCGGCGAGTTTCGCGGGCGTCCCCTGGCGACGCCCCGCAGCAGCGCCATCCGTCCGACGACCGATCGCACCCGCGAGGCCGTCTTCAACGTGCTGGCGCATCGCTTCGCGGAGCAACTGGACGGCGCCCGCGTGCTCGACCTGTTCGCCGGCACCGGCGCTCTCGGCCTCGAAGCGCTGTCGCGCGGTGCCTCCTACGGTGTCTTCATCGAGGATTCGGCCGAAGGACGTGGCCTGATCCGCGACAATGTCGAGGCGTTCGGCCTGACCGGCCGCACCAAGATCTTTCGCCGCGACGCCACGGGTCTTGGCGAAGCCGGCACGCTGGCGCCGTTCGGCCTTGTCTTCGCCGATCCGCCCTACGGCAAGGGCCTAGGCGAGCGCGCCCTGCAGTCGGCCAGGGCCGGCGGCTGGCTGCGCCCCGGCGCGCTGTGCGTGGTCGAGGAGGCGGCAGTGGCGCCCTTCGAGCCAGGTCCCGGCTTTTCCGTGCTGGACGAGCGCAACTATGGCGAGACCGTCATCCGCTTCATCGAGGCCGCCTGATACGCCCTGCATCCATGGCCGGCCTCTTTGCCGCCGCCTTTGCCGGCAACATGACGAACAATTCACTTTGCTTGTCGCCAGCACCTTGCCTATCGTCCTGCCAGGAAATCGGAGCCATTGATGACATCTAGAGTTGAATGGCTGCGTGGAACGCTGCTGGCGACGTCGCTGGCTTTCACCATGACCGGCCCGGTGCTGGCCGACAGCTCCGTGTCACCCAACACGACGCCGTTCAAGGTGACGGATTTCCTGCTCGACAACGGCATGGAGGTCGTCGTTATCCCCGACCACCGGGCGCCGATCGTCACCCACATGGTCTGGTACAAGATCGGCAGCGCCGACGAACCGCCTGGCAAATCCGGCATCGCCCATTTCTTCGAGCATCTGATGTTCAAGGCGACGACCCACCATGCCGCCGGCGAGTTCGACCGCGCCATCTCCGACATCGGCGGCTCCAACAACGCCTTCACCTCCTACGACTACACCGCTTTCCACGAGACGGTGGCGCCGTCGGCGCTCGAG
Source organism: Mesorhizobium newzealandense (assembly GCF_042682145.1). Lineage (NCBI taxonomy): Bacteria > Pseudomonadati > Pseudomonadota > Alphaproteobacteria > Hyphomicrobiales > Phyllobacteriaceae > Mesorhizobium > Mesorhizobium newzealandense. The sequence continues at coordinate 1,158 of NZ_JBHUGZ010000025.1, read as the reverse complement.
TTGATGATGAGCTTCGAGGCCGACCGCATGCGCAACCTCATCCTCACCGACGATGTCATCAAGACCGAGCGCGACGTCATCCTCGAGGAGCGCCGCTCGCGCATCGACAACAATCCCGAGGCGGTGCTGGACGAGGAAGTCGATGCGACGCTATGGCAGAACCAGCCCTATCGCATTCCGGTCATCGGCTGGATGCAGGAGATGGAACAGCTGAACCGCACTGACGCCACCGCCTTCTATGACAATTACTACCGGCCCAACAACGCCGTGCTGATCGTGGCCGGCGATGTCGAACCGGATGCGGTGCGGGCGCTGGCCGAGAAGACCTTTGGCAAGGTGGCGCGCGGCCCCGATTTGCCGCCGCGCATCCGCCCGGTCGAGCCTGAGCAGAACACCAAACGCACGGTCACGCTTTCTGACGCCCGCGTCAGTGTGCCGAGCTTTTCCACGCAATGGGTGGTGCCGTCCTATCATTCGGGCAAGCCGGGGCGAGGCCGAAGCGCTCGACCTGCTGGCGGAGATCCTCGGCGGCGGCAACCGCAGCAGGCTCTACCAGGCACTCGTCGTCCAGCAAGGCATCGCGTCCAACGCCGGCGCCTATTTCCAGGGCACCATGCTCGACGACACCAATTTCACCGTCTATGGCGCACCGCGCGGCGACGCCAAGCTCGCCGACGTCGAAGCGGCGGTCGATGCCGAGGTGGCGCGCATCGTTAGGGACGGCGTCACGTCAGAGGAACTGGAAAAGGCCAAGGACCGCTATGTGCGCTCGATGATCTTTGCCCGCGACAAGCAGGATTCCATGGCCAACATCTACGGCTCGACGCTGGCCACCGGCGGCAACGTCCAGGACGTCCAGCAATGGCCGGATCGCATCCGCAAGGTCACCGCCGACGAGGTCAAGGCCGTCGCCGCGCGCTATCTGGTGCCCGCCCGATCGACGACCGGCTATCTGCTGCCGCAGCAACAGGCGGGGAATTGATTTGATGACGAACCTGCACCGCCACACCGCCTTCCCTTCTCCCCTTGTGGGGTCCGAAGGACGGGGCGAGACCAGTGGCTCGCCCCAAGGCAGTGGCCGAGCGAAGCTCGGTCGGATGAGGGGTGCTCCAACTTGGAGCCGAACGCACTCCGTCCAGCACCCCTCAAACGTCTCGG
>NZ_JBHUGZ010000024.1:0-33340 GCF_042682145.1 Mesorhizobium newzealandense | reverse complement strand
CTTGCTGTTTGGGGAAGTAGATGGCCCCGGTCAGCAGCGAATCCGCTGTACCATTGAATGTGCTGGATGCGCTGTAGCCGGTCCTGTCGCCGTAGAACAGCACACCGGAATAGGCGCCCGAGGTCGGCGCGCTGAGCTTCACGGAGGCGTTGCCATTCATGCTGACGGTCGAACTGCCCGACATGAAGATGGTCACACCGCTGCCGATGATGGCCGCGTTGGCGTTTATCTTGAGATCGCCCTGAACGACATAGACGCCGGGCGAGAGGGTGACATTGCCCTTCAGCGTCATGCCGCTGCAATAGGTGCCTGGGCTCAGCGTCGCCTTGTTGTCGTTCTGGCAAGGGTTCGAGGCCGCTGGGGTCGGCAGGTCGGCAAATGGATCGGCGGCAGGCAGTGCCTGGGTGATCGGGGCCGCGCAGACAGTGGTGACGGGATTGCTGAGAGAGACGCCGCCCGCCGCTATCAGGCAATCGACCTGGAGGCTCGCCGAGCCCTGGAGCTTGATGGAGTCCGTGGCGTTCGAATTGGACATGACCACGCAGCCGGTGACCTTCACGGTGGTGTTGCCGGAAAACAGCGCCGCCTGCGAGGCGGTCGGATCGAGCGCGGTCATGCAGGACTTCGAGGCATTGGTGATGAGGGCCACCGCCCTCGCCTGTTCAGGAACCTGGCCCTGCGTAAAGATTGCGGTGAACATCCGGTCGAGGTTCTGGCGGACGATAACCTCAACCGCCTTCTTCGCCGTATTCGGTCCGGACGCTGGCGGCGTATTGACGACGATCGTGCCTGAGCCCAGCCCATTTGTCGCTGCCGACTGGGTCGCGGCCGCGACGATTGTCGGCTTGTCGGACCCTGAGATCTGTTCGAGCGCGCCGGCATAGGCCGCGGCATCGGCCGTCGCCTGCAGTCTCAGGCTGTTGTAGTACCAGTAGGAGGTCTCCACCCCGAAGCCTGCGGCGCCGACAACGATCGGCAAGGTCAGAGCGAAGATGGTGGCAACGTTTGCGTTCGTACCCCGGCATATGCCGTTCGCTATAAGCCAAATCCGGGTAAAGCAACTGAAGACCATGAGATGGATTAGAAAGCACGCATGTATGAACGAATGGCTAAGAAGTTCAGTTCATTTTTGATCAGTAAGCTATTGGTTTGCAAAAGAAAGGTTCGTTGGCTGTTCGAAGCCTATGCAAGGCAGCTAGAAGAACAAAAAGCGGGGGATAGTTTACCATTCGCTAACAGCGCAACGGCGGCGACGGGCGGCAAGTGATCCGCCATGGAGCATGGATCGGACGGCCTGTGTTCGCGACAAGATTTGTGCCCCTGCAAACTGACACCAAGTCCGTCTGGCGGAGCTATCGGCGTCGTCGCATGGTTGCGGCAACGGCCAGAATTTACGCACAATTAGAGTAAAAGAGCGTAATCTTGTAGAGCGGTTTTTGCTCTCAGGCGGAAAGAATTGGTGTCGACTCAGCGTCAACGCCGGCCGACATTTCCCTCTGCACGGCCAGGAAGAACCTGCGCACTTCATCGCTGGCTGCAGTTCTGTCCCGGCCGGATCCAACAACGAGATCGAGCAACTCCGACGCCTTGGCCCTCCAGAACGAGGTGGCCGGCTCGCCATGCAGATTGCCGAGCTTGGCGGCAACCTCTCTGACCAAAAACACCTGACGGTCGATCGGGAACGCGCGGACTTTTTCTGGAGACATCTTCCGAACCATGAACTGACGCAACGAATCAACCATTGCTGAACAAGCACTGGCGTAGCCGCGAAGGTGGAAACGGAAGCTTAACGGCGCTGACATTGACGCGGCTTCGTGCCGTCGTCGGAGCGAAAGGCACGCAATGGTCCGATCACGACATCGCCGTGTGGTTCAAAGCGATCGTTGGCGTTTCAATCGGAATGGGCGAAGCGGTCGACGGCCTTCAGGCCTGGAGCGTTCTCGCCTCGCCGCCACGCTTGCGCGGCGTCATCATGTCCCTGGCCATCAGTCCGCTGGCACGACAAAACGCCATGAACGCCCGGCAGGCGTCCTCGGTCTTGACCACGTCCACCGTGGCGCCGAAGCAGGCATTGAACGCCTTCTGATAGATCGGGCCCTGACGGCGCACAGGCCAGTCCTGGAGAATATCGAGCGCCTGTTCGACGCCATAGATCTCCTCGACTGGCAGGCCGGGCGCGGGTGCGATCCGCACCGGCACCTCGAATTGCAGTCTGTCCATTCCATATCTCCCGAACTGGTATCAACCGACGCAACGCCGTTCGTCGTCAAAAGTTGCTTTGACCGGCTTTTGGCGCAGAAATGTGTCGTCACTGCGGTCACCAACCACCGCGCCATGACGGGCCAAGAGCTGTCAAAGCGCGGCCGTCTGCGACGCGCCTTGAGTCTTGTTCATGCATATCGTCGTCCCAAAACCGCTGCGCGCTTTTGGGCGACATGGGCTCACTGGTTCGCCGGATCTGTCTCCGCGTCGAAAGCCATGCGAACGGCCTTGATCAGCACAAATGCCGTCGGCACGGCGAAGATGCCGCCGAGAACGAGTGCCGCCATTGCCGACAGGCCGAGTGTCTCGGCAACCGCCCAATAGACGGTGCCGATGCAGATGAGCGCCTGGACGGAGAGGAACGCGGCAGCCGAGGCCCCGCGCGACAGGGTTTTGAATGTCTTGATGCGTTGCATTGAAATGGTCCGGAAATGACGCGTCGCGCAACCGGTGTGCGGCCGACAGCCGCCGCACGGTCACGACGCGAACAGGGATAGCTATGAGGTGAAGGTGCGGTTCTGGACCGCTCAGGCGGCGATTGTCGGCGGTGCACGCGGCTGGTGGGCATTTGCCCTGGGGCCCGACGGTGCTCCATATCTCGAAACAACCGCTTTCGGCGAAGTCCGCTCAACCGAAAGAAAAACAGCGTCGAGAACCGGCAAGGCGGGATGGCCGCTGGCGAACTTGACCGGGGCCGGTCGAACGGCGCGAACTTCCAGCGCTTGCGCCTTGCCGGTGACACGCAGCAGAGCCGCCACCTCGCCAGACCGTTCCAGGCCGACGCTGGCACCGCCTTGCGCGGCGCCCGCGAAGGCCGGCACGTCCGGGCGGCCGAGGCACAGCATCGCCAGAAGCACCATGCCCATCAGGCATGAGCAGGCTTCCGTCAGCGGCGCTTCAAGCAATCTGGTACGCTTGGCCGCCGTGAAGGGACGCGGTCTCGAAAACATCACCCGCCCTAACGCACGATGGCCGGAAAGGAAAGCAAGCCGGGCAAAAACCGGCAAGACATCACCTCATGCAGGCGAATATCCCGAAGTGCGCGGCCGCATCAGGCAGTTCTTCCTTGAACCTTTTGCCTTCAAGTGCCAAATCTGGGGGGATTTTCACATTGGCTCTCTTGCAGCGCCCTACCGGCAATACGGACAAAATGGTCACCTATCTCGACGCCGCCACGGCACCACTCAGAAACACCGGCCAGATCCGCCTCTACGGCGAGGAAGGCTTTGCCGGCATGCGCAAGGCATGTGATCTCACCGCGCGCTGCCTCGACGAGCTGGTGCCGATGGTCGAGCCCGGCGTCACCACCGAAGCCATAGACCGCTTTGTCTTCGAGTTCGGCATGGACCACGGTGCGCTGCCGGCGACGCTCAACTATCGCGGCTATACCAAATCGTCCTGCACCTCGATCAACCATGTCGTCTGCCATGGCATCCCCGACAACAAGCCGCTCAAGGATGGCGACATCGTCAACATCGACGTCACCTACATCCTCGACGGCTGGCACGGCGATTCCTCGCGCATGTACCCGGTCGGCACGATCAAGCGCGCCGCCGAGCGCTTGCTCGAGGTCACCCATGAATGCCTGATGCGCGGCATCGCGGCGATCCGGCCCGGCGCCCGCACCGGCGCCATTGGCGCCGCCATCCAGACCTATGCAGAGGCCGAGCGCTGCTCGGTGGTACGCGACTTCTGCGGCCACGGCGTCGGCCAGCTCTTCCATGACGCGCCGAACATCCTGCACTATGGCAGCGCCAATGAGGGCGTCGAAATGCGGCCCGGCATGATCTTCACTGTCGAACCGATGATCAATCTCGGCCGGCCACATGTGAAGGTCTTGTCGGACGGCTGGACTGCGGTGACCCGCGACCGCTCGCTGTCGGCGCAGTATGAGCACACGATCGGCGTGACCGACACTGGCTGCGAGATTTTCACGCTGTCGCCCAACAAGCTCGACCGCCCCGGCCTGCCGGCTTAAACTCGTTCCGCCGGTTCTTCCGGCCCAGGAAAATGCGGAGCAGCTTGTGGGGACAGGAAGAGACGACGAGCGAGGCTTCTTCTCCGAAGTGCCGATCCGGCCAGCGGCGAAGGCCAAGCCGAGCGAGGAAAAGCCGCATTATCTCGGCCATCGCGACCGCTTGCGCGAGCGCTTTGCCACGGCAGGTCCGGATGCCCTGCCCGACTATGAACTGCTGGAACTTCTGCTCTTTCGCCTGATCCCCCGCGCCGACACCAAGCCGGTCGCCAAGGCATTGCTGGCGCGCTTCGGCACGCTGGCTGAAGTGCTTGGCGCCCCGGTTGGCCTGCTGCAGGAGGTCAAGGGCATTGGCCCGGCGGTGGCGCTCGACCTGAAGGTCGTCGCGGCGACCGCGCAGCGGATGGCGCGCGGCGAGGTCCGTCGCCGCGAAGTCCTTTCCTCATGGACGCAGCTTCTCGACTATTGCCGCTCGGCAATGGCGTTTGAGGAGCGCGAGCAGTTCCGCGGTCTTATGTAGCAAACGCACCAAGCCCCGACGACGGGAGGAGATCGTGACCTAGGCGGCGCGCCGTGTGGGCGTCGGCGGCGTTGGCCGCTGTCTTAAGTTGTCTCGTTTGGACCGGATCGACTGACGCGCAAGCAAATGCCTCTGCTGCCGTCTCGCCTAATCCAATAGTTCAGAATGAGATGTTTTACGTCCTTGCTTACGACCGGCTTATATTGCAAGTGGCAATGCAGGTTGCAACTCAACCCATTCTTCCTTTCGAAGCTATCGAACATGTTTATCGGTATCGTCTTATCAACGACAACGATCTCACCGTGCGGTGCCGCATCGGCCACCCGATGAAGTTGCATATCCAAAATCACAGGTACACTTTTTGCTTGGCCCAAATCCTCCGGCGGATCGCCCAAAAAGGTTTCGCTCAATCGTACATTGTGGCCGACATTCATAGCAGGGGTTTGCCCCCCGTTTTGGACAACCAACTTTATGGCGACACCGACAATCTCGCCTGTGGCGGAGAAGGCATATTCGGCATGGATCGTTTTCACGAGCAGGTAAGCACGAAGCTGCGCTTCGTTGGCATCACGAGCGATTTGATTGGCTACACGAGCTTGTTCAACCGCATCGGTATTCGCGTCAAGAGTGCGCCAAACGAAATAGATACCGATGCCTGTGACGGCAATAGATGCGACCGTGGCCCAGAGCATACCAAGCGCCCAGAGAGCCATGCTTCGCTGGGCGGCAAGATCACGCTGGGCGGTTTTTGCCTCTTCGGTGGCCTTTACTATTTCATCTACGCATTTCGCGAAGGCCGGAATATCTCTGTCGCGGCAGGTGCTGGCTATGCTCTCTTGGGTACGGTCGGCATATTCTTTGGTGGCCTGCTCTGCCTCTTGGCTATATTCGGCATTTGAAACTGCGACTTCCCAAGTTGCCTTCAGGGCAATCACCACGATGGCTACGGCAATCGCCGCCGTTACAATCGAATGGAATCGGCCCCTATTGCTGAAAAACATTGAAGCAAGAACGCTGCTGTAAACTTGCCCCTCGCAAGTTTGTTGCGAATGTTTACCTCTTTTTCCTCGATTCCAATAGCCGCCAATTTTTCGACGAGCTGCGAATAGGTAACGCCCTTCCGCTTCAATTCGGCTTTCAGGAGGTTAGCCGCTAGGGCTTCGTAGTCGGTCTTTTCCGCCATGCGTATCGCCTTTGCAGGAAAAAGTATCGTAATCGATACATATGCCCTTGTATGGGATACGTCAACGTACTACATTCGTTACATAGGTAACGGAAACAGTACGCCATGGCACAACATTTCCTCCTTTCCGCCGAAAGCCGCACCCTCTCCCTCAAGGAGATTTACAAGGGTAGCGAGGAAAAGGCTTACGACACGTTCAAGCGCCTTCGTTGGGCTTCGACGCAAGGCGAGCCTGTTTGCCCGAAATGTGGATGCCTGGACCACTACGACATTCCGACCCGTCGCAAGTTCAAGTGCGCCGCTTGCGGTGCGCAGTTCTCCGTTACGTCTGGCTCCATCTTCGCTTCCCGCAAGCTGTCGTTTGTCGATCTGCTCGCCGCGATCTGCCTGTTCGTCAATGGCGCGAAGGGCATGTCGGCGGTCCAGTTCTCTCGCGATCTGGACGTGCAGTACAAGACCGCTTTCGTGCTGGCTCACAAGCTGCGCGAAGCCCTGTCGGCTGAAACCAAGGACGAAACCCTTGAAGGCGAGGTCGAGATTGACGGCGCTTACTTTGGTGGCGTGGTGCGCCCTGAGAACCGCGTAGAGGACCGCAAGGACCGTCGCGTAAAGGAGAACCAGTCAGACCGCCGCCGCGTTGTCATAGCCCTGCGCGAGCGCGCTGGCCGCACCCTGACGTTCATCCGACATCGCGAAGCAGAAGGCGTGGACATTGCCCGCGCTCGTATGCTGGCCGGAACCAAGCTGTTCGCAGACGAGGCGAGCCATTGGGACGTACTGGAAGGCGAGTTCGCTTCGACCCGCATCAACCACTCGGAAAGCTACAGCGACGGCCACGGCAAGCACACCAACATGGTGGAAAGCTATTTCAGCCGCCTTCGCCGCATGGTCGCCGGCCAGCACCACCACGTTTCGCACCGCTACCTCTATCAGTACGCCAATCACGCCGCATGGCTTGAGGATCACCGTCGCCGGTCAAATGGTGGCAACGCCTTCGCCCTGCTTGGTGGCGCGCTCAATCATTCGGTGAGCCGCGTTTGGGCAGGCTATTGGCAGCGGTCGGCCTGATAGGCGTCACGTTCTCTGGCATCCCCGTATGTCGGCGCTGTCGAGCAGCGTCATAGCGAGCTTTGGCACCGGGGTTTGAAGCCAATTCCGCGTCTATGAAATGAAGAATGGCGTTTCGAATCACCGTGGTTGCCGACGCATCCATGTACGCGGCACAGAAGTCGTCCAGCATTCCATCGCAAGGCTCTCCCAACTTGAAACGGGAGCCCGTGGTTCGTTTCCTCGCCATTGACCATCAATGTACCTCAATGTACATTCAATTGCGAATCATCAAAGTGACTCGACTCACGGTCCTGCCTTTGATTGGATAAAAAAAGGGACGGCAGCAAGCCGTCCCAGTTACCAAGCAAAGAGGTGAAGGGCTCTAATTATCTCTCGTAAACGGGAGCGTCTTTGGAGCCCTTCATCAACCCGATTGCGTTCAGGCAATCGGCCTTATTCCAGTACGATTCACCACTCGCGATGACCTCGTGGTTGTTAGACTTGAAACGCCAACGCCACTGGTACCCGGACTGATAGATTTCGTAATACCCGGTACTTGCTGCCATAACTTGGATCTCCTTTCGTATGGCTACAGTCGAAAAATACGCAACACACCTGTTCAGCTATCCCTTTCAGGGTAAGACCTTCACCGTCGACATCGTCGCTAAAGACGCCGCCGAAGCCAAAGAAAGGCTCAAGGCCTTGGCTTGGGCTCAGTATGACGGCGAGCTAGTCGCTAGAATGCCTGCTAGGTCTGGTCCCTTCGTCCGAATCGCTGTACTGTTACGCAACGTCACGCATATCATAGTCAGGCGATTCGCATAAGTTGCGAGACGCTATTTATGGTAGCGTCAATGTGCCAAAACACAAGATGTTGAGGCGACGGTTGCGTTATCCACAACCTTATCCCCGGTCTTCACAACCGCTTGCGGCTAGAGCCGCCAGTTTTGTCTTCCGCCGCCGCCGAACCTTCGCGGTATTGACGCACTGCCTTATCCGCTCGACTAGCGACGGCTCCCAGCCCTTCAATGCAACAATGCGCTGGGCCGTTTCCTTGTTCGCCTTGCTGCCTTCCGCCTCGCACTTCAGGATCAGCCGGTAAAGCTCGCCCTTGCGGAAGCGGCTGGGCTGGCGGCGCAGCGGCACGATCTGTGACGGGTCGCCCTTGTAGCCAAGGATTAGCAGCACTGCGTCTATGTGCTCTAGCTGGTGAGCCAGGTTCGCACCCTTGAAGCGGATTAGGCCGGATATCTCGGAACGCTTGGCAACAAGCGTGTTGATGGCGTGTTCGTATCGCGTGGAGCGGACGATAGGTGCAACTCTTGGCATCCCCGGATTTTATGGGAACCCACCCAAAAGAGCGCGCGTGAAGTTGGTGCGTTTGCTACATAAGACCGCAGTTCCGCATCCTGTTCCTCGACAAGAAGAACGCGCTGATCGCCGACGAGGTGCAACAGGTCGGCACCGTCGACCACACGCCTGTCTACCCGCGCGAGGTGATCAAGCGCGCGCTCGACCTCTCGGCGACCGCGATCATTCTGGTCCACAACCACCCATCAGGCGACCCGACGCCATCGCGCGCCGACATCGAGATGACCAAGGAGATTGTCGACGCGGCCAAGCGGCTGGGCATCGCCGTGCATGATCACATCATCATCGGGCGGAAAGGCCATTCCAGCATGAAAGGCCTGCTGCTGATCTAGGGCGGCGACCGCTGCTGCTGATCTAGGGCGGCGACCGCTGATGCTGATCTAGGGCGGCGACCGCTGATGCTCCACCAGGCCGACATCCAGTCGCTGGCGACGCGGAAATCGCAGGCGTCGGTCTCCGGACTACCCGCAAAGCGGCGGCTTCAGCATCGCGAATCCGGCCGCGACCTGCACTTTCGTCACCGACTTCCCTTATTTCAACGCCCTTTCCGACAAATCAGTCGACGACCGCTGTAGGACCACTGGTTGGCAACTAGGACCATGGTCTGGCCGGCATGGGACTTCAGTGCCGCTGCGGCATATTTATCTGCAATATCAAATAGTTAAGGCGCCTGCGGGTGCCAGGCTCGCGGATTGAAACCGCTTTTGTCTAAAGTTTACTCCGCACATTTAGTAATTCCTCATACGACGCTGCTCTAGCGGTTGGGCGGAGGTGGCGATTCCCCGAGGAGACACCATGACAAACCGAAAAACTCTGTTCGCGGCGCTTGCCGCATTGGCGCTTCTGGCGTCTCCGGCGCTCGCCGGAGCCGGCGGCAACGGGCACGGCAACGGCGGCGGCAATGCTGGCGGCAACGGCAATGGCGGTGGCAATGGCAATGCCGGCGGCAATGGCAAGAGCGGGGCTTCGCATGGCAAGTCTGCGTCGGCCCCAGGAAAGGTGGCCAAGACGGAAACGGACACAACGACCGACATCACGGTCAATACGAAGTCCGTGCCCAAGGACAAGAACATCCATGCCAAGCTTGGCCGGTTGAACTCGCTGCAGCGCAACATCAACGCCTATATGAACTCCAAGAGCAAGAAGTTCGCTGCCATTCAGGCTTTCGTGACGCAGTCCGCGAAAGCCCAGAACGCCGAGGCCGCGGCTGCCGAGGCTGACCTAGCGGCAGATGCCGCCCAGGCCGAACTGGATGGCCTGAAGGCGGATCTGACCACGCTGCAGGCGGATCCGTCCGCCACGCCTGCACAAATCCAGGCTCTGAACGATCAGATCACTGCTCAGCAGGACGTTGTCGACGCCGCCGATGCAAAGGCGGCCCAGGCCGAGGCGGACGCTACGGCGGCAACGGTCGGCACTGATCCGGCATCGCTCAACGCGGCGCTGACGGACATGGCCAACAAACCCGTCGACGCCGATGTCACGGCTTGGGCCGAGGGCGTCCTTGCCGACAAGATCGACCAAGCGGCCGCCGCACTTCAAGCGGAGGCGACGCCGTAGGCATCGCGACCCGAACGACTGCAGTCAAAGAAGATGCCGCCGGGCTTTGCCCGGCGGCATTGCTGTTTCCAGGCCATTGAGAAAAAAGCCGGTCGCTAACGCACCCACCGGGCGTGATCCATTGCGCGATAAATCGGACCTGCGCCGTCGCCCGATCTGGCCTCGCCGATTGAACAAGATGCAGACAATTCGCATGCACAATCTTTTTGCCGAAAATTTGAAAATTGTTCAACTTCGGAAAGAACGATCCCGGAATAAGCCCTCATCCGGGACAATCTTCTAATAATTAGGAACAATCTCCAATTCTTTAGAAGACAGTTTCGTTGAGGGGCGGCATTTCCGCTGTTACCGTTTGAAACGCTTCAATCGGAACCAGGCAATTGCAACGCAAGCGCCCAACCATAGCGGATGTCGCACGAACCGCCGGTGTTTCCATCGGAACGGTGTCGAACTTCATCAATGGGACGGCCGGCCTCAAGGACGGCACGCGCGACCGCATCGAGAAGGCGGTTGCCACGCTGATGTACCGGCCGAGTTCGTTTGCGCGCTCGCTGCCGGGCCGCGCGCCGCGCAGGCCAAAAAACCTCGACCATCTGCCAAGACTTCTCGTCGCAGGCCGGGTGAGCGTCGACTTCCTGTGCCGGGTCGACGTATTGCCGCATCGCGACGACCGGATCACCGCCAGCCATATCGAAAAGGCGTTGGGCGGGCCCGCGGCCAATCTCGCGGTTGCTGCCGCCGGCGTCGGAGCGCCCTACGCTCTTGACGTCGAGTTGGCGACGGCGGTCGGCGAGGATGCCGAGAGCGACTGGGCGCTCGGCGCGCTTTCGAAACTGGGCGTCCACGCCTTGCCGATCCGCAGCACACCCAACAACCGCCTCTCGCAGGCGATCGTGATCATCGAGCGCAATGGCAGCCGCACGATCATCAGCGAACCGTTTGAGCTTGGCGAGGTCGATTTGACCGCCAATCTGGATATCCAGTCCGAGCAACGTCCGGCCTGCCTTCACATCGAGGGCTTTCACTATGAAACGATGACCGCTTCCATCGCGCGCTTTCATCAGGCCGGATGGAAGGTGAGCCTGCATTCGGCCGGCCTGCCCAAAAGTGCGCGCACGCCGGAAACCTTCACGCAGATGGTCAGGCAGATCGACCTGACCTTCATCAACGACGTGATGATGCGGGAGATTTACGACTTCCGCTCCCGGATGGCGACAATGATCGAAGAGGTGCGGCTGATGCTGTCACGCATCAAGCGGCGCGGAACGGTTGTGCTCACCCTCGGCGAATTTGGCGCGGTCGTGTTTCCGGCAAACGGCGGCCCGCAGATCGAGGTGCCGGCACTGCCCGTCAATCGCGTCGATGCGACGGGCGCCGGCGACAGCTTTGCCGGCATCTTCCTCAGCCTGTGGCTGCACGGCGCGCCGCTGGACGATGCCGCCCGCCACGCGGCGATTGGCGCGAGCCTGACGACAACGGTCGAAGGCGCACAGGGATACATTGCAGACTTTGCGACACTGAAGGCTGCCGCCCTGGCGAACAGCGCCATGATGGCAAGCTGAATCAATGGCTTATTGACGTTTAGACATCCCGCAGACGGCCGTCCCAGTGGCGACATCAGGAGAATATGATCATGGCGAAAACAAAGGTCCTTCTGGCCGGCGAGAGCTGGGTGAGTTCGGCGACCCACTATAAGGGGTTCGATCAGTTCGGCAGCGTCACCTTTCATCTCGGGGCAACGCCTCTGGTCGACGCCTTGAAAGACAGTGAATTCGACCTCGACTACATGCCGGCCCACGAGGCTGTCGAGAAGCTGCCTTTCACCATGGAGGGCCTGTCGCAATACAAGGCGATCATCCTGTCCGACATTGGCGCGAACTCGCTCCTGCTCCATCCCGATGTCTGGCTGCACGGCAAGACCGTCCCCAACCGGCTCAAGCTGCTGCGCGACTGGACGCTGGCTGGCGGCGGTCTGATCATGATCGGTGGCTATTTCAGCTTCCAGGGCATCGACGGCAAGGCCCGCTGGCATCGCACGGCTGTCGAGGAGGCCTTGCCGGTGACCTGCCTTCCCAACGATGACCGGCTTGAAATTCCCGAAGGCTTTCGGCCTTCGATCACTGGCCCCAGGGATCATCCGATTTTTGCCGGCATCGAAGGCGACTGGCCGCTGCTGCTCGGCGCCAACGAGGTCATTGCTCGCGACAGGGACGATGTCGAGGTTCTGGCGCGGCTGCCGCAGGACCAGGGCAACCATCCCTTGCTGGTCACCGGACGTCATGGCGAAGGGCGCACGCTGGTCTGGACGTCGGATATCGGCCCGCACTGGCTGCCGAACAGCTTTGTCGAATGGCCCGGCTACGCCCGCCTTTGGACCAACGTGCTCCGCTGGGTCAGCAAGGCCGTCTAGCCAACCGTAGTCGCCGGGGAACCGCCATGACAGAACCGTTTCTTGTCGCCAGGAACATCGCCAAACGCTTTGGCGCGCTGACCGCGCTTGCCAATGTCGACCTGGAAATCCGCTCCGGCGAGGTGCTGGCGCTGCTCGGCGACAACGGCGCAGGCAAATCGACGTTCATCAAGATCCTGGCCGGCGCTCATCCGCCCAGCGATGGCGAACTCGTCATCGAGGGCAGTCCGGTGACTTTTTCCTCGCCCAAGGACGCAGCATCATCGGGAATCGCGACGATCTTCCAGGAACTGGCGCTCTCGGAAAACCTGTCGATCGCCGAAAACGTCTTTCTCGGCCGAGAATTGAAACGCTCCATTTTGGGCATTCCCTTTCTCAAGCGCAAGGAAATGCGCCAGCGCGTCGATGGCCTGCTGAAAGAACTCGACGCCCATATTTCCGATCCGGAAGCACCGGTCGGCAGCCTGTCGGGCGGCCAACGCCAGGCCGTGGCGATCTGCCGGGCGCTCAATCTCAATGCCAGGCTGGTCATCATGGATGAGCCGACAGCAGCCCTTGCCGTCGCCGAGACCCGCAAGGTCCTGACGCTGACGCGGCGGCTCGCCGAGCGTGGCTGTGCCGTCGTCCTCATCAGCCACAACATTTCCGAAGTCTTCGAAGTTGCCGACCGCATCGTGGTGTTCCGGCGCGGCCGCAAGGCCGCCGAACGGCTGGCGGCCGAGACCAATCACGAGGAAGTCGTTTCGCTCATAACAGGCGCTCATCCCGACGTGCGGGCGCTCGAAAAAACAAACTGAAACGCACGTCATTTCCAGAGAGGATCAAACCACAATGCTTTCACAGTTCAAGAAAGTGCTCGCAGCCTCCGCATTGTCACTCGTCGTTGCGACGGCAGCGCACGCCGCGGACAAGCACAAGGTCGCCTTCGTCCCGCAGTTGATCGGCATCCCCTATTTCAACGCCATGGAAGCCGGCGGCAATCGCGCCGCCAAGGATCTGGGCGTCGACTTCATCTATTCCGGTCCGGTCGACACCAATCCGGTCGACCAGTTGCAGATCGTCCAGAACCTGATCGATCAGGGCGTCGAGGCGATCTCGGTCAGCGTCCTCGATGCCTCCAGCATCGCCCCTGTTGTCGAGAGCGCCAAGGCAAAGGGCATCAAGCTGTTCACCAGCGACAGCGATGCGCCCGACAGCGGCCGCGCGGTCTATGTGGCCCAGGCGACCGACGAAGGCCTCGGCACGACGATCGTCGACGAGCTCGTCAAGCGCGTTGGCGAGGACGCAACGATCGGCATCGTCTCCGGCGAAGCGACTGCATCCAATCTCAACGCCTGGATCGGCTTCATGCAGAAAGAAGCCGCCGGCAAATATCCGAAGCTGAAGCTGCTCGCGCCGCAATTCGCCGGTGGCACCGCCGAGCGTGCCGCGCAGATCTCCGGCGATCTCATGGCCGCCAACCCCGATATCAAGGCCATCATCGCCGTCGCATCCTCGACATGCCCGGGCGTTGCCCAGGCAATCGAAACCGCCGGCAAGATCGGCTCCGTCATCGGCGCGGGCTACTGCAGCCCGAACACGGCACGCTCCTACCTGAAGAGCGGTGCCTTCGGCTTCACCGTGCTGTGGGATCCCGAGCAGCTTGGCTATCTCACCGTCTGGGCCGGCAAGCAGCTGATCGACGGCAAGACCTTCGAGGCGGAAAACAAGATCGTCGGCCTGGACAAGCCGGTCACCTACGACGCCACAAAGGGCATTCTGCTGCTCGGGCCGCCGGCTGTCTTCACCAAGGACAATGTCGACAAGTTCAACTTCTGAGCTCCGGCATGAACGCGGTGCGACAGTTTGGAAACGGTATCTTCTCCATGAATGGGCGGGAGTGGTCTTTGCTTGTCGCCTGTTTGCTGGCGATCATCCTCTTTTCTGTCGCATCGCCCCACTATGCGACCTCTGGCAATGCGGCCACGGTCCTGCGCAACAGCGTCGAACTGCTGCTGATCGGCCTAGGCATGACCTTGTTGCTCGCCATGGGGGGCATCGATGTGTCGATCGGCATCGTCATGGGTCTCGCGGCCATTGCCATCGGTCGCGTGCTTGGTGCCGGCGGCAATCCGCTGCTGGCGCTTGTTGCAGGCCCCTTGGTCGGCGCGCTGCTGGGGTGTGTTACCGCCACCGTCGTCGTCCTCGGCCGCGTTCCGGCGATTGTCGGAACGCTTGGCCTGCTCGGCGTCTATCGCACCGCTGTCTTTGTTCTCCTCGGCGGGCAATGGCTTTCCGGCCTGCCCTCGAGCCTCACCGATTTGTTAGCAACCACCGTGCTTGGCGTCCCCGTCCCCGCCCTGGTGATTGCGATTGCCTATCTGGCCGTTTGGCTGGCGTTGCGGCGAACCCCTTATGGATTGCACCTGCTGGCGATCGGCAATTCGGAGGAAAAGGCGCGACTGTCAGGCATCCCGGTGATCAAGACCCGCTTCATGACCTTCGTCATCAGCGGCGTTCTGACCGGCATTGCCGCCACTTTCTATGTCGCCACCTACCGCAATGTGGAAATGACGATCGGCAGCACGCTGGCGCTCGATGCCATTGCCGCGGTCATTCTCGGCGGCACAAGCATATTGGGCGGCAGATGCAGCCTGATCGGCACCGTGCTTGGCGTGCTTCTCCTGCGAATTCTCCAGAACGGATTGCTTCTGATTGGTGTCCCTTCCCTCTGGCAGCCCGTCGTCACCGGCATTCTCATCATCGGCGTGCTTGGCTTCGAAGCCGTTTCCAACCGCTTCCTTCTGGTCCAGCTGCTGCGAGCCCACGCATGAAGACGCTCGGGAAGCTGCAGGGCCCGGCCCTCACCCTGGCCTTGCTGTGCGGGCTGTGGTTGATCGTGATCTTGGGCCTGCTGGTGCTCAAGCCTTCGGTCTATAATCTCGGCACTGTCACCACCATCCTGCAATTCTCGACGATCCTGGCCCTGGTTGGACTTGGACAAGGGTTGGTCATCCTGGCCGGCGGCGCGGGCATCGACCTGTCGGTCGGCGGCGCGGTCTCGCTCTCCGCCATCGTTGCAATGCTTTCCCTCAAGCTGGGCTTGCCGCCCGTACTGCTGCCCGTCGTCTGCATTCTGGCCGGCGCGATGCTCGGCGCCCTGAACGGATGGCTGGTCAACGGGCTCGCCCTGCTGCCCTTCATCGCGACACTGGGCACATTCTTCGTCTATTCCGGTACAGCGCTCGCCGTCACCGGTGGCGCGGCGCAGGCGGGCGTGCCCGACTGGCTGCTCCTGTGGGGGCGCGGCGTCGTAATGGGCATTCCCGTGTCGTTTCTCACCCTTGCCATCCCGTGCTTCGCGCTTGCCGGCCTGGTGCTGCTCTCGACGGCCTGGGGGCGCTGGATCTACGCGATGGGCTTCAACGAACGCTCGGCCAGACTGGTCGGCATTCCGGTCGACCGCGTTCGCTTCATTCTCTACTCCTTGAGCGGCGCACTGGCTGGTGCTGCCGGTCTCGTCTCGATCGCCTGGCTCGGCAGCGGCAGGCCCAATATCGGCCAGAACCTCGAACTCGAATCGCTGACTGCCGCCATGCTTGGGGGCATCGCCATCACCGGCGGACGTGGTGGCGTTGGCGGCGTGTTCGCGGCCGTCCTGCTGCTGGTCACGCTGAAGACCGGTCTTCTGCAACTGAACATCAACACGGTCTGGCAGGTGGGAATTGTCGGCGCCCTTCTGGTTTTCGTCCTTCTCGCCGACCGACTTTCCCAACGTTGGAGATCATAATGCCGTCCATGGAAGAGATCATTGCCGCGCGCGTCGAGGCAACCGCCGATCGCATCGTCGAAACGCTGAGCGATCTCGTCGCTTTCCCCTCGATCGTGAAGTCCAATCCCAGGGATGCCGGCCCCGGAGAGCGTGATTGCCAGCTCTATCTGCAAAAGCGGATCGAGGCGCTCGGCTTCTCGACCGATCTGTGGGATCCGGATGGCCCGGCGCTCTACGAACAATACAAGGGGCGCGCCGGCGCCAACAAGGGCCGGACGTTCGAGGGCAGACCCAATCTCGGCGGCGTCCTGAAGGGCACCGGCGGTGGACGCTCCATCATGCTGACCGGCCATATCGACGTCGTCCCGCCGGGCGCCGCCAGCCATTGGACGACCGACCCGTTCCAGCCAGTCCTCAAGGACGGATTTCTGCACGGTCGCGGCACGGTCGACATGAAAGGCGGCGTCGCCTGCATGCTGATGGCCGTCGAGATCCTCAGGGAACTCGACATTCCTCTCTCCGGCGACGTCGTCTTCACCACCGTCGTCGATGAGGAAATCGGTGGCATGGGCTCGCTCGCCATGGTCGATCGCGGCTTTCACGCCGACGCCGGCATCATGACCGAGCCGACGGCGAACAGGATCGCGCCGCTCTGTCATGGCATCCTGTGGGGAAGGATCATCATCGACGGCATAGGCGGGCATGCGGAACTGACGCCGAATGCCTGGTACTCGAGCGGCCCGGTCGATGCCGTCCAGCTTTGCCGGCAGATTCTCGACGGCATCGACATTCTCAACCGGCGCTGGATGTTCGATCCGAAGAAGAACCATCCTTTGATGGACCTGCCGAACCAGATCATCGTCACCCAGATGAGTGCCGGCGAACATCCCTCCTCCATGGCGGGCCGCGGCGAGATCATCATCGACGCGCAGTATCTGCCAAGCGAGCATGACGAGTTCAAATTGGGCGGCAACGTCAAGCGCGAAATCGAAGAGCATATCGCCAACGTCTGCCAGGCAGATCCTTATCTGCGCCAGCATCCTGCCCGGATCGAGTGGATCCTCGACGCGGATTGCGCCGAGATCCCGTCGGACAATCCTTTCGTCGGCGTCTTCCAGCAGGCCGTCAAGCAAGCCAATCTGTCGCCGGTCCTGAGTGGTTTTGGCGCGCATAGCGACATCGGCTTGCCGACCAGCCTTGGCAACACCCCGACCGTCAACTTCGGTCCCGGCGATCCGGCGCAGGCGCATCAGCCGAACGAGCGCGTATCGGTGCGCGATCTCGTCGATTGCACAAAGGCGATTGCAATCGCCGTCGAGAAATGGTGCCGCTGACGGCGGCAACATGGGACGGATGGGCAATGCCTCGGCATTGCCATGCATGACCACATCGTCATCGGTCGGAAGGCCATTCCAGCATGAAGGGCCTGCTGCTGATCTGGCGTGATCCTGAGCCGGAAGTGGCTTTTTTGCCCCTCCCATAGTCGGCTCTGGAATTTCGATCGCAAATCAAGCATGATGAGTTTGGCATTCGCCAGGACAGCTTTGCGCGCCCTCGAATGCCGGGAGGAACGGGACATGGCCGTAGCGCTTGTACTCGTTTTAATCGTCGTGGGCTCGGTGTTGTTTCACCTCCTGAGCCCATGGTGGTGGACTCCGATTGCCTCGAACTGGGACTATATCGACAACACCATCATCATCACCTTCTGGATCACCGGCGTCGTCTTCGCCGCCGTGGTTCTATTCATGGCCTATTGCGTCTTCCGCTTCCGTCATCGGGACGGGAGCCGGGCTGCCTACGAACCGGAGAACAAGCGGCTCGAATCGTGGCTGACGATCGCCACCGCGGTCGGGGTCACGGCGTTGCTGGTTCCCGGCCTGTTCGTCTGGAGCCGGTTTGTCAACGTCCCGAGCGACGCAACCGACGTCGAAGTCGTCGGCCAGCAATGGCAGTGGAGTTTCCGTCTGCCCGGCAAGGACGGCAAGCTCGGCACATCCGATACCCGCGACGTCACCGCTGAAAATCCGCTGGGCGTGATCGCCAGCGATCCCAATGGTCAGGACGATGTCGTGGTCGAAGCGGCTGACCTGCATCTGCCGGTCGGCAAACCGGTCAAGATGCTGCTCCGCTCGATCGATGTGCTGCATGATTTCTATGTGCCGGAATTCCGCGCCAAGATGGACATGATCCCGGGCTCGGTCACCTATTTCTGGTTCACCCCGACCAAGACCGGGACCTTTCAGGTCCTGTGCGCCGAACTTTGCGGCCAGGGGCATCCTTTGATGCATGGGGTGGTCATGGTCGACACAGAGCAAGACTATTTGGCCTGGCTTGGCCAGCAGCAGACTTTCGCGCAGCTGTCGGCGCCCCAGCAAACGGGCTCGGCAGACCAGGCGCCGGGCAACACGATGGCGTCAGGTTTGAAAATTGCAGCAAAGCTCGAAACGGTCGGGTCTCGCTGAAAAGGACACGGAGGTGTTCCTATGGTCGACATCACGCCTGCAGATGGCATCCCGCCGGCCGAAGTCGCGGAAGTGGAACTATACCATCCGCACAGTTGGTGGACGAAATATGTCTTCTCGCAGGACGCCAAGGTCATCGCCATCCAGTATTCGGCGACAGCAACGGCAATCGGCCTGGTCGCCCTGGTGCTCTCCTGGCTGATGCGGCTGCAACTCGGCTTCCCCGGCACGTTCGACTTCATCACCCCTGAAGCCTACTACCAGTTCATCACCATGCACGGCATGATCATGGTGATCTACCTGCTCACCGCCCTCTTCCTCGGCGGCTTCGGCAACTATCTGATCCCATTGATGGTCGGCGCGCGCGACATGGTCTTTCCCTATGTCAACATGCTGAGCTACTGGATCTACCTGCTCGCCGTGCTGGTCCTGGTATCGAGCTTCTTTGCGCCCGGTGGACCGACGGGCGCCGGCTGGACGCTCTACCCGCCACAAGCCATCATGAGCGGCACACCGGGCGGCCAGGACTGGGGCATCATCCTGATGCTGTCCTCGCTGATCCTGTTCATCATCGGCTTCACGATGGGCGGCCTGAACTATGTGGTGACGGTGCTGCAGGGCCGCACGCGCGGCATGACGATGATGCGCCTGCCGCTCACCGTCTGGGGCATCTTCACCGCGACCGTCATGGCGCTGCTCGCCTTTCCGGCGCTGTTCGTCGCCTGCGTGATGATGCTGCTCGACCGCGCCCTCGGCACCAGCTTCTTCATGCCGGCGATCTCCGAGATGGGCGAGCAACTGCAGCACAATGGCGGCAGCCCGATCCTGTTCCAGCACCTGTTCTGGTTCTTCGGCCATCCCGAGGTCTACATCGTGGCGCTGCCGGCGTTCGGCATCGTATCCGACCTGATCAGCACCCATGCACGCAAGAACATCTTCGGCTACCGGATGATGGTCTGGGCCATCGTCGGCATTGGCGCGCTGAGCTTCGTGGTCTGGGCGCACCACATGTATGTCAGCGGCATGCACCCCTATTTTGGCTTCTTCTTCGCCACCACGACGCTGATCATCGCCATTCCGACCGCCATCAAGGTCTACAATTGGGTGCTGACCCTATGGCGGGGCGACATCCATCTCACCATACCGATGCTCTTTGCCCTGGCCTTCATCGTCACCTTTGTAAACGGCGGGCTGACCGGGTTGTTTCTCGGCAATGTCGTCGTCGATGTTCCGCTGTCCGACACGATGTTCGTCGTCGCCCATTTCCATATGGTCATGGGTGTCGCCCCGATCGTCGTGGTTTTTGGCGCGATCTACCATTGGTATCCGAAGGTCACCGGCCGCATGCTCGACGAGACGTTGGGCCGGTTCCATTTCTGGGTCACGTTCCTCGGCGCCTATCTGATTTTCTTCCCCATGCACTATCTCGGCCTGATGGGCGTGCCGCGGCGCTACGCTGAACTGACCGACATGACCATCATGACGGAGTCGGCCCACCACCTGAACTCGTTCATCAGCATCATGGCCTTCATCGTCGGCTTTGCCCAAATGGTGTTCCTGTTCAATCTGATCTGGAGCATCCGCCATGGCCGCGAGGCCGGCGGCAATCCGTGGCGGGCCACGACCCTCGAATGGCAGACGCCGCAAACGCCGCCGGCCCACGGCAATTTCGGCAAGGACCTGCCGATCGTCTATCGCTGGGCCTATGATTACAGCGTGCCGGGCGCCAAGGAGGATTTCATCCCGCAGAACGTGCCGGGCTCCTTCGGCCCCTCGAGGGAGCCGGCATGAGCGTCATCCTGGTCTTCCTGCTCGTCATTGCCGGTTTTGCCGGATGGTGGCTTTCGCACCAGAGGCTGATGGCCAAGCCATGGCTCGAACAAGGTCTGGCCGGCGATTTTGTCGGCCTCGACCGGTCGGCGCTGCCCACCGCCAAGGTCGGCCTCGGCGTCTTCCTCGCCGTCGTCGGCTGCCTGTTCTCGCTGTTCACCAGCGCCTACTTCATGCGCATGGGCCTGTCGGACTGGCGGCCTCTGCCGCTGCCGCGCCTGCTCTGGCTGAACACTGGCGTGCTGGTCCTGAGCAGCATTGCGCTGCAATGCGCCGTGGTGGCGGCACGCAGGGGTCAGATCGACATGGTCAGGCTCGGCCTTGCGACGGCCGGGGTCACGGCGATTGCCTTCCTCATCGGACAGCTCATGGCATGGCGGCAGATGACCGATGACGGCTATCTGCTGAACTCCAACCCGGCCAACAGCTTTTTCTACCTGATCACCGGCATGCATGGCCTGCACATACTGGGCGGGCTGGTGGGCCTCGGCAGAACGACCGCCGGCGCCTGGAACGCAGCGCGGCCCAAACGGCTTCGCCTCGGCGTCGAACTGTGCGCCATGTACTGGCATTTCCTGCTCTTCGTCTGGCTCGCCATCTTTGCCTTGCTCGCCGGCTGGGCGGCGACGTTCATCGACATTTGCCGACAGTTGCTGACCTAAGGGGATCAAGCGGATGGCAGAGACACTGACGCATATCGGCCAGACGGAGCCAAGGCCCACAGGCTGGCAAGGCATTGCCGCCGACTGGTCCTCGGATCAGCGTGCGTTCAAGAACGTGTCCTGGGGCAAGGCCATGATGTGGATCTTCCTGCTCAGCGACACCTTCATCTTCGGCTGCTTCCTGCTCTCCTACATGAGCGCGCGCATTTCGACACGCGTGCCGTGGCCCAATCCCAGCGAGGTCTTTGCACTTCGTATCGGCGGCTCGGATATCCCGCTGATCCTTATTGCCATCATGACCTTCGTGCTGATCTCAAGCAGCGGAACGATGGCCATGGCAGTCAATTTCGGCTATCGCCGCGACCGCCGCAAGACGGCAATCCTCATGCTTCTGACCGCGGCACTCGGCGCGACCTTTGTCGGCATGCAGGCCTTCGAATGGACCAAGCTGATCACTGAAGGGGTGCGGCCCTGGGGCAATCCCTGGGGCGCCGCACAATTCGGTTCCTCTTTCTTCATGATCACCGGTTTCCACGGCACCCATGTGACGATCGGCGTGATCTTCCTGATCATCGTGGCGCGAAAGGTGTGGCGCGGAGATTACGACACCGGACGGCGCGGCTTCTTCACCAGCCGCACGGGCCACTACGAGAATGTCGAGATCATGGGGCTGTACTGGCACTTCGTCGATCTGGTCTGGGTATTCATCTTCGCATTCTTCTATCTTTGGTGAGAGGCAGGGACATGGCTGAAGCAACCGCAAACGGCATCGGACAGCACGCACTTCATGCTGCTCATGCCCATGAAGCGCCCGCGGCGGCCGCCCATGGCGACGTGCATCAGGAACATCCGATCAAGCTCTATCTGGTGGTCTGGGCATGGCTGTTCATCCTCAGCGCATGCTCCTACATGGTCGATTATTTCGGCCTTCACGGCTATCTCAGATGGTCCTTGATCCTGATCTTCATGATCCTCAAGGCAGGGTTGATCGTCGCCGTCTTCATGCACATGGCCTGGGAACGGCTGGCGCTGGCCTATGCGATCATCCTGCCGCCGATACTGGTGCTGGTGTTCGTGGCAATGATGGTCTTCGAAGCCGACTACACCCTTTTCACCCGGCTGGCGTTTTTCGGATCCGGGCCTTGACGCCGCCATGCGTCGCGAACTCCGGCAAGGGAGGCCAAGATGACGATCGCAACCAGACTGAAGGACTTCATCGACGGCAAGGGAATTTCCTACGAGACCGTCGCTCATCATCGCACTTCAACAAGCCGGCAGTCGGCGATAGCCGCGCATGTGCCCGGCAGCATCATGGCGAAATCCGTGGTCGTTCACCACGAGCTTGGCTATACGCTGGCCGTGGTTCCGAGCACTCACAGGATCGAACTTGGCAGGTTGCAAGACGTCATGAACAAGCGTCTCGGACTTGCCTCCGAAGACGAGGTGATTTCGCTCTTCGGTGATTGCGACACCGGCGCCATCCCACCGATCGGCGCAGCCTATGATGTGCCGGTGATTGTCGATG
Source organism: Mesorhizobium newzealandense (assembly GCF_042682145.1). NCBI lineage: Bacteria > Pseudomonadati > Pseudomonadota > Alphaproteobacteria > Hyphomicrobiales > Phyllobacteriaceae > Mesorhizobium > Mesorhizobium newzealandense. The sequence continues at coordinate 10,779 of NZ_JBHUGZ010000024.1, read as the reverse complement.
AAAGCCTCGGCGATGTCGCCGACGTCTACTTCGAAGGCGGCGACCATCGAACGCTGGTGCATGTCAGCGGCAAGGATTTCCGCAACCTGACCATGGGCGCATACCAAGCTCGCTTCAGTCACCCGGCCTACTGACGGCTTAGATCAAACTTGCACCGCCCCCTTGCCGGTGCGGTGAGGTGGAACGTCGTCAACTCGCCGGTCTGGCGGGCGATTCCACGACCTTGCGGTAGACATGCCAGGTGGCGTGACCGAGGATCGGCAACACGACGGCCAGCCCGGCGAACACCGGCAGCGAGCCGATGATCAAGGCGACGGCGACGATCAGTCCCCAAACAGCCATGGTGATCGGGTTCGCCAGCACCGCACGCACCGAGGTGTGGATGGCTTCGTAGGCGCCAACGTCGCGGTCGAGCAACAATGGGAAGGCGACGACCGTCGTGCACAACACCACCACAGCGAAGACGAAGCCGAGGGCGTGCCCCAGGATAATCAGCGTCCAGCCACGTCCGGTGGCAAATATTTCATTGATGAAGCCGGATATCGATTCCGGCGGAGCCGGGCCGAAAAGATATTGGTAGAACATCTGCGCCGTCAAAAGCCAGGTGATGAAGATTGCAAACAGCATGATCCCGACCGCCGCGATTGCCGGCAGCGCCGGAGAATTACGGACCTCGAAAGCGTGCCTCCATGAGGTGTCGAGTCCGTCTTCCCGTCTGCGGCTGATTTCATAGAGGCCTATCGCCGCGAACGGGCCAATCAGAGCAAAACCGGAGACCAGCGGAAACAACAACGGCAACGCATTGGCGCCCGAAGTCCAGGCGGCGAGCACGACGCCCACGAGCGGATAGATCAGGCAGAGAAAAACGATGTGCGATGGTTTGACCATGAAATCGTCGACGCCCCGCTTGAGTGCGTCGAAAAGGTCGGAAACGCCGATTTTTCGAATTTTGGTATGTTCCAGCGTCTCGCTGGCGCCTGCTATCACATGAAAGCTAGCCATGACCGTTCCTCCAGACCCAAGTCCGGCAAGGTCGCGGTTTCACGGTGCATCCGTTCTGCGTAACTGGCCACGCAAACCGCGACCTGCACCGCAATCAACATACTCTCTTGCCAGAGACTTGTCGCCCTTTGTCGCAAGACCTCCGGCCGTCTGGCTAGCTCTGGTGGTCTTTTTTCGATATTCTCTTGGGATTAAAGGGGAAGGTCATGGACGGAAGGACGCTTCTTATACTCGGCCTTGGCATAGTCGCCCTGCTGATCCTGGGATTCTGTGCAATACCATCGTGATGTTCGAGCCGATTCTGGTCTGCAACGTCTTCAATTCAGCAACCAGGCCGGCTCGCTTCGAGCTGGTGAGTCTTCCGACAACAGTGATCACGCCGTCAGCCTTCGGCTGCCATGAACCCTCGCATTGCGATGGTGTCGGCAAGCAGTATGGCAAAGATCGCGAAAAGATAGAAAATCGAGAAGGCAAACAGCGCCTTTGCAGGCTTCATCTCCTTGTCTGCAACGACCAGGACCTTCCAGGCTTGCCAGATGAAACCCGCGCCCAATGCGGCCGAAACAATTCCATAGAACCCGCTCGCGAATCCGAACGCCCAAGGCAGCACACCGATTGGCGCCAGCAGCAGTGAATAGACGAATATCTGCTTTCTGGTCGAGGCCTGGCCGGCCACGTTCGGCATCATCGGGATGCCGGCAGCGGCGTAGTCGCCGACCTTGAACAGCGCGAGCGCCCAGAAATGCGGCGGCGTCCACAGAAAGATGATCAGAAACAGGGTGAGGCTTTCAATGCCAATGGCACCAGTTGCGGCCGCCCAGCCAATCATCGGAGGAAGCGCTCCGGCCGCGCCGCCGATGACAATGTTCTGCGGCGTCGAGCGCTTCAGCCACATCGTATAGATGACGACGTAGAAGAAGATGGTGAAGGCCAGCAAGGATGCGGCAAGCCAGCCCACCAGCACGCCGAGCGTCATGACCGAAAGCGCGGAAAGCACCAGGCCGAAGCCGAGAGCCTCGCCCGGCGTGACGCGGCCCGACGGAATCGGCCGCTTTGATGTGCGCGACATCAGCGCGTCGATGTCCGCGTCGTACCACATGTTGAGGGCCCCTGCCGCTCCTGCTCCGACCGCAATCGCACCGATTGCAATCACGGCGATGACCGGATTCATCGCGCCAGGCGCCATCATCAGGCCGACAAAAGCGGTGAATACGGCAAGCGCCATGACCCGCGGCTTCAAAAGCGCGAAGAAATCACCCGCCGTCGCTTCCGAGAGGCGGATGCCGGAATCCTTGAGGCGGTTTTCCCTGGTCGACATCTCAGACCGATGGAAGCAGGCAATGCAGGCCATGATCCCGAACTGAAGGCGCGCTAGCAAAAACGGAAACGCGGCTCTTGCTTACGATGCCGTCGGTTCGGATATGATCACGGTAAAACAAGAGGTTGGACGCATGGCGGAGGAGCCAGGTCACTTGGAGAACGTTTTCAGATAGGCAATGACGTTGGCCACGTCCGCATCGTTCTTGAGGCCGGGAAACGCCATCTTGGTCCCTTTGACCGTGGTCTTGGGATCGTGAAGATAGGTCGCCAGTGTTGGTTCGTCCCATTTGACGCCGGATTTACCGGCCGCGATCATGGCATCAGAATATTTGAAATCCGGATGCGTACCGGCGATACGGCCGATGACGCCGTGCAGCGATGGACCGATCTTGTTCTTGTCCTCGTCCGCGACGTGGCAGACCTTGCATTTGGTGAAGACCTTCTCGCCAGCCGCAGTATCCTGGGCCTGCGATGGAATGGCGACGAAGCTTGCAACAGACACGACGGCGAAAAACGCGGCCAAGCGCATGACTTTTCCTCCCTGATTGTCAAATGTGCCTGAGACGATCTGCGCATGCCGGTACCACCAGCAATGCGCCTTGCACGGCAGAACAGATTATCTGCTTCTCCCCCTTATGGAATTACCACACCTCTATACCACAGAATCTGGCCGACAGGTAGAAGAGGTCGGCTGTACAAAGGTTTAGGTGGTTTGCAGCGGCTCAGGGCACATCAGTGTTGCAGGTGCCGGCAATCTGCGCGACCGCCTCGCCAAGCCCGGCAAGGTCGAAGTCCGCCTCGCCGCGGCCCGACAGCAGGCCGAACCGCCAGGAAAGCCCCAACCGGCTCGCCGACGCCAACTGCTTGACGCCGTCCGCGCCATCCTTGACGAGCATTCTGCCACGGGCACCGACGGACCAGCTTTCATTGACCTTGTCGCCATGGTCGACCGAGACCGACATGGTGATCTTGCGGCTGGCGGAGACGGCATCATTGAGCTGCAGCCATTCGCTCCAGCGCGGTTGGCCGCCGGGACGGCAGGCGATGGTCAACACCGGGCTATAGCCCAAGGCGCCGCCGCCGGTGAAAAGCTTGTTGGTGGCATAGAGCGAGGCAGTGACCAAGCCGTCGCTGCCGGTGTCGAAGCGCCAATTGTCGAGAACGCCGTCAGCCCGGGCGACGCCACAGACCGAAGCGACAAGCAGTGCCGCGGCAACCACTCCACCCATCTGGACGAACAGTCTCAACGATGCCTCCAACGGCCTGCGTTCTGCAACACAGCAGATAATCATCAAGAGTTCGTACCGCCAGCCGCCAACCGCCATTTGCCGGAGAGTCTGTTGCTTCGGCGCCACAAACGAAAAAGGCCGCCTCATGGGCGGCCTTTTTGAAATTCTATTCTCGGACGCTTATTCGGCGTCCTTGGCGGCCTTCTTCTTCGGCGCCGCCTTTTTCTTGGGCTCTTCCGCGTCGTCGGCCTTCTTGTCGTCAGCCTTCTTGGCAGCGGCTTTCTTCGCCGGCTTCGCCTTGGTTGTGGTCTCGGCCTCCTCGTCGTCGGCCATCAGCTCTTCCTTGCTGACCTTGACGTCGGTGACCGAGATCTGGCCGAGCAGATGGTCGACCACCTTCTCCTCGAACATCGGCGCCCGCAGCGTGTTCAACGCTTCCGGGTTGTTGCGGTAGAACTCGAAGACTTCCTGCTGCTGATTGCCCGGATAGCGGCGCACCTGCTCGAACAGGCCGCGCTGCAGTTCCTCGTCCGATACCGTGACGCCGGCCTTCTCGCCGATTTCAGCCAGCACCAGGCCAAGACGCACGCGGCGCTCGGCGAGACGCAGATATTCGGCGCGTGCCTCTTCTTCCGTCGTCTCTTCGTCGGCGAAAGTGCGGCCGGCGGCTTCCAGGTCGCGATTGACCTGCGCCCAGATGTTGTTGAACTCGGCGTCGACGAGCTTCGACGGCGCCTCGAACGAGTAGGACGCGTCGAGCTGGTCGAGCAGCTGGCGCTTGACCTTCTGGCGCGTCATGGCACCGAACTGGTTTTCGATCTGGCCACGCACGACGTCGCGCAGGCGCTCCAGCGACTCGAGGCCCAGGTTCTTGGCGGTCTCGTCGTTGATTTCCAGCGCGCCGGGCTGGGACACTTCCTTGACGGTGACGTCGAAGGTCGCTTCCTTGCCGGCAAGATGCGCCGCCTGATAGTTTTCCGGGAAGGTCACGGTGACCTGCTTTTCGTCACCGGCCTTGGCGCCGATCAGCTGATCCTCGAAGCCGGGGATGAACTCCTTCGACCCCAGCACCAGCGGCTGATCGGTGCCGGCGCCGCCATTGAAGGCCTCGCCGTTGATCTTGCCGAGATAGTCGATGGTGACGCGGTCGCCATTGGCGGCCTTGCCGGTCTTCGGCTCGTAGCTGCGTGCCGATTCGGCAACGCGCTGGACCTGCTCGTCGATCTCGGTGTCCGGAACGTCGAACACCTGACGCGTCACCTTGATGTCGGAGAAATCCTTGATCTCGATCGTCGGAATGATCTCGTAGTTGAGGCGGAATTCGAAGTCGGCGCCGCCGGCCAGGATCTTCTCGGCTTCCTTCTCGTCCTCGGTCATGATGACTTCGGGCTGCATCGCAGCCTTTTCGCCACGCCCGGTAATGATCGTGCGGGTCGAATCGTTGAGGATTTCGTTGACCACTTCGGCCATGAACGACTTGCCGTAGACCTTGCGCAGGTGCTGCACCGGTACCTTGCCGGGGCGGAAGCCGTTGATGCGGACCTTGTTCCTGGCATCCGAAAGCCGTGCCATCAGCTTGGCTTCCATGTCACCGGCCGGCACGGTGATCTTGATCTCGCGCTTGAGACCGGAGTTGAGCGTTTCGGTGACCTGCATCGTAAAACCTTTGTTTTCACCAATGAGACTGCCACGGCCTCTGCCGTTCACAGCCTGCCGGTATAATCTTGCCGGGAATGGCTTTTGGTACGGAACCTGGCGATTTGACCGAAAATACGGCTCAAACTCTCCCAAACTGCGTTCCAAAATGTGAATAAGTTCTTGTTTTTCCTACTTCTTATCACATTTTGTAGAAGCGGATCGTCGCGTTCCGTCACATTCGACACGCCTTTTGTCACAGGCGGGGCTATTTTTCAACCATCTTCGCATTTCAGCGAATAACCAACATTTTGGCCCCGACATTGACAGAATGATGGCTACATGGGATTGCCGGTCCATGCGGATGTGGCGGAACTGGTAGACGCCCTGGATTTAGGTTCCAGTGCCGAAAGGCGTGGGGGTTCGAGTCCCTTCATCCGCACCACCCCCCGCTCTCGGGCTTCGGGTGGCTGGCCACCTGAAGCTCCTTAGATGAAGGTGTCTCCTCCGAAGCCTTGGCGAAGGAGGAACCTCGACCTAGTCATCTGTTACAACCACATTCTGGATATTGTTCATTCGCCGGGTGGACGGGCTTTTGACTGAGAGACAAACGGCATAGTAGCGACGCTAGCTTCTGATGGCCTAGTCAATGACCGCTATCGCGTCGACCTCTATGAGGTAGCCTGGAGACATTATCGCTACCCCGACCACCACATTGGCTGGTTTGTGATCTCCGAACAGCGCAATCTGCGCTTCTTCGATGATAGGAACGTGTTCATCGCGCTTATAATCGACAATGTAGATTGTGATCTTGCAAACGTGCTCAGGCCGTGCACCTGCCGCACTGAGCGCTCGGCCGAGATTGCCAAATGCCAGACGCGCTTGTGCAGCAAAATCACCATGCCCAACGAGCTTGCCGTGTATGTCTTCGGGCTGCTGACCTGAGACGAATACCAGCTTGGATCCCGTCGCGACGACAACCTGCGTGTACATCTCTGGTAGTGGCAGATCATCGGGGTTGATAAGTTCGAGCGACACCAAACAATCTCCTACTCGTTCGACTGAAATCGACATTTGCGATCACCGCGTCGCTGGTACACAGGGCGATAGCAAAGTGGCGGTGGGAGTGGCGATCAGCGGCATGGCCCACGCGAACTCTCCAGGGCGACGCGATATCGCCATCGCGCCGATTGGGCTTAACGCCATCCATCCGGCTGACGCACTGCATCTCGCATGGAGTGTCCGGCGATGATTGATCATTGACAATGTGCTGTCAATTGATCCGGCCGGCGCGCGGCGGTGGTAGGCGCGGCCAGATCTTGTCACAGAGGCACCGCCATGCTCGTCTGCGCCTCGAACGCTCTCCCTGTGAACCACTCGGCCAGCTTTGCGAGCTCCGGCCCCAGCACGCGATCGTCGCCGACAGGCGGCACGATAGCCCTGACTTCATCGACGAAAGACCGAAGTGCCGGCGGCGGCACGCGTTCGGTGACGTGCAGCGCTTGCGACGCCATCATCGCCAGCATCGCCATTGCCGCATCGACGCAGCGGCCGGCGGTCGCCTCCTTGGTCCATGCGAAGAACGCCGTGGTGGCGACGTCGTCCTGCCCGGCACCGGCCGATTCCGTTCCCGGAATGAAGGTGCGCTGCGCGGCGAGCTTGGCCTGCTCGAGATAGCCGGTGATCGCCATCGGCACATAGCCGACACTGCCATGGCCGTCGCTGTCGGCCCAATGCCGCCCGGTCATCAAAAGATCGGGCAGCAGCGACACCTTGCCATTCAAAAGCTTGGAGGCATGGCGGTCGCAGAGCAGGCAGATATCGGCCCATATCGCCGCCAGATCATCCAGCGCCGGCGTCGCCACGGCATTGTGATAGCCGCCGGTGCTGATGCAGCGGCCGAACGGATGCGCGTCATCAGGCGGGAGGTAGGCCGGATTGTCCGATATCGAGGCCAGCGACACCGTGGCCGCCCGCTCGGCAGACACCAGCGCACGATGCGCCTGGCCGAGGACGCGCGGCACGATCCGGTAGCTGACCGGCGCCTGATAATTGCGCCGCCCGTCTCCGGCGCCAACCAGGAATTCCCGCAATCCCTGGAGGGCCGCCGCTTCATGTTCATCGCCCCAGAGCGTGTCGAGCGCCGCATCGTAATGCTCGAGCGGCGCGCGAAACGCTTCGATCGACAGTGCGAACACCTTGTGCGCCATGCGGAGGCGGCCGCGTGCGGCGAGCGCTGCGTCGGCCACCAGCGCGGCGGCGCAGGGCGAGCCGTTGATCAGCGAGCCCCGCTCCTTGACCTCCAGGTCGAAGCGCACCGAAAGTTCGGCAAACAGCGGATAGAGCGCCAGGATCTCGCCGGCGCCGCCCTGGCCCGAAGACGGCACGACAGGCATCGGGCCGCCGTCAAGCATCGCGGCAACGGCGAGTGCGATGCGTGGCGTCGTGGCTGCGTTGCCCTCGATGAAATTCGTCAGGCGGGCCAGCACGATCGCCCGGACCACACGATCGGGCAAGGGATCGCCGAACGAGGTGGCGGCAGCGAACGCCTTGATGCGCGCATGGCGATCCCGCTCGTCACGTTCGAGCCTGCGGCTCGCCAGTTCCCCCATGGCGGTCGTAACGCCATAGATGACCGGTGGCGGGTCGGATTCGATGAGCTTCAGGAACGACGCCCGGCACTCGGCGATGCGTTGCAAGGCTTTTTCGCCGATCTCCACCGTGTCGTTCTTCCAGGCGACGCGCAAAACAGCGTCGAGATTGATGTCCTCACGCGCCGTCAGGGTGATTGGCATGCTTCTTACCGTCCAAGTGGGAGACCGCCGAGGGCTTCTGTCGACATCACGGACATCATTGGTCTAATACAGCGGTTCCTCGAACAGCGTCTTGTCGCCGTCCACCAGCGCCTTGATCTGCGCGATGCCGTCACCGGCGAGCGCAAGACGGATACCGAACGGCCGCACCCGCATGTCGTCCTGGATCGCCGTCCCCTCGCCTTCCGGCAGATAGAAGCGCTCGATGCCGTAGTCCGGCGCGATGGTCATGCCTTCGCTGCGAAGATCCCAGCCCTCGGCGACATGGCCTGATATATCGGCCTCGTCGGCGGCGGCCGGCGTCGGCGCCTTGCCGAACCAGGCGGTGGTCGGCCGCCAATAGCCGTCGGCGCCCTTCTTCAGGCGGACGACAATGGATGTATCGTCGCTGGAGAGTTTGTCGGCGGGGATGTTGGCGATCATTTTCACCGGGATGCGCGAAATCTCGTAGCCGAGGATAATGTAGTCGCCGCGCAGGAGATCGCGTGGATCAACGGGTTCGATCTTCAGCAGCACTTCCTTGCCGTTGCGCAGGATCGCCGCGCGGCCGGCGATGATCCAGCTCAGAAATCCGATCTGGACGAGCGCCAGCACCAGGGCCGAGATGATCAGCCTCTTTCCGGTCATCATGCCGTGGCTCCCTTGGCGACTGGGCTCTTCATGCGTTTTTCGATGCGGATGATGACGAGCGCAAGGATGCCGAGCAGCACCGCGGCGGCAAGGAAGAAGCCGGCCGTATCGAGCATCGATTGCAACATCACCACATAGATGATGGCGATTTCCAAGGCGAAGCCGGCATAGGCAAGCCAGCGCAACCCTCGGCTTTCCCGCCCGGCCAGCACGATTGCCGCGACGATGCCTGCCAACGCAATCACCGAAGCTATGGCGAATCCGCTGTTGTAGGTGCTTTCGTCAGCCAGTTCGAACTGGATCATCGCCAGGCCGGTGAGGAAGCCTAGCAGCGCGTGCAAGGGCAAGCGGCCGCCGAGTTGCACGATCCTGTCGACCGGCTCTGGCGCGAACACCGAGGCGGCGAACAGCAGCGCCGATACGGCGACCAGCGGGATCGCCACCTGCAGCGTGTTGTGGTTCGTGACCAGCAGCACGAGGTAGAAAAGCAGCGACAGGATGATCAGGTGCCGCGCCGGCTGGCTGCGGGTCCAGAACGATACGGCAAACAACACGATCGCCATGACCACGAAGAGATGCGGAAATTCGCTTCGGCTGTAATAGTCGAAGCCTTTCAGGAACAACCAGGCATCGGCGATGCCGACCGAAGCGACGGTCAGCGGGTTCGAACGCAGCGCGACCGCAGCCAGTGCCGTGCCGGCACCCCAGGTGACCAGGGCCGACGCCTCGTCGCCCGAGAGATGATACATCTGGCCGATCAGCGCGATCGAGCCGCCGAAAGCCGCCGCGGCCACCATCCACAGCGCCTCGCCGATTGCTGGATGGTCGCGCGTCTTCAACAGCGCACCGCCGATATAGCCGCCAAGGATGATGGCAAAGAGTGCTGCCACGCGCGCCAGCCGCGGAATGGCGTCCCAGTTGGCGGCGACGAAAATCAGGATGGCTGCGCCGAACAGCAAGGCGGCCATCATCGCCAGGATAGAGCCGAAGCTGAGCGATTTGCGCTCATTGGCCTCGACATCGCGCGTCAGGGAATCGGCGGTCGCGGCGTCGATCAGGCCGGCCTGCCGCCAGCGCGCGATATCCGCCCTCACTCGCGACGAATAGCCCGCCATACCGCTTCTCCCCCAGTTTGGTCTTTTTTTCAGCCGACCCGGTCAAACCGTTGACGCAACGGCATTTTCCGATTCGGGTTTCTTTGTGTCAGGTCCGTGAACGCGCGTTAATGCTGCATTGCACAATTTGCATTGCTGCCATGCAGCCATAGCGCTTTTAAATCGATATAGGCCCGCCTATCTATGGTTCGTACACAAAGACGGAATGATCCGAAAGAAAGACGAAACGAGAAATACCATGAACCTGATCCGCAACTACCGCAACTGGCGCCGCTACAGGGACACCGTGTCCGAGCTGAGCCGCCTGAGCAACCGTGAACTGACCGACCTAGGCATCAGCCGCAGCGACATTCCTTACGTCGCTCGCAAGGCGGTCTAATTTTTTCGGACCGCGAATGGTCCGAACAAGTTTTGAAAAGAGAACGACAATGAACCTGATCCGCAACTATCGTAACTGGCGCGTTTATCGCGAGACGGTTTCCGAGCTGGGTCGCCTTTCGAACCGTCAGCTGCATGATCTCGGTATCGTCCGCGACGAAATCAAGATCATCGCCCGCCGGGCGATCTAACCAGAATTTCGCCAGGGTCGACCTCCTCCCCGACCCTGACGGATCCGGTCAACCTTCACCTCCTCCCGAGGGTTGACCACCAAAACGGCGCCCGCCGCACCTCCTCCCGCGGCGGGCGTTGTTTCCCAAAAAGGGTCTCGCCCCTTTTAAAAATGGCGAAAGAGATTTCGTCAAAGCCGACCTCCTCCCCGGCGATGACGAATACGGTCGGCCTTCACCTCCTCCCGAGGGTCGACCCCAAAAACGACACCCGCCGGACCTCCTCCCCCGGCGGGTGTTGTCGTTTTCAGGATTTGGTTGCGCCCGCATCTGTCTGCCCTGCGCCGCGCACGGGAATTGCAATCGCCGCACCAAGCGATTATTCCGGCGCTCATGAACAAAAATCCCATCCACATTATCGGCGGCGGCCTCGCCGGTTCCGAAGCCGCCTGGCAGGCGGCACAAGCCGGCGTTCCGGTCGTGCTGC
>NZ_JBHUGZ010000023.1:0-330037 GCF_042682145.1 Mesorhizobium newzealandense | reverse complement strand
TAGGTCGGAGATCGGCTGAAAGTGACCGCCCAGTTGCTGAATGCGCATGACGGATCACATGTCTGGGCCAACTCTTACAACCGGGAGATTGCCGATCTTTTCGTCGTCCAGGAGGAAATCATCCGAACGCTTGCGGATCGGGTCGGAGTAAGGATCGAGCGACCTTTGCCAGAGAGCGGTGCCGCCCGGGTCAGCGCGCTCCGCTATTACCTGATGGGGAGAGCCGCCAAAGAGGATTTCTCTTTAGCGGGGAACGAGCGGCTACGGCAGTTCAGCCTCAAGGCGATCGAAGCGGATCCGAACTCGCAGTTCGGCTACATCGGGATGGCCTGGTCCTATCGCAATGACTCGGTATTCTGGCACAAGCAGGAAAATGACCCCGACGAGGCGTTGAAGCGCGCCGCCGAATACGCCGACAAGGCTATCCTGCTCGCTCCGGACGATGCCAACGCGCACTTTGCCCGCGCCCAAATCCACTCCGAAGCCGGAGAGGTCGAGCAAGCCATTGCGCGGTACGATCGGGCGATCGTCCTGAACCCCAGCGACCCGAATATCCTCGTCCACAGTGCGGGCGTGCTGCTGAATGTTGGCCGCATCGACGAAGCGATCGATCGGATCGAGCTGGCCATGGGCATCGATCCTTTCTATCCTGACTGGTTCAACTGGCAGATGGGGCTGGGCGCTCTACGAAAAGCATGATTGCGGGGCTGCGCTAACGGCGATGCGGAAAATGTCCAGAATCCCGAGCGGCGCACACCGAATGCTTGCGGGGATCCACGCCTGCCTGGGCAACCAGCGGGAGGCGAAGGAGGCGCTTGCGGTTTTCCTCAAAGACTCGCCCGGCGACTCCATCAGCAAACAACGCAAGCAGTGGGAGAAGAATTACACCGCCCCCGGAGCCCTCGATCGCTGGATCGGACACATGCGGTTCGCGGGCTTGCCGGAGTGACGGCTGACCGTATGCGGCCCGGCAGAAGTCCGATTGGCCGCAAAGAACCGTTGAAGCCTTTGTGTTGTGGGCGGACTGGATGGCCATCCCCATTCCAGTTGCGGAACAAACCGGCATGGCAGCGAGTTTCTGTCCGACGAAACTTTGAGGGAAAGCCATGTCCAGATTTCTGCTGGCGACAAGCGTCGCCGTTCTTCTCGCCGGCGGGCCGGCCCTTGCCGCGGACGATGCTGCGCTGCCGCCGCCCAATGCCAAGAAGCTGTCGGAGATCCTCGCCAAGGTCGAGCAGCGCGACGGCTTTCGCTATGTGAAAGAGGTCGACTGGGACAGCGGCGCTTACGTCGTCACCTACTACACGTCGGACAAGGCGAAGGTCGAAATCACCTACGACCCTGTGACCGCCGAGCCAAAATAAAGGTTCGTCGGCAGACATCCTGTCCCTTTGCGGATGCGCCGGCCCGCTCTTCGCGCATTCTCAATGGCCAGCGGGTCCTCGCCTAAAATTGTCCACTCTCGGCGTATGATGTCGAAGTCAAGGCGCTGAGCGCGCCTTGGGGTGTTGGCTTGGGGGCACACATGCGATCTTCCGTTCGACCCTGTTTTTTGGGCTGTGCTCGCGACCATCCTGGCCTGCGGCATCCTCGGGACTGCTTCGGCGCGGGCCGATGGACCGTCCTTCGACTGCCGCAAGGCAAGCCTGCCGGCGGAAAGGGCGATCTGTGCCGATCCGCAGCTGTCGGCCATCGATCTGCTGGTCTCCAGGGCGTTCAAGGATTTCGAGCCGGCGTTCGGCGGCGACAAGCGCAAGATAGCCCGCGGGCTGATTGCCGACCGCAATGCCTGCGGGGGCGATACCGCCTGCATCGTCAGTGCTCTGAACAACGCGCTGCAAAACCTATGGCAATGCGCCGTCATGGGTGCAGGACTACAACATCGCGTTGATCGGCAAGAAGGCGCTGGAAACCGCCGCGCGGAACCCGGACGGGACCGATCAACCCCTGCCCTCGGCAATCGGACAATGCGCGTCCACGCATATCAAGACGCTGACCACGCGGCTTGGCGACGATCCGCTGGAAACGGCCAGTCCGGATGCAGGCAGTGCCGCGACATTCACCAATGACGGCGGTGCCGTCTCCTATGATCGAGAACCTGGCCTAGCCGCCTCGAAGGTCGGCGAACCGGTCGAGATGTGTCTGATCTCGATTCCCAGGGATTGTCCCAAGGACGATGAGCGTGGCCGCGTCTACTACGGCATCGATCTCGCCGTCAAAGGATCATGGGCGCTGCCGGACTCCGAGCATCTGTGTGGCGGCGCCTGAGCAGCCCGCTTCGCGTTCCGCGACGGCCTGCCAAGGAGCGGGTAGTGCATCAGTTTGAAATTTGAGGGCCTTGACGCGGCCGTCGCCTTCGGACGTTGGCTCATATATGCTTAGCGGAACGCATGGGAGGGAAGGATGCGTGTCACAAGCCTGTTTTTCCTATTGGCCGGCCTCACGATGCCAATTGCAGCCTTCGCTCAAGGCGAAGTCTCGGTCGAACGAGGGTTGCAGGTATCAATCATCGGCGGTTGTCACGATTGCCATACCGAAGGCTACAGCGAAACAGAAGGCAAGATTGATCCTGAAAAGGCTTTAATGGGCAGCTCGGTCGGTTGGCGCGGTCCCTGGGGCACGACCTATGCGACCAATCTTCGGATAGATGCTTCGGTAATGACCGAGCGTGGATTCGTAGGGATGCTGAAGCGCATTAGAACGTCTCCGCCGATGCCCTGGTACAATCTCCGAGCGATGGAGGAGAGCGATATGCAATCGCTCTATCAATACATTAGGTCGCTCGGCAAACACGGGAAGCCGGCCCCGAGCCGCATTCGCTCTGATAAGGAGCCGACGACGCCGTACGTTCAACTTGTGCCACCCCAAATGCCGAGGAACTGACAAATATGTCCAGAGCCTAGCGAAGAACGCCGCCCGGCAAAAAGCGCAGCGTCAGATTTCAAGCTGACCTACCACGAAGGCGCGCCTCCCCTTGCGTCAGTCCCGCTTTGATGGCTGACTGGACGCTTGGGCGCCGCATGGGGGATGGGCATGGCGACGGCGAAGCACGTGCTGAAGCGCATACTGATGATGTTGGCCGGCTACCTGGTGGCGGTTCTGGTGGGCTTGATCGCGGTCGCGGCGATCTACGCCGCGCTCAGTTCCCTGCCCAACGCGCCCAGCTATTTCGACGTCATGGGCGTCTCGCCGATAGCGGTCCTGGTGGTGCCGCCGCTCGGCCTGTTCGTCTATTTCCTGACCATAGTCGTGACCGCGCTGCAGACGCTCATCTTCGCGCTGATTGCCGAGCTCTTTTCGTTGCGCAACGTCCTGTTGCACATGGTCTTCGGTGCCGCGGCCGCCGCCGCCGGTTTCGTCCTGATCTGGCCAAGTTCAGCGGAGGACATGGACCCCGAGCGCTGGGCCGACATCGGCATCATCGCCGCTGCCGGCCTTGTCGCCGGATTGGTCTATTGGCTGATCGCCGGGCGGGACGCCGGCTTCCGGCGACCGCTGTTGCAGCGTTAGCTCAACTCGACGGTGAGCGAACCGCTTCGGTGGCGTCCAGGGCCTGCTTCAGCCGCGAATCGCGATCGTAGACGTCGCCGAAATATTCAACCTTGCCGGACATGTCAGGCCAGGCGGTGAAATAGGCGACATAGACCGGGATCTTGCGTGTCACATCCTCGGTCGAATGCCCGTGCTTCAGCTTCTCGGCGATATAGTCGACCGAGGTACCGAGCACCGCCGCCGCCATGCCGCGCGGATCCTGCAGCCGCACGCAGCCATGGCTGAGCGCGCGCATGTCCTGCTTGAAGAACGACTTCTGCGGGGTGTCGTGCATGTAGATCGCATGCTTGTTGGGGAACAGTATCTTCAGCTCGCCCAGCGCATTGGCCTCGCTCGGCTGCTGGCGCACGCTGTAGGGAATGTTGGCGCCATAAGCGCCCCAGTTGACCGCGGACGACGGGATGCGCTTGCCACGCGAGTCGGTCACCTCGTAGCCGGCCCGGTCGAGATAGCCGGGATCATTGCGCAATCTGGGCAGCATCTCGTTGACGATGATCGACTGGGGCACGCCCCAATAAGGATGGAAATCGACCTGCTTGATCTGGTCGTAGAAGAAGGCAGTCTGGTTGGTGGTCCGGCCGACGACAACGCGCGTCTTCAGCTTTTCCTCGCCATTGTCGATATAGCTCGCGGTGAAGGCCGGCTGGTTGATGAAGACACGCGGGCTGCCGAGGTCGGAGGGCAGCCAGCGCAGTTCCTCCAGCGCCACTTCCACCTTCAGCAGCTTGTCGGCCTTGGAGGTCCCGGCCAGCGTCGCGACGGTGCGCGGACCGATGACGCCGTCACCCTTCATGCCTGCCTTCTGCTGCACAGCCTTGATGATTGGAACCAGTTCCGGGTCATAGACTTGGCTGGTGGCCAGCCTGGACAGGACTTCGCCATAGGCGCCGCCCATCTCGTCGTCGAGATTGCGTGCGATCAAGGTCAGCAGCTTCGGCAATTCCGGGCTGGTTTCGCCCGGCTTCAGCAACAGCTTGGGGTCGACGACGATTTCGTTCTCGGCGCTGGCCTGCAGGGACTCCAGTTCGACACGCAGCGCCTGGTATTCCGCATTCTGCGGATGCCGCGATTCAAGGTAGGTGCGCACTTCCTGGGTGTGCGCCAGCGTTTTCAGCACGCCCACCAGGTCGATCGGCTTGGCCGGAAAATCATAGTAGCCGGTCATGCGGTTGGGCTCAACGCGGCCGTTCTGCGCATCATGGGCATAGCGCAGCACGCGGGCCGACAGCGCCATCTCGAAGCGGACGAGTTCTTTCAGTTGCGCATTGGCGTCAGCCGGCGACGCGCTGGCAGCAGGCACTTCGACCGTGTAGTCGGCGGGCGTGAGGCCGTAGCTTGAAGCCTCGCCGAGCACCCGCACCGCATCCTGCGCGCGGCTGTTGAGGCTGGTTCCGGTCACCCAGATGAAATCCGGATTGGCCGAGTAATAGGCGATCAGCGCCTTGGCGACGTCAGGCTCGGCATAGAGTTCGTAGTCGCTCAAGCCGGCAACCGCATCACGGAAAGCCGCACCCGTGACTGAAGGCACGAAAGCGGCGTCCTGCGGCGTCGCCGGCTGCGGTGCCGTCGCCAGCGCCGAAAAGTCGATGCGAACCAGCCGATCAGCCTTGTAGGTGTAGTAGGATGGGCCGCTGATTCTCACGCCGCCGCCACTGCCGCCCGGTGCCTTGGGCTTGTTCTTTGGCGGCGGGGGCGGAAATTCGCCTTGCGGAGCGTGCTTGATGCCACCCCCGAAAAGCATTTCGAAAAGCCCTTGCGCGCCTGCCTGTGGCACACCGAAGGCCAGCGTCGCCGAGATTGCAACCAGCGGCATCACGGTTGCTTTGTTTCCGAGGAATTTCATGGACCACCCGCTCCGGTTGTAACCGGCTCCCGTTCCGCACCGCTAGACGATCTCGCGCACCGCATGGCGGATGTAAGGCGCGACTATACTGATTCATACTGATTTCGTTAAGCTTTCATAAATTTCCGAAAGCCTGTTGCAGAACGGTTTCACAACATCGTGACGGCCGGAGCGGGATGCGTCCACTCCGGCCGGGGGCAATCCATTGCGGATCAGGCGTTGGCGCCACCATCGATGGTCAGCGCGGCGCCAGTGATGAAACGGCCTTCGGGACCCGCGAGCCAGGCGACCATGCCGGCGATGTCGTCGGCCTTGCCAAAGCGCGGTGTCGCCATCTTCTGCCGCTGGTGTTCGGCATGCGGACCGTTTGCCGGGTTCATGTCGGTGTCGGTCGAACCGGGGTGAACGACATTGGCGGTGATGCCGCGTGGGCCGAGGTCGCGTGCCAGCGCCTTGGTCAGGCCCACAAGCGCCGCCTTGCTGGCCGAATAGGCGGTGAGGCCGGTGTCGGTGGCCCGCTCGGCGAGATTGCTGCCGATCGAGATGATCCGGCCGCCTTCGCCCATATGGGCCGCCGCCGCCTTGGAGGCGATGAACGAGGCTCTCAGATTGACCTCCATGGTCTCGTCGAAATCGGCGAGCGACAATGTCTCAATGGAAGCCGCGCGCCAGATGCCGGCGCTGTTCACCAGGATGTCGAGCCGGCCGAAGACAGTCGCGGCGTCATCGACGGCCTTGTCTATGGCCACGGCATCCCGGTTGTCGGCCTTGATCGCGATGGCTCGACCGCCGGTTGCCTCGATTTCCCTGACGACCGCGACAGCCTGCTCCTCGCCATTGACATAGGTGATTGCCACGCTGGCACCATTGGCCGCGAGCCTTCGCGCAATCGCCGCGCCTATGCCGCGGCTGCCGCCGGTGACGAGCGCGGCCTTGCCGCCCAGTTGGTTGCCCGCCTGCAGATTGGATGACATCGATTTCTCCTTTTTGTAATGATCGACACATAAATACCTGTCAGTCTTGCCCGGCAGCGTCAACTGAATTATGTATCGATCAACACAGAAAAGAGCGTCATGTCTGAGCGAGGCCGTCCCCGCACCTTCGATCGAACTACAGCCCTGCGCTGCGCGATGCAGGTTTTTTGGGCTCGCGGTTACGAAGGCGCATCGATGAGTGACCTGACCGCCGCCATGGGCATCAACTCGCCCAGCCTCTACGCCGCCTTCGGCAGCAAGGAGGCGCTGTTCCTCGAGGCGACAGACCTTTATTCGCGCACCGAGGGTGCCGACATCTGGTTGGCGCTTGAGGAAGCACCGACCGCGCGGCTGGCGATCGAACAATTTTTGCGCCTGACGGCGAAAGCCTATGCGCAGACCGACCGCCCGCAAGGCTGCCTAATCGCGCTCGGCGCTTTGCACCAGGACTCCAGCCGCGGCGCCATCTGCGACGATCTGCGCCGCCGTCGCGGCGAAAACCATTCAGCGCTGCGCAAGCGTCTCGAGCGCGGCGTTGCCGAGGGCGAACTGCCGGCGGACTTGGACTGCGGCGCTGCCGCCACCTTCTACGCCACGGTTCAGCACGGCATGTCGATCCAGGCCCGCGACGGCGCCTCGCATTCGGCTCTCCTGGCAACCGTGGCCGGTGCGATGGCGGCCTGGCAGGTGATGGCCGGCACGGACAGAGCGTGACAAACGCCGGTCATTGTGCTGGAAATCTAAGCAGGTTCCGCAAAGTGTCCCACGGTTTTGCGATCAGAACCTGCGAAAAACAAGGGGATCTAAGCAGACTTCGTGGGGCAGAATGTCTGCTTAGGCAGCCAGCCAAATGCGCAGTCGGGAGGACAAGCCTCATGAAAAAGGGTTATCGCGAACTGCTGGATGAGGCGAATGCCGAGATCGAGGTGGTGTCGCCGGAGGAAGCGGCCGGGCTGCTCGACGATGAAGACACCATCTTCGTCGATCTGCGCGACCCGCGCGAGGTCGAACGCGACGGCAGGATTCCCGGCGCCAAACATGTCACCCGCGGCATGCTGGAATTCTGGATCGATCCCGAAAGCCCGTACCACAAGCCGTTCTTCGCCTCGGGAAAGAGCTTCGTCTTCTTCTGCGCCGGCGGCTGGCGCTCGGCGCTGGCCACCAAGACGGCTCAGGACATGGGGCTGTCGCCGGTCAAGCACATCCTGGGCGGCTACACCGCCTGGAAGGCGGCCGGACTGCCGGTCGAGCCCGGCGGGAAGAAGAAATAAGCTTCGATCGCCGCTCAATGCAGCAGTGACGACCCCCGATGCTCGGCGACGAAGCCGACAGCGCGTTCCACTACGCCCCTGTCGGCGAGGATGCGGCGGTGGCCGAGCCCGTCAGCCCAGTAAAGCCGCACATGGCCGCCGGCGCCGGCATAGCGTGTCGCATGATCGGCCGGAACTTCACGGTCGTCCGGTGCATGGATGACCAGGGTCGGCACCGGCGCATGTGCGAGCTGGCGGTCGCCGGTGAATTCATGCAACGGCCGGCCGGAAAGATGTTCGACACGGTCCGCCATGGCGGCCTGCGAGCGCGGGCCGACATTGAGCATGCGGCTGAAGTCGGCGAAGATCGCCGGCAGCGAGCTTGGCGCCGCGATCAGCACCAGGCGTCCGGCCACCAGCGGCGGGATGTTCTTGACCGAACCGGCGATGGCATTGGCGGCGACGGCGCCCCCGAAGGAGTGACCGACCGCTGCCAAGAATGGGCCGAACCATTCGCCGGCAACCCGCATCGCATCCACGGCATTGACCATGTTCAGCCGCCGGCCCTGCGACTGGCCGTGGCCAGGCAGGTCGAGCGAAACGACCCTGTAGCCGGCTGAGCGATAGCCTTCGATCAGCGCCCGCATATATTCGGTGCGCGAACGCCAGCCATGGACGACAAGCACGGTACCGGCCTTCGCCCTGCCCGGCTCCGGGCGGAATTCGTGCACCATGACGCAGCCGGTCGCTGTCTTCAGCCGGTGATGGCGCGCCTCGGTCATGAACTCGGCGGCACGGTCGACGGCGCGGCGCTCCCCGTCGCTGAGCGCCTTCACATTCGGCGTGCGGCAGAACAGTTCGAAAGCCGCGCGCCCGGTCAGGCGCGGCGCAATACGCTCGGCCGCACCAAACACACCCCGGATGACCTTCAGCCCGATTGATGCCATAGTGAGAATCCATCCATACGTTCAAGCATGAACATAATAGTTCAAAGATGAACAATAAACAAGAGTTACCTTGGGACAACCCACGTTTTCGCAACTGGGTCGCGGTGGCGCGCGCCTGCCATGTGCTGGAGCGCACGCTGGCGGTGAAGCTGGCGCCTCTCGACCTGAAGCCGGCGCAGCTCGACGTGTTGATGAACCTCTACCGCCACCCCGGCATGTCGCAACACGACCTTGCCCGCAAGCTGCTCGTCGGCCGCTCCAACATCACCATGCTTTTGCCGCAGCTGGAAGCGCGTGGCCTGCTGCGCCGCGAAGGCGACGAGAAGGACAAACGCATCCTGCGGCTTGCCCTGACCGAGGCTGGGGAAGCGTTGCTGATGCAGGCGCTGA
This sequence comes from Mesorhizobium newzealandense, assembly GCF_042682145.1. Classification (NCBI taxonomy): domain Bacteria; kingdom Pseudomonadati; phylum Pseudomonadota; class Alphaproteobacteria; order Hyphomicrobiales; family Phyllobacteriaceae; genus Mesorhizobium; species Mesorhizobium newzealandense. Next base: position 321,081 of record NZ_JBHUGZ010000023.1, on the reverse strand, counting down.
AAGTGCATATGGCGCTGATCGAGAAGGCGATGAGCCAGTCAACGCCGGAACAATGCGACATGATCGGCGAGCAGATGCGCAAGATTTATGATGTGCTGAAAGACGCCTAGCCGCCCTTTCAGCCCCGAGCTACCACATCGTCTTCTTCGCCCGCTCCGGCCATTCCTTGTCGTAGGTATCGCCGTCGATGGTCTTGCGGCTGGTGATTTCCAGGATCTGCCCGGGCGTCGGCAGCGACTTGGGGGCGACATGCCTCGCCGGATTCCAGAGCTCGGAGCGGACAATGGCGCGGGCGCATTGGAAATAGACCGAATCGACATCGACGACGGTTACCGAGCGCGCCGCCTTGCCGTCGACGGTGAATGACGCGCACAGCGCTGTATCCGTCGTGATATGAGCCCGACCGTTGATACGCAGCGTCGTGCCGGAGCCCGGCACCAGGAACAGCAGACCGACGCGCGGATCGCGAATGATGTTTCTCAGCGAATCGGCGCGGTTGTTGCCGCGCCTGTCCGGCATCATCAGCGTTTTCGGATCAACGATGCGCACGAAGCCGGCGAGATCGCCGCGCGGCGAACAGTCCAGCCCCTCCGGTCCGCTGGTTGCCAGCGCGACGAAAGGCGAGGCCTCGATGAAGGCGGCATATTCCGGAATGACGTGGTCGAGCTCCTTGACCAATGAGGCTTCGCCCGGAATGCCATAGAGCGCCTCGAGCTGCTCGACCGTGGTGATGACGGACATTGTCTTCGTCTCCAAACCTTTGCCGGCGCTACGCCACATCGATGACGTTTTGACGACAACGACGGGATCAGCGGTCCCGGCTCAAGCCCTTTTCCGCAAGCTCGGCGAGATAGGCAGCCCAGCGCGCATCCTTCTCGTGGCCGAGCGTGTGCAGGTAATTCCAGGTGAAGATACCGGTGTCGTGGAAATCATCGAAGGTAATGCGCACGGCATAGTTGCCGACCGGCTCGATCTTGAGGATCGCCACATCGCGTTTGCCGGGAACCGTCACCCGCTGTTCGGGCGAATGGCCCTGCACCTCGGCCGACGGCGAAGCGACACGCAACAGCTCCGCCGGCAATTCGAACGGCCGATGATCGGGAAAGGTGACGGACAGCAGTCTGCGATCCTTCGAGACTCGGAGTTCCCTGGGTGCGGTCATGATGTTCGATCCCGTAGCAATCCACCATTCCCTACGCTGCTTCGCCTCAAGGGAAAAGGCCGTTTGAGATGAGCCGACATGCGATGTCGGCCAGGGAATGTTACCAAAGATCGAGACGCGGTATCTTGAATGACCGGCCGGATCGTATCACATAGCGGTATATAACGAAGCCGTTCACAGCCACGGCGGCCACGGGAAGCACTTGAAGCATGGACATGATCGATCCTTTTGGTCGCACGATCAGTTATCTCAGGGTGTCGGTCACCGACCGCTGCGATTTCCGCTGCACCTATTGTATGGCCGAGGACATGGCCTTCCTGCCGAAGAAAGACCTGCTGTCGCTGGAAGAACTCGACCGGCTGTGCACGGTCTTCATCGAAAAAGGCGTCAGAAAACTGCGCCTCACCGGCGGTGAGCCGCTGGTGCGCAAGAACATCATGCACCTCGTGCGCCAGCTCTCGCGGCATCTCCAAAGCGGCGCGCTGGAAGAATTGACGTTGACCACCAACGGCTCGCAACTGTCGCGTTTCGCCGCCGAACTCGCCGATTGCGGCGTCAGGCGCATCAACGTCTCGCTCGACACGCTCGATGCCGAGAAGTTCCACAAGATCACCCGCTGGGGCCATCTCGACAAGGTGATGCAGGGCATCGATGCCGCACAGGCTGCCGGGCTGAAGGTGAAGCTCAACGCTGTGGCCTTGAGGGATTTCAACGACGCCGAGCTGCCCGACATGATGCGCTGGGCGCATGGCCGCGGCATGGACCTGACGGTCATCGAAACCATGCCGATGGGCGAGATCGAGGGCGACCGCACCGACCAGTATCTGCCGCTGTCGCTGCTGCGCGCGTCGCTGGAACGCCAGTTCACGCTGACCGACATTCCTTTCAAGACCGGCGGCCCGGCCCGCTACGTGCATGTCGCCGAGACCGGCGGACGGCTCGGCTTCATCACGCCGATGACGCATAATTTCTGCGAGAGCTGCAACCGCGTCCGGCTGACCTGCACCGGCACGCTCTATATGTGCCTCGGCCAGGAGGATGCCGCCGACCTGCGTGCGCCCTTGCGTGCGTCCGAAGGCAACGAACTGGTCGCCGACGCCATCGACGAAGCCATCGGCCGCAAGCCAAAAGGCCATGACTTCATCATCGACCGCCGCACCAGCCGCCCCTCCGTTTCGCGGCACATGAGCGTCACCGGCGGCTGATCTTTTCGGGAAATTGATGCAAGATCGCCCTCGGTCATTGGCTTCGAGGCGAGATATGCAGAGGCGTTGCTCATTTCTGGCGGTTGTCGCAACAATTGCGGCGACCAATGCAATTGCCGCGCGGTTCACCTATGTCAACGAACGCTTCGGCACCGTCTGCACCTTTCCCGACGAGATCTTCACCGACCGCCAGCCTGAACCGGACAATGGTGACGGCCAGCAATGGCTGAGCGCCGACGGCGCCAGCCTGATCTGCTCGGGCATCCTCAACGTCGACGATGACACGCCGAAGGGTTTCGTGGCGGCCGAGAAGGCCAGTGACGAAACCGGCTACAAGGTCACCTACAGCAAGGCCGGCAAGGACTGGGCGGTGCTGTCGGGCTTGAAGGACGGCAAGATCTTTTACGAGCGGCGCCTGTTCGGCCGGGATGGCGTCATCCGAAGTGTCTGGATCGATTATCCGCCCGCCGCGAAATCGAAATACGATCCGCTGGTCGGCGCCATCGCCGGCAGTCTCAAGGGACCATGAGCATTTTCGGCCACACCGCCGACAAATCTCTGTTCGCGAATGTTCGCCTGATTTACCGGTGGTGTTTTCGCGCTTAGCCTCCGTCTCGTAGCGGTCTTTCGCTCGGGGGAACACACCATGCGCAAACTTCTTCTTTCTTTCGCGTTGCTTGGCCTCGCCGCCCTGCCCGCGGCGGCCCAGTCGATCGGCGGCACTTATACCGTCGCAGGCACCAATTTCGACGGCTCGGCCTATGGCGGCGAAGCCACCATCACGCTGACCAGCGGGACGACGTGCGCGATCCACTGGGAAACCGGCGGCTCATCTTCCGACGGTATCTGCATGCGCAACGATGATGCCTTCTCCGCCGGCTATGTCATGGACAAGGACATTGGCCTCGTCGTCTACAAGGTGATGGACGACGGTTCGCTGCACGGCCTGTGGACGATCGCCGGCAAGGAAGGCAACGGCACCGAAGTGCTGACGCCGAAGAAGTAAGGTCTGCCACTACGGCAGGCGATATTCTGGGCTACCGAAAATTCTGTGGCCCAGCCCTTTGGTATTGCTGTTTCATATCCGGCTGCTACAGGCTTGCTGCGAAGCAGAACCGGTAGTCGTCTTGCCCCTTTCTCCAAATCTTCGCGGCGCGTTGTTCATGGTGGTGGCGATGGCCGGCTTCACCCTCAACGACGCCATCACCAAATACTCGTCGCAATCGATGAACATGGCGCAAGTCATGCTGATCAGGGGAGCGTTCGCGACGCTTTTCGTCGGCTCGCTTGCCTGGCAGCGCGGTGCCCTTGTCCGGCTACGCTCGATGCTGGAGCCAATGGTGGCGCTGCGCGTCCTCGGCGAAGCCGGCGGCACGGTGACGTTCCTGATCGCGCTCGCCCATTTGCCGATCGCCAGCGTCTCGGCTGTCCTGCAGGCGCTGCCGCTGGCGGTGACGATGGGCGCGGCACTGGTCTTCAACGAGGGCGTCGGTTGGCGGCGCTGGCTGGCCATCGCGGTCGGATTCGCCGGTGTGCTGGTCATCGTGCGGCCTGGCTTCGAAGGGTTCAGCGTCTATTCGCTGGTGGCGCTGGCCTGCGTTGCCTGTTGTGCGGTGCGCGATCTTGCCACCAAGCGGATTCCCCAGGCCATTCCGACGCTGCTGGTGTCGACCGCCACGGCGCTTGCCATGACAATCCTGGGAGCCGCGTTGCTTTCGCCGATGGGCGGCTGGACGCCGATGACGGGGAAAAGCACGGCCCTGCTGGCGCTGGCCGCGGTGCTGGTGCTCATCGGCTACCAGTTCATCATCATGGCGATGCGGGCCGGCGACATCTCCTTTATCGCGCCGTTCCGCTACACGGCGCTGATCTGGTCGATCCTGCTTGGCCTGTTCATCTTCTCCGATATTCCCGATCTGCCGATGATCATCGGTGCCACGATCATCATCGGCTCCGGCCTCTATGCACTTTACCGCGAGCGGGTCGTCGGCCGGCGCAAGATTGTCGCCGAAAGCACCGGGCCAACCATGGTCCCGGATGGAATCTAGCAGCCTCTTGTGATTTCCGGCGGCTGGCGTACAGGCTCGATGGCATGAAGCGAGATGTTGCGGGGATCATTCTGGCCGGCGGCCAGTCACGACGAATGGGCGGCGGCGACAAGAGCCTGTTGCCGCTTGGCGGTGGTCGCGTGCTTGACCAGGTCGTGTCGCGCTTTGGCCCACAGATCGGACCCCTGGCGCTCAGCGCCAACGGCGATCCGGCGCGATTCTCCCACTTTGGGCTGCCGGTGCTTGCCGACACGGTCACGGGCTTTGCCGGACCGCTTGCCGGAATCCTGACCGGCCTCGAATGGGCTGCTGCCAACACGGCTTGCAAGGCAATCGTCACCGCTGCCGGCGACACGCCCTTCCTGCCGCTTGATCTTGTCGAGCGACTGACCACTGCCACCGTTCAGCGCACCGGTTCGATTGCCGTTGCTTGCTCGGACGGCAAGCGGCACCCGACCTTCGCGCTCTGGCCGATGGACTGTCGCGACGCCTTGCGGCACTTTCTGGTCGATGAGGATATCAGGCGGGTTTCGGCCTTCATCGACCGGCATGATTTTATCGAGGTGGAATTCCCGGTTCCGCAATCCGCGGGCCAACCGGTAGACCCTTTCTTCAACATAAACGAGCCCAATGACCTTGTTCAGGCCGAACGTCTATTGCAGAGCATGAAACCATGAACAGACGCGTCTTCGGCATCACCGGCTGGAAGAATTCCGGCAAGACGACATTGACCGAAAAGCTGGTCGCTGAGCTTGTCCGGCGCGGCTGGAAAGTGTCGACGGTGAAGCACGCCCATCATGATTTCGACATCGACAAGCCGGGTGCCGACAGCTTCCGCCATCGGCAGGCCGGCGCCACCGAAGTCGCGATCGTGTCCGGCAATCGCTGGGCGCTGATGCACGAGCTGCGCGGCGAGGATGAGCCGACACTGGAGGCGATTCTGTCACGGCTCGCCCCTTGCGATCTGGTGCTGATCGAAGGCTACAAGCGCGAAGCCCACCGTAAGATCGAAACCCGCCGGCTAGAAGCCAAGGACCGTACGCCGCTTTCGGCAGGTGATCCGGATATCGTCGCCGTCGCCGCCGATTTTGCTGCCGAAGGCGAGCACCTGCCGGTGTTCGATCTCGACGATGTGAAATCAATAGCCGACTTCATCGAGCGGGCCACCGGACTCGTTGCTTGAGAGCTAACGTAGCGGCAGAATAGTCTTGCCCATTTTTGTGGTTTTGCAGTTGCTTTTTTCTTGGAAAGAATGGGAGTATCGCGCCAGCGGGCGGTCAAAAGCACCGCCCCACAGAGCCGTTTGGAACGACGGCCGGGACCATAAAGAGAGGACTATCATGCGTATTGCACTGCGTATCGCGCTTGCCGCATCGGCTGCGCTGCTGACGCTCGGCGTAGCCCAGGCCCAGGAAAAGACCCTGAGGATCGGCACCGAAGGCGCCTACCCGCCCTTCAACAACCTCACCGCCGATGGCCAGCTCGTCGGTTTCGACATCGACATCGCCAAGGCGCTTTGTGACCAGATGAAGGTCAAGTGCACCTTCGTCGCCCAGGATTGGGACGGCATCATTCCCGCGCTTCAGGCCGGCAAGTTCGACGCCATCGTCGCCTCGATGTCGATTACGCCGGAGCGGAAGGAAAAGGTCGACTTCACCAACAAATACTACAACACGCCCTCGGCCCTTGCCGCGCCGAAGGACACCACGCTGAAGGGCGTGACCAAGGAAGATCTCGCAGGCAAGACTGTCGGCGTCGCCACCACGACCACGCATTTCAACTATGCCTCGAAGACCTACACCGACAGCACCGTCAAGGGGTATCCGAGCAGCCCGGAAGAGCAGGCCGATCTCGCCAATGGCCGGCTTGACGCCATTGAAGACGACATCGTCGTTCTGAGCCAGTGGCTGGAGACGCCGGATGGAGCCTGCTGCAAGATTCTCGGCACGCCGTCGCCGCAGCCGGTCGAAATCTTCGGACCTGGCGCCGGCATCGCCGTGCGCAAGGGTGAGACCGATCTGGTCAACCAGTTCAACGCTGCCATCGACGCCATCCGCGCCAACGGAAAGTACAAGGAAATCAACGACAAGTACTTCAAGTTCGACGTCTTCGGCGGCGATTCCTGATAATACACAAAGGCGGCGGGAAATTTCCCGCCGCCTTTCGCTCTTCCCTGATCAGCGTGGAGACAAGACCCGTCAATGCCAGCCCAGAGCATATGGACACTTCTCAGTTGGGGACCCGATGGCTGGCTTGATGATATCGCTTATGGCGCACTGGTCACCGTGGCGCTTGCGCTCGCCACACTGCCGATTGGGCTGGCGATCGGTTTTTTCATAGCACTGGCCAAACAGTCCGAAGAACCCTCGCTGCGCCTTGCAGCCAACATCTACACCACGGTCTTCCGCGGCCTGCCGGAACTGGTGACCCTCTTCCTGTTTTTCTTCGGCGTGCCGATCCTGCTGCAGCATCTCATCCGATATTTCCGGCCCGACGCGACCATAGACGTCAACGGCTTCGTCGCCGGCATGATCGTGCTTGCGCTGATCTTCTCGTCCTATGCCAGCGAGGTTTTCCTGTCCGCCTTCCGCGCCATACCGAAAGGCCAGTATGAGGGTGGCTATGCCATCGGCCTTTCGAATTGGCTGACCATGCGCAAGGTGATCTTGCCGCAGTTGCTTCGCATCGCCTTTCCCGGGCTTGAGAACTGCTGGCTTAGCCTGCTCAAGGACACGTCCCTCGTGTCAGTCGTCGGTCTCGCCGAGACGTTGCGCAATGCCGGCGTGGCCGCTCGCGTCACCAAGCACTCGTTCATGTTTTACAGTGTGGCGGCCCTGGTCTTTCTCGGCCTGGCAGTCGTGTCGTCCTTCGCCACCAGCGCCATCCTGCGCTCGCTCGGCCGACGGGAGGCACAACGATGAGCGCCACAGCCACCATGGTCGAACGGCCCCCGCCTCGGGCGCGCGGCTGGCCGCGCCCCCGCATCGCAGGCTATGCGCTCGTCTGCCTGTGGATAGCCTTCGGGCTGGGCATCGTTGCCTATCTGGTTCTTGCCTGGAATCCCGCCTTCTTTGCCAAATATGCGCCAGCCTATCTGAAAGGCCTTGGGGTCACCCTGTCGCTGGTCGCCATAGCGATGGTGCTTGGTGCGATACTGTCGGTCCCCGTCGCTTACGGCCGCATGTCCAAGAACCGGATCCTGTCCGGCGTCGCCTACTGCTACGTCTACTTCTTCCGTGGCACGCCGCTGCTGGTCCAGACTTTTCTCGTCTATTACGGCGTCGGCTCTTTCCGGCCTCAGCTCAGCGAATACGGTATCTACCTTCCGGTCATCAGCGACGGGCTGACTGTTGCCCGATTCACGCTTTGGGATTTTTTCAAGGACGCCTTCAACTGCGGCGTCTTTGCCTTTGCCCTGAACACCGCCGCCTACCAGGCGGAAATCCTGCGCGGCGCCATCGAGAGCGTGCCCAGGGGCCAGTGGGAAGGTGCTGCTTCCCTTGGCCTGCACAAATTGCAGACGCTGCGCAAGATCATCCTGCCGCAGGCATTGATTGTCGCCTTGCGGCCGTATGGCAACGAACTGATCCTGATGATCAAGGCTTCTGCCATCGTCGCCATCATCACCGTCTACGACCTGATGGGCAATGCCAAGCTCGCCTTCGCCAACTCCTTCGACATCCAGGCCTATATCTGGGTTGCCGTAGTCTACCTCGTCATGGTCGAGATATTGCGCCATGGCGTTGAATGGATCGAGCGCCGGATCACCATCCACCTGAAACGCTGACTGGTTCCATACCGCCTGCACCAGTCGATCAGGCCACAGGCGTCTTGACGAATTGAGCGCAGAGCCTAGAGCTTTCGCAGCAAATTCTGTTTCCGTCTGAAGGGCAAGCTCATGGCATCTGTGGCATTTCTCGGTCTTGGCGTGATGGGCTATCCGATGGCCGGGCACCTCCGGAACAAGGGCGGCCACGACGTCACCGTCTACAACCGCACCAAGGCCAAAGCCGAGCAATGGGTTGGCCAGCACGGCGGCAGCCTCGCGGTGACGCCGGCGGAGGCGGCCAAGGACAAGGATTTCGTCTTCTCCTGCGTCGGCAATGATGACGACCTTCGTTCAGTGACGACAGGACCGGCAGGCGCCTTCCAGACGATGAAGAAAGGTTCGGTCTTCATCGACAACACCACGGCCTCGGCCGAGGTCGCACGCGAACTGGCGTTGGCCGCGTTGGCCGGCGGGTTTTCGTTCCTCGATGCGCCGGTCTCCGGCGGCCAGGGCGGCGCCGAGAACGGCGTGCTGACCGTCATGGTCGGCGGCGAGCAGGAAGCTTTCGACAAGGCCAGGCCCGTTATCGAAGCCTATGCCCGCATGGTCGGCTTGATGGGATCGGCCGGTGCTGGCCAGCTCACCAAGATGATCAACCAGATCACCATCGCCGGCCTTGTCCAGGGCCTGGCCGAAGGCATCCATTTCGGCAAGAAGGCCGGGCTCGACATCGAGAAGGTGATCGAGGTGATTTCCAAGGGCGCTGCCGGCTCCTGGCAGATGGAGAACCGGCACAAGACGATGAACGCCGGCAAATATGATTTCGGCTTCGCCGTCGACTGGATGCGCAAGGACCTCGGCATCTGCCTGACCGAGGCCGACCGCAACGGCGCCAAGCTGCCGGTGACCGCACTTGTCGATCAATTCTACAAGGATGTGCAGGCGATGGGCGGCAAGCGCTGGGACACGTCCTCGCTGCTGGCGCGCCTGGAAAAATAGGGTTCGCGATGGCCGAGCTTTCGCCCCAATCGAGTGCCGACGAAATCGTCGCGCATCTGCGCTCGATCGGCTCGGAAGAAAATCGCCTTGGCATGCTGCGCTACGGCATCAAGATCGAACGTGCGCTCGGCATCTCGCACGGGGTGCAGCGGCAGATTGCCAGGAAAATCAAGCGCAACCACGAGCGCGCTTTCGCGCTGTGGCAGACCGGTATCATGGAGGCGCAGTTCATCGCTTCCGTCACGGCCGACCCGAAGCGGTTTTCTGCCGCGGATGCAAGGCAATGGGCGTCGAGTTTCGACTCTTGGGATATCGTCGATGGCGTCTCTGATCTCTTCGTCGACACGGACGCCTGGAAAGAACTGATCGGCGAGTTCGCGGCCGATGAACGGGAATTCGTTCGACGCACGGCTTTTGCCATGATGGCCTGGTCTGTCGTCCACCGGAAGAAAGAGCCGGAGGCGACCTTTCTCGCCTTCCTGCCGATCATCGAAGCGCATGCCACCGACAGCCGCAACTTCGTGAAGAAGGGCGTGAACTGGGCCCTTCGTTCGATCGGCAAACGATCGATGGATATGCACGCTGCTGTCCTTGCCGTCGCCGAAAGGCTCGCGCAATCGACCGACAAGACCGCGCGCTGGATCGGCAAGGACGCTGTCAAGGAACTATCGGATGCCAGGACGCTCGAACGCCTCGCCGCCAGGAAAGGCTGACGGACGTAAAATCCGTTTCATGGAAGTGACGGGCTCGACGCGCGCCGATTTCGAAAACCTGTTCGAACAGCCGGGCGCACCGAAATATTGCTGGTGCATGGCCTGGCGCCATCTGCCCCGCCGCGAGCATGTCCAGAACGACGAGAAGAAGCGGGCCATGATGGCGCTTGTCGATGCCGGCACGCCGGTCGGCATCCTCGCCCATCTTGACGGCAAGACCGTCGGTTGGTGCTCGGTCGCGCCACGCCAGACCTATCGCAGGCTTTCACGCCATCAGGACGACAGCGAGATCGATATCTGGTCGATCGTTTGTTTCTACGTGCCAAGGGCCTTGCGTGGAGACGGGCTGGCTGCCGCACTGCTCGACGCGGCCATCGATCATGCCTTTGCCAAGGGCGCCAGCTCGATCGAAGCCTATCCGGTCGATCAGGCGTCGCCGAGCTACAGTTTCATGGGCTTTCGCGACATGTTTGCGGCGCGCGGGTTCCATGAGATCGGCACGGCCGGTTCTCGCCGACATGTGATGCGGCTCGAGCGTTGACGCCGCTGGTGGCGGCGTCTTTACTCCAGACCAAAGGAAGCGGCCGATGAGCAAGCATATCAGATCAACCATGGCGCTCGCAGTTGCACTGTCTGTGTCGATTGCCGCCAATGCCTCGGCCGAGACAGCACACATAGTCTGGAAGGATTTGCGACCGGCGACGCAGGTCGCGGCCGAAAACGTCGGGCTGCCGATGATCGCGGCAAAATTGCCCGACCATGGCGAGACGCTGTCCCTGAGCCTGCAGGACAAAACTATCCAGCTGGCCGGCTATGCACTGCCGGTCGATCGCGACGGCGATCTTGTCTATCAGTTCCTGCTGGTGCCGTGGACAGGCGCCTGCAGCCACATGCCGACGCCGCCGCCCAACCAGATCGTGCTGGTCACGCCGGCTCGCCCCTACAAGATGTCGGAAGCCTACCAGCCGGTCTCGGTTACCGGTGCGCTGAAGCCGGATATGGAGAAAAGCCAGCTGTTCATTCTCGATGGCGTCAGCGTCATCCAGTCCGGCTACACCGTGCGCAAGGCCGATGTGGTGAGCGTCGACAGCGTGCCTGACACAATCACGCTGCCGGTGAACTCACCTTGGAGTTTCCTCAACAAGAAAAAGAACTGAGACGTTCCGTCAGCTCAAGCGGCGTTGGCGCCCGATTCCTTGTCCAGCACCATGTAGTCGAGCGGGATCTCGGTCGTGTACTTGATCTGCTCCATGGCGAAGGACGACGAAACGTCACGGATCTCGATCTTGGCGATCAGCCGCTTGTAGAAGGCATCGTAGGCGGCGATGTCGGGCACCACGACGCGCAGCAGATAATCGACATCGCCGCTCATGCGGTAGAACTCGACCACTTCGGGAAATTCCTGGATCACCTCGGAAAACCGCCGCAGCCACTCATGGCTGTGCGAATTGGTGCGGATCGACACGAAGACGGTGACCCGGACATTGACCTTCTCATGGTCGAGAATGGCGACACGCCGCTTGATGACGCCCTCTTCCTCGAGCTTCTGGATGCGCCGCCAGCAAGGTGTCGTCGACAGCCCGACTTTCTTGGCAACGTCGGCGACCGCGAGTGTCGCGTCCTCCTGCAAGAGGCGGAGAATTTTTCTATCGAGGCGGTCCATATCGTGCTCCCAAGGGAATAGATTGCCTATACTCTGCCTTATCCAGGCCTTTCACAAGAAAGAAATTCTGCCGATCAGGCAAAAAGCGAGTGATTTCTTGCTGAAAGGTCAATCGAGACGATAGCGGATTTCCGATCTCAGGAATGGCAGCAAATCCATTTCAAACCATGGATTCTTCTTCAGCCAGCCGCTGTTGCGCCATGACGGATGCGGCAGCGGCAGCACTTTCTGACTGCCGGGCGCGTCCCAGATGGCACGCCAGTCCATCACCGTTTCCGTCAGCGAGGCCCGGCGCGCCGCACCCACGTGCCAGGACTGCGCATAGATGCCGATCGTCAGCACCAGATCGATCCGCGGCATCAAGGCCATCAAGGGTGCGCGCCAGGCCGGCGCGCATTCGCGCCTCGGCGGCAGGTCGCCACCCTTGGCATCCTGGCCGGGAAAGCAGAAGCCCATCGGCACGATGGCGAACTTTTCGATGTCGTAGAATTCCTCGCTTGTCACCCCGAGCCAGCTGCGCAAGCGGTCGCCGGAGGCATCGGTGAACGGCATGCCTGACAGATGCACCTTGGTTCCCGGCGCCTGGCTGGCAATCAGGATGCGGGCGCTGGACGATGGTCGCAGCACGGGGCGCGGTTCGTGCGGCAGTGGCCGGCCGATCGGACTTTCGACGCAGATGCGGCAAGCCCGCACCGTCGCGGTGAAGCCTTCGAGCGCATCGTCGTTGACCGTGATCTCGTCCGAAAACCGGCTTCCACTTTTCGGGCTCATGGTTAGGCAACGGCGCTCGGTCGGCTGGAAACCGCCTGATGCCAGCGCAACACATTGGCGCATTCGTCCGGCACCTTGATGCGTGCCGGCTTCATGAAGTCGACGGCGATCAGGCCAGTGATGTCGGCAATCGAATAGCTGTCGCCGGCGATGAACTCCCGGCTGCCCAGTTCATCGTCCAGCAGCCTGAGGAACTCAACGGCCTTGGGCTTGTTGGCCTCGCCCCATTCGGGAATCTGCGGGATTTCCCATTCCTTCATGGCCGGATGGATGTGCCGGAAGGCCTGCGCGACGCAACTGAGCAGGTTGAATTCCATCCGTCTTTGCCACATCTCGACCTGCGCCTTGCCGAGTGCGCCACGCCCGAACAGGGCCGGCTCGGGATGCAACTCCTCGAAATAGCGGCAGATGGCGACTGATTCGGTGAGGACGGAGCCGTCGTCGAGTTCCAGCACCGGCAGGCGTTGCAAAGGGTTGCGCGAGCTGACCGCTTGCTGCTTGTGCTCGAGTGCGCCCATGTCGACGGACACCAGTGGAACCGCGATCCCCTTCTCGGCCAGGAAAACGCGGACCCGCCTCGGATTGGGTGCGCGGCCGCCATCGAACAACTTCATTCTATCTTTCCTCCCGGTTTTCCAGACAACTTGTTGGGTTCAGCCGCCTATGCGCTTCACCAGAAACGAAAAATCTCGCGCACGGCATCACCGATCGACGCCAGCGTGCCGTGCTTTCTCTCGACGGCTTCGCCGTGATGGCTGTCGCGCCAGTCCTGCGGCTGGTCGAACGTGCCGGCCCAGATGCCGGCCTTTCCCGCACGGGCGATGGCTTCCTCGCTCTCGAAGTCGCCGAAGGCGACCGCCCAGCCCGCCTCGACCTGCGCACGGTTGAGATCCTTGCCGCCGGCGGTGCAATTGCCAAGCAGCCGGCCGTAGCGATCGCGCTGCCAGCCGGCACAGGAGACGGGTTTGCCGGCGATCAGGCGCACCAACGACTGGCGCGCAAGTGTGCCGCATGGGTAGTCGGCGCCATTTCTGCGGCAGGTCTGCGTATACTCCGGAGCATCGATGCCGCGCATGCGGATGCGCTCGGCGCCAAGCGTGATCGAATCGCCGTCGCTGACGATGGCCGCACCTACCGTCTTGCGTGTTTCCACACGGTCGAGGCGAGCGGCCAGCAGGATCAGCAGCCCGAAAATGATGACGGTAAGCCCGTAGTCCAGCAGCCGGCGCCATGGGCTTCGGGGAGGCGAAACGTATCGCCGGCGCGGCCTTGGCCCCCATGAACGGCTCATATGGCAAACGGTTGGTTAATCATTCGAACGTAGCTTAACACTTGGAAACCGCTGCTCGCATAAATCGAAGTTTCATGCCCTTGCAACGCTCGAACACAGCGGACAAGTTCATAGTGGACCGCAGGAAACCTCATCGCAACAGCGATGTGGCGCGCGCGGTGCGCAAGACGCGCGACCGTCTTTCGCAGCAGGCGGGCAATCCCGATTTTGATCGTGAACTCCTGAAGCTCCATGCCCGCGCGATGACAAGCAGTGCCATCGCCATCCCGCTGCTCGTCCTGGCGATCGCGGCAGCCGGCTGGCTTACCGGCGTCGGCAACGAGATCGGGCTCTGGGCACTGTTCACGCTCGCCTGCTACACCATCGTTACATTCCTGGCGCGGCGCATCGAGCGCACTGAAGCTTCCGATCTCAACCCCTTGCAAACACAAAGAGAACTGCTGATCGGCCACTTCCTCTGTGGGCTCGGCTGGGGGTGGTTCGTCTGGCTTGGCTGCAGCACTTGCCAGGTCGACCAGTTCCATGTCGTCAAGGCGGTGGTGCTGCTCTTCGCGATGGCGGCGACCGCGGTAGTGACCTCATCCTTGCGCGGCGCCTTGCCGGCGACCTTTGCCGTTCCGGTCGCGCTCTACGCCTATGCCGGCATCAAGCTGTGGATGCCGGTCGAGGCGATCATGGCCGGGCTGCTGGTCGTGTCGCTGCCCTTCTTCGCCTATCTGGCCCGCGATCTCAACCGCGCGTCCCTGATGCTGTTGTCGTTCCGCTCCGAAAAGGACGCGCTGGTCGCTGAACTGGAGACGGCGAAATCGATGTCCGACGAGGCGCGGCGGCGGGCGGAAGACGCCAACCTGGCGAAATCCCGGTTCCTCGCTTCGATGAGCCACGAACTGCGCACGCCGCTCAATGCCATCCTTGGCTTCTCCGAAGTGATGTCGAACGAAGTGCTCGGACCAATGAGCAATCCCACCTATCGCGACTACGCTCATGACGTGCATGAATCCGGCCAGCATCTGCTCGATCTCATCAACGAGATCCTCGACCTGTCGCGCATCGAGGCCGGCCGCTACCAACTCAACGAGGAGCCGGTGATGCTGCTCAACATCGTCGAGGATTGCTGTCACATGATGGAATTGAGGGCGCGCAACAAGGATATCCGTGTCGTGCAGGATTTCGAGCACGAGTTGCTGCGCCTGTTCGCCGACGAGCGGGCGGTGCGGCAGATCACGCTCAACCTTCTGTCGAATGCCATCAAGTTCACCGCCACCGGCGGCGAAATCCGCGTTCGCGTCGGCTGGACGGCGGGTGGCGGACAGTACATTTCGATCAAGGACAATGGTCCCGGCATCCCCGAAGACGAAATCCCGGTGGTGCTCTCGGCCTTCGGCCAGGGTTCGATCGCCATCAAGAGCGCCGAGCAAGGCACCGGGCTTGGCCTGCCGATCGTGCAGGGCCTGCTCGCCATCCATGGCGGCGAGTTCCAACTTCACTCCAAGCTGCGCGAAGGCACCGAGGCGATCGCCATCTTCCCGCTGAGCCGGGTGATGGAGGAACTGCCGGCGCTGCCGACCGCGGCAGTGGCGGCCGTGGCGGCGCGGCGGCGGTAGTAGACGTAACCTGGATTGGGCGCGCCTGGCCCCTAACCCCGAACGGCCGCCGCCATGCCTGAGCTGGTCAGCGCCGCCGCCTTGAGCAGTCCTGCGGCAAGAGCAGCCCCTGCCCCTTCGCCATGGCTGATGCCCAGGTCGAGCAACGGGCGAAGACCGAGGCGTTCGGCGGCGCGGGCGTGGGCGGGCTCCGGCGACAGGCTGGCAAGAAGGCAATGGTCGAGCGCGGCGGGATTGGCGGCATGCAGCACCGCTGCAGCGGCCGTTGCCGCCAATCCGTCGAGCAGCACCGGTATCTTCTGCATCCGTGCGGCGAGGATGGCGCCGGCAATCGCCGCGAACTCTCGGCCACCGACCCGGCGCAGCGCCTCTAGCGGGTCGCCGAGATGGTCGCTATGAAAGGCCAGCGCCGCATCGACCACGTCCGCCTTGCGTGTCTGCATCGCCGCGTCGGCGCCGGATCCCGGGCCGACCCAGTCGGCGCCTCTAGCCCCGAACAGCGCCGCAAACATGGCAGCAGCGACGGTGGAGTTACCGACGCCGAGATCGCCGAGGCAAAGCAGATCGGTGCCGCCGGCGATCGCTTCCATGCCGAAGGCCATGGTGGCGGCGCAGCCACGCTCGTCGAGCGCGGCATCCTCGGTCATGTCAGCGGTCGGGACGTGCAGGGCAAGATCGAAAACCTTCAGCCCGAGATCGTTGGCGATGCAGATCTGGTTGATCGCAGCACCTCCGGCGGCACAAAGCTCAACCGCGTTGGCGGTCGCCGCCACAGGCCGGGGCGAAATGCCATGCCGGGTAACGCCGTGATTGCCGGCAAAGACCGCCATCAGCGGCCTTGTCACGGCGGGTGGAGCACGCCCGCTCCAGGCGGCGAGCCAGGCGGCGATGTCCTCGACCCGGCCAAGCGAACTCCTGGGCTTGTCGGCCTTGGCAAACAGCGCGCGCACACGCGCCTCGGCCGTCGTGTCGGCCGCCGGCAGGTTGGCCAGCAGGTTGCGAAAATCATCGAAAGGCAGCGCGCTGGTCATGTCGTTGGCGGTCATTCCGTGGAGTTGGTGAGCGGCATAGCCGCCTTGCGCGGTTGGCACAACCTCTTGGATTATCCCTCCACCCTTTGCCGCGAAGGCGGCTGCGCACGGCGCAATTGTGAGGGCTTGCATTGGCTTTGCCGTTGCACCATGTGGAGATGGAACAAAGGGATTCCGGATAGAGACCCTCAAGAGAAAGTCATGACGGCCATCGAATCCCCGTGCATCCTGGTCTGTTCGATCGACATGAAAACCGGCTTCTGCTTCGGCTGCGGTCGCACGCGCGAGGAAATCGGCGCCTGGATCGCAATGACGCCGGAAACACGCCGCAGCGTCATGGCTGAATTGCCTGCCCGGCTGGACACGGTCGAGCGCCGGCCGCGCCGGGAAACGCGCCGCACCCGCATGGCGCGCGAACGCGACGTGCTTTCGTGAGACGCAGATGAGGTTGTTCTGGATACTGATTGCCGTGATCGGGGTGGGAGCAGTCCTGCTCATGGTCAACGATTCCGGCGGCAGCACGCTCGGCGTCGAGAATTACGATTTTGGCCGGCTGATCTGGCTCGGCGCCTTCGGCGCGCTGATCGGCGCCGGCCTGCTTCGCTCGGGCAGGCCCTTGGGCGCCATGGCCCGCAACCTCGGCGCCTGGGCGGCCATCGCGCTGGCGCTGATCGCCGGTTACCAGTATCGCTATGAACTGCAGGATTTCGCCAGCCGGGTGACCGCGGGCCTTGTTCCCGGCAGCCCGCTCGCCTTGGGCGTCGAAGACGGCCACGCCACGGTGACGCTCGACAAGGCGGACAACGGCCATTTCGAAGCCCGCATCCTGATCAACGGCAATCCGGTGCGCGCCGTGATTGATACCGGCGCGACGAGCACCGTGCTGACCTCCGAGGACGCCCAGGCGTCCGGGTTCAATCCAGCGGCGCTCAACTACACCATACCGGTTTCGACCGCCAACGGCATGGCGCGCGCAGCGGCCGTGAAGACCGATCAACTGGCGATCGGCGGCATCGTGCGCAAAGACATGTCGGTGATGGTCGCAGCACCCGGCATGCTCAGCCAGAGCCTGCTTGGCATGAACTTCATCGGCTCGTTGTCGGGCTTCGATGTGCGCGGCGACCGGATGATCCTCAGGGATTGACCCCGAACCGAACGCGTCAGGCCGCTTCCGCCGCCGCCCCACCGAACTCGACGGCTGCGAAAGCCGTCTTCAGCACGTCCGGTCCGGCACCCGGCCGGGTCGCGTCGGTGGACAGGATCTGGCGGTAACGGCGCGCGCCGGGCAAGCCATGGAACAGACCGACCATATGGCGGGTGACATGGCCAAGCCGCCCGCCCTGCTCGATATGGCGGGCCGCGTATTCTGCCATCGAATCGATCAGCGCGGCGAAATCAAAGGCGTAGGGCCTGGCGCCATAGAAAGCGGCGTCAACGCCAGCCAGAATTCCGGGCGTGTGATAGGCGGCGCGGCCAAGCATGGCGCCGTCGACATGGTCGAGATGCGCCCGCGCTTCTTCGATCGATTGAATACCGCCATTGATGCCGATGAATTCGTTTCGCTTTCTGGCCTTCAGACGATAGACGCGTCCATAGTCGAGCGGCGGGATGTCACGGTTTTCCTTGGGGCTCAGCCCTTCCAGCCATGCCTTGCGAGCATGCACCCACAGCGCGTCGGCGCCGGCGTCGAAAACACCGTCCGCCAGCGCATCAAGTGCGGGTTCCGGGTCCTGTTCGTCGACGCCGATGCGGCATTTGACGGTGACGGGAATTGTCACCGCCGCTTTCATCGCCGCGACGCAGCCGGCGACGAGGTCGGGCACTTTCATCAGGCAGGCGCCGAACGTGCCGGACTGGACGCGATCGGACGGGCACCCGACATTGAGGTTGATCTCGTCATAGCCAAAGGCCTCGCCAATGCGCGCCGCCTCGGCAAGTTTTCCGGCGTCCGAACCACCAAGCTGCAATGCGACCGGATGTTCCGCGTTATCGAAGGCGAGCAGCCGCTCGCGTGCGCCCTGGATGACCGCGTCGGCCACCACCATCTCGGTGTAAAGCAGCGCACGGCTCGTCATCTGGCGATGGAAGAACCGGCAATGCCGGTCCGTCCAGTCCATCATTGGGGCAATGGCAAGCCTATGTTCTTGATTTTTCAGCATTTTACTTTTAACATCAAATCGTTAGAACCTGCCGAGTGCACACGAATTTACGCCAGAATACGACCATTTTCGCCACATTTCGATCTCTCAGTGCACACGGAGCGCACACGAAAAATGGCCACCTACACAAAGCTCTCGTCCTGGCGGGTCCAAGTCCGTCGCAAGGGCCGTTACGTCAGCGAGACCTTCCTGCGCCGAGACGACGCACGGCGCTGGGCAACCGAAACCGAGCGCCAAGTCGATCGCGGTGAGACGCCGACCAAGTCCCGTTTAGCGCGCCTGAAAACTTTCGGCGAACTCATCGACCGTCATATCGACGACATGTGCGATGTAGGCAAGTCCCTCGCCGCTTCTGTCGTTTGCCTGCTTCCCTCACACCACGACGAAATCGGCGTTGGTCAGCGCGAGGTTGGCGGCCAGCGTGGCGAAATGGGTCGAGCCTCCAGCGGTGCTGCCGTTGCTGTCATAGTAGAGCCAGCCAGTGTCGGTCTCGTAAACGATGTGCTGGCTGGTATTGTCAGCGGTGCCCGACGCGTTGGCGACAAACTGATCGGCCGTCAGCGTGCCGTTGCCGCCGAGCGCTGCAAAGATCAAATTGTCGACCTGGATGGTGTCGTCGACCACCGAGAAGTCGGTGATGGTATCGACATTGGTCGAGGCATCGAGAGCCGTGGTGAAGACGAAGCTGTCGTTGCCCTGCGCGCCTGACAGCGTGTCGTTGCCACCGAGGCCATTGATTATGTTGTTGCCGGAATTGCCGCCGATGACATTGGCAATCGAATTACCGGTGCCGTTGATGGACGCCGAAGTGCGCAGCTGCAGGTTCTCCAGCTCCTGGCCGGTGAGGTTGAAGGAGACATAGGCCTGCACGTTGTCGATGCCCTGGCCGATGGTCTCAACGATATGGTCGCCCGCATTGTCGACATAGTAGGTGTCGTTGCCGATGCCGCCTTGCATGGTGTCGGCACCCTCCTTGCCGTCCAGCGTATCGTTGCCGCCAAGGCCGATCAGGATGTTGACGCCCGAATTGCCGGTAATGACATTGGCGATGGAATTGCCGGTGCCGTTGATGTTGCCGTTGCTTCTCAGCTGCAGGTTCTCCAGCTCCTGGCCGGAGAGATTGAAGCTGACATAGGCCTGCACATTGTCGGTGCCTGGCCGATGGTCTCAATGACATGGTCGCCGGCATTGTCGACATAGTAGGTGTCGTTGCCGATGCCGCCTTGCATGGTGTCGGCACCCTCCTTGCCGTCCAGCGTATCGTTGCCGCCAAGGCCGATCAGGATGTTGACGCCCGAATTGCCGGTAATGACATTGGCGATGGAATTGCCGGTGCCGTTGATGTTGCCGTTGCTTCTCAGCTGCAGGTTCTCCAGCTCCTGGCCGGAGAGATTGAAGCTGACATAGGCCTGCACATTGTCGGTGCCCTGGCCGATGGTCTCAATGACCTGGTCGCCGGCATTGTCGACATAGTTCAAGAATAATCTTCATGCTTTGAGGCAGTGAGCAGCACACTCCGACGAGAACGATCGTCGACGTACGCTCACGCAAATGAGCAGGTGCGCTGGCGGAGGCCATCAACGCGGACCCGAGGAAGCGGTGCTGATGCCTAATAGGAACCGCGCTGACCGTGCCGCCTTCATGGCGACGCTCATCATGAGCGCCATACTCAACGACATCGATCCGCAGGCCTGGCTTGGCGATGTTCTCGCCCGTATTGCCGACATACCTGTCAAACGGCTTGAAGAGTTACTTCCGTGGAATTGGCAGTCAGCTAAATTTTACCCAAATGCGGAAAGGCCGCATAAATTCGAAACGTCAGGATGCCATGGTGAGACACGGAACCAAAAAATTTTCATTCCACCAGGTTGATGTTTTCTCTTCCAGAGCGTTGCTAGGTAACCCGTTGGCGGTTGTCATAGGAGCGGATTCCTTGACCGCGTCTGAGATGGCCGCCTTCGCAAGGTGGACGAACCTTAGCGAAACGACCTTCCTTTTACAGCCGAAGTCGGCGGATGTCGACTACCGCGTTCGCATCTTCACGCCTGCTGCTGAATTGCCCTTCGCGGGTCACCCTACCTTGGGAAGTTGCCATGTGTGGCTGTCCTCCGGTGGGCGACCAAAGAGCGGTGACATTATCCAAGAGTGCGAAGCAGGACTTGTCCGCATTCGGTGCGACAATGAACGGCTTTCTTTCGAAGCCCCCCAGCTACGCCGCTCGGGCCCGGTGGAACTCGACACGCTAACGCGAGCTATCAACGGTCTGCGGTTGGCCTCTGATGTCATCGTCGACGCCAACTGGGTGGACAATGGCCCTGGCTGGCTTGCTGTCCTACTACGCTCCAGGACTGATGTCTTGGCGCTACGCCCGGATTTTGCCGTGCTGTCCGGACTGCGGGTCGGTGTTGTTGCTCCCTGGGACCCTATGAAAGAGGGGCCGGATGCAAATTTCGAGGTGCGCGCCTTTACCGCTGCCGGTTTTGAAGATCCTGTAACCGGCAGCCTGAACGCGGGCATCGCCCAATGGTTGATCGGAAGCGGCATCGCGCCCTCGTCTTACATTGCCAGCCAGGGTACTGTCCTTGGAAGGGAAGGACGTGTTCATGTGGAGCAGGTCGATGACCAGATTTGGATCGGCGGCGACGTTAAGACTTGTATCAAGGGCGTTGTAGCCTTTTGATTTGAACCAAATTCGTACTCGCAGCCATCGAAGTCCCCACCCGATCAGGCCGCCTAACTTGCGGCCTTCTCCGGACGGTTACCATCCGCTCGATCTCGCTTCTCTTCCATGCCTGACTTACACCGGGTTGGATGTCCGGCGCTTCACGAGCACCGCAGGAGAAATGGTTTGCGGTAAAACCGTCGGGACCGCTGCGAGCGAACACGAGCGACGGCTCGATGCCGCTATTGTACGCCGGTATGGGGATAGCAGTGGTGCCCGAGTTCATGATCGTGGAGGAGTTGGCCGACGGGCGCATCGAGCGGCTTCTCGACGGCTGGGCTCTCCCAGGCGGCGCCATCCACTGGGTCACGCCTCCCGGCACGCGACGTCACCTCAGAGTGAATCTACTTGGCGAGTATCTGGCCGCAAAGTTGGCCGGCAAGAACGGCGTTTCGGTGAGAGCGGCATCCAATGAGTCAGACGGGCGGCGCTGAACTATCAAATTATGCAGAAGGGAAGTCGTGCCGAGCTTCATGCGCGAATGGGGGACATGGTCGCGGCGGGCGAAGCCTATGAACAAGCGATCGGGCTGGAAGCAGACCCTGCCGTGCGCCGCTTCTTGCAAAGGCGGCGAACCGCGAGCTTGCCACCCCCTCCCTAGCTCGACGTGCAGCCGTTCTCGCTTCCAGGCGGGCATCTCGCCCCACGATTGGCACGCCCTCAACTGCTGAGCCCGATCGCATCGCTGATCCAGAAAATTCCTCGACCTGTCACGGACGGTGCCGAACAGTTTGCGATAAGATTTCGACTGGATGACAAGTGGAGGCAAGCATGAACGATCCAGCCGGGAAAAAGCCTGTCTACGATCCCCAGCAACTGGAGCCCCTGCTGGTTTCGCGGCAGCACGCAGGCGACGTCGACGGCATGATGGCCCTGTTCGAACCCGATGCGGTGATCGACTGCGGCGGCGGAAATTTGCTGCGCGGCAGGGAGGCCATTCGCGGCCACTATGTCGAGATTGTCGCGTCAGGACGAAAGTTTGCCATGGGAGAGCAGCGCCCCGCCCTCATATGCGGCGATCTTGCGCTCACGTCGACCCGGCTCCCCGATGGCGACGTGACCAGCGAGGTTGCCCGACGGCAAGACGATGGCAGCTGGCTTTGGGTGATCGACCGTTATTCCGTCACCTGAGGGCAGCCTCTATTCGGACGCCCGTCATTCTCGGAACGCACCAAAACAAGACCCGCGCCACCACGGCGCGAGACCTTGCAAAATCATCAAGAGAACGGCGCTTACCGCCTCAGCGCATACACCTTGGCTTCGCCTTCGCCGCCGAGCGGCAACGCCATGTCATCGTCGAGAAGGCGCGTGATGCGGGCAAAGCCTGTAAACGCTTTCCTTGCTTCCTCGGCCGACATCTGGCCCGACAAGGCGGCCGAGCAGCAATTCAGCGCGCACTGATAGACCGGACCGCGCCGTCCCGTCGGCCATTTCCGCAAGAACACCATGGCCTCGGCAACACTATCGATTTCTTCAGCAGGATGTCCCTGCCCGCGCGAAATCCGCACGGGCGAAAAGAAATGCAGATAATCCATCGTTTCCTCCCGGTCGACCGCTGCACGATCGAACCCAATGAAACGCGCCATCCGCAGCTTGGTTCCGTGCAAGAAGCGGAATTTTGAAAAATCGCGAGACGCCGAAAATTCGAATCACTCGACCGACAAATGCAAAGCGGCCCACCATCGCATCCGAACGATAATCGCGGTTCTCATTGAATATCTTTAAGGCCAAAGCCGGCAAATGGATTGCTTGTCGGTTCCCCTGCGTCAGGCTTACCTTGCGGGGCCAACGCGCGGCGGCGCGCGGGCAATCAAGGGGAGGATATTTGAATGACGATACAAGGCGCGTCACCTGATCTGTACAACGAGGATCTGGCTCCGGCCAAAGTTCGAAACTGGGGACCATTCTCGATCTTCAACGTCTGGACGTCGGACGTTCACAGCCTCTGGGGCTACTACCTGGCCGCCAGCCTGTTCCTGTTCTGTGGCGGCTTCGTCAACTTCATCATCGCCATCGGCATCGGTTCACTGATCATCTACGCGCTGATGAACATGGTCGGCTATGCCGGCGTGAAGACCGGCGTGCCCTACCCCGTGCTTGCCCGCGCCTCTTTCGGCATCTGGGGCGCCAACATACCAGCTCTGGTGCGCGCCATCGTCGCCTGCTTCTGGTACGGCGCGCAGACCGCCGCCGCCTCCGGCGCCATCGTGGCGCTCTTGATCCGCTCGCAATGGTTCGCCGATTTCAACGCCAACACGCATTTCCTTGGTCATTCCGGCCTGGAAGTGATCTGCTTTGTCGTCATCTGGGCGCTGCAGCTGCTGATCATCCAGCGCGGTATGGAAACAGTGCGCCGCTTCCAGGACTGGGCTGGTCCGGCGGTCTGGGTGATGATGCTGATCCTGGCGATTTACCTGTGCGTCAAATCCGGAACCTTCGCCTTCACCAGCGACATCCCTATGGACGTGCTGTTGGAGAAGACCAAGGATGCGGGCGTGCCGGGCACGCCGGGTTCGTGGACTGCGCTGTTTGCGGTGGCCGCGATCTGGGTGACCTATTTCTCGGCGCTCTATCTCAACTTCTGCGATTTCGCCCGCTATGCGCCCGATCAGGCGTCGCTGCGCAAGGGCAACATCTGGGGCCTGCCGGTCAACCTCATCCTGTTCTCTCTGGTCGCCGGCGTCACCACCATTGCCGCCTATGACGTCTATCACGAGGTGCTGCTGCACCCCGACCAGATCTCGGCCAAATTCGACAGCTGGTTCCTGGCCGCCCTTGCGGCCCTGACCTTCGCCGTGGCGACGCTTGGCATCAACGTCGTCGCCAACTTCGTGTCGCCGGCCTTCGACTTCTCCAACGTCTTTCCCAGGCAGATCGACTTTAAGAAGGGCGGCTATATCGCGGCGCTGATTGCGCTCGTGCTCTATCCCTTCGCGCCGTGGGAAGGCAGCGCCGCCTCCTTCGTCAACATCATCGGCGCGACGATGGGACCGATCTTCGGGGTGATGATGGTCGACTATTATCTGATCCGCAAAGGTGAGGTCGACGTCGAAGCGCTTTATCGCGAGGACGGCGAATTCCGCTTCCAGGGCGGCTGGCACGTCAATGCCTTCATCGCCGCCGGCATCGGCGCCATCTTCTCGTCGATCCTGCCCAACTTCACCAACTGGCTGCCGTCCTGGTGGGGCGTCTATGGCTGGTTCTTCGGCGTCGCCATCGCCGGCATCATCTACTACGTGCTGCGCACCGCGGCACTCGGTGCCGGCGCCAAGACCGCGAAGGCCTGACGGGCACTACTGGGGGCGGCGCAAGGCCGCCCCCAATCTTATGCGCTCACCATCTCGGCCAGTTTGCGCACCGTGTTCCAGTTGCGCGACGTGCCGATGCCCAGACGTTTGTGGTTGGTTGCCGCAAGCAGCCGCGAACTCGGCCTCTCACGTGAAAAGACAAGCCAGATGTCGCCGCCGACCGACAGCACCTTCTCGTCCTCGGCGGCATAGGCCTGGAGCGCCGCGACGGCATCCATGGGCGCGGGCTGGCGCATCACACGCACCGCGACCTGGTCGCCGGCTTCGGCGGACTCGCCCGGGAACGGATTGCCGGCGGCAAGCGTCAGCCACTCCTCGGCACCGCGCACGATGATCTCGACATGCCGGCCGAAGGTTGTTTCGAAGGCTGCTTCCAGCCGTTGCTCCAGATCGGCGATGGCCGTCGCCGACGTCTCGAAGACGAGATTGCCGGTCGCCACCAAGGTGCGAACATTCTTCAGGCCAAGGTTTTCGGCCATCGCCTTGAGGTCGGCCATGACCACCCGTCGCCCCTGCCCCAGGATGATGCTGTAGAGGAGCGCGACATAGGTCTGCATCGCCCTGCCAGCCAGTGGTCGCTACACCAGCCGGCTCTGCTCCACCGCCGCCTCGATGAAACTGGCGAACAGCGGATGCGGGTCGAGCGGCCGGCTTTTCAGTTCCGGGTGATACTGGACGCCGATGAACCAGGGATGATCGGGGTATTCGACCGTTTCCGGCAGCACGCCATCGGGCGACATGCCGGCAAACACCAGGCCGCAATCCTCGAGCCGCTCCTTGTAGTCGACATTGACCTCGTAGCGGTGGCGATGGCGCTCGGAAATCTGCGTATCGCCATAAATCTCGGCGATCTTGGAACCCTTGGCGAGCTCGGCCTGATAGGCGCCGAGCCGCATCGTACCGCCGAGATCGCCGGTTTCCCGGCGCTTCTCCAGCATGTTGCCTTTCAGCCATTCGGTCATCAGGCCGACCACCGGTTCCTCGGTTGGGCCGAATTCGGTCGAGGAGGCGTGCTCGACGCCGGCCAGCGACCGCGCGGCCTCGATGCAGGCCATCTGCATGCCGAAGCAGATGCCGAAATACGGCACCTTTCGTTCACGCGCGAACTTCGCCGCCAGGATCTTGCCTTCTGAGCCGCGCTCGCCGAAGCCGCCGGGAACCAGGATGCCATGCACCTTTTCCAGCCAGGGCGTCGGATCTTCCTTTTCGAAGATCTCCGATTCGATCCAGTCGAGCTTGACCTTGACGTGGTTGGCCAGGCCGCCATGCGAAAGCGCCTCGATCAACGATTTGTAGGCATCCTTGAGGCCGGTATATTTGCCGACCACGGCGATGGTCACCTCGCCCTCCGGATTGTGGATGCGGTTGGACACCGCCTGCCAGGGCTCCATGCGAGGCTTCGGCGCCGGATCGATGCCGAAAGCGGCCAGCACTTCCGAATCAAGCCCTTCCTTGTGGTAGGCCATCGGCACGTCGTAGATGTGCGGCACGTCGAGCGCCTGGATCACGGCGCTTTCCCTGACGTTGCAGAACAGCGACAGTTTTCGGCGCTCTTCCTTGGGGATGGCGCGATCGGCGCGAACCAGCAGGATGTCGGGCGCGATGCCGATGCCACGTAATTCCTTGACCGAATGTTGGGTCGGCTTGGTTTTCAGCTCACCCGCTGTCGGGATGTAGGGCATCAGCGTCAGATGCACGTAGACGGCGTTGTTGCGCGGCAAGTCGTTGCCGAGTTGACGGATCGCCTCGAGGAACGGCATCGCCTCGATGTCGCCGACCGTGCCGCCGATCTCGCACAGCACGAAATCATAGTCGTCATTGCCATTGAGGACGAAATTCTTGATCTCGTCGGTAACGTGCGGGATGACCTGCACGGTTGCACCAAGATAATCGCCGCGCCGCTCGCGCTCGATGATGTTCTTGTAGATGCGGCCGGTGGTGATGTTGTCCTGCTGATTGGCCGAGCGCCCCGTGAAGCGCTCGTAATGGCCAAGATCGAGATCGGTCTCGGCGCCGTCATCGGTGACGAAAACCTCGCCATGCTGGTACGGCGACATCGTGCCCGGATCGACATTGAGATAGGGATCGAGTTTTTTGATGCGCGCGCGATAGCCTCGCGCCTGCAAGAGAGCCCCAAGGGCCGCTGCGGCAATGCCTTTTCCAAGTGAGGAAACCACGCCGCCTGTGATGAATACATATCGCGCCATGGGAGTCATCGCTTAACGCGGCCGGATTGATTCCGCCAGAGAAAAAACCGCCGCGAAGGTTTTTTCCCAAGAAGGCGTGATGTCCTATGCATGTCGCCCAAAAGTGTGCAGCGGTTTTGGGACAACGACATGCATGAAACGAAGATCTAAAGCGCGTCGACTGATTCCGTTTCAACGCGACGCGCTTTAGAGGCAAGGCAAAACAAAAGGGCCGGCAAGGCCGGCCCTTTCGGCATGATGGACGCAGGCGTCAGATGATGACGACCTTGGTACCTACCCTGACGCGGCTGTAGAGGTCCATGACGTGCTCGTTGATCATGCGGAAGCAGCCATTGGAGGCGCTGGTTCCGATCGATTGCGGCGCGATGGTGCCGTGGATGCGCAGATGCGTGTCCTTCTTGCCGTCATAGAGATAGATGGCGCGCGCCCCGAGCGGGTTCTGACCGCCGCCAGGCATGCCGTCCTTGTACTGGCCATAGTGCTTCGGCTCACGCTTCTGC
Organism: Mesorhizobium newzealandense; assembly: GCF_042682145.1. Taxonomy (NCBI): domain Bacteria; kingdom Pseudomonadati; phylum Pseudomonadota; class Alphaproteobacteria; order Hyphomicrobiales; family Phyllobacteriaceae; genus Mesorhizobium; species Mesorhizobium newzealandense. Next base: position 293,929 of record NZ_JBHUGZ010000023.1, on the reverse strand, counting down.
ATGTCCAGCGTCGGGATCCAGCGCGGCCATTCCTGCTTGTCGCCGACCGCAACCGTGCCCTTGAACTGAAGGCCCTCGCGGCCGACCGCAATGGCGTAGCGGCGAGCGGTGGAAGACGATTCGACGAGATAGAGGCGGCGGGCGCTGGTGTCGATGACGATGGTGCCCGCATCGTAGCCGGTGAATTCCACGTCCTGCGGGACGAATTCCGGTTTCACCTTGAACTGCTTCTTGGCTTCCTTCTTGGCGAGAGCCTGGTCCAGGGCACGCGTCTCGGGGAGATATGAAATCGAAGAAGAGGAGGTGCCGCCGAAGAGGCCGGCGAACAGACCGCCGCTCGCCTGCTTCTGGCCGACGACTTCGCTGCGCAGCTCGCCGTTGTTGCCGGTCAACGCGACATTCATCACTTCGGCCGGGAGCGGCTCAGCCGACTGGATCGGTTCGATCGGTTCGATTGGCTCGAGGACCTTGGCAGCGTTCTTGGCCGGCTTGGCGTCAGCCACTTCGGACACCGGCGCGCTCTTGCCCCGCTTGGCGAGGAATGCCTGCCGTTCCGCGTCGGCCTTGGCCTTCGCCGCTTCGCGCATTGCCAGCTTTCTGGCTTCGAGCGCCTTGGCCTTGGCGGCTTCCTTGTCGGCAACGATCTTGGCCTCGATCTTCTTGATCTGGGCGAGATCGTCCGGTGTCGGGTTTTTCTTCTTCTTGAGAAGCTTCAATTGCGCCGAATCACTCTTGACGGCGACGTTGATGGCACTGGTTTTGTCAGCCGATACGGCCATATTGGCCGGCACACCGGCGAAAGCCGGGGAACTCATGCCGAGTGCGGCGCAAAGTCCCAGGAAAATGAAGCTGCGAAGCTGCATGGCGAAGATCCGATCGTTCTATGCTGTTGCCCACGGCGTCGCCCAGCGCCCCCCAAGGGCGCCGGAAATGCCGCGCGCAATCTATAGTCGAATAAGCGCGGATGCCTCAAGCGCGAGGCCGCGCCGCACCCACTCGAATCTTCGTGATCGTGCCGCATTTGCCGCGACTGTGTTCAAACGACAACAGGTCGCGGCTTCGGGCGTTGGAGACTACTGGTTCGGGACCTGCGGGGTCGCCGGTGCAGCGGGGGTGGTGCCGTTGGTCGCCGGCTGAGTCGAACCGGCGGCAGGCGCCGTGGCCGGGGGCTTTGCGGCGGCGTCGTTGCCGGACGGCGGCGTCGGCGTGGCGTTGCCGGCAGGCGCCGGGGTGGTCGTCCCGGGCAATTGGTTGAGCACGCCCTTGCCGGCGCCGTCCGATGTCGCGGGCACGCGGTCAAGGATGTCGATCGGCTTCTCGCCGTAGCGGGCGACGATCGACAGCGTCAGCGAGGTGGCGAAGAAGGCGGCCGCCAGGATCGCCGTCGCACGCGTCAGCGCATTGGCCGCGCCGCGCGCGGTCATGAAGCCCGAGCCGCCGCCGATGCCAAGGCCGCCGCCTTCGGAGCGCTGCAAAAGCACCACGCCGACAAGGGCGAGCACGACCATGAGATGGATGACGATCAGTACGGTTTCCATAGTTTATCCTGGCAAGGCCTTGCCCGGCCGCGAACACGACCGGTGAATTGGAGGCGGCTCAATACAATGCTTTGACGGCATTTCCAAGCCCGTGGCCGGAATATGGGAAGCAACGCTCCCTTTGCAACGATTTCCGGCGCCGTCTGCCCTTAGGCGATGTTGCGATAAGCCTCGGCGATGGCAAGGAAGTCCGCCGCTTTCAGGCTGGCGCCGCCGACCAGCGCGCCGTCGACATTCTTGACGCCGAGCAGTTCGACAGCGTTGGAGGGCTTGACCGAGCCGCCATAAAGAATGCGCATCTTGGCCGCCACGCCGCCGAGCTTTTCCGAGAGCTTTTCGCGGATATGCGCGTGTGCTTCGGCTACATCGGCCGCAGTCGGCGTCAGGCCAGTGCCGATCGCCCATACCGGCTCATAGGCGATGATGGAGTTGGACGGGGTGGCGCTTGGCGGCACAGATCCGGCGATCTGCCGTGACAGCACGTCGAGCGTGGCGCCCGCTTCACGCTGTTGCTGCGTTTCGCCGATGCAGATGATGACCACAAGCCCGGCGCGCCAGGCGGCGGAGGCCTTGGCCTGGACCATCGCGTCATCCTCACCCGCTTGCTCGCGGCATTCGGAATGGCCGACGATGACATGGCTCGCGCCGGCATCCTTCAGCATTTCCGCTGAGATGCAGCCGGTGTAGGCGCCGCTTTCCTTGGTGTGGCAATCCTCGCCGCCGGCATGGACCGGCGTGCGCGACAGGATCTCGGCGGCGTGGGCTAGCAGGGTTGCTGGGACGCAGACCAGCGCTTCGGTCTCCGCGTCGAGACCGCTCATGAAGCCATTGCCGATCATCCTGAGCTCATTGAGCGAGGCGCTGGTGCCATTCATTTTCCAGTTGCCGGCAACGAGTGGGCGAATTCCTGGCGTCATTGGTTTGCTTCTCCGGGCAATATTCGGCTTTGGCCCTCACTACCAAAATCAGGCCACAAAGCAATCGACAGTGGCACGGAAGGGCGCTATTGCGCTTGTTTCAGACTCGGCGCACGCGAAGATGCGCATAAATCGGAATTGTCCATGCTTGGTATATTGAGAGACGCGGCGGGAACCTGGGTCGCGAAAACGCTGCTTTCGCTGCTGGTGGTGAGTTTCCTCGCCTGGGGCATTTCCGGGCGAGTGATGGGCGGTTTCGCCGGCCACGATTCGGTAATAACCGCTGGCGGCACCAAGGTGTCGCTCAACGAGTATCGATTGGCTTATGATCGCCAGCTCGCCGTCATGTCGCAGCAGTTCGGCCAGCGTCTCACCCACGAACAGGCAAAGGCGCTCGGCATCGACAACCAGGTGCTGGCGCAGCTCGTCTCGGGAGCCGTACTCGACGAACAGGCCCGCAAGCTGGGCCTCGGCCTCTCCAAGGACCGGCTGGCCGAGCTGACGCGCGAAGATCCGGCCTTCAAGGGCCCTGGCGGCCAGTTCGACAGGCGAACCTTCGAATATATGTTGCAGCAGATCGGCATGCGGCCTGAGGACTATCTTAAGAACCGTGCCCAGGTGGCGGTGCGCCAGCAGATCGTCGAGGCGGTCTCGGATGGCCTCAAGGCGCCGGACACTTTCTTCAAGGCGGTCGCGCTCTATCGCGGCGAAGACCGCACCATCGACTATTTGACCTTGCCCAAGGCACTGGTCGAGCCGATCCAGGCGCCGTCCGACAGCGTGCTCTCGGCCTATTTCGACGCAAACAAGAAGACATATGCGGCGCCCGAATACCGCAAATTCTCCTATGTCAGGCTCGAACCGGTCGACATCATGGATACGACCGCCGTCACCGACCAACAGGTCAACGACGACTACAACAAGAACAAGGCGCGCTACACGACGCCAGAGCTGCGCACCATCGAGCAGCTTGTGTTCAAGACGCCTGACGCGGCCAAGGCAGCGCTCGATTCGCTCAAGGCCGGCGCCACCTTCGACAAGCTGGTCACGGCGGCGGGCAAGACCCCGGCCGACACGCTGCTCGGCACGCTGGCCAAGGACAAGATCGCCGACAAGGCGGTCGCCGACGCGGCCTTCAAACTCAATGCCAATGAAGTCAGTCAGGTTGTGCAGGGTGCCTTCGGTCCGGTGCTGCTGCGCGTCACCGAGATCAAGCCCGAAGTGGTGAAGCCGCTGGCCGAAGCGTCCGACCAGATCCGCAAGGATCTGGCACTGGGCGAGGCAAGCCGCATTCTTCTGGACGTGCGCGACAATTATGAAGACACCCGCGCTGCCGGCGGTTCGCTGGCCGACGCCGCCACCAAGCTGAAGCTGAAGGTTGTCACCATCGACGCCATCGATCGCAGCGGGCTGCGGCCCGACGCAACCATCGTCAAGGACCTGCCGCAATCGCCGGAATTGATCAAGGCTGTCTTCGACGCCGAACCCAAGACGGAAAACGACGCCTTGACCACGGCGGACAACGGCTTCGTTTTCTACGAGGTGGCTTCCATCACGCCGGCCCGCGACCGGACACTGGACGAGATTCGCCAGAAAGTCGTCGCCGACTGGACGGCAGCCGAGACGACCAAGCGGCTCGCCGCCAAGGCTGACGAGCTCGAAAAGCGGCTCAAGGCCGGTGTCACGCTCGACGTCATCGCCGGCGAACTGAAGCTGGAGAAGCAGACCAAGCGCGGCGTCAAGCGCGAGGCCGACGATGTCGATTTCGGCAAGGAGGGTGCGGCGGCGATGTTCGGCGTCGGCGAAGGCGGCACCGGCCTGATCCCCTCGCCCACCGGCGACGGACAGATCCTGTACAAGATCGCCGAAGTGTTCGAGCCCGCCGGGGCCGATGCCAGTTCGGTGCCGGACGATGCGCAGAAATCCTTCACCTCCGGCATGTCGGATGATCTGCTCGATCAACTGGTGGCACAACTGCAGACGCAATACGACGTTCGCATCGACCAGGCCGCCGTCGCCCAAGCCTCGACAAGATGAGCGCGCTGAAAACCCATATCGCCAAGGTCGCGACCGGAAGCGCGCTTTCCTTCGAGGAAGCGCGTGAGGCCTTCGACATCATCATGTCGGGTGACGCAACGCCCGGCCAGATCGGCGGCTTCCTGATGGCGCTGCGCGTGCGCGGCGAGACGGTGAGCGAGATTTCCGGCGCGGTCGCCACCATGCGCGCCAAGATGCTGCGCGTCGACGCGCCGGCCGGCGCCATCGATATCGTCGGCACGGGCGGTGACAATTCCCACAGCGTCAACATTTCGACGGGGTCGGCGTTCGTCATAGCCGGCAGTGGGGTGCCGGTCGCCAAGCACGGCAATCGCGGCCTGTCGTCGCTGACAGGCGCCGCCGACGTGCTGGGTGCGCTCGGGGTCAAGATCGACATCTCGCCCGAATTCATCGGCCGCTGCATCCATGAGGCTGGCGTCGGCTTCATGTTCGCGCCCGCGCACCATCCGGCGATGAAGCATGTCGGCCCGACCCGCGTCGAGCTCGGCACCCGCACCATCTTTAACCTCCTCGGCCCGCTCATCAATCCGGCTGGCGTCAGGCGGCAGTTGGTCGGTGTGTTCCTGCCGGAATGGATCCTGCCAGTAGCCGAGGCGCTGAAGGCGCTGGGCGCCGAGCATGCGTGGGTCGCTCATGGCGACGGCTATGACGAGATCACCACCACCGGCGAAACGCATGTCGCCGAACTGATCGGCGGCGAGATCCGCAGCTTCACGCTGACTCCCGAAGCGGTTGGGTTGGCGCGCCACACCAAGGACGAGTTGCGCGGCGGCGACGCGGCCTACAACGCCAAGGCATTGCGCGATATGCTGGGCGGCGCTGCTGGCGCCTATCGCGACACGGTGCTGATGAATGCCGGCGCAGGACTGGTCGTGGCTGGCAAGGCGACGACGCTTGGCGACGGCATCACGGCAGCGGCGCAAGCCATCGACAGCGGCCGGGCCCTGCAGGTGCTCGACAGGCTGGTCGAGATTTCGAACGGATAAAGCGTGTCTGACATTCTTCGCAAGATCGAGGCCTACAAGCGCGACGAGATCGCGGCGGCAAAGGCACGCGTGCCACTTGCCGAAATCAAGGCGCGGGCCAAAGATGCCGACGCACCACGCGGCTTTCTTGCCGCGCTTGAGGCGAAGCGCAAATCCGGCGCCTTCGCGCTTATCGCCGAGATCAAGAAGGCAAGCCCCTCCAGGGGCCTGATCCGTGCCGATTTCGACCCGCCGGCATTGGCGCAGGCCTACGCTGAAGGCGGCGCCGCCTGTCTTTCGGTACTGACGGACGCGCCATCTTTCCAGGGCGCGCCCGAATTTCTCACCAGGGCGCGAGCCGCCGTCGCCCTGCCGGCTTTGCGCAAGGATTTTCTGTTCGACCCGTACCAGGTCTACGAAGCCCGCGCCTGGGGCGCGGACGCCATCCTGATCATCATGGCGAGCGTCGACGATGCCCTGGCCAGCGACCTCGAATCGACGGCGTTCGAACTTGGCATGGATGCGCTGGTCGAAGTGCATGACGAGGCCGAGACGCAGCGCGCGCTGAAGCTGTCTTCGCGGCTGATCGGCATCAACAACCGCAATCTCAGAACATTCGAGACCAGCATCGAAACCTCCGGGCGGTTGGCGTCGATGGTGCCGGCCGATCGCCTGCTGGTCAGCGAGAGCGGTATCTTCACGCATGACGATTGCCTCAAATTGCAAAAGAGCGACATCGGCACCTTCCTTGTCGGCGAGAGCTTGATGCGGCAACAGGACGTCACCACGGCGACGCGCCTGCTTCTGACGGGCAAGGCACCGGCCGAGGCGATCTGACGATGACGGCCGCCCTCACCCATCTCGGCACGCAGGGCGAGGCCAACATGGTCGATGTCGGCGACAAGGCGGAGACGACGCGCACGGCAATCGCCGAGGGTTTTGTCGCGATGCAGCCCGAGACGCTGACGATGATCCTCGCCGGCAATGCCAAGAAGGGCGATGTGCTCGGCACCGCGCGCATCGCCGGCATCATGGCGGCGAAAAAGACGCATGAATTGATCCCGCTCTGCCATCCGCTGCTTCTGACCAAGGTTTCCGTCGACATCGAACCGGACCACGCTTTGCCGGGCCTGAAGGTCACAGCGCTGGCGCGTGTCACCGGCAAGACGGGCGTCGAGATGGAAGCGCTGACCGCTGCTTCCGTGGCCTGCCTGACCATCTACGACATGGCCAAGGCGGTGGACCGCGCCATGGTCATCTCCGGCATCCGGCTGGTCGAAAAGACCGGCGGCAAGTCGGGTGACTACAAGGCGCGCGCCTGATGGCGCTGGTTCCCGTCGCGGAGGCGCTCGAACGCCTGCTGGAAGGTGCTGCGCCGCTGGCCGGTGAAAGCGTTCCGCTCCTCGAGGCGGTGGACCGGGTGCTGGCCGAGCCGGTCGTCGCACTGCGCACTCAGCCGCCCTTCAACGCCTCGGCCATGGATGGCTACGCGGCCCACGCCACGGATGTGGCGTCGGCGCCATCGAGACTTTCGGTGATCGGCATGGCGCCGGCCGGGCGCGGATTTGACGGCACGGTCGGCAAGGCACAAGCCGTGCGCATCTTCACCGGTGCGCCGCTGCCTGACGGAGCCGACACCATCGTCATCCAAGAGAATGTCCGCGACCTCGGCGGCGGCGACATCGAAGTGACCGAACCGACGACGGAGTGGCGCAACATCCGCCGCATCGGCCTCGACTTTTCGAAAGGCGACGTCCTGCTGGAAAAAGGCCGCGTGCTCGACCCGGCGGCATTGTCGCTGGCGGCATCGGCCAACCATCCCCGGGTCAACGTGGTGAAACGGCCTCTGGTCGCCATCATTGCCACCGGCGACGAATTGTTGCCGCCCGGCAGCGAACTCGGGCCGGACCAGATCATCTCCTCCAATGCCTATGGCGTCGCCGCTGCGGCACAGTCGGTCGGCGCTCGCGCACTCGATCTCGGTATCGCTGCCGACCGCAAGGAGGCCATCGCTGCGCTGGTGCAGAAAGCGGTCGCGGCCGGCGCGGATGTCATCGTCACGCTTGGTGGTGCCTCGGTCGGTGATCACGACCTGATCCACGACGTGCTGATCGGCGAAGGCATGACGCTCGGCTTTTGGAAAATCGCCATGCGCCCCGGCAAGCCGCTGATGTTCGGCCGCCTCGGCGATATCAGGTGCATCGGCCTGCCCGGCAATCCGGTGGCAAGCCTAGTCTGCTCGCAATTGTTCCTGAAGCCGCTGCTGGCACGGCTCGGCGGCCGCAATCATCACCAGGACATACGCCCGGCGCGATTGGGCGCCGCAATGCCGGCCAATGACCTCCGTCAGGATTATGTGCGGGCGGTGGTCAGCGAAGATGACGGCGCGCTGGTGGCGACGCCGTTCGGCATCCAGGATTCCTCGATGCTCCGAATGCTGGCCGACGCCAACGGGCTGATCGTGCGGGCACCATTTGCCCCAGCAGCGGCCGCCGGTGAAGCTTGCAGCATGCTGATGCTGCGTTGAAGTATTTCTGACAAGTCATTCATAATACATCATAAAATGATCTCGTTCTTACTCCGAGATCAAGCTCCGGGTCAGCGGATGCGCCGGATCGGCAAGGCCGTCGACAATGCTGTAATGATGCTGGTCTGGCTCGACCACTGTGCTGGTCGCCGCGCCAAGGCCGGTCCAGATGTTGGCAAGCAACGCGTTCTGGCGCAGGAACTCGGCGCGTTCACCACCACCGGCCCAGCAGGTGATGCGGGCACCGTCCATCGGGCGCAACAGCCCCGGGCTTTCGGCCAGCGCCTCCTGCTCGTCGATTGCCAGGGTCGCGTTCATCTCGGTCTGCATGATCGGGCGCAGGTCATGGACACCTGAGATCGAGACGACGTGGCGTATGCGCCGCGCCACGTCCGCCGCCAGAGGCGTGGTTGTCGTCACCATGCGGCTGGCGAGATGGCCGCCGGCCGAATGGCCGGTCAACATCAATGGCCCGTCGACCATTTCGGCCGCCTTGCTGATCGCCGCGCCCATCTCCTGGACGATGCCGGCGATGCGTATTTCCGGGCACAGCGTGTAGGACGGCATCGCCACGGCAAAGCCGCTGCTGACCGCGCCATTTGCGAGATGTGACCAGAAACTCTTGTCGAATGCCATCCAGTAACCGCCATGGATGAACACCACGAGCCCCTTGGGCGTGGTGCTTGGAAGGAAGAGATCGAGGCGATTGCGCCGTCCCCCGCCATAGGCGATGTCCAGCCTTGCCCGGCCCTCTGCCGAAAGCGCGCCACGAAACGCTTGCGCTGGTTCGATCCACGCCGCCGGCCAGCGGTCGCTGCCGGCGATGTTCGCGCCGTTGGCATAGGCGCCATCCCAATCGGCAATGTGACGTTTGAGCATCCGCGCCCTCCCCAAAACGGCAACGTTTCTCCGCTAGCAATGGCCACCGCCACGGCATGCGTCAATGCTCCAGAAGAAAAATATTTTAGGCTTGAAACAAATTTCGACTGGTGCGATCCTGCCCTGACGAACAGCGGACAATGGGAGGTCTGCCGTGCTGCCCAAAACCTGCGGATGTCCGCCCTTTCGGGTGACGTCGAGCGAGGTGCGACCGGCGGCATGGAGCCTCCTCCAAAAGCAGGAATTTCAAATCCACCACACCAGCCAGAAGCCTCGTGCACTGGCCAGGCAGCAGACAGGATAGCGGCGACATGCTTGGGCCTTCAGCGCATATCGACACGTTCACGCGCGATCACCTGCCGCCGCCCGAGCAATGGCCGGACTTCCTGCTCGACGGTTTCGACTATCCTGAACGTCTCAATGCCGGCGTCGAACTAACCGACAGGCTGGTCGAGATGGGCCTGGGTGACCATACCGCGCTGATCGGCAATGGCCGCCGCCGCACCTACAAGGAACTGTCCGATTGGACGAACAGGCTGGCCCATGCGCTGGTCGAGAATTATGGCGTGAAGCCGGGCAACCGGGTGCTGATCCGCTCGGCCAACAACCCCGCCATGGTCGCTTGCTGGCTGGCTGCCACCAAGGTCGGCGCCGTGGTCGTCAACACCATGCCGATGCTGCGCGCCGGCGAGCTTGCCAAGATCGTCGACAAGGCGGAAATCACAATCGCGCTCTGCGACACCAGGCTGATGGACGAGATGACCGCTTGCGCCAAGGACAGCGCGTTCCTCAAGCAGGTTATCGGCTTCGACGGCACCGCCAACCATGATGCCGAACTCGATCGCGCGGCTCTCGACAAGTCGGTTGTTTTCAGCGCCGTCAACACCGGCCGCGACGACGTCGCGCTGCTCGGCTTCACCTCGGGAACGACAGGCGTGCCGAAGGCGACGATGCATTTCCACCGCGACCTCTTGACCATCGCCGACGCCTACGCCCGCGAAATCCTACAGGTGACGCCGGACGACATCTTTGTCGGCTCGCCGCCGCTGGCCTTCACCTTCGGCCTTGGTGGTCTCGCCATCTTCCCGCTGCGCTTCGGTGCGGCGGCGACGCTGCTCGAACAGGCGACGCCGCCCAACATGATCCACATCATCGAGACCTACAAAGCGACCATCTCCTTCACCGCGCCGACCGCCTATCGCGCGATGCTGAAGGCCATGGACGAGGGTGCCGACCTGTCATCGCTACGCGTCGCCGTTTCGGCCGGCGAAACCTTGCCCGCTCCGGTTTTCGAAGAGTGGACGCAAAAGACCGGCAAGCCGATCCTAGACGGTATCGGCGCCACCGAAATGCTGCACATCTTCATCTCCAACCGTTTTGGCGACATGAAGCCCGCGTCGACCGGCAAGCCGGTGGGCGGCTATGAGGCGCGCATCGTCGATGATGAGATGCGCGAGGTGCCGCGCGGCACGACCGGCAGGCTGGCGGTGCGCGGCCCGACCGGCTGCCGCTACATGGCCGATAACAGGCAGACGGAATACGTTCGCGACGGCTGGAACCTCACCGGCGACACCTTCACGCAGGACGAGGACGGCTTCTTCCATTTCGCCGCCCGCTCCGACGACATGATCGTCAGCGCCGGCTACAACATCGCCGGCCCCGAGGTCGAGGCGGCGCTGCTGGCGCATCCGGATGTCGCCGAATGCGCGGTGATCGGCGCCCAAGACGCCGAACGCGGACAGATCGTCGAGGCGCATGTCGTGCTGGTGCAAGGCGTGGCACCTGACGCGTTGACCACCAAGCGCCTGCAGGACCACGTCAAGGCGACGATCGCGCCCTACAAATATCCGCGATCGGTGAAGTTCATCGCTGCGTTGCCCAAGACGCAGACCGGCAAGATCCAGCGCTTCCGGCTGCGCACGGAGAAAATCAATTGAGCGAACCATACGATCCGGCTTCCGAAGGCGCACAGATGTCGTTCAAGGAGCGCATGTCCTACAGCGACTATCTGCACCTGGAGAAAGTGCTGGAGGCACAGACGCCGCTGTCGTCGGCGCATGATGAGATGCTGTTCATCATCCAGCATCAGACCTCCGAGCTCTGGATGAAGCTCGCTCTGCACGAGATCGGTGCCGCGATCCGTTCCATCCGCGCCGACCGCCTCGAGCCGAGCTTCAAGATGCTGTCGCGCGTCGCCCGCATTTTCGAACAGTTGAACAACGCCTGGGACGTGCTGCGGACGATGACGCCTAGCGAATACACCGAGTTCCGCGACGCGCTCGGCCAATCCTCGGGTTTCCAATCCTGGCAATATCGCGCCATCGAGTTCATGGCCGGTAACCGCAACCTCGCCATGCTCGGCCCGCACAAGCACCGGCCGGACCTCAGCCAGAAGCTGGAGACGATCCTGGCCGAGCCGTCGCTCTACGACGAAGCGCTGCTGCTGCTGGCGCGCAACGGATTCGATATCGGCGCCGACGCCAGGCGCACCGACTGGCGTGAGACGCGCGCCGAGAATGAAGAGGTCCTGGTTGCCTGGCAGACCGTTTATCGTGACCCGCAACGCTACTGGATGTTCTACGAACTGGCCGAGAAGCTGGTCGACTTCGAGGATTATTTCCGCCGCTGGCGCTTCAACCACGTCACCACGGTCGAGCGCATCATCGGCCTCAAGCGCGGCACCGGCGGCACGTCGGGTGCGTCCTACTTGAAGAAGATGCTCGAGGTCGTCCTGTTTCCAGAGCTCTGGACGGTCCGCACCCGGCTCTGACTATTGTGCGCACTTTTACGCACCAAGGAGTAATGCGATTCAGGTCAGGCCGAGCCGAAAACGACGGTTTTCGAGAACCGGGCGGAACATTCGGGTCCGTGAGCACCAGAAGCGCAGAAAGCCGTCGTTTGCAGGCCGGCATCACCTGAATATCAACACACCTCAAGTGACTGCCGTCTTGACCGCGAACCGCGCGTCCCGCCAGGCGCCGGTGCGCAGAATGTCTTCCAGCACCTCGACCGCCTGCCAGACATCCCTGTAGCCGACATAGAGCGGCGTGAAGCCGAAGCGGATGGTCGACGGCGCGCGGAAATCGCCGATCACGCCGCGCTCGATCAAGGCCCGCATCACCTGGTAGCCATGCGGGTGGATGAACGAAACCTGGCTGCCGCGCTCATCGCCGTTGCGCGGGCTTTCGAGCTCGAGGCCATAGGCGCCGCATTTCGCTTCGACGAGCTGGATGAACAGGTCGGTCAGTGCGATGCTCTTCTTGCGCACCACCGCCATGTCGACATCGTTCCAGAGGTCCAACGCGCCCTTGAGCGCCCGCATCGACAACACCGGCTGCGTGCCGCACAGGAAGCGGCGGATGCCGGTGCCGGCCGCATAGGCCTGTTCGAAGGCGAACGGCCGCGCATGCCCCCACCAGCCGCTGAGCGGCTGATGGACATCTCCATGGTGGCGCCTTGCGGCATAGATGAAGGCCGGTGAGCCCGGGCCGCCATTGAGGTACTTGTAGGTGCAGCCAATGGCGAAATCGGCATTGGCACCGTCAAGCTCGACCGGCAGCGCTCCGGCGGTGTGGCAGAGGTCCCAGACGATCAGCGCACCGGCCTGATGGGCCCTGCGGGTCAGCGCCGCCATGTCGCGCAACTGACCGGATTTGTAGTTGACGTGGTTGACCAGGATGACGGCGACGCGTTCATCGATCAGCTCCTCAATATCAGGCGCGTCGACTCCCTCAAGCCGCAGCACGGTACCTGGTCGCGTCGAAGCAACGCCTTCGGCCATATAGAGGTCGGTTGGAAAACTGTCGCCCTCGGCGACGATGACCGACCGGTCCGGCCGCATTGTGAGTGCCGCATGCAAGACCTTGTAGATGTTGATCGAGGTTGTATCGCAGACCACCGTCTGGCCGGCTGCGGCACCAATCAGGCGTCCGAGTTGGTCGCCGAGCTCGACCGGCATGTCGAACCAGCCGGCGGTGTTCCAGGCACGGATGAGATCCTGCGCCCATTCCTGCGTCGCGGCCTTCTGGATCTCTTCGAAGACGGCGGGTGAAGCCGCGCCAAGCGAATTGCCGTCGAGGTAGATCACCCCTTCCGGCAAGACGAAACGATCGCGCATGGCACGCAGCGGATCCGCGGCATCCATCGCCGCGATTGCAGCGAGATCGAGAGTGGCATTCATGATCGACTATCCCCGCGCATGAGCGTGCTCGGATGAGCATCAGGTGAAACGGTTGGCCGATCATGGGCAGTCTCTTGGTTGCTGTCAAACATTATATATAATTTACGGAATGAAAGAATTTCATATATAATCATCGCCCAGATAGTATGGATGGACGGCGATGCTGGACGACGAGCACTTCTCGAAGACGGAAGCAGCCTACAGGCTGTTGCGTCGCGATATCCTCACGACCCGTCTGAAGCCCGGCGCGCCGCTCAAGCTCAGCGGGTTGCGCAATAGCTACGGCATTGGCTGGACCCCGTTACGCGAGGCGCTGTCGCGGTTGGAGGCCGAGCGCCTGGTGACCGCCATCAGCAATCGCGGCTTTGCCGTCGCACCAGTCTCGCGCGTCGAGCTGGAAGATCTGTCACGCGCGAGGCTGGTGGTCGAACTGCCGCTGCTCCAGGAATCGATCGAGAAAGGCGGCCGTGAATGGGAGGACGCCGTTGTCGCCGCCCATTACCGGCTGTCGCGCTGCAAGACAGCGGTCGACGACCCGTCCGACGGCGTGGTCGACGAATGGGATGAAAAACACGAGGCTTTCCACGCGGCACTGCTCGGCGCGGCAACATCCCCATGGCTGCTGACCTTCCATTCCACGATCGCGGATCAGTTGCGTCGCCATCACCGTTTTCTAGGCCTTGCACCAACCCTGCGGGCGGTCGCCGGTCTGCAGCACGGTTATGAGGAGGCCGTGACGGCGTTGCGCCAGGCTGTCGCGATCGAACATCACACCGCGCTCATGGAAGCGGCGCTCGATCGCAACATCGAGCGCGCGAAAACCCTGATGATTGCCCACATCGACTACACGTTGCATGTCTATGTCCATGCCTGCGACCGCAGCACAAACAAGCGGTAATGCAACAGGAACAAGCCAAAGCCGACTTCGTCAATTTCTCCGGCGAAGTTGGCATTTTGGCTTCGTTTCGTTCACGGCAGGCCAACCATCGGTGACGTGAACAAAGCCCTCTCGTCAAGCTTCATCTGTAACGGATGCCAAGCCCGATACAGGGTGGGCCACAAGCCATTAACCATAACATTTTCAATCGAACCAAGGCTGTGGCGGTGGCAGACAAGCGTCGAACGCCGCACGCTGCCGCGCGGCAGATGATTTCAGCCGTCTTAACAAATTCATTAAACTTTAAACGGTTGCGGAACACAACTGGAACAGATAGTGTTTGTTCTGGGTTTGTTTTTCCGATTCCGATTTCAGGTAACCTGGGGGCTGCCATGCTGACGCGCAAACAACATGAACTGCTGATGTTCATCCATGAACGCCTCAAGGAGAGCGGTATTCCGCCATCCTTCGATGAGATGAAGGAAGCGCTCGACCTTGCCTCCAAATCCGGCATCCACCGGCTGATCACGGCGCTGGAGGAGCGCGGCTTCATTCGCCGACTGCCCAACCGGGCGCGCGCGCTGGAAGTGCTGCGGCTGCCGGACTCGATCGCGCCTGGCCTCAACGCGGCAAAAAAGTTCTCACCAAGCGTCATTCAGGGCAGTCTTGGGCAAGGCGGACTTGGTCGGCAAATCAAGCCGTCGCCTTCGCGGATGCCTTCTGCCGGCAATGACGACGACGTGGTCTCCGCCGTGTCGATACCGGTGATGGGCCGCATTGCCGCCGGCGTGCCGATCGACGCCATCCAGCACCAGACGCATTCGATCTCGGTGCCGCCGGACATGATCATGGGTGGCGAGCACTACGCCCTGGAGGTCAAGGGCGATTCGATGATCGAGGCCGGCATCTTCGACGGCGACACCGTCATCATCCGTAACGCCGACACAGCGAGCCCGGGCGAGATCATCGTGGCGCTGGTGGATGAAGAGGAAGCGACGCTGAAGCGGTTCCGCCGCAAGGGCGCCTCGATTGCTCTCGAAGCCGCCAACCCGGCCTATGAAACCCGCATTTTTGGACCGGACAGGGTCAAGGTGCAAGGCAAGCTCGTGGGCCTGATCAGGCGCTACTGAGCAGGGCTTGCAACCGGCTTTTCGGGTTTGCGAAAGGGCGGCAGGCCCCTCGCCTCGCGCGAGAATTTGCGTTGCGTGTGCCAGGGCCGGTATGGCCTGTCCACCGCGAAGCTGACCGTTGCCGGCGTGGTCGCCGACTCTCGATCGAAGAAGACGGCGGCGCTGCCCTTGCGGGCCAGTTGCCGTTTGGTGATGACGAGCACCAGGGGATTGTGACAGGGGTCATAGGCCGTCGCGTCATTGATGACAATCAGGTCAGCGAAGCCGCAGGCTTTCCAGGCGTCTTTTCGATCTTCGACATGCGCGATGATCGCACCGGACGGATGCTTGGCGAGACAAACGCCTGATGCGCAGTAGAAAGGCGCTCCGGGCGGTATTCCAGCGGCATCCGCTATGTCGAATTGCCCGTCGCCGTTGTTGAACACCTCCGGCACGACGATGGTTTCGGATGTCAGAGCGCGTTTCCAGTTGTCGACCGTGAATTCGTTCGGACGTGCGCGGCTGACGGCGAGCTCGCCGCCCCCGATCGGCAACGCGACCAGCCTGGCGTCCTCCGAGATCAGCACGTCCGGTGCGCGCGTATCCGAGACGGTCAACAGGCCGGCAAGCGCGAAGGGAAGGGCTGCGAGCCGCAGCCATGTCGTCGCCATGGTTGCAATGACCAAGGCAATCGCCACCAGCAGGACAGACTGCTGCGAAATCAACCCGACGGCGTCGACCGGCGAGCGCTCGGAAATCCATCCGGACATGGCGATCATCGCCGTCAGGCCCTTGCCCATCACATAAAGAAAGGGGCCGTCGGCACCGAACGGCATCGCCAGCGCGCTGAGGACGGCGAAGGGCATGACTACCAGTGACACGATCGGCATGATGGCCAGATTGGCGAACAGGCTGAGCGGCGACACCCGCTGAAAATGCCAGATGGCAAACAGTGCAGTCGCGCCGCCGGCGATGATGGAGGTCATGGCAAGGCCACCAGCCGCCAGCAGGAATTTTTGCGTGAGAAAGCCAGGCAGCGATCGCCGTGGTGGCGGAGGTCTCGTTTTTCCCGCTCGATGATCCGACCAGCCGGCATAGGCGCCGACCAGCGCAGCCGTCGCCGCGAACGACATCTGGAAGCTCGGGCCGACCACCTCATGCGGCGACACCACAATGACGGCGATCGCCGAGATCGCCAGATTGCGCATGGTCAGCGCCGCCCGATCGAACAGCACGGCAATCAGCATCACCGCCAGCATGATGAAGCTGCGCTCCGCGGCAACGACGACGCCCGAGATGACTAGATAGGCGGCGATCGAGAAAAGTGCCGCGGCGGCCGCGTATTTCTTCACCCGCCGACGCGCGGAAAAGTCCGGAAACAGGGCGAAGGCGCCACGCAGCAAGCCCATGATTGTGCCGGCGACCAGCGCCATGTGCAGACCGGAAATGGAGATGATGTGGTAAATGCCGGTACGCCGCATCGCTTCGTTGATGTCATCGGGAATGCCGGCGCGCACGCCGACGATCAGCGCCGCGGCGATCTCGCCCTCGGCACCACCGACACTGCCCCTGATATGGTCGGCGATGGCTTCGCGGGCATTTTCTATCCCCGAGAAAAGGCGGGCCGACAGCGGCATTTCGTTGTCATCGGTGGCGGCCATCTTTGGATTGCCGAGAAAGAACCCGCTGCCGCCGATGCCGGCGAAGTAGCTGTCGAAGGAGAAGTCGTAGCTGTCCGGCCGCACCGGGCCTGTCGGCGGCAACAGCTTGGCGTAGCCGGTGATGAGGGAGCCGGCGGTCATCTCTGCCGGGATCTTTCGCGCCGAAAGCCGAACCCGCTCCGGCGCATAGCGCAATTTCGGCCGGGCGGTCGACGTCACGTCGATGGTCAGCCGAATGCGGCCGCTCTCCATCCGGTCGAGCGAGACCACCCGCCCCGTCAGTTGCGTCGAGATTTCCGAGCCCAGAATCTGCGTTCCCGCCCGCCATGTCTCGACCTTTGCGACGAGCAAGCCCAGCGCACACAACAATGCTGCCATGAAGCACAGATGGGTTTTCGGCCAGGAACGCGAGACAAGCGCACAGAGCGCCGTCAGCGCAACGACCGCGACAGGCTTTGGAAAGTCAGGCTCCGCCGCCAGCGAAAAATAGCCGATCGCCCCGATTGCCAGGCAGACCGGCACCAGCAGAAAGGCCACGCCTCGGTCGAGCTCCAGACCCGCTGCCGTGGCTAGGCTGTGGCGCAGGCGAGGCAGTGATATCGGGCCGATTTGCCGGCGCACGCGCACGATTCTGCCGACTTCGGCAACTGGAACAGCGACCGGGATATCGGCTTGCAATGGCAGGTTGCCGGTGCCCGGCACGAGCGGTGATGGCGGCGGCAACGAAGCCGGCTGCGGCGGCGCAAACAGCGACCGTTCGCTGACGCCGATAGCAGCGTCCTCGCCCTGATCCGAGCCCCGGCCTCGTCCAGCCATCGGGTCTGCCCCTTGCACCCTCGACACCCTATGCTACATGAACGCCGACCGCGCGAAAGTCCGCGCAACCGCATCCCGCTTCAGATGGTTTCCGAGAGTTCCATGTCCGACAAGGTCGTCACCCGTTTTGCCCCCTCGCCCACCGGCTACCTGCACATCGGCGGCGCGCGCACGGCGCTGTTCAACTGGCTGTATGCAAAGCACACCGATGGCACGATGCTGCTGCGCATCGAGGACACCGATCGTGAGCGTTCGACAGATTCTGCCACCGCGGCCATTCTCGATGGGCTTTCCTGGCTCGGGTTGACCTGGGACGGCGAGCCGGTGTCGCAGTTCGAGCGTGCGCCGCGCCACCGTGAGGTGGCCGAGGAGCTCGTGCGCATGGGCAAGGCCTACTACTGCTACGCGACGCCGGCCGAGTTGGAGGCGATGCGTGAGGCAGCACGGGCCAAGGGGCTGCCGCCCCGCTATGACGGCCGCTGGCGTGACCGCGACCCGTCCGAGGCGCCCGCAGGCGCCAAGGGCGCAATCCGCATCAAGGCGCCGACCGAGGGCGAGACGGTGGTGCACGACCGTGTCCAGGGCGAGGTGCGCTTTCCCAACAAGGATCTCGACGACTTCATCATCCTGCGTTCGGATGGCAACCCGACCTACATGCATGCCGTCGTCGTCGACGATCACGACATGGGCGTCACCCATATCATTCGTGGTGACGACCACCTGACCAACGCCGCCCGCCAGACGGTGATCTACAACGCCATGGACTGGGACGTGCCGTCGATGTCGCATATCCCGCTGATCCACGGCGCCGATGGCGCCAAGCTGTCGAAGCGGCACGGCGCCCTTGGCGTCGAGGCTTATCGCGCCATGGGCTACCTGCCTGACGCGCTGCTGAACTACCTGGCGCGGCTCGGCTGGAGCCATGGCGACGACGAGATCATGTCGATCAAGGACATGATTTCCTGGTTCGACATCGGCGATGTCAACAAGGGCGCGGCCCGCTTCGACTTCGCCAAGCTCGAGGCGCTGAACGGCGTCCATATGCGCCGCATGAGCGATGCCGAGCTGTTCGATATCTTCATCGCCACCTTGCCCTATCTCAAGGGTGGTCCGGCGATGGCCGCGCGCCTCGACGAGAAGAACAAGGCGCAGCTGCTCGCCGCGTTGCCGGGCCTGAAGGAGCGCGCCAAGACGCTGGTCGAGCTTGTCGATGGCGCCGCCTTCCTGTTTGCCACCCGGCCGCTGCCGATCGACGACAAGGCGGCACTTCTGCTCAATGACGACGCACGCAAGATCCTGCGCGGCGCTCACGAAGCTTTGAACGCGCTTTCAGGCGACTGGACGGCCACTGCCGCGGAGGCCGCGGTCCGCGATTATGCGCAGGCTGGCGGCCACAAGCTTGGCGCCGTGGCCCAGCCTTTGCGCGCCGCGTTGACCGGGAAAAGCACCTCGCCGGGCGTGTTCGACGTGCTTGCCGTGCTCGGGCGCGAGGAGAGCCTGGCGCGCATAGCGGATCAAATCGATTAGGAGCAAACTGGCCCAAGAAGATTGGCATTGAAAGGCGCGTTTCGCAGTGCAACATTAGGCCTTGGCCCAATCTGGCACGCACCTCCTAATATGCGGTGGCGAATACGCGCATTGCGGTGATTTCGACGTGTCGCTCTGCAGAATTTTGCCTTTGCCGGCATGAGGAAACAAGAAGGAGTTTGCAATGACCGAAGCTGCGAAAAAACTGGATTTGGGCGGCACGACCCGAGAGGCCACGGCAACGCTTGAATTCGCCGGCAAGACTCACGAGTTCAAGGTGCGAAGCGGTTCGGTCGGGCCCGATGTCATCGACATCGCCTCGCTCTACAGCACCACCGGCGCCTTCACCTATGATCCCGGCTTCACCTCGACCGCAAGCTGCGAGTCCGAGATCACCTTCATCGACGGCGACGCCGGCATCCTCTTGCACCGCGGCTATCCGATCGATCAGCTGGCCGAACACGGCGATTTCCTCGAGGTCTGCTATCTCCTGCTCTACGGCGAATTGCCGACCAAGGCGCAGAAGGACGATTTCGATTACCGCGTGACCCGCCACACCATGGTGCACGAGCAGATGTCGCGCTTCTTCACCGGCTTCCGCCGTGACGCGCATCCGATGGCGGTGATGTGCGGCGTGGTCGGTGCGCTGTCGGCTTTCTATCACGACTCCACCGACATCTCCGACCCCTACCAGCGCATGGTTGCCTCCATGCGGCTGATCGCCAAGATGCCGACGATCGCGGCGATGGCCTACAAATACCACATCGGCCAGCCCTTCATTTACCCGAAGAACGAGCTGAACTTCGCCGCCAACTTCCTGCATATGTGCTTTGCCGTGCCGTGCGAGGAATACAAGATCAATCCCGTGCTGGCGCGCGCCATGGAGCGTATCTTCATCCTGCACGCCGACCATGAGCAGAACGCCTCGACCTCGACGGTGCGTCTCGCCGGGTCTTCGGGCGCCAACCCGTTCGCCTGTATCGCTGCCGGTATTGCCTGCCTGTGGGGCCCAGCCCATGGCGGCGCCAATGAAGCGGCGCTGAACATGCTGGGCGAGATCGGCCATGTCGATCACATCCCGGAGTTCATTGCCCGCGCCAAGGACAAGAACGACCCGTTCCGGCTGATGGGCTTTGGCCACCGTGTCTACAAGAACTACGATCCGCGCGCAAAGATCATGCAGAAGACGGCGCACGAGGTTCTGGGCGAGCTTGGCATCAAGGACGATCCGCTGCTCGACATCGCCATGGAACTGGAGAAGATCGCGCTGACCGATCCCTATTTCATCGAGAAGAAGCTCTACCCCAATGTCGACTTCTATTCCGGCATCACGCTAAAGGCGTTGGGCTTCCCCACCACCATGTTCACCGTGCTGTTCGCGGTCGCCCGCACCGTCGGCTGGATCGCGCAGTGGAAGGAGATGATCGAGGATCCGCGCCAGAAGATCGGCCGCCCGCGCCAGCTCTATACCGGCGCGCCGGAGCGCGACTACGTGCCGATCGCCAAGCGCTGATCGAAGCTTTCCGGACTGAAAAAGGCGCCCGTCAGGGCGCTTTTTTTATGTGATGAAGCACGACGCCCGCCGCGATCTCACCGGACGGCTTGTTGGTCGCCATACGCCGCGTGATCTCGGCAAAGCCTTGCTTCTGCCAAGCGCGCATGCCGCTGTCGGCGAACAGCGCTTCCAGTTGCCGGGTCAGATTGTTCGGCTTGACGTACTCGTTGTAGAACTCCGGGACCAGCGCGCGATCGGCGATCAGGTTGGGCAGCAGCGCCGACCAGACGGACAGCAGGTAAGGCGCCACGACACGGGCGACTGGATCGAGCCTGTAGCAGGAGACCATCGGCACACCCGCCAGCGCCAGCTCCAGCGACACCGTCCCGGACGCGATCAGCGCGGCGTCGGCCTTGCCGAAAGCCTGCCATTTGCGCTGGGGATCAAGGATGATCTCGGGCTTCTCATCCCACCTTGTGGCCGAAGATCTGACGAGGTCGGCGACATGCGGCACTGTCGGCAGCAGCAGCCGCAGACGATGTCCGCGCGCGCGCAGCATCGATACTGTCTCGCCGAACGGGTCGAGCAGCCGCCGAACCTCGCCCCGCCGCGAACCGGGCAGGACGAGCAATGTCTTGACGTGGTCCGGAGCGAGGTCGCGCGGCAGGTCCTGCGCCTTGGCCGCGGCGAGGACGCCCGGATCATGGGTGAGGCGATGCCCGACATAGGTTCCGGGCGGGCCGCCCAGCCGCTCGAGCTCCTTCACCTCGAACGGCAGGATGCAGAGGATATGGTCGACATAGGGCTTCATCGCCACCGCCCTGCCCGGCCGCCATGCCCAGACGCTTGGGCAGACATAGTGGATGATCGGGATCGACGGATTGGCCGCACGCACCTTCCTGGCGACGCGCAGCGAAAAGTCGGGGCTGTCGATGGTGATGAGGCAGTCAGGCTTCTCATCCGCAACGGTTTTGGCCAGCTGGTTGATCCGCCGCATCAGGCGCGGCAGGTCGCGCAGGATAGCGCTGAAACCCATCAGTGCGATCTCGCCGGCATCGAATGGCGACACCAATCCCAGTGCCTGCAAATGGCGGCCGCCGAGACCGACGAGTTGCACCTCACGCCCGGTAGCCTGCTTGAGCGAACGCACGATGTCGGCGCCAAGCAAGTCGCCGGACTCCTCGCCGGCAACGATTGCGATCTTCAATGCCCTGTCAGCCATGGTGCGGATCCGTAGCGGCAGACAAACCAATGACGAACAGACCAAGCGCGTTGGCGCGCGCTATGGTTTCAGGGCCTTCGAGAACCAGCGACCGTCCCGCTTCGACGGCGATGCCGGCAAGCCCGGCCGCATGCACCGCCTCGACCGTCTGCGGACCGATGGAAGGAAGATCTGCGCGCAGTTCTTGACCAGGCTTGGCGCATTTGATCAGGACGCCGCGGGTCTTGCCCGCAATACGGCCGTGACCGCGCAACAGCTTGGCGCGATCGAGCAGTCCGGCTGTCCCCTCGATGCCTTCGAGCGCAATGGTCCGGCCGCCGACCGCAATCGCCGCCTGGCCAATATCCAGCGCCCCTATGGCCTTTGCCGCCGCAAGGCCAGCCTCGATGTCGAGCCAGTCCGATTTTCGGGGCGCGGCTTTGGTCAGGACGCCTTCGGCGGCCACGAGGTTTGGTACGATTTCGTGGGCGCCGACGACCTTTATTCCACGCGCTTCGAGGCCGCGAGCCAAGACCTTCAGCAGGCCATCGTCGCCACGCGCCAGCGCCATGACCACCAGGGGGATCACCGCGAGCAGGCTGAGACTGGGGCGCAACGCAAGCAATCGTGGCCTGCGCTTGATCTCGCCGGCAAGCACCAGATGGGTAATCCGGTGCCGCCTCAGCAATGGTATCAGCGAGCCGATAGCTTCGAGAGCGAGGCTTTCATGCTCATACCGGGAGAGCTCGGCCATGCGGTCCACCTCGCCTTCCATCAGGATGACAAAGGGAGGGTAACCTCGTTCAGCCGAGCCGGCCGCGACTTCGACCGGCAGACTGCCACCGCCGGCGATGATGCCGACCCTCGAGCCCGGCGGAAGATCAAGACCCGCTGACGCGGTCTCAGTCTTCGTCATCGACATCATCGCCATCGCCGCCCTTGAGCGACGGCACCGCGTAATGCCGCTTGCTGCGACTGGTGATGAAATCGATGATCCTCATGGCGGTCGGTGACGACGCGAACTCCGCCTTGGCGAATTCGATGTTCTCGCCAACGGTTCGGGAACGATCGAAGATCATCCTGTAGGCCTTGCGCAGCAGATGGATTTCGGACCTCGGCAGGCCGGAACGCTTCAGGCCAATGATGTTGAGGCCGCGCAGGCTGGCGCGGTTGCCGACCGCGATGGCATAGGGGATGACGTCGCCCACGATCGCGGAGCAGCCACCCAAGAAAGCGTTGTCGCCGACGCGGACAAACTGATGAACCGCCGTCAGGCCGCCGATGTAGACATTGTTGCCGACTTCGCAGTGGCCGCCCAGTGTCGCCCCATTGGCGAACGTCGCATTGTTGCCTACGACGCAATCATGGGCGATGTGGGCATAGGCAAGGAAATTGCCGTTGTCGCCGACCGTCGTCTCGCCGCGGCTGGAATCGGTGCCGAGGTGCATGGTCACGCCTTCGCGGATCGTGCAGTTCTTGCCGATGACCAGGGTGGTGCGGCCGCCCTTGTGCTTGGTGTTCTGCGGCGGTCCGCCCAGTATCGCCATCGGGTAGACCTTGGTCGATGCACCGATGGTGGTCGCGCCCATCACCGAGACATGGCTGACCAGTTCGACGCCGTCGCCGATCACCGCATCGGCGCCGACATGACAAAACGGGCCGATGCGCACGCCTTGGCCGATTTGGGCGCCTTCCTCCACGACAGAGGAAGCATGGATAGATGTCTTGATTTTCATAAGCATTCGATCGTCAGTCGCTAGTGACCATCATGGCTGAAATCTCGGCCTCGGCCGCCTTGGCGCCGTCGACCATGGCTTCACAAGCGAATTTGAGCAGGTTGCCGCGTTTCTTGATTTTCTTGACATAGATCTTCAACTGGTCGCCGGGGACGACCGGTTTGCGGAATTTGGCGTTGTCGATGGTCAGGAAATAGACCAATGACGGCTTTTCAGTGCCCAGGCTGCGGATACAGATGGCGCCGGCCGTCTGCGCCATCGCCTCGACGATGAGCACACCCGGCATGACCGGCTGCTCGGGGAAATGGCCCTGAAAATGCGGCTCGTTTATGGTCACGTTCTTGATGCCGACAGCAGACTCGTCGCCGTCGATGTCGACGATGCGATCGATCATCAGGAACGGATAGCGGTGCGGCAGGAGCTTCATCAGCCCCATGATGTCGACCGCCTCCAGCGTCGTCGACGCGATCATGTCAGCCATTGCCTCCCTCGCCCTGTTTGCGGGTCCTGGCGAGCTTGCGCAGCATGGCTATCTCCCGCATGGCTTCCGCCATCGGCTGTGCCGGATAACCGCCCCAGATCTCGCCTGCAGGGACATTGCTCATAAATCCACTTCTGGCGGCAAGCTTGGCCCCAGACCCGATGGTCAGGTGATCCGCAAGCCCGACGCCGCCTCCCATGGTGACGTTGTCACCCACGACCACTGAACCCGAAATACCCGAAAGCCCGGCTATTATGCAATTGCGGCCGATGCGAACGTTATGGGCGATCTGCACGAGATTGTCGATCTTGGTACCCTGGCCGATGATCGTATCGGACATGGCGCCGCGATCGACGGTGGTGTTCGAGCCGATCTCGACGTCGTCCTGGATAACGACACGGCCGACCTGGGGCACGCGTTCGGGTCCCTTGGCGCCGCCGACGAAGCCAAAACCATCCTGGCCGATCCTGGCGCCGCCGTGGATGATGACGCGGTTGCCAATCAAGGCATACTGGATGCTGGCGCCCGGGCCGACATAGCCGTCGCGGCCAATCTGGCAGGATTGTCCGATGACCGCATTGGGCGCGATGACGGTACCGCTACCGATCGAAGCACTCGGACCGATGACAGCACCGGCCTCGATAACCGCGCCGGCTTCGACATGCGCGGTCGGATCGACATGAGCATGCGGCGAGACACCGGTTTCACTGGTCATTGGCCCCGGTGTCGCGGCCGTCGGAAAGAGCAGACGCCCGACCAGCGCGAAGGCCTGTTGCGGACGTGGATGGACCAGAACGGCGATGCCAGCCGGCGCCTTGCTGGCGAATTCCGCCGGACATAGGACCGCGGCCGCCCGCAGTGACGGCATCAGCGCCGAATTGCGTTTGCCATCGACGAAAACGAGCGCATTCTCGCCGCCTTCGTTGGCTGGCGCGAGTGCCTGGATCGAAATATCGGATTGGCCGGAATCGACAAGCACCGAGCCGGTCAGATTCGCGACTTCGCCCGCCGTGTACCGGCGTGATGGCGCGAAGAACACCGGATCGGTCATTCCAGAAGCTATATCCAGCTAGGTCGGAACATTTCTCCCGGACCTGAAAAATCCGGGAGCATCGTTGGCCGCCGATCAGAAGCGGGTCGATATGCCGAAGTTGAATTCCTGCACGTCGTCGGTTGCTTCCTTCTTGACCGGGATCGCATAGTCGATACGGATCGGACCGAACGGCGACGCCCACATCAAACCGATACCGACCGAGGCGCGCAGCTCCATGTCAGTCGATGTCTGAGTGGCGACGGTGTCGCTGATCTTGGTGCCATAGAGCGTTGCTGCGTCCGCGAACACGGCGCCGCGCAGGCCAAAGCTTTCCGGAACGACCGGCAGCGGGAACTGGGCTTCGGCCGAGGCGTTGAAATACGTCGTGCCACCGAGGTGGTCACCCGTAATACTGTCCGCCGGGCCAATGCCACCATATTCGAAACCGCGGATCATGCGGTCGGTACTCTGGAATTGGTCGAAGATGCGCAAACTGCCATCGCCGCCGTAAGACTGGACATGACCTGCACCAGCCGACACGAGGCCAACCAGATCGAACTGCTCCGAAAGCGTCTGATAGACGCTACCGCGCCCGGTAAGCTTCACATACTTGGCATCGCCGCCCAGGCCGGCAAATTCGGCCGTCGTGTTGGCGTAAATGCCTTCGTGCGGGTTCTTCATATCGTCGATGGTGTTGTAGACCAGACCAAGGCTGACCGACGATTTGATCCAGGGGCTTTCCTCGATACCCTGAACGATCGCCTGCGAGATGTCGCAGTCACCCAGCACGCCGTCTGCATTGTTATCGCAGCTGTCGTCGTACTCATATTTTTCCCGCGAGATGTTATACGCGAGCTGCGTCGTGATGCTGTTGGTGATTGGCAGGCCGAAGCGCACCGTAGCACCAGTGGTATCGCTATCGTATTTGTCGTACTCCCGCGTCTGCTTGAAGATGTCGAAGCCTGCGGCAATGCGCCGTCCGAGGAAATAGGGCTCGGTGAAAGACAAGCTGTAGTCGCGCGAATTCTTGCCGCCACCAGCCGACACCTTGATGAACTGACCGCGACCGAGGAAGTTGCGCTCGGTGATCGATCCTTCGACGGACGGACCGGACGTATCACCGCCGGTCGAATAGCCGGCGCCGACAGAGAACTCGCCGGTGGACTTTTCGACCACGTCAACCACCAGCACGACCTGATCGGGCTGCGAGCCCGGCACGGTCGAGATATCGACTTTGTCAAAGTAATTGAGGGCTTCCAGACGCTTCTTCGCGCGCTGGATGAGCACCTGATTGAACGCATCGCCTTCGCTGACGTCGAACTCGCGGCGAATGACATAGTCACGCGTGCGGTCGTTGCCGCGGATCTCGATGCGCTCGATATAGGCCTTGGTGCCCTGGTCGATCGTGTAGACAACCGAAATGGTGTGGTTCTCGAAATTGCGGTCGCCGCGCGGTGTCACCTGCGCGAAGGCATAGCCGGAACCGGCCACCTTCTCGGTTAGCGCGATGATGGTGTCCTCGACGTCCTTGGCATTGTAGACGTCGCCCTTGCGGGTCTCGACCACCGATTCCAGTGACTTGCTGTCGACTTCCGGGATCGTGCTTTCGACGCTGACATCGCCGAACGTGTAGCGGTCGCCTTCCTGGACAGTGATGGTCACCGTGTACTTGTTCGTCGCGTTGTCGAGTTCGCCGACAGCGGACACGACCTGGAAGTCGGCATAGCCGTGATTGTAATAGAAGCGGCGCAGCAGCTCCTGGTCGGCGCGCAGCTTGTCGTCGTCATAGACGTCGTCGCGCAGGATGAAGGAAACCCATGACGAGCGCTTGGTATTGATCACATCGGAGAGGCGGCGGCTGGAATAGGCGCTGTTGCCAACGAAATTGATTGCCGCGATCTGTGTGCGGTCGCCTTCAGTAATGTTGAAGACCACGTTCACGCGATTGTCGCCAAGCTGCATGACCTGCGTTGTCACAGTCACATCGTCGCGACCGATACGCCTGTAGGCAGCCTTGACCGCCTCGACGTCGGAATCGAGAGTCGCCTGCGAAAACGTTCCGCGCGGCTTCAGCTGCACCGCCATCGCCAGCGCGTTGTCCTTGAGCTTCTTGTTGTTCTGGAACAGCACCTGGTTGACGACCTGGTATTCGGAAACCTTGACCACCAGCGTCGAGCCGACCTGGTTGATCTGCACATCCGAGAACAGGCCCGTGCCGAACAGCGCCTTGACCGCACTGTCGATATCGGAACTGGAGAACGCCTTGCCCGGCTTGATGGAGATGTAATTGCGAACGGTATCAGCGTCGATACGCTGGTTGCCGCTCACTTCGACTCTGCTGACGACAGCGGCTTCGGCCGCCGATGTGGCAACGAACTGCACTGCGAGCGCGCCTGGCACGACAAGAGCCGCGGACAGGGTCACCGCGGAAGCGGCGCTCAGAAACTTGGATGCTGCCTTCATCGGGCTTAATAACCTTTTCTCGTAGTCCCCACGGCGAGAAAACCGGACGTGCGGTAATTTCT
Source organism: Mesorhizobium newzealandense (assembly GCF_042682145.1). Lineage (NCBI taxonomy): Bacteria > Pseudomonadati > Pseudomonadota > Alphaproteobacteria > Hyphomicrobiales > Phyllobacteriaceae > Mesorhizobium > Mesorhizobium newzealandense. The sequence goes on along the minus strand of NZ_JBHUGZ010000023.1, from coordinate 266,404 downwards.
CGTACCGTATTAACCGGATTTTCCCTACACGCAAGGCTTCTGGTTAATTTGTATTTACTTAACCCTGCGGCGTGGCTTTCGCGTCACTCATATCCCCGTGCATGGTAAACGGCGTCTCAACATCGACCATGCCAAAGCCAAATTTCTTCATGATTTCAGCACCCAAACAGATCGTTCCAGAAAACGAAACCCATGAAGCCCAGCACCAGAAGCAACCCGACCCGATAGGCCATTTCCATCATCCGATCCGACACCGGACGGCGAATGACGGCCTCCACCCCGTAGAACAAGAGATGGCCGCCGTCGAGGGGGGGAATCGGCAATAGATTCAGAAACCCGATGCCGACAGACAGCAGCGCAATCAGTTGCACGAGCCATTCGAACCCCAGTTTCGCTGCCTTGCCGGCCATGTCGGCGATCTTCACCGGGCCGCCCAGCTGGCATTTATCCTCACGCCCGACAACGAAACGCTGCAGGAACTGACCGGTGCGCTGGATGACATGCCCGGTCTCCTCGACGGCCGCTGCAACCGCACCGACGGGCGTGTAGGTGATGAACCTCGGCTGGCCAAGTTCCTTGTTGTTGACGACGCCGATCACGGCGACCTTGACCTTGTTGCCGAGCGCGTCTTCCTGGTCCATCAGCCGCGGAGCCGCGGTCACCGTGACCTCCTTGCCGTCACGCAGCATGACGAAAGTGATGGTGTCGCCGGCGCGTCCCGAAACCAGGCGCTGGACGTCGCCAAAGGTTTCGACCTTGCTGCCGTCGACGCTGACGAATCGGTCGCCGGGCAGGATGCCGGCTTTCGCCGCCGGGCTGTCAGCGGTCACCTCTGCGACCATCGGCTCGGCGACATAGCGGCCATAGGCGGAAAACAGCACGGTAAAGACGATGATCGTCAGCAGGAAGTTGAACAGCGGCCCGGCGACCACCGTCGCCGCGCGCTTCCAGATCGGCTGCGTGTGAAAGGCGACCTTGCGCTCCTCCTCGGTCAGCGTGTCCATCTCTTCCGAAGTGGGCTGGCTCGAGGTGGCGTTCATGTCGCCGACAAATTTGACATAGCCGCCAAGCGGTATCGCGCACAGTTTCCAGCGCGTGCCGTGGCTATCGCTGAAGCCGAAAAGCTCCGGGCCGAAGCCGATCGAGAAGGCCTTGACCCCGATCCCGCACCAGCGTCCGACAAGATAATGGCCCATTTCATGGACGAACACGACCACGGTCAGCACAAAGAGGAAAGGCAAGAGCGTGCCGAGGACGAAGCCTTGGGTGCTGAAAAGCGCGTGAAGAATATCGTTCAAGATAAACCCTCAAATTCTTCCGCGGCGCGGATAGCGCCGTGACTGTGGCATCAATCCAGGCGAATCCAAGGCGCGGCGCGCAACGGCCCCTGAGATGACACCACTCAAACCGGAAACAGCCCCTGCGCCGGATGATCGGCGGTCGCCGAAATCCAGCCGATGACGTACAGGGCGAAAGCTGCCGCGACAAGCCCGTCGACACGATCCATGACGCCGCCATGGCCCGGGATGAGCGCACCCGAATCCTTGCGGCCGTGACGGCGTTTGACCCACGATTCAAACAGGTCGCCGGCCTGGGCGACAATCGACAGCACCAGCGCCACCAGGCCGAGCAATGCCAGATTGCCGACGCCGGCAACCGCGGCCAGGATGAGCCCGGCCACAACGCCGCCGGCAGCGCCGCCGAGCGCGCCGCTGCGCGTCTTGCCGGGAGAGATCGACGGCGCCAGTTTCGGGCCGCCGACAGCACGGCCAACGAAATAGGCAAAGATATCGGTGGCCCAGACGACCGCAAACAGGAACAGGATGGCGACAAGGCCTGACCGGTCGCCATCGCGCAGCAGGGCGAGCGACAAGCCGGAAATGCCGGCATAGGCAAGGCCAGCCGCGTCCCATTGCCCAATCTTGCGAACCGAGGCGGCAATCGCCGTTGCGGCAACCATGAGCACGACAAGCGGCAGCAGCCACCACGCGGCAAAGCCAGCGATCAAGGCGCCAATGAAAGCAACCAGCAGCGCTTCCGGCAGGAAACCCAGACCCGTGGCCGCGGCCGGGCGCGACATGCGTGTCCATTCATGGAAGATCACCGCCGCCATCACGGCGCACAGCAACCGGAACGGCAGGCCACCGAGCCAGGTCAAGCCGAGGGTGATGATGGCAAGCACAACTGCCGAAATGACGCGAAGCTGGAGATTGCTCATCCTGCGGCCGGTCGCGAGGCAACGTCCTGCGGGCCAAGTCCGCCGAAACGACGTTCGCGGCCGGCAAATTCGCGCAAGGCCTCGGCCAAGTGCTCGCGGCTGAAGTCGGGCCAGTAGCAAGGCAGGAAGACCAGCTCGCTATAGGCAGCCTGCCACAGAAGGAAGTTCGACAGCCGCAGCTCGCCGCTGGTGCGGATGACCAGTTCCGGGTCGGGAATGCCTTGGGTGTCGAGAGCGCCGGCAAAACTTTCGGCGGTGATCGCCTCGCTGTCGAGTTCGCCACGCGCCACCGCCGCGGCAAGCTTGCGCGCCGCGCGCACGACCTCGTCGCGTCCGCCATAGTTGAAGGCGATCACCAGCGTCAGCGCTTCATTTGCGGCAGTCAGCGATTCGGCCTCGTCGAGCAGCCCCCTGATGTCGGGCTGCAGCCCTGCCCTGTCGCCGATGATTCGGACCCGCACGCCACTTTGGTGCAGTTCGGCCAGATCACGGCGGATGAACAGTTTCAGCAGGCCCATCAGGTCGCTGACCTCGGACTTCGGCCGCGACCAGTTCTCCGACGAGAAGGCATAGACAGTCAGGAAGGAGATGCCGAGCCCGGGTGCTGCGCGCACCGTCTTGCGCAGCGCCTCGACGCCGGCGCGATGGCCAGCAAGGCGAGGCATGCCGCGTGCCTTGGCCCAGCGTCCGTTTCCGTCCATGATGATCGCGACATGCGCGGGCGTTGCCATGTTCTCGCTTTCGGGTCAGCCGATGGCCAAGACCCTAAACCTGCATGATTTCAGCTTCCTTATCGGAAAGCAGGTGGTCGATGGTGCTGATCGTTTCGTCTGTGAGTTTCTGGACCTGGTCGGAGCGCTTGCGCTGATCGTCCTCGCTGATGTCGCCGTCCTTCTCCGCCTTCTTCAGGAAGTCCATGCCGTCGCGGCGCACATGACGCGCGGCGACACGGGCGTTCTCGGCGTAGCCGTGCGAGATCTTGACCAGCTCCTTGCGGCGCTGCTCGTTGAGCTCGGGCAGCGGAATACGGAGATTGGTGCCGTCGACGATCGGATTAAAACCCAGATTGGATTCGCGGATGGCGCGGTCGACCGCGCCGACCATCGATTTGTCCCAGACCGACACCGAGATCATGCGCGGCTCCGGCACCGAAACGTTGGCGACCTGGTTGATCGGCATGGTGGTGCCGTAGGCCTGCACCTGGATCGCGTCGAGCAGATTGCTGGAGGCGCGACCGGTCCGCAGCGAAGCCAGATCATGCTTGAACGCGGCGATTGCCCCGTCCATGCGCCGCTTGAGATCGTCGTACTCACCACTCATCTTAGTCTCCTCGACCCGTCTGCCGCGGGTTCACTGCTTCGGGGCAAGGCCCCGTGTTCGAGCCTGATTTTCGAAAACCGGCTTCCCCTTCTTCGGGATCAGGCCCCGGATCAATCGTCCGCGACGACCGTGCAGCGGCCGCCGCCCCTCAGAATATCGCCAAACCCACCTTTTTCGTGGATCGAATAAACGATTATCGGAATGTTGTTTTCGCGCGCAAGTGCAATCGCTGCCGTATCCATGATGGAGAGGCCGCGTTTTATGACTTCGCCGTGGCTGATGCGCTCGAAACGCGTCGCATTCGGATCCTTCTTCGGGTCGGCCGAGTAGACACCGTCGACCTGAGTGCCCTTGAACAGCGCGTCGGCGCCGATCTCAGCCGCGCGAAGTGCGGCGGCCGAATCAGTGGTGAAGAACGGATTGCCGGTGCCGCCGGCAAAGATCACCACCTTGCCCTGGTTCATGTAGGCGGTAGCCTGGCGCTGCGAGAAGCTCTCGCAAAGTTCGGGCATGGCGATCGCCGAAAGCACGACGGCGTCGACACCGATCTTGTTCAATGACGTGCGCAGCGCCAGCGAATTGATGACCGTGGCAAGCATGCCCATGTGGTCGCCGGTGACGCGATCGCCACCCTTGGAGGCAACGGCCACGCCGCGAAAGATGTTGCCGCCGCCGATGACGACACCGACCTCGATGCCCAGTGCGCGCGCCTCGGCGATATCGGCGGCGATGCGATCCACGACCGAAACGTCGATGCCGAAATGCTGTTCGCCCATCAATGCTTCGCCCGACGCTTTCAGCAAGACACGTCGGTAGAGGGGCTTCACCGTCATCTGGTCCTCGTCATTTTGCATGTGACGCGTTCCGGGTGGCCACCCTCGCGCAGGCGCCGCCCCGAAACAATGGCGCGATGCCGTGTTCCGATACACGAAGGGCGCCGCGATGTCACGCGGCGCCCGAGCCGGAAATTCTCTCGGCTTTTGTTTAACTCACGCCGGCAAAAGTGCCTTTCATGAGCAGGTCCGGGAAGTAGCCGGCCGGCTTGCCGCCGACCGCCTGGCCCCCGGTGAGACCGCACTGGATTTCCGGGCCGAAGAACGAGTACGGGAACGGCGTGACTGACCGGCTGACCGCATCGAGCCTTGCCAGAAGCTCCAGCGGAATTTCGAAATCCAGCGCGCCGAGATTGTCCTTGAGCTGATCAAGCCTGGTCGCCCCGATGATCACCGAGGCGACACCGGGCCGCGTCGCTGCCCAGTTCAAGGCGATTTGGGCCATGCCGCGACCGAGCTCGCCTGCGACCTTCTCCAGTTCGGCAACGACTGCCCAGTTGCGGTCGGTGAATTTCTGGAACCCAGGATTGGTCGAACCGCGCATCGTCTCCAGCCGGCCACCGGCCTTGCTGATTGTATCTGAACGATATTTGCCACTCAAAAGGCCGCTTGCCAGCGGGCTCCAGACCATGATGCCGGAGCCGTAGCGGGTGCCGAACGGCACGAATTCATGCTCGATGTTGCGCTCGGCCAACGAATATTCGAGCTGCAGCGCCGAAACCGGCTCATAGCCGCGCTGCTCGGCGACCGACTGCGCCCTGCTTGCGTACCAGGCGGGGACGTCGGAGAGGCCGACATGGCGGATCTTTCCGGCGCGCACCAGATCGTCCAGCGTCCGCATCACCTCTTCCGGCGAGGTCAGCCTGTCCCAGGCATGCAGGATATAGAGGTCGATATAGTCGGTACCGAGCCGCTTCAGCGAGCTTTCGACGGCCCGGATGATGTTCTTGCGGCCATTGCCGCCTGCGTTCGGATTGCCCTGCTCCAGATTCATGCTGAATTTGGTGCTGATCACCGCCTTGTCGCGCAGACCGCGCTCGGCGATGAACTCGCCGAGCCAGGTCTCGGAGGTGCCGCCGGTATAGGCGTCGGCGGTGTCGAAGAAATTGCCGCCGGCCTCGACATAGGCATCGACCAGGGCGCGCGCCGTCTGCTTGTCGGCGCCCCAGCCCCATTCGGTGCCGAAGGTCATGGTTCCGAGCGCCAGCCGGGTGACACGCAGCCCGCTGTTGCCGAGGGTGTAGTAGGACATTGTCATGATGTCGTTCCGATCCTGATCCAATGGTCAACGCCGATCCTGTCCGGGGGTCGTCTTGACCCACTGGTTGCCGCGCTCATGCGTCATGCGGAATGTGAAGCCGTCTACTATCCAGCCGGCGCCCGATCGGGTCAGGTGGTGTTCATAGGTGCCCCAGACTTCCCACAGCGTGTCGCCATTGCCTTCCATCCTGTTCCAGGCATAGCCGTTGGAGAAGACGGTCGCGGCGTCGGCGTCGAAGGCGACCTGGTGATTGGTGCGAAGATGCAGGCTGGTCTTGCTGCCCCGAAGGTTCGCTGCCCACGTTCCGATCAGGTCGTCCGAGGCGATGGTGGCCTGAGGCTGTCCGCTCAGGCTGCTGAAGTCGACGGTGACGCGGTCGGCAAAGTAGCTGCGGGCGAGCCGCCAATCCTGGGCATCGACGGCGCGATCGATGGCATCGGCGACGCGGATGACGGCACGCTCATCAGCGAGCGTCATTTCACGGGACGGTTCGGCCCCGCCGACATCGACTGGCGCCAGCGCAAGTCCCGCCGCGAAGGTAGCGTACTTCAATGCATTCATGTCTCTTCTCCTTTGCGCATCGGCCCGCCGCCGATCTGTTGGCGACAACGTGGCCCGGCGCGCCGGCGTCGAAAAGATTGCATTATCTGCATGGACTATGCGATATTGTGCATGAATGGATCGCGATCTGCTCAGCCACCTTCCTGTCATTGTCGCTGTGGCGCGGCGAGGCGGCTTTGCGTCGGCCGCCGCGGAACTTGGCATGAGCCCTTCGGCGGTCAGCCACGCGGTGCGCCTAGTGGAAGAGCGGATCGGCCAGCCGCTGTTTGCCCGCACTACGCGCAGCGTCGCGCTTACCGAAGCTGGCGACGCGCTTGTCGCGGCTGCGGAACCGGCATTGGAAGACATCGCCGACAGGATCGAGCGCATTCGCTCGGTGAAAGGCAGGGCGAGCGGGCTGCTCAAGATCAACGTGCCGCGCCTGGCGCTGCCTCTCGCCTTGATGCCCATCCTGTCGGCAATGGCCGAGCGCTATCCCGAGGTGACGGTGGAAGTGTTCACCGATGAGCGCCTGAGCGATATTGTCGGCGAAGGCTTCGACGCCGGCATACGGCTGGGCGAGATGATCGCCGAGGATATGGTGACGGTGCGGCTGACTGAGCCGTTCCGAACGGTCATCGTCGCCTCCCCCACCTATGTCGGCCGCCATGGAAGACCGCGGACGCTGGCGGACCTCTCCAGCCACAACTGCGTCGGCTATCGGCTGCTGCGATCGCGCGCGCTCTACCGCTGGGATCTGTCCGACCATGGCAAGGATATCAGCGTCGAAACGCGTGGCAGCGTCGTTGTCACCGATCCGCTGTCGGCGCGCGACATGGCGCTGGCCGGCGTCGGCCTCGCCTATCTGTTCGAGCCGCTGGTGCGAGCCGATATCCAGGCCGGCCGATTGGTCGAAATCCTGCGCGAAGCCGCGATCGATGAGCCGGGGCTGTTCCTCTACTTTCCGCGCCGGGCGTCCATGGCGCCGAAGCTCAGGGCCTTCATCGACACCGCACAAGAAATCGGCCGGGCATCCCTGCGGACACCCGGCCGAAAAAATTCGTCAGAAGAATAGCCGCAGCGGCAGCTTACTTCTTGACCGCCGCCGCGACTTCCGCCGCGAAATCGGTCTCTTCCTTCTCGATGCCTTCGCCCAGCGCAAAGCGCAGATAGGCGGTGATCTTGGCCGGCGCGCCGATGTCCTTCTCGGCATCCTTCAGCGCCTTCTCGACAGTGATGTCGGGATTGAGCACGAAGGCCTGCTTCAGGAGTACGACTTCCTCATAGAACTTGCGCAGACGGCCCTCGACCATCTTCTCGATGATCGCTTCCGGCTTGCCGGACTGCCGAGCCTGATCGGAGAAAATCGCCTTCTCGCGCTCAACCGCCGCCGGATCGATCTGCTCTGCGGTCAGCGCCATCGGATTGGTGGCCGCGACATGCATGGCGACCTGGCGCGCGAAGGCGTTGGCGGCATGCTCGTTGCCCGTCGTCTCGATGGCGACCAGCACGCCGAGCTTGCCGAGGCCATCGGCAACCGCGTTGTGGACGTAGGTCGCGACTGCGCCGTGCGGAACGGTCAGCTTGGCGGAGCGGCGGAAGCTGATGTTCTCGCCGATTGTGCCGACGGCGTCCTTGATAACCTCGGTGACTGACTTGTCCGAACCCGGATACTTGGCCGCCGCGACCACCTCGGTCTTGCCGCCATAGGCGAGCGCGACCTTCGCGACATTGCGCACCAGCTCCTGGAACTGATCGTTGCGGGCAACGAAGTCGGTTTCGGAGTTGACTTCGACGACGGCAGCTTCGCGCACGCCGGAATCGACGCCGATCAGGCCCTCGGCCGCAGTGCGGCCGGCCTTCTTGTCAGCCTTCGAAATGCCCTTCTTGCGCAGCCAGTCGATGGCCTCTTCCATGTTGCCGTTGGTCTCGTTCAACGCCGCCTTGCAATCCATCATGCCCGCGCCGGTCAAGTCGCGGAGTTCTTTGACCTGTGCAGCCGAAATGCTCATTGTCGCCTCTTTGTTTTAAATGCACCGACGCACCATCGAACCTCGATGATGCGTCTGTTTAGCGTGCCAAAATATGAGAAAGATGAAGGCCGCAACCGGCCTTCGATTATCAAGCTTCGGGGGTTTCCGACGCCGGGGCCGGATCGAGCGCCGGTTCGACAGGAGCTTCGACCGAAGCGCCGATGTCGACGCCCAGCGCGCCCTGCTGGCGGGCGATGCCGTCGATCGCAGCCTTGGCGATCAGGTCGCAATAAAGCTGGATGGCGCGGGCCGCGTCGTCATTGCCGGGGATCGGGAAGTCGATCTTGTCCGGATCGCAGTTCGAATCGATGATGGCGACGACCGGGATGCCGAGGCGCTTGGCCTCGAGGATGGCGATCGCTTCCTTGTTGGTGTCGATGACGAACATCAGGTCGGGCGTCGAGCCCATGTCCTTGATGCCGCCCAGCGCCTTGTCGAGCTTCTCGCGCTCGCGGTCGAGGTTGAGGCGCTCCTTCTTGGTCAGGCCCTGGGCCTCGCCGGCCAGCATCTCGTCGAGCTTGCGCAGGCGCTGGATCGAGTTCGAGATCGTCTTCCAGTTGGTCAGCATGCCGCCGAGCCAACGCGAATTGACATAGTACTGGGCCGAACGCTGTGCCGCATCGGCGACGATGTCGGACGCCTGGCGCTTGGTGCCGACGAACAGCACGCGGCCACCCTTGGCGACAGTGTCGGAAACCTGCTTCAGCGCCTGGTGCAGCAAAGGCACCGTCTGGCTGAGGTCGATGATGTGGATGTTGTTGCGGGCGCCATAGATGTAAGGCGCCATCTTCGGGTTCCAGCGGTGAGTCTGGTGGCCGAAGTGAATGCCAGCTTCCAAAAGCTGGCGCATGCTGAAATCAGGCAGAGCCATTCTTAGTTCCTTTTCCGGTTAGCCTCCACGGACACAGGCATTTTTGGACTTTGTCCTCGAACGCCACCGGAGGTTTCAGCCGGATTTCTCCCGGGCAGACACCAAAGTCCGTGTGTGGAATGAGCGCGCATATAGAGGGGATGCGCGACAAACGCAAGCCATGTGGCGTTTCACCACTCAGCGTGCGGCAATCAGCGCTCCGGTGCCGATCATCGCACTGCCGGCAAACCTGTTCATCAGCCTCATGCGTCTCGGCGTCCTGAACCAGCCCGAAGCCCGTCCGGCAAGTGCAGCATAGATACCCATGGTGATGACGTTGACGCTGATGACGACAGCGACCACCAGCAGGCCGTCGGCAAGGGTCATGGTGTTGAGGTTAAGGATCAGCGGCATGATCGAGGCATGGAACAGGATCGCCTTCGGATTGCCCAGCGCAATGGATGCGCCGAGGAAGAACGACCGTGACAATCTCGCCTGCGACGCCTGCGGTTCATCCGATTGCGTGGCGGCAGCTCGCCACATTCTGATACCGAGAAAAACCAGATAGGCAGCGCCTGCGTATTTCAGCAGGAGAAAAACCCATTCGAAAGTCTGGGCCAACGCCACCAGTCCGAGCAACGCCAGGGTGACCAGTACGGCATCGCCGGCGGCGACGCCAACTCCGGCCATGAATGCACGAAGGAACCCGCGCGATACGCCGTTGGTGATGACCGCGAACATCGCCGGTCCTGGCGTTGCTGCTGCAAGCGTGATCGCGGCGCAATAAGCCAGAAATGCCGTTGGTGTCATGGTCGAGCCTTTCCGTTGGGCACCCGCACCCGCCGGAAGATCGCGACGATCTCCTCGCGGCTGCATTCTGCAGCGCCGAGCCGCACCGCACGGTCGCGCTCGAAGCCGGTTATGTCATAGTGCGGCGCCGATGTCTTGGGCGGCCCTTGATAGGACGAGCGCTTGACGCCAAGCTGTGCGGCAAAGCGATGCAACTCATCGGTGTCATCAGCCATCAGATGGCACCAGCGATGGCCGGCCCAGTTCCAGATCGCCGCGTCGACATAGACTGCCATGAGGCTTGCTGTCTGCCTTCCATTCTTTCCAACCGAATGACGATCGGCATGTCAGGGACGATAGAATGGATTCGGATAGAAAATGAAGCCGCCATTGGCCGCAAGCTCAGCCACGGTGCCCGTGACTGTGTCCTGCATGCGACGGTGCAACTCGGCAACAGCATCGTCGACCGAGCCGGCATGCTCATGCAGGCCGAGTGGATCGGGTACCCGGATATGGGCGCAACGCGGCCCGGCCGGCTGCGGAATGAACCGGTTCATCGTGTCGCGCAGTCCGCTCCGGCAATAGTCGTTGCGGATCCGCTTCAGATGCTCGGCGATCTCCTCCTGGGTGATGCGCGGATTGGCCGAGGCCCAGGGCCCGACGCGTTGCAGCCTCTGAATCATATCGGCGAGCGCCCGGACCTTTTTTTGCCGTTCAGCGTCGCCGGTGTTTTCGCGCTGCCAGCGACGCGCCAGTCGCAGAAGCTCGGTGGTGTCGGTGACAACGGCGTCGACTGAAATGTCTTCGCCGAGCCGGCGGCCCAGTTTGGCGACCAATATCTGCTGGCGCTCGGCATAGGTCTCGCGTTCGTCGGACGGCATGCCCCACGCGGCTTCGTCGCGCGCCAGCAGCGTCGAATAGATATGGTGGATGCGCTGCGGCAGCGTGTCGGCCGCGCGGCGTTCAATTTTCAGGCTTTTCTCGACATAGGTGCATTCCTTCGCCAGCGCCGCTTCGACATTCCTGGTGAAGGCCAGTTTCCAGACGACAGGCGCGATCCAGACCTGGAAATCGGAACCTGCCGTGCGGCCACGCTTCAACGCTTCCAATCCCATCTCGACGGCACCGGGCAGCAGCGGCGCAACGATGTTGGCATGCCAGCCGACGCCGCCTTCGGGATGCAGCAGCACGCCATGGCCTTTCAATGCCCAGGCGACGGAATGTTCTTTGGCTGCCTCACTGTTCCCGGGGATCTGGGCGATCAGATTGTTGGCCAGCCAGAATTTCTGCATCAGCCGGCCAAGGCCGTTGACGACACCGTTCGTCGCCCAGGAGGCCGCAAGCGGGCTGACCTGCGACACGATCTCCTTGTCGAGCATCCAGTCGGTGAAGAACTCGGGGTGATTGGGCGTGATGAAGGTCGCCTTCCCTGCCCCGCATCTGGCCCTCAGCCGCTCGAGGTCGGCGTCGGGAAAGTCGATGTGACGCACATTGGCGACGCCACGCAGTCCGGCCACGCGGTTGAACGGCAAGATATCGCGAAGGCCGGGAATGCCATGCAGCATGACGATCCGGTTGACGAACGTCATGATCTTGATCAGCGCCGGATTGGGCCGCGGCGCCACGAAGACATCGATCCTGCTCAAGTTGCCCCCCTCGCGCCTCGACGCTGGCAAGGAAGTTGAGAGCCGATTGCGGCAGGTTCAAGTCGTTCGCCACGACAACGCCGTGTCGTGGTCAATCATCCGGCGAGCTGAACCATTATTTGGTCGGACAGGTTTTCGACTGGTCGAACAGCGAAAGATTGACCAGCTTGCCGGTCATGGAGAAGTCACCATAGTCCATGACGAGGTCGCGAGTGATGCCGTTCTCGTGCAGCTTGAAGCTGATCCGGTACTCCGGCACCTCTTCGCCTGTCTTGTCGCTGTCGTCGAAATAGGCGATGTCGACCGGCCAGTATTTGTCGGTGGCGAGCTTCGCCAATGCCGGAGCCTCCGGGTCGGCCTTGTCGGCATCGGTTTTCTTGCCGACGACGACGGTGGTGGTCATCACCTTGTTGGCGTCTTCGGAACCGTCGAACAGGTTGGTTTCGTAAAAATTCTCGCCCTTTTCGGCCTTGCCGATCAGTTCGACCAGATGCTGGGTTGGAAATTGGGTCGTGGCCAGCTCGAGGCTGTTCTTTTCAGGCTTGTCGATATCGACCTTCAATCCCTTGGTCTCTTTCGTGGCGATGCCCTTGACCTCCTTGTCGAGGTTCTGGTCGACGAAGGACTTCGTCACGAACGAAAAGGTCTTGCCTTCGGCGTCCTCGAAAGTGGTCGTCTGCTGGTCGGTCAGCCTCGTATTGTCGGCGGTGACGATCTGGGTGACGAAGCGGAATTTCACCGTATAGCCTTCACAGGCCGAGCCGTTGAACTCATAGACCATGCGGCCGGATATGCCGGTGATGCCGGATTGATCGGACGCCTTTTTGAGGGTGAGGTCGTAAACGGCGCGGTGGGCTTGCAGCGCCGGCACGGCGAAAGCAGGGCCGATCGAGAAGACTGCCGACAACAGCACGGCATGGAATGCAAGGCGCGTTGCGCGCATGAGGTACTCCGATCGTCGCGGCTGATGGCAGGCCGCAGGGAAAGATGGTCCAGCTTAAAAAAAGTCGTGGCGGAAGCGAGGCAAAAATAGCAATTTCGGCCCGGCCAGCGCGGCGTCACCAAGCAATAGGGAAATACCATGAGTGAAACAATCGAAAAGCGGCTAAGCGATCTGGGCGTGACGCTTCCTGTCGCCGCCGCGCCCGCCGCCAACTACGTGCCCTATTGCAGGACCGGCGATCTGCTGTTCACCGCCGGGCAGTTGCCGCTCAAGGGCGGCAAGCTGCAGGCCAGCGGACTTCTCGGCCGTGACGTCGACACGGCGGCTGGCAAGGACGCGGCAAAGTACTGCGCAATCAACATCCTGGCGCAGGCCAAGGCTGCACTCGGCGACCTCGAGAAAATCCGCCGCCTGGTGAAGATCACCGTTTTCGTCGCCTCCGCACCCGAGTTTGTCGAGCAGCATCTGGTTGCCAACGGCGCCTCCGATTTCCTGGTTGCAGCACTTGGCGAGCGCGGCAAGCATGCCCGCTCCGCCGTCGGCACCGCCTCGCTGCCGCTTAATGCCGCAGTGGAAATCGAAGCCATCTTCGAAATCGAGTGAGCCAGGGAACAACCATGACCGACCTATCCTGGCTGACCGCCCGGCCCGTCGCCCATCGCGGCTTTCACGACATGAACAAGACGCGTTGGGAAAACACGCTTTCCGCTTTCAATGCCGCTGCCGAGCGCGGCTATGCCATCGAATGCGACGTGCACCTGTCATCGGATGGCATTCCCGTCATCATCCATGATGGCGACCTGCAAAGGCTGACCGGACAGGACGGCTTCGTCTGGCAGCGCACCGCGGCCGAGCTGACGGCGCTCAAGGTCGGCGGCACGTCAGACCACGTGCCGACGCTTCAGGAAGCGCTCGATCTTATCGATGGCCGGGTGCCGGTCGTCGTGGAGCTGAAAGGGGTCCCCGGCCGTGACGGGGGTCTCGTGGCGAGCGTCGGCAAGATGCTCAAACGTTACAAGGGCAAGGCAGCGATCATGTCGTTCGACCACTGGCTGATCCGCGATTTCTCCAAACATGCGCCGGGCATTCCGGGCGGGCTGACCGCCTACGGCAAGGAGAACCAGCTGATCGAGGCGCATTTCGCCATGCTGGCGCACGAGATCGCCTTCACCTCCTATGCCGCCGGCGACCTGCCCAACCGGTTCGTCGGCTTCGTGCGTGAGAAGCTGAAAATGCCGGTCATCACCTGGACGGTGCATGACCAGCCCGCGGTGGACCTGACCTATAGATATGCCGACCAGATGACGTTCGAAGGATTCGAACCCGATCTGGTCAAAGTCGCATGAAGTCGGGTGTCTGAAACGTGACTTGTACCAGGCCGGACGGAGCTTAAATAAGCCTCATGGATCAAGGCGATGACGGCGATGGCCAGACAGCAAATGCGGACTATTCGATCCGCGTCGCAGCTGGCATCGGCGCTTTCACCGCGGACGAGTGGAACAGCCTCAGTGGGACCACGCGCGGCGACGCAGAAAACGGCTACAACCCGCTCGTTTCATACGCTTTTCTGAGCGCGCTCGAAGAGTCCGGCTGCGCCATACGGCGCACCGGCTGGCAAGGCCATCATTTGCGGTTGGAAACCGCGCAAGGCAAGCTCATCGGCGCGGTGCCGTGCTATCTCAAGTCGCACAGCCAGGGCGAATATGTGTTCGATCATGGCTGGTCGGATGCCTTCGAACGCGCCGGCGGCCGCTACTATCCCAAACTGCAATGCGCGGTGCCGTTCACGCCGGTCACAGGCCCTCGCCTGCTGGTCACCAGGGGCGAGGATATCGGCACCGTCAAGGCCGGGCTGGCGGCGGGCCTGCAGGCGGTCACGCAGAAACTCGGTGTCTCTTCCGCGCATGTCACCTTCGCGCAAGAGAGCGACGTGGAGGTGCTGGAAGCGGCGGGTTTCCTGCACCGCACCGACCAGCAGTTCCATTTCTTCAACGAAGGCTTTTCAACCTATGACGACTTCCTCGCCACCCTTGCCTCGCGCAAGCGCAAGGCGATGAAGAAGGAAAGGCGCGAGGCGTTGGCCAACGGCATCTCGATCGACTGGCTGACCGGCAAGGACCTCACCGAAAAGGCCTGGGACGACTTCTTCGCCTTCTACATGGATACCGGCAGCCGCAAATGGGGCCGGCCCTATCTCAGCCGACAGTTCTTCTCGCTGATCGGCGAACGCATGGCCGACGACATCCTGCTGGTGATGGCCAAACGCAATGGGCGCTACATTGCCGGCGCCATCAATTTCATCGGCTCCGACGCACTCTATGGCCGCAACTGGGGCTGCATCGAGGACCATCCCTTCCTGCATTTCGAGGTCTGCTACCATCAGGCGATCGACTTTGCCATCGAGCGCAAGCTGAAGGTGGTCGAGGCAGGTGCGCAGGGTGAGCACAAGCTGGCGCGCGGCTACCGACCGGTGACCATGCATTCCGCGCACTACATCGCGCACCCCGGCTTGCGCAACGCCGTTGCCGACTATCTCAGGCGCGAACGGCACGAAGTGGAGCGGATGAGCGAATATCTGGAAGAACACACTCCATTCCGCAAGGATCTGGAGGAGTAGCGACCCTGGTTGCCCTGATCGGAAGGGGTCACTTTGCCCAATCGCCTTGCCGACTTCCGGCGGCTTCGCTACACGAAGGCACAATCCGGAGCGTTTGCCATGGCCCAAACCGCCTATGACACCGACAACATCTTCGCAAAGATCCTGCGCGGCGAAATCCCCTCTCATCGCGTCTACGAGGACGAGGCGGTCGTCGCCTTCATGGATGTGATGCCGCAGGGGCCCGGCCATACGCTGGTGGTGCCGAAGTCACCATCGCGCAACCTGCTCGACGCCGATCCGTCAACGTTCGGCCCGCTTTTCACGGTCGTCCAGAAAGTGGCTCGGGCCGTCAAACAAGGTTTTGGCGCCGACGGTGTCACCATCATGCAGTTCAATGAGCCAGCCTCGGGGCAGACCGTCTATCATCTGCATGTACATGTCATCCCGCGCTTCGATGGCACCCCGCTGAAGCCGCACACGGGCGGGATGGAGAAGCCAGAAGTGCTGGCGCAGAACGCTGAAAAGATACGGGCGGCGCTGCAAAGCTGACGCGCAGGTCGCTTCACGACTGTAAACTGTTCTACCCGGCGGTGGTTTGAGCCAGGTGCTCGATCGCGCTCGGCCGAGCGATGCCTTGCTCCAGCCGCCGCCGGATCGCATCCGCGCATTGCACAGGGCTCAGCAGCGAGGTGTCGACTTCCAGATCGTACACGCCTGGCCGGTGCACCTCTTCCTGCCACAGGCGCACGGGCAACGGTATGGGATCATCGGGCGAGCCGGTCACATATCCCCTGCCCGTCACGCTGGCGGCGCGCCGTTCCATGATGATTTCAATCGGACAGCGAACGCCGACAAGCAGCACCGGCAGGCCGGTGAGACGGCGCGCGCAATCGACCAGACAATCGAGGGGCTTCGAATAGGCATCGTGGTGGCCGACATCCACCACGACATTCAGCCCCAGCCGGCTGTGGGCGGCAATCGATTCGTAGAGCGCGGCGTAGAATTGGGGCACGAGGCCGTCAAGGTCCGGACGCTCGCCACCCGGGCGCAATCCTATTCCAGGCCGATATCGCGGCGGCGTGGCCTGCTCGTAGACATCGACGCCGAGATTGATCCACACGCCATCGAAATTCTCCTGGATGGCCTGGACGATGCTTGTTTTGCCCGATCGCGGCGCACCGTTTAGGATGATGATCTGTCCGGCCATGCGTCCCCTCGTCGCTGCAATGAAAAAAGCCCCGTTTCCGGGGCTTTTTCGATTTTCGTCAGGATCAGTTCTTTCTGGGCAGTTGCGGCACGAGGCTGCGCTTGCCGCCGTCCTTGCCCTTGGCTTCGGGCTTCTGCGCCACCAGCTTCTTCGCCGCGGGCTTTTTCGCCACGGCCTTTGCGGGCTTCGGCGTTTCTTCCGGCTCTTCCTTCTTCGGCTTCACCGGCGCCTCGTCGGCGAGCGATTCGAGCTTCAGGCCGGTCTCGCCGGTTTCCTTCTTCTCGACGGTGACGCGCACCGTGCCGCCCTTCTTGAGCTTGCCGAACAGCACCTCGTCGGCCAACGGCTTCTTGATGTGCTCCTGGATGACCCGGCCGAGCGGCCGAGCGCCCATGCGCTCGTCATAGCCCTTGTCGGCCAGCCACGCGATCGCATCGGGCGACAGGTCGAAGGTGACGCCGCGCTCGGAAAGCTGGGCCTCGAGCTGCATGACGAATTTCTGCACCACCTGATGGATCACCGGCACCGGCAGCGAGCCGAACGGGATGATCGCATCGAGACGGTTGCGGAATTCCGGCGTGAACAGCCGGTTGATCGCCTCGACGTCGTCGCCTTCGCGCTTGGTCGAGCCGAAGCCGATCGCCGCACGCTGCGCATCCGACGCGCCCGCATTGGTGGTCATGATCAGGATCACATTGCGGAAGTCGATCTGCTTGCCGTTATGGTCCGTCAGCTTGCCGTGGTCCATGACCTGCAACAGGATGTTGAACAGATCCGGATGCGCCTTCTCGACTTCGTCCAGCAACAGCACACAGTGCGGATGCTGGTCGACGCCATCGGTCAAAAGACCACCCTGGTCGAAGCCGACATAGCCGGGAGGCGCGCCGATCAGCCGCGACACGGTGTGGCGCTCCATGTATTCCGACATGTCGAAGCGGATCAGCTCGACCCCAAGCGAGGCGGCCAATTGCTTGGCCACTTCGGTCTTGCCGACGCCGGTCGGACCCGAGAACAGGTAGGAGCCGATCGGCTTCTCCGGTTCGCGCAGACCGGCACGTGCCAGCTTGATCGCCGAGGTCAGCGCGCTGATCGCGGTATCCTGGCCATAGACGACGCGCTTCAGCTCGATATCGAGGCCTTGCAGCACCTTCTCGTCGTCGGCCGAAACCGTCTTCGGCGGGATGCGCGCCATGGTGGCGATTGTCGCTTCGATCTCCTTGATGCCGATGGTCTTCTTGCGCTTGGCTTCCGGCACCAGCATCTGCGAGGCGCCGGTCTCGTCGATCACGTCAATCGCCTTGTCCGGCAGCTTGCGGTCGTTGATGTAGCGCGCCGACAGCTCCACCGAGGCCTTGATCGCCTCGTTGGTGAACTTCACCTTGTGGAATTCCTCATAATAGGGCTTCAAGCCCTTCATGATCTCGATGGCGTCCTCGATGGTCGGCTCGTTGACGTCGATCTTCTGGAAGCGCCGCACCAGGGCACGATCCTTCTCGAAGAATTGGCGGAATTCCTTGTAGGTGGTCGACCCGATGCAGCGGATCGCACCCGAGGACAGGGCCGGCTTCAACAGGTTGGACGCGTCCATGGCGCCGCCCGAAGTCGCTCCCGCCCCGATGACCGTATGGATCTCGTCGATGAACAGCACCGCGCCGGGATAGTCCTCGAGTTCCTTGACGACCTGCTTCAGCCGCTCCTCGAAGTCACCGCGATAGCGCGTACCGGCGAGCAGCGTACCCATGTCGAGCGCGAAGATGGTGGCGTTGTGCAGCACTTCGGGAACGTCGCCCTCGACGATGCGCTTGGCGAGGCCCTCGGCGATCGCCGTCTTGCCGACACCGGGATCACCGACATAGAGCGGGTTGTTCTTGGACCGGCGGCACAGCACCTGGATGGTGCGGTTGATCTCGGACTCGCGGCCGATCAGCGGGTCAATCTTGCCGGCCTTGGCCTTGTTGTTCAGGTTGACGCAATAAGCGGTCAGCGCATCCTGCTGCTGCTTCTTCTTGCCGCCTTCCTCCTGCGGCTCGGCGCCGTTCTGGCCGCCCTGCTCGTCATCGGCGCCGCGCGGCGAGCGTGTCTCCGACGCGCCCGGACGCTTGGCAATGCCGTGCGAGATGTAGTTGACCGCGTCGTAGCGGGTCATCTGCTGTTCCTGCAGGAAATAGGCGGCATGGCTCTCGCGCTCGGCGAAGATGGCGACGAGCACGTTGGCGCCCGACACTTCCTCGCGGCCCGACGACTGCACATGGATCACCGCGCGCTGGATGACGCGCTGGAAGCCGGCTGTCGGCTTGGAGTCCTCGTCGTAGCCGGTGACCAGATTGTCGAGCTCGGTGTCGATATAGGTGAGAACCGTATGCTTCAGCTCATCGAGATCGACATTGCAGGCGCGCATGACGGCGGCCGCCTCGGTGTCGTCGATGAGCGCGAGCAGCAAATGTTCAAGGGTTGCATATTCATGGTGCCGCTCATTGGCGAGCGTCAGCGCCTGGTGAAGCGCCTTTTCCAGGCCTTGGGAGAAAGCCGGCATGTTACCTCACTTCTTCTCCATCACGCATTGCAGCGGATGCTGATTCTGTCGGGCGAAATCCATGACCTGGGACACTTTGGTCTCGGCCACCTCGAATGTATAGACCCCGCACTCGCCCACTCCATGATTGTGAACATGAAGCATGATGCGTGTGGCGGCTTCGCGGTCCTTCTGGAAAAAACGCTCCAGCACGTGAACCACGAACTCCATCGGCGTGTAGTCGTCGTTGAGGATGAGGACCCGGTAAAGGCTGGGCTTCTTGGTCTTGGTTTTGGTGCGCGTGATGACGGCCGTCCCGCGGCCGGCCTCATTGCCGTCGCCGCCGCCGTTTTGCATCCGCGCCACGTGTCTCGTGGCAGTCAAACCGATCGTCACGTATTCCTGCCTCTTTCGAATCCCCATGCGAGTTCGACATGTAGGTGTTCGATGGACGATTTTAAGCCCTTCTGTTTAGCTGACAATATGGCTAGGTGACCAAACTTGTCCGATTTTCGCAATCGTGAAGCGGCGCGAGCCCTTGGAGCGGAAATTGAAATGAAAAAACCCGGCCACGCTTCCGCGGCCGGGCTCTGTCCCGGGCCCAAAGGGCCGGATCTGGGTCACGTCAGGCGAATTTGGGTCGCCCGAGCGAAATTACTTCGCCTTGGCGACGATCGATTCGAACGGCTTGTAGGCTTCCTTGGCGAGTTCGGCATAGAGGTCGCCAATCTTGGTGGCCTCGGCGACGAACGCCTCATAGGATTGCTTGGCATAATCGGACTGGATCTCGATCGCCTTTTCCAGCGACTTGGCCGTAAAGATTTTTTCGACGGCGGCGCTGCCGGCCTCGAAGCTCTTCTTGGTGTATTCGCCAGCCTCGGTGGCGATCGCCTGGGCGCCCTTGGAGAGCGAAGCGAAGCTCTTCAATCCGGTATCGGCAAACTCTTTGCCGTATTTGCTGAAGTCCTCATAGGTCTGGGTCATGTCACGCATTCCCTTGGGTTGAAGCGTCCTTCTTCGGGGCGCCCTTGTGCAATGCACCCTAATATATTGTGCGCCGCACAAAAGTCAATATTTCGCCGGCGTTTGGAGCCCGCCTGCGCAGCCAATGGCTAAAAATCGAATAAAGAGAGCTTCAAACCCGAAGAAAATGGTGAACGCGGCGGTTACCATAAACGGATTGGTAACGCTGCCCCGGTAGCTTGGCCGGAAGTGAGGCAGGACCCTTCGCCGCCTCCAACGCAACGAAGAATCCAAGGGAAGTACCAGTGCGTAAGGCGTTGTTGGGCATCGTTTCCAAATCCACCTCCCCTCTCAAAAAGATGATGATCTTCGCCCTGGCGTTGACATTCGTCTGCGGTGACGTCGCGTCATCCCTGGCGGCGAGGCAGGCGGCCATTGTCGTGGACGCCAAGACTGGCAAGGTGCTGTACTCCGCGGATGCCAACGGCAGGCGCTACCCGGCTTCGCTGACAAAAATGATGACGCTTTACCTGACCTTCGAGGCGCTGGCGAAGGGCAAGATCAGCAGGAACTCGCAAGTTGTGTTTTCGGCCCATGCCGCAGCCGAGCCGCCGACGAAACTCGGCGTGAAGGCAGGCGGTTCGGTCACGGTCGATACCGCCATCCTGTCGATGGTCACCAAGTCGGCGAACGACTCGGCTACCGCGCTCGGTGAATTCCTCGGCGGCAATGAAACCAATTTCGCCCGCATGATGACGGCCAAGGCGCGGGCGCTGGGCATGAACGGCACCGTGTTCCGAAACGCCAATGGCCTGCCCGACCCCGGCCAGTTCACCACCGCTCGCGACATGGCAACGCTCGGCATCGCGCTGCGGGAGCATTTTCCCCAGTACTATGGCTATTTCTCGCAGCGTTCCTTTCTCTACGGCCGTCAGCGCATCAACGGCCACAACCGTCTGCTCGGACGCATCAAGGGCGTCGACGGCATCAAGACCGGCTACACCCGCGCCTCCGGCTTCAATCTCGTCTCGTCGGTTTCCGACGGCAATCGCCGCATCGTCGGCGTGGTCATGGGCGGCAGCTCCGGCGGCAGCCGCGACAACCAGATGGCTGCGTTGATCAACACTTATATGCCGCGGGCATCGACCCGAGGCGGTGGTGACCTGGTCGCCAAGGCGGGCGGCAACAACCCGATCACCGCCCTTGCCAAGGTGCTCCTGCCCAAGCACGACGCGCCGACGCCGGACGACAAGCCGGTAATGGCACAGGATGATGCGACCCAGGACGTTGCCACCGTTGCCGAAGACGCCACTGTCGCGGAAGACAGCGCCGCGCAGAGCGAGGAGGCTGCCCCCGTCGTCAAGACCAGGAAGGTCAAAACCGTCATCGTATCGGCGCCTCAGCTCGCCACGGCCCAGGTCGTAGCGGCCTATGCCGAGCCAACGCCGACGCCAACCGTCGACCCTGTCAACACAGCGTCGGTGCCGTCGGGCTGGGCCATCCAGGTCGCCTCGTCGCCGAAACAGTCCGAAGCGCAAGCCTTTCTCGACAAGACCACCAAGCTGGCGCCCAAGGCGCTGGCCGACGCGTCCGGCTTCACCGTCGCCTTCGACAAGGACGGCGTCACCTATTACCGCGCCCGCTTCGGTGGCTTTGGTTCGAAGACCGCCGCCTGGAAGGCCTGTACCGCTTTGAAGAAGAAGAACGTCGAGTGCTACGCCGTCCAGCAGTAGGACGGCGTGGAAGTCATCTCCCGGAAAAATTCTGCGTCGAAGGAGAACTAATTGTGATTGGAGAGCAAGACGTCCTTGGCTTCATTGATCCGCGCCGCCAGGAAAGACGTGCCGCCGATATCGGGGTGCAGGCGCTGCATCAAGCGGCGGTGCGCCTTGCGGACATCCGCCGCGGCGGCCCCCGCTTCAAGACCAAGGACCTTGTAGGCCTCCTCCTTAGTCATGGCGCCCGAACCTGGCGCAACACCCAGCCCTTCGCCACCGTTCGTCTCAGTGTTTTTGCGCCAGACGGGAAATCTGCCGTCAAGATACGTCTCTAGCAATTGCCGGCTCTCCGGATCGCCGGAGAGTTCGCGATAAAGCTGCTGCAGCTCAGCCATGCCCATCGCGCCGAGCATCTTGCCTTCATGGCGACCGGCCAGCACGAGGCCTTCCAGGCCGCCGGTATCGTGATCAAGCTCCATTTCCAATGCCGCGGTCCGCACCGTCGACCGCTTGCCTGGTGCGAGCCCCGCCGTCGGCCGCTTCATCCGCACCGAACCATACCAGGCAAGTGCCGCGGCCAGGATGATGCCGGCGATGCCTTCGCGCCCGACGACAATCACGGCGAGGCCGACCAGCGCCAGAAGAACCGGTCCGAGCGTCCGCATCCCGCTTGCCAGTTTTCCCGGATCGGCGCGCAGAAAGATGGTCACCGCACCGAGAAGCACCAGAAGCAATGCAACGAATAGGATAATTGCGCCCATCAGTTCCCGCCGCCCCGCAGATGCTCGATCATCAGCCGATCTTCCGGCCTGCCCCTGGCCTCGAGCGCCTTAAGCCCGCCGGTTGCAAACACCGCAACCGCCGAAAGCAGTCCTGCCAGGGTCGCGGCAGCCTGCCGATCAAATCGGAACCAAGCCCCTTTGGACAACCGCGCGATTTCCTTAAACGCCTTTTCTGCGCCGGAATCATGACCTTCCTGGAAGACGAAGACGGGAACGCCATGCAGGCCGAGGCTGCCGGCCTTTTCGGCCAGATCGTCGATGTTCTCTTCCATCGCATCGCCGATATAGACCAGCGCATTGACCTTGGCGGTGGCCGTCTGTTTCAGCGCATGCGCCAGCACCTTGCCGATCTGGGTGTGGCCGCTGCGGCATTCGATTCGCGTCATCAGCTGCTTCAAGGCATTGGTATCGGTCACGAAAGCGGACGAACGACACTCGCCCAGGCCGCGAAAATAGACCAGTTGGACGCTGAGGGTTCCCGCCTTGCCGACGGCATCGAACATCTGGCCCTGCAGCTCGCAAGCCAGATCCCAGGTCGGCTGGCGGCTCATCGTTGCGTCGAGCGAAAGGATCAGCCTGCCCGAACCCGTCGCCGACGCAGCCAGCGTCCTTGCCTGTCGAAGAAAGGCTTCGATCTCGCCTGCATTGGATTGAGGTTTGACCGGCGCAGGGTTAACCCTTGCGGGCACGGGCTGCTTCTTGTCGCTCATGAAAACAAGATGTGGCGTTGTTCCACCGCTTGCAAGCCCTGCCTGAGGCAACATTGAGGGCCAGAGGATTCCCAGGTCAGAGCAGGCCGAGATCGGCAAGCTCGCGCCGCAGCTTCGGCGGCATCTCGATGAACCCGGCCTTGCCCTTGCCGAGGTCAAGCGGCGCGTCCGACGGTTTCAGATAGCGCCAGCCCTGAAAGGCGCGGCGCGGCTGCCAATCGGTGCGCACGACTTGCGGATCGAGGATCAGGTGGCAGCGGCCGATGCCCTCGTCGTCGGTGAAAGGGCGGATTTCGGTGATCAACTGGCGGCACTGCACGTTGCCCTTGACCACCCAATAGAGCGAACCGCCATCGGTGATTTCAGAGGCGCGCGTCGGCACCATGCGGGTGGTGTGATACTGCTCGACCGGCTCACCGGCACGCCGCCGCTCGTCGAGGCGGAAAGCGATCCACTCCTCGAGGTCCTCGACGCTGTCGCAGCCGACGCAGAGTTTTATGAGATTGAGAGACATCGCCTAAGGTTTAGTCCGGCGCGCGGATGCGTCAACGGCCTGATCGACTTCTCCACAGTACCAATACCAAGCCTGGCGGTTTCGAGAACCTGAGCGCAGCGGACATTTGGGTCCGTGAGCACCGGAAACGCAGAAAACGCCATCAGATGGCCGCCGGAGCGGTTCCAAACGGGGCTCTCAGCACTCCACGACATTGACGGCAAGCCCGCCAAGGCTGGTTTCCTTGTACTTTTCGTTCATGTCGAGGCCGGTCTGGCGCATGGTCTCGATCGCCGCGTCGAGCGGCACGAAATGGATGCCGTCGCCCTTTATCGCCAGTGACGCAGCCGTCACCGCCTTGACGGCGCCCAGCGCATTGCGCTCGATGCACGGCACCTGGACCAGTCCGCCGACCGGATCACAGGTCATGCCGAGATGGTGTTCGAGCGCGATCTCGGCGGCGTTTTCGACCTGTTCGGGCGTGCCCCCCATGACGGCGCACAGACCGGCCGCGGCCATCGCCGATGCGGAGCCGACCTCACCCTGGCAGCCGACCTCGGCGCCGGAGATCGAGGCGTTCGTCTTGATGATGCCGCCGACTGCGGCTGCCGTCAGCAGGAAGTCGCGGATGCTCGGCTGATCGGCCTCGGGATGGAAATGCAGCCAGTAGCGCAGCACCGCCGGCAATGTGCCGGCAGCACCGTTGGTCGGCGCGGTGACGACGCGCCCGCCTGCGGCGTTCTCCTCGTTGACGGCCATGGCGTAGATCGACAGCCAGTCATTGGCGAGCAAGGGATTGGGCTTGTTCTGCTGCCACTGCTCCTGCAGCTTGTCGTGCAGCATGCGCGCGCGCCGGCGCACCTTCAGCCCGCCCGGCATGATCCCATCCTGCGACAGGCCGCGGTCGATGCAGCCCTTCATGGCGCTCCAGATGCCGTCGAGGCCGGCGTCGAGTTCCTCGCGCGACATCTGCGTTTCCTCGTTGACGCGCTTCATGTCGGCGATGGAAAGCCCGCTTTTGCCGGCCATTGCCAGCATCTCGACCGCGTTCTTGAAGGGATAAGGCACTTTCCTGCCTTCGGTCGTCACCGACCCCTTGGCCTTCATCCGCTGCAGCTCTTCTTCCGAAACGACGAAGCCGCCGCCGATCGAATAATAGATGCGCTTGAGCAGCAGGCGGTCGCTGGCATCATAGGCGTAGAACGCCATGCCGTTGGCGTGGCCGGTGAGCGGCGTCTTGCGGTCCAGCACCAGATCGGTGGCCGGGTCGAAACGATAGGAGGGGTGGCCGGGCGGCGAAATGCGCTTTTCCGCGGTGATGCGGCCGGCAATGCCATCGGCCTGATCGGGATCGACAGTCTGCGGTGTCAGGCCGGCAAGGCCGAGTATGACAGCACGATCCGAGCCATGACCAATGCCGGTATAGGCGAGCGAGCCATGCAGGCTGGCGGCGAGGCGGTCGACCTTGACGCCTGCCGGGCGCGGCCAGTCATTTCCCGCCACCTCCTCGAGAAACCGCGCTGCGGCCGTCATCGGCCCCATCGTGTGCGAACTCGAGGGGCCGATGCCGATCTTGAACAGGTCGAAAACCGAAAGGAACACGCGGCGTTGTCTCCTGGAGTCACGTCGAGGACTACATATAGGAATTCCCAGGATGTTTCCGCTCTTTTGGCAATCGCGGCGCAGCGCCAGCCGACCTTGTTTGCTCCGGCAGCGACATTGGTTGTCGATCGCTCTTTGCCGGGCATCGAAGCGATCACACTGAATGTGATAAATTCAGACTATGGGCGAATCCCTCGATCTTTCGACAGTCGATCTCGCGGCGCTGGCTTTCTTCCTCGTCGCGTGGCTGCTGCACACCCTTGCCTCCGACGGCAAGCTCATTAGCCGCATATCGCTGACGACGGCGATGAATGCGCAGCGGCAAGCCTGGATGCGCACCATGGCCGAGCGCGAGATCCGCATCGTCGACACCGCCATCATGAGCGGGTTGCAACAGGGAACCGCCTTCTTCGCCTCCAGTTCGCTGATCGCGATCGGCGGCTGCTTTGCCTTGCTCGGTGCGTCCGACCGGGTTCTTGAAGTGCTCAGCGACCTGCCCCTGGGCGGCGCCCCGTCGCGAGCGGCCTTTCAGATAAAGGTGTTCGGACTGGTGCTGATCCTGGCGTTTTCGTTCTTCAAATTCGGCTGGGCGTACCGGCTGTTCAACTATTGCACGATCCTGATCGGCGCCGTGCCGATCCCGCACGGCGAAGCCTCGCGCAATCCGGTCACCGAAACAGCGGTCTGGCGTGCGGCGCAGATGAACATGCTTGCGGGAAAGCATTTCAATTCCGGCCTGCGCGGCGTGTTCTTCTCGATCGGCTATCTCGGCTGGTTCGTCGACCCCATGGTGTTCGTGCTGTCGACACTGTTGCTGCTGGCCGTGCTGGTGCGGCGCCAGTTCTTCTCGGCGGCCAGACAGGCGGTAATCGGTCAGCCGCCGGGCGCGGGAAAAGGCTGATCGATCCGGCCCGACAGCCAGTAGGCGAAAAGCCCGATCCATTCACGGATGGCCATGGTAGTGGCCTGCAGCGAATCGGCTGGATTGTCGCGGAACAGGCCGATGCCTTCCCGCCCCGTGGTGCGATAGTCGACCGGCCAGGGAATTGTTGCAAAGCCGGCCTTGTCGAACAGCGCCTTGGCGCGCGGCATATGGAAGGCCGAGGTCACCAGCAGCCAGGTCTCGCCGGACTTCGGTGTCACCAGCTCCTTGGTGAAGACGGCATTCTCATAGGTGTTTCGGGACTTGTTTTCGAGGATCAGGCGATCGGCCGTCACACCAAGCGCGGTGAGCAATCGCGGTGCCGTGGCGGCATCACCTTCGCCTTCGAGAAACAATTCGCCGGTGCCGCCGGAGACGACCACCTTGGCGGTTGGAAAGCGCCGGGCGAGTATCGCGGTCTCGACCATCCGATCGCCGCCGCTGTTCAGCTCATAGCCGCCGCGCACCAGGTTGATGGCACCTTCGAAGCCGCCGCCGAGCACGACGATGCCGTCGACCCTTTCCGGCAGCGGCGGGCGCGCAAAGCGCTCCTCCAGCGGGTTGAGCATCATCGCGCCGAGCGACGTCCATGCCGACAGCGCCAGGATCAAAAACGCCAGCACGCTGCCGGTGGCGGCAAGCCGCCGTCGGCCGAGCATTGCGGCGACCAATCCCGCTAGCAGCAGAAAAATCGTCAGGTTGAGCGGCTGGATGAAGAACCAGAAGACCTTGGAAAGATAGAAGAACATCGCTCACCCCCGTCGGACGAGCGACATCCCTACCACCACTTTTCCGGCTGGAATGTGCCGGCCGCCTGCTCGATGACGGCAGCGGTCTGGAACAGGGTTTCCTCGTCGAACGGCCGGCCGATCAGCTGCAGGCCGAGCGGCAGGCCCTTGGCGTCCAGCCCCGCCGGCACGGCGATGCCCGGCAGGCCGGCCATGTTCACGGTGACGGTGAAGATGTCGTTCAGATACATCTTCACCGGATCGGCCGCCATGTCCTCATCGGCGATGCCGAAAGCTGCGGATGGTGTTGCCGGGGTCAGGATGACGTCGACACCGGCTGCGAAGACATTCTCGAAGTCGCGCTTGATCAGATTGCGCACCTTCTGCGCCTGCAGATAGTAGGCGTCGTAATAGCCGGCCGACAGCACATAGGTGCCGATCATGATGCGGCGCTTGACCTCGCGGCCGAAACCGGCGGCGCGGGTCTTCTCATACATGTCGACAATGTCCTTGCCCGGCACGCGCAACCCGTAGCGGACGCCATCGTAGCGGGCGAGGTTGGATGAAGCCTCGGCGGGCGCCACGATATAATAGGCCGGCAGCGCGTATTTGGTGTGGGGCAGGGAAATGTCGACGATCTCGGCGCCGGCGTCCTTCAGCCAGGCAATGCCCTTCTGCCACAGCGCCTCGATCTCTTCGGGCATGCCATCGACGCGGTACTCCTTGGGAATGCCGACCTTCATGCCCTTGATCGGCTTGCCGATCGCCGCCTCGTAGTCCGGCACCGGCCGGTCGACCGAGGTCGTGTCCTTCGGGTCGACCGAAGCCATCGACTTCAACAGGATCGCGGCATCGCGCACGTCGCGGGCGATCGGCCCGGCCTGGTCGAGCGAAGAAGCGAAGGCGACGATGCCCCAGCGCGAGCAGCGGCCATAGGTCGGCTTGATGCCAACGGTGCCGGTGAAGGCGGCCGGCTGGCGGATCGAGCCGCCAGTGTCGGTCGCCGTGGCACCCGCGCACAGGAAGGCCGAGACAGCGGTTGCCGAACCGCCTGAAGAACCACCCGGCACCAGCTGCGCATTGTCCAGGCTGCGCGCGGTCCTGGTGCCGCCGGCCGATACGAAGCCGCCGTCACCCTGATGCGTTGTTGGCATCACCACCGTGTCGAGGCGTGAGCGCCGCCAGGGGTTGATGACCGGGCCGTAGTAGGACGTCTCGTTGGACGAGCCCATGGCGAATTCATCCATATTGAGCTTGCCCAGCATGACCGCGCCGTCGGCCCACAGATTGGTGGTAACGGTCGATTCGTAGCGCGGCTTGAACCCGTCGAGCACATGGCTGCAGGCCTGGGTATGGACGCCTTCGGTCCCGAACAGGTCCTTGATGCCGAGCGGGATACCTTCCAGTGCGCCGCCCTCGCCCTTGACGAGCCTGGCGTCGGAGGCCTTGGCCATGTCGCGCGCCTTGTCGCCGGTCACCGCGACATAGGCATTGAGCGCCGGATTGGCGCGATCGATGGCCGCGAGATAGGCCTCGGTGATCTCGGTCGCGGTGATTTCCTTGCCGCGAAGCTTGGCGCGGGCCTGCGAAATCGTCAGCTGGGTCAGGTCGCTCATCAAAGGCTCTTTTCGTAAAACACCGACCACTCGGAATCGGGATAATCCAGCACCGGGCCGCAGCGCGAAAACCCGGCGCGTTCGTAGACGGTCCACGCGGCGGGATGACGATCGCCCGTCTCCAGTACGAGACGCTTCAGCCCCTCGTTGCGCGCCAGCGCCTCGACCCGCTCGACGATCCCAGCGCCGATCTTGCGGCCGCGATGCGAAGGCCGCGTGTACATGCGCTTGACCTCGCCGATGGCGCCGTCATGGCGCTTCAGCGCGCCGCAGCCGATGGCCAGGCCGTCGTCGCGGGCGACGAAAACGGTCGTATCCTCACCGGCCATCTGCTCGACACTCAGGTGGTAGCAGTGCTCCGGCGGCGTCAGTTCCAGCAACGTCTCGTTGAGTTCGCGGACCAGTCCGCGCACGTCGTCCTGCAGCGGCGTTTCAATGGCGATCTCGATTGCCATCGGCGCGCTACTCCACGACCTTCGGCACGAGGAAGAAACTCTCTTCGGTCGCCGGCGCGTTGGCGACGATGTCGGCGGCCTTGTTGCCGTCGGTGACGACATCCCTGCGTTTCTTCATCTCCATCGGCGTCACCGAGGTCATCGGCTCGACGCCGGACACATCGACCTCGTTCAACTGCTCGACGAAGCCGAGGATGGCGTTAAGTTCGCCGGTCATGCGTTCGGCATCTTCTTCGCTCACCGCGATGCGGGCGAGACGCGCGACGCGCTTCACTGTCTGCAGGTCAACGGACATGTTTTTGCCTCGGGGAAAACCAGTTCGGGCTATAGCGGCGCCGCGCGCGGTGCGCAACATGCATCGTGCGAGAGACAGGCCGTGGTGCCGGCCGAGTCTCTCGGCGATCAGTCCACGGACAAGATGCTGTCTATGGCAGGGCAACGCCTTCGCACAGATAGTAACTGCCACTGTTGCCGCTCGCCTCGCTTTCGTCATCGGCGGGCCGGACCGAAACGAGATCAAGCTGCGTCGGGCTCACTTGCGTCACAGAGAGGACGTCGGGAAAGACGTAACCCGGCTCCTGGCATATGGCCGTCACCGCCCAGCTTGGTGAAGCGGTCGCCTTGCTGATCTGCAGAAACTCGCAATTGTATTCGCCCCCCTGCAGGCCGTGCGCCGAAAGCACGATGCTTCCGGCGTCGATCAGCGTCTGCAGCGTGGCCTTCCTGGCCTGCGTGCAAAGCTCTTCGGACTGAAGGTAGACGCCTTCGATGAAATCATCCGCAGCAAGCGCCGGCGACGCCGCGACCAACATGGATACGCAAAGAGATTGCCTCAAAGCCATGGTTTCATTCCGTTTTAGCCGCCTCTAGATCGTAATCGTCTCGCCGATCTTCGGCAATGCCACCTTCACATCCGATCCTTCCAGCCCGGCCTCGAATTTCTCGGCGGTCGGATCGATCATCGGAAAAGTGCCGAAGTGGCAGGGAACCACGGTGTCGAACTTGAAGAAACGGCGGCAGGCGAGCGCGGCCACCGCACCGCCCATGGTGAAGCGGTCGCCGATCGGCACGATGCCGATCTTCGGTTCATGCAACTCGTTGATCAGCGCCATGTCGGAAAAGATGTCGGTATCGCCCATGTGGTAGAGCGTCCGGTCTTCCGGGAAGTGCAGGACGAGGCCGCCGGGATTACCGAGATAGGTGTTCTGGC
This sequence comes from Mesorhizobium newzealandense, assembly GCF_042682145.1. NCBI lineage: Bacteria > Pseudomonadati > Pseudomonadota > Alphaproteobacteria > Hyphomicrobiales > Phyllobacteriaceae > Mesorhizobium > Mesorhizobium newzealandense. The sequence goes on along the minus strand of NZ_JBHUGZ010000023.1, from coordinate 236,454 downwards.
CGCCATCGCCCGGAAACGACGATGAGTGCAGCGCCTGGACAAATGTGGTGGTGAAACCGCCGCAATCGACGGTGCCGCCGATGTTGCCCGGATTGATCTTCTTGTCGCTGACGCCCTTGCCGACCAGGTACATGCAGATCTCGAAATTGGCGACCAGCTGGGCGCCGCTTTTGCCGAGCACTTCCACCGCGCCGCTGATGTGGTCGCTGTGACCATGCGTCAGCAGCACATGCGTGATTCCTTCAGCCGGCCCTTCCCAGCCACCCGTCCAGGACGGATTGCCGATCAGATAGGGATCGATGAGGATCTTGGCATCGGCGGTTTCGATGCGAAAAGCCGAGTGGCCGTACCAGGTCAATTTCATGAATGCTTTCCTCGATTTTTGCCTTGCCAAAGGATAGAACGCCAATGGCTCTGAGATCAAAGGGTTACAGTGTCCGTCGCGCGTTTGGCAAAACACGAGGCGTTGAAGGGTAAAGGGCAGACATTGGGCATTATCGCGATCGAGGAATTGCCGGCGCGGCTTGCCGGCGGCAAGACGTTGGCAGGACTTGACCTCGGCGACAAGACGATCGGCGTCGCGGTCTCGGACCAGAGGTTTTCCTTCGCCCATCCGCGCCCCGTCATCATGCGAAAGAAATTCTCGCTCGATGCTGCCATCCTGCTGGCCTTGCTGCAGAAGGAGAATGCCGGCGCGGTGGTGATCGGACTGCCGATCAACATGGATGGTTCGGAAGGGCCGCGCGCGCAGAAATCGCGCGCCTTTATCCGCAACATGGCGCAGATCAGCGACCTGCCCTTCGTGCTCTGGGATGAAAGACTATCGACGGTGGCGGCCGAAAGGACGCTGATCGAGATGGATTTCTCGCGCCGCAAACGCGCCGGCAAGATCGATTCGGCGGCAGCCGCGTTTATTCTGCAGGGAGTTTTGGACCGGCTTCAGTCACTCCACGCATCCGCTCGAACGGAACCGGACCCGCCGAGCGCTGCTTGATCCAGCCGGCGATTTCGCGACGGCGGCGAAACGCCCACAGCGCCATCAGCAGAAACCCGTCGAAGACGCAGGCCTTGGCCACCATGCCGGGGATGGTCACCGGATCGATCCCGAGCATCTGGCCATAGAGTTGGAAGACGAAATCGTGCAGCTGCCGGCTCAGCATGACATAACCGAAGTTCATGTCGTTGAGCGACAGGTAGAACCAACCCCAGAACAGCGCCATCGGGGCGGCCCACAATGCGAAGATATAGCGCATCAGCGGCCTCCCTTGGGGTTCGAGCCTGTCCGGCCCGATATGAGTGAAAGCAGCGAATTGTGGGCCGCGGCCTTTGCCATGCCATGCGCGACGGCGTGGATCTCGCCCTCACCCGGAGCAGCCGCCGCAACCGCGGAACGCCGCTCGGCAAGCATGGCGACATAGGACGCCAGAAGTGCCGCCAGTTGCACGGCGACAACCATGAACAGCCCGTTGATGCCTTGTGCGGCGCCACCGATGACGATCAGCGACAGCACGCCGGACGCGGAGATGAAAGCGATGCGGGCAACGCTGTCGGCACCCTCGCTGGTTGCGTCATTGATCAGGGTTTCGACAAAGGCCCAGAAGAAAAGCACCGCGACGACCAGCAACGCGATGGCGAGCGGCGCCACGACGATGACGTTGTCGAGGTCGATGAAGCGAGTGCCCTCGATGGTGGCGCCCAACACTCCCAGCGCCGCAGCAACACCGCGGTTTCCGTCGATGCAGATGAGCGCAAGCAGGGCGAAAACGATCGCCCAGTGCAAGGCCAGAAAAGAGGTCAGTACGTGTCGCATCGGCATTCCTGCTTCGCAAAGCTAGAAATGGCCAATTTGAACCATTCCCTGCTCTCGTCAGGACAGTGGGCTTTGCCGCCCGTCACCGCAACGGAAACCATTTGTTAAGGTTAACGGCGATTAGTGATGCGCATGAGGAGGCTCGCCTGCGCCCCAAACTGATGAATGGCGCCGGTTTTTGCGCAACGCTCGCGGCTTAGTTCACGGGCGGATAGAGCGTATCGATGATCATGCGCGCGTCGTGGCGCGAATCGAGCATGCCATACGTGTTGCGCCACTGGCCGGCCAATCGCGTCTCGACAAAGGCGTCGGCGATCCGCCCTGCCCCCAGCCGGCGCAGTTCCGCCGCCGCAGCAGACAGAGCCAGCTGTTCGGTGAGCAGCCGGGCCGAGCCTTCGTCGGTTGCGGCAACCTGCATTGCCGCCTTCAGCACGCCGATCGTGCCGCGTCCGCCGGCGCCGAGGTCGCGGTCGATGCCGGCCAGCACGTCCTCGAACAGACCAGGCGCGCGGCCAAGCACGCGCAGCACGTCGAGTGCCATGACATTGCCCGAGCCTTCCCAGATCGCATTGACCGGGGCCTCGCGATAGTAGCGGGCAAGCGGCGCCTCCTCGACATAGCCGTTACCGCCGAGGCACTCCATCGCCTCGTAAAGCAACGGCGGCGCGATCTTGCAGACCCAGTATTTGACGACCGGCGTCATGGCGCGGGCGAATGCCGCCTCGCCGCGATCGCTCGCCGCCTCGTCGAACGACCGCGCCAGCCGGAACGACAGCGCGGTTGCGGCGGCGACATCGAGCGCCATGTCGGCCAGCACACGCTGCATCAGTGGCTGCTCGATCAGGGTGGTGCCGAACACCTGTCGATGGCGGGCGTGATGAACGGCCTCGGCGAGACCGGCGCGCATGACCGCCGACGACGCCACCGCACAGTCGAGCCGGGTCAAGGTCACCATGTCCATGATCGTCTTCACGCCGGCACCCGGTTCGCCGACCATCTCGCCGATGGCGTTGACGAATTCCACCTCGGAGGACGCGTTGGAACGGTTGCCGAGCTTGTCTTTCAACCGCTGAAAGCGGAAGCCGTTGCCCGAGCCGTCGCCGAGAACACGAGGCACGAGGAAGCAGGACAGTCCTTCCGGCGCCTGTGCGAGCACCAGGAACGCATCCGACATCGGCGCCGACATGAACCATTTGTGCCCGGTCAGGCGATAGAACCCGCTGCCGGCGCGTTCCGCCCTTGTCACATTGGCGCGCACATCCGTGCCGCCCTGCTTCTCGGTCATGCCCATGCCGAGCGTCAGCCCGGTCTTCTCCACCGGTGGCTTCTGGCTCTGATCGTATTTGCGCGTCGTCACGCGCGGCGCCCATTCGCGAAAAAGCTTCGGGCTGGCCATCAAGGCGGCGAGCGAGGCGTTGGTCATGGTGATCGGGCACAGATGCCCGGTCTCGAGCTCAGCCGTCAGATAGAACCGGGCCGAGCGGACCTGATGGCGGCGGCCGATCTCGGCGTCGCCGTTTTCCCACACCGAGGAATGCAGCCCGTTGGCCACCGAGCGGCGCATCAAGGCATGATAGGCGGGATGGAACTCGACCAAATCGATGCGCCGTCCCTGGCGATCATGCGTCCTGAGCTTCGGCGTCTCGACATTGGCGAGACGGGCCAATTCCTGCGCCTCGTGCGTCAGCACGAACCGGCCGAGGCCGTCGAGGTCCTTGCGCACCGGATCGGAAAAGCGCTCGGCAAGCTGGATCAGCAACGGATCGCCCCGCCAGGCGTTGCCGCCCGTCAGCGGCGGCGGCTGGTTCGTCACGTCGTCGGTCACGCCCAATCCTTTATCGGTAGAAAGGCCCTTGTCGTCAGAAAGCCACGAATCCGAGGCCATCGGCGGTTTATAGCCCAAGCCATGCAACCCGCGCGATGAAAATACCGGGGAGAACGGCTCCAATGCAAAGCTGGCGCTTGCAGCCGCAAAATCTCCACCCTATAGCAGCGCCTTGAGATGACCGACGCTTCGTCCCTGCCACTCTATCCTCACCGCCATCTTCTGGGCATCCGCGACCTTTCCCCCGCCGACATAGAGCTGTTGCTCGACCGGGCGGATCGGGCGGTCGCGATCTCGCGGCAGTCCGAGAAGAAAACCTCGACGCTGCGCGGCCGCACCCAGATCAACCTCTTCTATGAAGCTTCGACGCGGACGCAGTCGTCGTTCGAGCTGGCCGGAAAACGGCTCGGTGCCGACGTCATGAACATGTCGGTGGCAAGTTCTTCGGTGAAGAAGGGCGAGACGCTCATCGACACGGCGATGACGCTGAACGCCATGCGGCCCGATATCTTGATCATCCGCCACCAGTCGGCGGGCGCAGCGGCACTTCTTGCCCAGAAAGTCGGCTGCTCGGTGGTCAATGCCGGCGACGGCGCGCATGAGCACCCGACACAGGCGCTGCTCGACGCGCTGACCATCCGCCGCGCCAAGGGCCCGCTGTCGAAGCTGATCGTGGCGATCTGCGGCGACATCCTGCACTCGCGCGTGGCGCGCTCCAACATCATGCTGCTCAACGCGCTCGGCGCGCAGGTACGGGTCGTCGCCCCGTCGACGTTGCTGCCGTCGGGCATCGAGAAGATGGGTGTCATTGTCACCCGCTCGATGGCTGAAGGCCTCAAGGGCGCCGATGTGGTGATGATGCTTCGTCTGCAGCGCGAGCGCATGGAAGGCGCGTTCGTGCCTTCGGTGCGCGAATATTTCCGCTATTTCGGCCTCGATGCCGAAAAACTGAAGGCGGCCAAGGACGACGCGCTGGTGATGCATCCCGGCCCGATGAACCGCGGTGTCGAGATCGCCTCGGAAATCGCCGATGGTCCGCAAAGCGTCATCCAGGAACAGGTCGAAATGGGCGTTGCCGTGCGCATGGCGGTGATGGAAGCGCTGCTCGACCCGCGCCGCAACCATGAGGGCCGCGGCGCATGAGCACGACCGTCTTCGAGCGTGCTCGCATCGTCGACCCGTCGCGCGGCATCGACGAAGTCGGCTCCGTCATCGTCGATGGCCGCAAGATCGTTGCCGCCGGCAAGGCGGCGCTGAACCAGGGCGCGCCCGAGGGTGCGACCGTCATCGACTGCGCCGGCAGGGCGATCATTCCAGGCCTGATCGATGGCCGCGTCTTCATCGGCGAGCCGGGCGGCGAGCATCGCGAAACCATCGCTTCGGCGAGTGTCGCGGCGGCGGCCGGCGGCGTCACCTCCATCGTCATGATGCCCGACACCGACCCGGTGATCGACAATGTGGCGCTGGTCGAGTTCGTGCTGCGCACCGCCAAGGACACGGCAAGCGTCAACGTCTTTCCGGCGGCGGCGATCACCAAGGGCCTCGAGGGGCGCGAGATGACCGAGTTCGGCCTGCTGCGCGAGGCTGGCGCCGTTGCCTTCACCGATGGCCGTCACACCATATCAAGCGCGCTGGTGATGCGCCGCGCGCTGACCTATGCGCGCGACTTCGGCGCCACCATCGTGCATGAAACGCAGGACGCTGACCTCGGCTCGTCCGGTGTCATGAACGAAGGCCTGTACGCCAGCTGGCTTGGCCTCTCCGGCATTCCGCGTGAAGCCGAATCCATCCCGCTGGAGCGCGACCTTGCGCTGGCGCGGCTGACATGCGGTTCGTATCATGCGGCCAAGATCTCGACGTCGATGGCGGCAAACGCCGTGACGCGGGCGAAAGCCGACGGCGCAACGGTGACATCAGGCGTGGCGATCCACAATCTGTCGCTCAATGAAAACGATGTCGGCGAATACCGCACCTTCTTCCGTCTGACGCCGCCGTTGCGCGCCGAGGAAGACCGGCTGGCGATGATCGAGGCGGTCAGGGACGGTACGATCGATATCATCGTCTCGTCGCATGATCCGCAGGATGTCGACACCAAGCGCCTACCCTTTGCCGACGCGGCGGCCGGCGCCATCGGGCTCGAAACCCTGCTGGGTGCAGCGTTGCGGCTCTACCACAATGGCGACGTGCCATTGCTCAGGCTGATTGAGACACTATCGACTGCGCCGGCAAGACTGTTCGGCCTGCCCGGCGGCACGCTGAAGCCAGGCGCGATGGCCGATCTTGCACTGATCGATCTGAACGAACCCTGGATCGTCGCCGAAAGCGGCATTCGTTCGCGCTCGAAAAACACCTGTTTCGAAGGCGCGCGCCTGCAGGGCAAGGTCTTGCAAACGCTGGTGGCGGGCCGCACAGTGTTCTCAATCTAAGACGGTGATCGCGCACCGCGCCTGATCTGGCCTGTCTGGGGAAACGGGGGGAAACAATGACTTACAGCCTCATCCCAGCGCTGGTGTTCGGCTATCTCCTGGGCTCGATTCCATTCGGGCTGCTGCTGACGCGCGCCGCCGGCCTTGGCGATGTGCGCAAGATTGGCTCCGGCAATATCGGCGCCACCAATGTTCTGCGCACCGGCAACAAGGGGCTTGCCGCCGCGACGCTGCTGCTCGATGCGCTCAAGGGTACGGCCGCCGTGTTGATTGCCGGGCATTTCGCACCCGAAATGGCGATCTGGGCCGGTCTTGGCGCCTTTCTCGGCCATCTCTTTCCGGCATGGCTGGGGTTCAAGGGCGGCAAGGGTGTTGCCACCTATCTCGGCGTGCTGATCGGCCTGGCCTGGCAGGTGGCGCTGATCTTCGCCGTCGTCTGGCTGGTGATGGCATTCCTCTTCCGCTATTCCTCGCTGGCAGCCCTGACAGCGGCTGTCATCGTGCCGGTCGCCCTCTACGTCCTGGGCACACCGCAGATTGCCGCCCTGTTCGTGGCGATGAGCGTCATTGTCTTCATCAAGCATCGGGAAAACATTTCGCGCCTGCTTGCCGGCACCGAGGGCAAGATCGGAGCCAAGGGGTGAGCGATCGCCCCACCGGGGTGAGCGAACCTGCCGCCGGGCCGCGCCTCAGCGACCGGCAGCGGCTGAGCTGGCTGCGGCTGATCCGCACCCAGAATGTCGGCCCCGCCTCCTTCCGCGACCTGATCAATCGCTTCGGTTCGGCCGAGGTGGCGCTGGAGATACTTCCGGAATTGATGATTTCGGGCGGCGCCAATCGCATTGCCCGCATCCCTTCCGTTGCCGAAATCGAGGCCGAATTGGAGACAGCCCGAAAGGCTGGCGCGCGCTTTGTCGGCATCGGCGAACCCGACTATCCGCCGCTGTTGCGCAGCATGGACAATCCGCCGCCGCTGTTGGCGGTCAAGGGCAACGCCGCCGTGTTCAGACTGCCGGGGGTCGCCATCGTCGGCGCGCGCAACGCATCGCTGGCCGGCATCAAGATGGCGCGCATGCTGGCGGCCGACCTTGGCCGCGACGGCTATGGCATCGTCTCGGGGCTGGCGCGCGGAATCGACACGGCGGCGCATCAGGGCAGTCTGTTGACCGGCACGATCGGTGTGCTGGCCGGAGGCCTCGACCTGCCCTACCCGCCTGAAAATGCCGGCCTGTGCGAGGACATTGCCGAGCGCGGCGCCGTGATTTCGGAAATGCCCTTCGGCTGGCAGCCGCGCGCCGAGGACTTTCCGCGCCGCAACCGCCTTGTCGCGGGCGCAGCCCTTGGGCTGGTGGTGGTCGAGGCAGCGCAACGTTCGGGCTCGCTGATCAGCGCCAGGCTTGCCGGGGAGATGGGACGGCTGGTCTTCGCCGTGCCCGGCTCCCCGCTCGATCCGCGCGCCGCCGGCACCAACGGCCTGCTCAAAGACGGCGCCACGCTGGTGACGGAAGCGGCCGACATTTCCAACGCCATTGCGCCACTGACGGGTATGCGGGCGCCGGATGTGCCGCCGTTTCAAGACCCGCCCGATTTCTCGGCCACACCGCCACCCGGCGAAAGCGACCGCGCCAGCGTCATCGAGGCGCTCGGCCCGACGCCAGTGTCGGTCGACGAGATCATCCGGCACACCGGCCTGCATCCGGCCCAGGTGTTCATGGTGCTGCTGGAACTTGACCTCGCCGGCCGGCTCGAGCGCCATGCCGGCGGTCATGTTTCGCTGGTGTTCGAAGGTTCCTGAGGGGCCGCGTCGATCCCTGATCCATTCGACACTCGTCACCGCCGCATGCAGGCAGCTCTATACAAGGTCCAGCATATTTGGATTACCGCGCTCACGCCTGAAACGATCGGCCCATTCGAGACTGATTGAGTCGCGCTGTTGCTGGATCGCGATGCTGATGGAATCTGGGCTGCGCGGGAGCGTCACACCCATCATGTCGGCGACTTGACGGACAGCACCCCGTGGATTCGCCGCCACCGTCTCGTAGTCGAGCCTGAGAGGGCAAATCCCGGTCCGGGCAAAGAACATCTCCCAACGCGCCGTTTCCCGGACCAGCGCATCAAGTTGCCGCTGAATCAACTCGGCATCGAAAACCGCCTCTTGGCTCACCGGTTGAGTCGACCGGAACTGACCGGTCTGGAGGGCTCTCGCCCAGGATATTGCCTGACCGAGAAGGTCCCGCCTTGAAAGAAAGATGAACCGAAGATTCGGAAGCGCGTCGAACCAGCCTATTTCGCTTGAAATCCAATCATGCTGGTGAGCGAATATTTTCAGGCCGTATATATGGTTGGGCGTGGCCCCGACGGTCAGAATTTTCTCGACCTGCCCGGCCACATCTTCAGGAAAGTTGGGATCGTCGAAAAATCGGCGCCCCCTCCAATTGAAATACTCAAGCGGGTGTCCGAGCACACCGGTGCCACTGAGATGCAGTCCCAGGAAGTTGCTGCCAGATCTCGGCGATGTGCAAATTGAGTAGCCGCGTACGTCGTCGGACACCTTCAGCCTCGCCCGCGAGCCCGAAGAAACATTTTTCTCATGAACAGCGGGATCATGCCGTTGTAGAGTCGTTTGCTCTCGTTGACGAAATTTGAAAGGCTCGAAAGCTCCTCGTCAATTCGATGCAATGCAGCCTGGCTATCGTGGGCCACGCGGTTGAGCGAAGCGGAGCTATCGACGACAGAGTTTGAAAGGCCGGATAGCTGCTCTTCAAGCCGATGCAATCTGGCCTGACTGTCATGGGCTACCCTGTCGAGCGAAGCGGAGACATCAAGGATCGGACCAGTTTTTGCAATTTCGGGTCCAATGGCTTTGACCTGCTCGCCAAGCTCCATCAACGATGCGGCATTGCTTTCCAGCGTTTTTGTGTTTGATCGCAGCAATTCCACAAGCGCAGCCTGGTCTGGCGAAGTCTGCCATCCGTGCATCTCCTTCACGATGGCGGCCCATCTGCGCGACGGATGCGACACGCCGATTTCCTCGATCCAGCACGCTGTGGCCAGTGACCGTTCGTCAGCGGTCGTGTCCGTATCGGCCGCAATGGCCTCGTTGTAGACCCTGAGATGCTCTTGAACGAAGTGCGGGATACCAGCCACTTCACGAAAATAGGCCGAAACCTTCGCGGCATCGTCGGCATCGAACCGCGAGATCGCTTCCATCAGATTCTCGGCGGTGACCGGCTTGGTCAGAAGACCAACCCCAAGGTTCATTTGCCGCCATGCCTTCATGTTTGCCGTATCCAGCAGGCCGGCGATGCCACGCGCGTCGCAGACGACGACCGAGCACCCCACGGCGGCGGCTTCAATGGCCATGCGGGCTGTTGCAAACACTATGTCGTATTCGAGCAAATCCCTTTCGAGTTGATGGGAAAAAGCGTCCCGTAGCCGGACCCAACTCATCCAGGTGAACGTTGCTTTTCGAGCAGGCTTCGCGCACGGCCTGCTGGTGGTCGAAATTCTTGGTCAGCAGCAGCCCTCTGGCGGGTCGGGTAGGCAGCGGCAGGCGGGGCTTGAAACGGTCAAGGTCGACCGCGTTGTAGATGAGGTCCAACCTGTCCGCCGGTACACCGCGTGACAGGCATTTGGCCTTGCACGCCTCGTCGACCGCGATCCAGCGGCGTATCTGCGGATGAAGCATGGGAGCTTCGACCTCGAAGAATGCGCTGTGGCAGGAAAACACGGCTGGCACATCGGGAAACCGCGCCAGCGCCGTCAGGCAAGGCGTCAAATGCTGGCCATGGATGATGTCGGGCTTTTCGACGATCTCCGCAATCCGGTCGACCACATGATGTCCGCGGCGGCGCATTCTGTCGGCCATATCGCCAAGAGTTGGAGCCAGCACCATGGTTTGATGACCGGCGCCGCGAAGCCCGTCGGCCAGCAATTCGACAACGGCTTCGGTGCCGCTGTTCTGCGACACGAACAGATTGGTAATGAGAACCCGCAAAATGCCGCCTCCTGCCTGTTTCACAATCTCCGCATTGGCGGCGAGGATAACAGGTGCTAGGCAGCGTTCTTAGTTTGAAGACATCGACCAGACAAGTTTGTGCAAAAATGACCGGCGCCTGTCCCAATATTAGGGAAGCCTTTGACGCCCGGTCGCCTTAGATACAATCAAAACGCGGACGTATGCCGAAAACCTGGATTGGAGCCGTTGCTTGTCCGAAAAGTTGCAGCATGTGCTGATCCTTGCACATCCAGGGCATGAGCTCAGGATTAATCACTGGCTTGAGCTCAAGAAACCCCGAATCTACCTTTTGACGGATGGCTCAGGCGGTCGCCACTCTGCCCGAACCCAATATTCTCGCGACGTGGTGGAGGCTGCTGGCGCAACCGCGGGGGCGGTGTTCGGCGATATCCCGGACGCTGCCTGGTATAAAGCGCTGTTGACTGGGGACAGTGGCATCTTTGCCGACGTGCTGACGAGAATCAGTGTCGATGTGTCTGATATGCAGGACGTGCAAGTCGTCTCGGACGCGGTCGATGGCTACAATCCGATGCACGATCTGGCCTACGCATTCGGCAATGCTCTCAACAGGCTTCTGCAAGGCACAAAGCCCGGGCGCAAGCAGCTTTGCTCCGCCGCGGTTCCCAATGTGTCGGGGGTTGTCGAGGTAGAAATTCAACTGGATCCGGCTGCTCGCGCCAGAAAGATGGCTGCGGTCAAAGCCTACACGCCATTGGCGGATGAAGCCCGTCAGATTTTGGATCGGGATCCGCAGTGCTTCGACAGGGAACGTCTCATCTCGCAGCTCTTTGACTGGGATGTGCCCTGGACGCCGGAGTGGGAGCGAATCGGCAAAGAGCGCGTGGCGAACAAACTTTACGACAGATGCATCACCTACAGGGAAAATGTGCAGCCGGTGGCCCGGCAGCTCATGTCGGAAAGCGACCGAAACCACGCGTCGCGTAAAGTCGGGCGCCTGCTTTCTAGGGCCTAGCCACGAGATCTCGACCTATACCTGCGCCGATTGTGAAACGATGGTGAGGGCGATGGGATCGAGCTCATCACTTACTCACCACTATCGCGATGGACGGGATTCTGAGGTTCTAGCGGTCTTGCAAACCGCCCGCCTCGGCAATCGCATCGCCAGTCAACTTTTCGCGCTCGCCTCTTGGGCGGGCTGCACGCTCCTGCGGGGCTCGAAAAAGCAGATCCGGCTAAGGGGCGGTGTGCGAACCCCTCATTGCAAAAAAATTTGGCCAGCCTGATTTACAACTGACATGTTAGTGAGATATCACTGCCAGCGAACTTCTTTTCGGAGACTTGCCGGTGACATCACGCTTTGGCCTTTCAGCTGCCCTTACCACGCCTTTTGATGCCTCCGGGCAGATCGCCATCTCCCCCATGGTCGCCCAGGCCAAGAGCTGTCTGGCCGAGGGATGCGGTAGCGTGACGCTTTTCGGCACCACGGGCGAAGGCGCTTCGGTGGGTGCCGTGGAGCGGCGGGCGGTGACCGAAGCCATGCTGGCCGCCGGGATTCTGCCGCATCAGCTTGTTGCCGGCGTGCTGGTCGATGCAGCCGAAGACGCCGCCGAACAGGCCCGGCATGCGTTGCAACACGGCGCCCGCAACATTCTCCTCGCGCCGCCGAGCTACTTCAAGAATGTCGGTGAAGATGGTCTTTTCGGCTGGTTTTCCGCTGTCTTTGCCGCGCTTGGTCCCCTCGCCCGTGGCGTGCTCCTCTACAACATTCCCTCGGTCACGATGGTGCAACTCTCGCTTGGCCTGATCGGCCGGTTGCGCACGGCCTTTCCGGACGTGGTCGCCGGCGTCAAGGATTCCGGTGGAGACTGGGACCACAGCGCGGCACTGCTCGGGGCTCATCGTGATCTGGTGATCCTGATCGGTGACGAGCGGCATCTGGCACGAGCGGTGCGAATTGGTGCTCAAGGCGCAATCTCCGGCATGGCCAATTTCGCAACGAGCGAGGTTCGCGCCATGGCCGATGGACGCGACGATGCCCGCGTCGAGACCTTCGTGCTCGAATTGCTCAAATATCCGGTCACGCCAGCGGTGAAGGTCATGGTGGCGCGCAAGACCGGCGACGAGCGCTGGCTGGCGGTCCGTCCGCCGCTGGAGCCGATCGCTTCGCAGGGGCAACAGCAGCTTGCAGCCGCCTATGACAGGCTGTTTGCAACGGAAGCGGCCTGACCGGCAAAGGAAGCGCGCTGAAATGGAAGACGGCAGCGAACCGACCACCCTCAGGGAAAAAGCCTATGCCAGCTTCACGCGGCATTTGCTGGCCCGCGACCTGCTGCCGGGCCAGTTCGTGTCGCAACGCGAACTGGTTGCCTTCACCGGATTGCCGCTCGGTGCCATTCGCGAAATCGTGCCGCGTCTCGAGGCCGAAGGACTTCTGACGACGATCCCGCAGCGCGGCATGCAGATCGCCCATATCGACATCAGCCTGATCCGCGAGGCTTTTCAGTTCCGCCTGTTCATGGAGCGCGAAGCGGTGGCGCTGTTCACCGCCAGCGCTTCCGATGACGAACTTGCTCGCCTGCGGCGCGAGCATGAGGAGATGCTCGCGCAAGCCCTGTCGCAGGCGCCGACGCCCGAAATGGAAGCCAGGGCCCAGAACATCGACTGGGCGATGCACGACACCTTCATCGATGCGCTGGGCAACGAGATCATCGCCAAGGCCTATCTGGTCAACTCGGTGAAGATCCGGCTGATCCATCAGGAGCGCTTCCGCATCGACGGGCGCGTCGTGCCGGTCATGCGCGAGCACCTCGCGGTCATCGAAGCCATGGAGAGCCGCGAGCCGCAGAAAGCGGTCGAGGCGATCAGCCTGCATATCGACAAGGCGCGCCGGCTGGCGCTGCAAATCTGAGGAAGCATGAGCCGCGCCGCGGTCGCGGCGCAATCCACAACGACAGCAACCGGGAGGAAGAAATGTCGTCCAATCTGTTCAACCCAACCAGGAGGCAACTCCTCCAGGGAACCGCGGCACTTGCCGCCGCCGGACTTGCAGGCGTTCGCCCGGGCTTTGCCGCCGGTGTCGACTGGAAACGCTTTGCCGGTACGACACTCGACGTCAATCTGGTCAAAAGCCCCCGCAGTGACACCCTTATAAAATATCTCGCCGAGTTCGAGGAACTGACTGGGATCAAGGTCAATGCCGAGGCAACGCCCGAACAGCAGCAGCGCCAGAAGACGGTGATCGAGCTGAGCTCCGGCAAGCCGAGCTTCGACGTCGTGCATCTGAGCTACCACGTCCAGAAGCGGCAGTTCGAAAAAGGCGGCTGGCTGGCCGACATCGCCGGCTATCTCGCCGACCCCACGCTGACCGATCCGGGGCTGGTCGAAAGCGATTTCGCCGATGCCGGCATGCTGTTCGCCAAGGACGGCAAGGGCGTGCTGCGCTCGCTGCCTTTCTCGGTCGATTACTGGATCCTCTACTGGAACAAGGAGCTGTTCGAGGCCAAGGGCCTGAAATATCCGGAGACGTTCGAGCAGTTGGTGGCCGCCGCCGAAGCGCTGACGGACCCCTCGACCAACACCTACGGTTTCGTCGCCCGCGGCATCAAGAACGCCAACACGCCGGTGTGGACGTCACTCATGCTCGGCTACGACATGACGCCACTCGACGGCCAGGGCAAGCTGCGCACGGAATCGCCCGAGGCGATCGAGGCCGCCGGCCTCTACCAGCGGCTGATGACCAAGTCCGCGCCTCCAGGCGTCACCGGCTTCAATTGGGCCGAAGCGCAGTCCGCCTTCCTGCAAGGCAAGATCGGCATGTGGTTCGACGGCGTGGGCTTTGCCCCGCCGATGGAAAATCCGGAAAAGTCGCGGGTGGTCGGCAAGGTCGGCTACGGCGTCATGCCCAAGGGGCCCAAGGCGCACGCCGCGGGCACCTTTGGCGACGGCATCGGCGTGACGGCCGCCAGCGAGAAGAAGGAGGCCGCCTATCTGTTCTGTCAGTGGGCAGTGTCGCCGGCCATGGGCGCACGCTTGCTGCAGGCAGGCGCCGGCGTACCGTTCCGCAAATCGGTGCTTGAAGATCCAAAGGTACGCGAAGGCGTCACCATGCCGGCAAGCTGGCTCGATGCGGTGGTCGGCTCCGGCAATGTCAGCCGGCTGTCGCTGCCGGTCATCATCCCGGTCACCGAGTTCCGTGACATCTATGGTGTCGCTCTGACCAACATGATCGCCGGTGCTGATCCGGCACAAGAGCTGAAGAAAGCCACCGAACAATTCCAGCCGGTCCTCGACAGGAGCGAGCAAGGCTGATGTCCGCCACCACCCCAGAACGCACCGGGGTGACGACGCAAGCCATCGAAGGGAGCCAGGCGATCCGGCTGGCTCCCAACTATTGGCCCTTCGTCATTCCGGCGCTCATCGTCGTCGGCGCCGTGATCGTCTTTCCCTGGGCCTTCACACTGTGGATGAGCGTCAACCGCTGGACGCTCGGCCAGTCGCGAAGCTTTGCCGGGATGGAGAATTATCTGCGGCTGGCTGTCGACCAACGCTTCTGGGAATCGCTTTTTCATACCTTGACCTACACCTTCCTCTCGGTTGCCGCGCCGATGATCCTCGGCACCGTCGCCGCCCTGATCTTCGACGCCAGGTTCCCGCTGCGCGGCCTGTTGCGCGGCGTCTTCGTGATGCCGATGATGGCAACGCCGGTCGCCGTGGCGCTGGTCTGGACGATGATGTTCCATCCCCAGCTCGGCGTCCTCAACTACCTTCTGTCGCTGGTCGGCATCCCGCCGCAGGAATGGATCTTCAACGCCAACACGGTCATCCCTTCGCTGGTTGCGGTCGAGACGTGGCAGTGGACGCCGCTGGTGATGCTGATCGTGCTGGGCGGCCTGGCGTCCGTGCCGCGCGAGCCGTTCGAGAGCGCCGAAATCGACGGCGCCAATGCCTGGCAGCAATTCCGCTACCTCACACTGCCGATGATCGCGCCGTTCCTGATGATCGCGGTCATAATCCGCACCATCGATGCGCTGAAGAGCTTCGACATTATCTACGCCATGACCCAGGGCGGCCCAGGCACGGCCTCGGAGACGATCAATATCTACCTCTACAACACCGCCTTCTCCTACTACGACATCGGCTATGGCTCGGCCATGGCTGTGGTTTTCTTCATCGTCATCATCGCCCTGTCCTTCATCCTGCTGATGTTGCGCCAGCGCTCCCAGTGGATCGGCGTGGAGGGCAAATAGATGAGTTCACGGCTGCTCAACCAGATCGGGCTGTTTTTCGCGGCTCTGGTCTTTGTCTCGCCGGCGATCCTGTTCTTCCTCTGGATGATCTCGCTGTCGCTGAAATTCGAGATCGACAACGGCGCCTATCCGCCGATCCTGATCCCCGAACACCTCGCCTGGTCGAACTATGCAAAGGTTTTCGAGGAGAACAATTTCCTGCTCTATCTCTGGAATTCAGTTCTGGTGACAGGCACGGCGACGCTGCTGGCGCTGCTGATCGGTGTGCCGGCCGGCTATGGCATCGCACGGCTCAAGGCCGAACGGTCGGCGGTCGTCATCATGATCGCCCGCATGACACCGGGACTTTCCTATCTCATCCCGCTGTTCCTGCTGTTCCAATGGGTCGGGATTCTCGGCACGCTATGGCCGCAGATCATCATCCATCTGGTGGTGACCGTGCCAATCGTGGTCTGGGTGATGATAGGCTATTTCGAGACCACGCCTATGGAGCTGGAAGAGGCGGCCAACATCGATGGCGCCAGCTCCTGGCAGGTGTTCCGGCTGGTCGCGTTGCCCATCGCCAAGCCGGGGATCGTCGTCGCCTTCATCCTGTCGGTCATCTTCTCATGGAACAATTTCGTCTTCGGCGTGGTGCTCGCCAGCCGTGAGACGCGCACGCTGCCGGTCGCCGTCTACAACATGCTCTCCTACGAGCAGGTGAGCTGGGGGCCGCTCGCCGCCGCGGCACTTGTGGTGACGTTGCCGGTGCTGGTTCTGACCATGTTCGCACAAAGGCAGATCGTCGCGGGACTGACCGCCGGCGCCGTCAAGGGCGGCTGAGGCACGGTCCGACATCACACTCTTTTCGAGGAAACCCCAATGGCATCGGTCACAATCAACAACGTGCAGAAGGCCTTCGGAGCCAGCAAGATCATTCACGACGTCAGCGTCGATATCGCAGATGGCGAGTTCGTCATCCTGGTCGGCCCGTCGGGCTGCGGAAAGTCGACGCTGCTGCGCATGATCGCCGGACTTGAAACGATCTCGGGCGGCAAAATCGCCATTGGCGACCGCATCGTCAACAATCTGCGGGCACGGGACCGGAACATCGCCATGGTGTTCCAGAACTACGCGCTCTATCCGCATATGACGGTGGCCGACAATATGGGCTTTGCCCTGAAGATCAAGAAAGCCGATCCGGCCGACACCGCCAGCCGCGTCGGCAGGGCCGCCGGCATTCTCGGCCTGGACAAGCTGCTTGACCGCTACCCTCGCCAGCTTTCCGGCGGCCAGCGCCAGCGCGTCGCCATGGGCCGTGCGATCGTGCGCGACCCGCAGGTTTTTCTGTTCGATGAACCGCTGTCCAATCTCGACGCCAAATTGCGCGTCCAGATGCGCGGTGAAATCAAGGCGCTGCACCAGCCGCTGGGCACCACCACCATCTATGTCACGCATGACCAGATCGAGGCCATGACCATGGCCGACAAGATCGTCGTGCTGCACGACGGTCTTGTCGAGCAGATCGGCGCGCCGCTCGACCTTTACGACCACCCGGCCAATCTCTTCGTTGCCGGCTTCATCGGCTCGCCCGCCATGAACTTCATTGCCGGCCGTATCGAGGAAGGCGTGTTCCGCAGCACCAGCGGACTGACGCTGCCTTTACCGGAAGGCATCCACCCGGCGCATGCTTCAGGGGGCGACCTGGTCTACGGTATCCGCCCGGAACATATCCGTGCGACGGCCCAGGGCATCCCAGGCAAGATCACGCTTCTGGAAGCGACGGGTTCGGAAATCTTTGCCAAGGTGGATTGTGGTGGCGAAGAGATCTCCTGCCTTTTCCGCGAGCGGCTTGTGCTGAAGCAGGGCGAGCAGGTGCGCATCGAGATCGACCGCGCCTGCGCTCATCTATTCGACGCCAAAACCGGTAGGCGACTGTAGGATTGGCCACGGGCTTGAATAAACCCGAAACAATGGTGAGCACGATGGGTTCGAACCATGATCTACTGATTAAAAGACCCTGGAAAACCGCACACCTAAGGCTTTCATCACTATGCACGCACTTTATGCCGCGATGCTGGTCGGCACCTGCACCACTGTAGCCATTGCGGCTATCAGCTAAACACGCTTCCTCGAGAGAGACATCAATGTCCATCCAAGCCCCATGCGCTCCTTTAGCGCATGCTAATTGAATCGCGGCCGACGGCGACCGCTTCGTCCAATTGGATGTGTTTCCATTATATTAGCAATAGCGCATAAATACCCGCTACCGGCCGTTGCTGCGCCCCTCGGCGTTAGGATTAAGAATTGAGCTACTACTCAAAGCTCTATCATATCGATGGCCTCGTGCGCGCCATCGGGTGGAAGAAATCAGTCTCGGTACTGCTTCGCCGCGCCCTGGGAATCGGATCGGCGATGAAAGTTCGCTGTGGCAATCATGAATTGCTGATCAGGCCTACCGACAGCGACTTGTTTGTCATCTCCCAGGTTTTTGGGCATTGCGAATATGAAATCGGAAAAGCAGGCCAAAGCGCGCTTAACCGGCTCGCGACAGCATGGAGGCAAAGGGGGTTCATACCCGTTGTCGTGGATGCGGGCGCGAATGTTGGCTACTCGCCGATTTTCCTTAGAGACCAGTATCCTGATGCCATAGTGATAGCTATCGAGCCGGACCGCCAAGCTTATGAAGTGCTGATATCGAACTGCGACGGTCTAGGCTCAGGACCTATTAAATTGCTTGCGGAGATAGCGATCGGTTGATTCAATGGCGGCGCAAGGAGACGCTGTCATGAGTGATTTGATCTGGCTGTCGGAAGCGCAGATGCGCCGCATCGAGCCGTATTTCCCGTTGTCGCACGGAGTGCCTCGTGTTGATGATCGTCGGATCATCAGCGGCATCATTTTTGTGATCAGGAATGGCCTGCGGTGGCGCGATGCGCCTGCGCAATATGGCCCACCCAAAACGATCTACAATCGCTTCATTCGCTGGAGCAGGCTGGGCGTATTCAACAAGATTTTCGCGGCGCTCGCGGCGAAGGGCGGGAAACCCGACCAACTGATGATCGATGCGACCCACCTGAAAGCCCACCGGACGGCAGCAAGCCTGCTCAAAAAGGGGCTGTTCCCCGACGTATCGGACGCACCAAAGGCGGCCTGAACTCGAAGCTACACGCCGTCTGCGACGGCAAAGGCAGACCGCTGGTGATGCTGCTGAGTGAGGGGCAGATGAGCGACTACAAAGGCGCTGCCCTCATGATCGACGCTTTGCCCAGGGCCAAAGCCTTGCTCGCAGACAGGGGGTATGACGCCGACTGGTTCCGCGCCGCCCTTGCTGAACGCAAGATCGCCGCCTGCATCCCGTCAAAGGTCAATCGAAAGGTGCCGATCCCGCACGACGCCGCACTCTATCGACAGCGCCACAAGATCGAGAACATGTTCGGCAGGCTCAAGGATTGGCGGCGCATCCACACTCGCTATGACCGCTGTGCGCACACCTTCATGTCTGCCATCTGCATCGCAGCCACAGTCATCTTCTGGATCAATCAATGAGTCCTGAGCCTAGAGCAGATCATGCCTGTCTACGGCGCACTCTGGAGCCACGACGGTGAGGTTGCACTTGCCAACAGCGAGCGCCCTTCGTGGGCACGGGCCGTATCAGACGGGCGAGGTGTTCCGTCGGTCACCTTGCGGAGCCTTCTTGCCAAATTGCCCAGGACAAAATTGTTGATGCTGAAAATGGACATTGAAGGCGCGGAACTGGAGGCAACGCGTGACTGCGGCAAGGTCCTCAAGGATGTGCCGTGCATTATCGTCGAACCGCACGACTTTATGTTTCCCGGCCGAGGCTGCCTCACTTTCGTGTACTCGTTGTTTGGCGGAAGGAGCATCGACAGCCTGGTGAACGGCGAGAACCTGATATTCATATCGTCGGAACTTCTAGCACCTGAAGCGGTTTCACGGCGAACGCCAGGACGAAGGACAGCCAAGTCAGCGCAATAGGAGCGTTTTGCGCAGAATTAGATTTGCTTGCCAGCGTCATCGAGATCAGGAATATAATCCTTCTGCGGCGACCCCTTTCAACGGAGATCGCCATGCCCCAAAGACCCTGGCCGACACTCTGGCCGCCCGCGAAACGATGTATGTCCATTCGGGCACCCGGCGTGCTGCAAAATGACAAAGCTCGAATATCCAGGCTCTGGTAGAACGGCTCGGCGCCGATCATGGTTCGATGCACTGGGATCGGGTCGGCCCGTTCGGATACTCGGATTGCAAGGCAGCCGGCCGCAAGCGCAGGCCAGTGTTCTTTGCAGTCATACCCGATTACCAGGGCATCCAAGCGAAGCGCAATCGCGACTGGAAGCCGACTTTCGAACGACGATGAATAGCAGACGCCAGCGGAATATAAGAGACCTCTGATTGTTTCTGCCTGGCGGTAGGCGATGCCCCCCATCACCTGCCGAAGATCGGACCTCCGATCGGCCCGCGTTCTCCGCCAGAGGCGCGGGCTTCTTTAACACTAACCAGAGGCAGACATGACCGACAGGTCGGCCACCACCTACAAGACGTCGGCGATATGCCGGAAGAAACCTTGAGCGAGGAGCGCACCTAACGGCGTGGGTTTATCGCCGACCCGCACTACCGGGTCCAAAGCCGACCCAGTGGCCCGCTGCCTCACGGTACGGCGGCTTTTCATTCGAGCCTCGCCTAGTCAGCGCGTAGCTGCCGATAGCGCAGACGCCGAGCGTACGCCTGCGCTTGAGAAAACCACCAAGGCAAATATCAGCACAGCAGCAGCCACCATAAGCGAGCCGGCAGCGACGACAGGCTCAAGCGCTGTATAGCCTTCATGCAGCATGAGATACAGCGCCGGCAGCATGATCACCAATCCGACGTTATAGAGGCCGTAGTGGATCATTGCGATTTTCCGCTCTGCCTTGGCCGGGTTAAGCGCGTAGTACCCGCCGAATATTGCACTGGTGACCCATCCGAGCAGATTGATGTGAGCATGGGCCGGGAAGGAACCATGATCGCCGGAGATGGCCATTTGCAAGCCGGCGCCGATCCCCAGGATGAACCACACGACAGCCGTTTTAAAAAAGAGATCCGAAACCTTAGGCACGACACTTCCCTCCCAAAAATCCTGATTTCAATGTCGCTTTGCTATGCGTCAATGATTCTCATCGGACATCGTCGGAGCGATATTAGGGTTTCCTAAAATAGAAATGCAATCCAAATCAAAGACCGGGAACGGGACAGCGGCGATCCTTCAAGATAGGAGGAACCGGCCATGCAACGTGCGAGAGTCTGCCGCGCACCAAACGGCGACAAGAAATTCTAACCACCGGTTCTTTGGCGAAACGGCCCGCTGCCTGACGGTGGCGGGCTTTTTTGTTAGCCGCCAGTTAGCCGGAGCAAACTGACCGCCTCACCAGTTTAATACCCGAAATATTATCCGATTGGTTTTGCTTGATTATTTGGTGAGCGCGATGGGATTCGAACCCATGACCTACTGATTAAAAGTTCATTCCGAGCCGTTTTGCCAAGCCATTGCTTTCGTTCAGAATTTGTCGTGTCCGCTCATTAAGTTGTTGATTCGTAAGTGACATGTTTTGACAAATCATGACACTATGCGACAATGCCCGCATATGAACGTCCGTTTATTGGACGGACACAGTGCGGACACGAGAACCGGACATGTCTCTGAAACTCACCGATACCATCGTCGACAAACTGCCCCTTCCGTCTACCGGCAACAAGATCACCTATGACGACGACGTGAAGGGCTTCGGCATCCGCGTCACCGCTGGCGGCGCACGCTCGTTCATCCTGAATTACCGCACCCGGAGCGGCCTGGAGCGGCGATATACGATCGGCTCCCGACCCGATTGGAAAACCGGTCCTGCCCGTGAAGAGGCGAAGAGCCTAAAAAAGCAGATTGACGTCGGGGCCGACCCTATGGGCGAGGTTTCGGCCGCTCGGGAGGCAAAGACCGTCGCCGATCTCTGTGACCGCTTTGAAAAGGAACACCTCACCAAGAAACGGGATTCGACCGCTCGCGACTACAAGGCCCTGATCAAGAACCATGTCTTGCCGGCCCTCAGAAACAAGAAAGTGGCCGACGTCGAGTTTACCGACATTGACGGCCTGCACCGCAAGATTTCGAAGACGGCTCCCTATCTGGCGAACAGGACGGTGGCTGTGCTTTCGAAGATGTTTGGCCTCGCCATCAAATGGCGGTGGCGAACCGACAATCCAGCCAAGGGCATTGAGCGCAACGACGAGCAGAAGCGCCACCGCTATCTGTCCCCGGCCGAACTCTTGAAGCTCACCGAGGCGCTGACCAGGCTGGAGGACCAACAGGCGGCCAATATCTTCCGGCTCCTGCTGCTCACTGGCGCGCGCCGTGGCGAGGTTCAAGCGGCCAAGTGGGAACAGATTGACCTCGCCAGCGGCGTCTGGACAAAGCCAGGCGCCACGACAAAGCAGAAGACCATGCACAGGGTGCCATTGTCGGCCCCTGCCCGCGTGCTGCTCACCGCGCTTCGGGAAAAGGCCAAGGACGATGCGGTCTATGTGTTCCCCGGCCGTGGCTCCGATCACCGCGTCGAGATCAAAAACGAGTGGCGGGATGCGTGCGTTGCCGCTGGCATCGTCGAAAGCGAGATCGTCAAGGACAAGGTGGCGGTGAAGCCATCCGCGCGCATTCACGATCTGCGCCACACCTACGCATCCGTGCTGGCCAGCGCCGGCTTATCTCTGCCGATCATCGGTGCCTTGCTCGGCCATTCACAGCCCGCCACTACGGCGCGCTACGCCCATCTGATGGATGATCCTTTGCGACAGGCGACGGAGCGCGCTGCCGCGATCGTCACGGCCAAGGGCAACGGCGCGGAGGTTGTTCCGCTACACGCCGATAGCAAGCCATGATCAATGGATCGCCCCTACCTCTCGATCTTCCGGCCGACTGCCTCGTCGCGCCGAGGTCCCATGACGTCGCGACCGTCGGTGCCAGGATGTTATGGCCTGGTGACGAGTCGCTCAGGATGCGAGCCCTTGCCGCAGTGAGGACCGATCTTGATCTGATTTTGAATTTTCCCTCGCCGCAATCGATGGTCGAACGCCGAGATCTGATCAACCTGATCCGGTCCGTTGCGAAGCCGAAGGATTTCGAGAGCCAAATGAAAGAAGGTTTCAAGTGCGGGATGATTGCCGGGCAGATTCTCCTTGAGGCCGTTCTGCAGAATGGGACCGGCGACCTTTCGGCCACGAAGAAACGGATCGCTGCCGAATTTGTGAAGTCCCGCCAACGCCTTTCCGTTAAGACAATCGACAATGCGATTTGGAAACAATATCGATGCGTGGCACCTTACTGGGCAGCGCACATAACCTTCGGTCCAAGGCACAGCGTGGCGATACCTTGCCTGCCGATCGAGTTGCAGTCGTTCCTCGCGATGGTCGACCGATTTCGAGTGTTGGGAGAAACGGGACGGACGCGCCAGTCGCCGACGAAATCGATCCTGCGACCCAGTGAAACCGTGCCGATTAGATTTGTGGCCAGTGCTACCTGAAGTATTCCTGAAACCGGCCCTACAAACGGGAAAAGACCGGCCTTCTTTGTCGATATAAATAGTCCTGCATCGTCCACCAGCCATCGTTTGATGGCAACAAAGGAGATGCAGCATGCAAGGCTCTGGCTTACTGGCAGAGTACATTGACCGCCCCGGCCTCGCCGGAGAATTGAAGTCTTCCGAGCGCACCGTCGCGCGCTACGAAAACCTCCCCGACGGCTTGCCTAGCGTCACGATCGCAGGCCGCAAATACTATCACCTGCCCACCGTCAAAGAATGGCTCGCTCGTCGCATGACTAGGCCGAACCCCCGGAGGGCCGCGTGATGTTCCTCCCCGTCTTTGGCACCGCTACAGCTATGGTTTTCGTGCTGTTTGTCGTCGCGGGGGCGCTCTGATGACCGCCTTCTTCCAGCCTACCTCCGAGATGGTCGATGCGGTTGCCGAATGGCGCCAGCGCCACGCCGACGTCCGCGTCCACAAGCCGATCGTACCGCTGCTGGTCGAGCGGTTCGGCCTGAAGCCCCTGGAGGCAATCGCCGTCATCCGGGCTTCGAAGTCGGGAGGCGCCGATGCGACCTCCTAAAATGGAAAAACCGGTCGCGGGCTGGGCGACCGGCTTCCAAAAGTTCGACATGCTTCCCGGCAAAATCGATACTTCGGAAGATATCCACTTTCCGCACCTCCTTCAAGCGCGCCGCATCCATCGGCGGTTCGACGTCTCGTGGTCGCTGGCGCGTACCATCGCAGAACACGCCTTTGGCCAGATCGGCGGTGCCGCATGATCAGCACCATCGACACCCCACACCAGGTTCACATCGACTGGCTGCTGAAGAATGGCGTCACCACTTCGGCGATGGTCAATCCGTCGGCCATGCTTCTCGCCCAAGGTGAACGCGCGCCAGACGGTAGATTCGAGCCTGAAGAAAACGGGATGTTTTGGTTTGTGTTCGAGGAACTTGACGACGAGGTGTTTTGGCATCCGCGTTCAAACCGGCTCGCCACGCTGGACGGTCGCGCCTTCGCTCTTGGCCAGGATGCGATTTGGAACGCTTCGACGTACTCATTCGACGGCCATCTCAACATCTTTTCGGATCCCCTTGATTGGCTCCGCGCAAAGCGTGATGGATGCGTGGTGCTCGACTGGACACGGGCCTTCGACCGACTCGCGGGCGCGCCGCGCGTCTCTGTCGATGAAAAGGTGCTGTTCCTGTACCGGCGACACATGCACCCGCCGCAACTGCCCGAATTGTACGTGCTGCAGACTAACGGGAGAGCTGCAGCATGAAGGGCGCACCAATCCCGATTGAGAAGTATGATAACGACCCGTGGCGCTTCGTCGACTACGACGGTAAGCCACGCAAGGGTGGCTTTCTGGTGAAGGCAAATCCCTTCGTATGGCGCGAGCCGGCCGACATTCCTCCGCGCTGCTGGCTGTTCGGTGGTCACTACATCCGAGGGTATGTCACCGGCACCGTGGCGCCTGGCGGCATGGGCAAGACGTCCGTGGTGCAGACCGAAGCCCTGTCGATGGTGACAGGCCGCGACCTGCTCGGGATCAAACCCGAACTCACATCGCTCAAGGCCTGGATATGGAACCTCGAAGATCCGACCGAAGAGGTTGAACGACGCTTTGCCGCGTCGGTCGTGCATCACGAGATCAACCCGCAAGACCTCGCCGGCCGCATGTTCGTCAACTCGGGGCGCGACACGCCGCTGGTGATCGCCAGGAAGGTCAAGGATGCGATCACTGTTCTGGAACCTGTCATTGATGCCTTGGTGGCCGAGATCGTCGCCAACGGCATCGACGTATTGATTGTTGACCCTTTCGTCAGCAGCCACGGCCTGCCGGAGAACGACAACGCGGCGATAGATGCCGCAGTCAAGGCGTGGGGCCGCGTCGCCGGACGTGGCAACTGCTCCGTCGAGTTGGTGCACCATGCCCGCAAGCTCAATGGCGATACCATCTCGGCAGAGAGCGCACGCGGCGGAAGTGCCTTTGTAGACGGTTGCCGTGCCGTCCGCGTCATCAACCGCATGTCTGAAGAGGAAGCTACACGGCTTGGCATCGACGAGGCCAGGCGCTTTTTCTTCATGCTCGCCGACAAACAAAACATGGCGCCGCCTGCCGACAAGCGGGATTGGTATCAACTCGTGTCTGTGCCGCTTGCCAACGGCGACAATGTTGCGGCGGTAGACAAATGGACCCCGCCGAATCCGTTCGATGATGTGACCGTCGATCATCTCCGCCGCGTCCAGGCCACTCTTGCAAGCGGCGACTACCGGGAAAGCGAGCAATCGCCGGAATGGGGCGGCTCTGCCGTCGCCACAGTGCTGGACCTTGATATCGGCGCCGGCAGGAAGGCAAACGAGCGGACAGGCCAGCAGAGGGCCGCCAGGGCGAAGATCAAGCGCATCCTGCTCACATGGCAGGACACCGGCGCCATCACGATCGAAACCCGTCTGGACAGCAAGCGCAATGAGCGGCGCTACTATGCCTGCGGTGACCCGGCATGAAGAGGGATCATCCGTCATCTGCCTCACTGCCTCACCTAGTAGTGGGGCAAGGTGTGGCAATCGTGGCAAATGCACTGCCTCACCACCACCCTTATAGGGGTGTGGGGGTGTGGCGGGGCAGATTAAGCAGGGGAATTTCAGGTGGGGCAAAATCCCGACCATGCAGCCGCTGCCATAGTCGGCCGAAATGGTCTGACCGGAAGGTGTCGGTTGATGCCGCCAAGACGGAAACGTCGGCGCCCACCCCTCCGGGGGAGGGTAACTCTCTACCGGCGACCGACCCTTGGACCGCTCCGGGCCTTCGTTCGCATCGCGATCAAAAAACAAGGGGCCCCCTTCGGCCGCGTGAAAAATGGCAATTGAAGCGTTCCCAGGGGGGAAGGAAGCGCCTTTGCCCTTCGACCGCCGGGCTGTTTCGCGCAGAATTAGTCTTCGAAAAACTGAAATTGTTACGGTTTAGCACAACTCTGCCCCGCAGCGGTCTGCGCGGCGCCCGGCTTAGCGATGCGATTGCCCCCCTCCGGCCGGTTGTCCTCTGATGAAATCCGGCCTCACCATATCGAGCGAAGAGCGCAAGCGTGAACTCGCTGCTGAGCGGTCGCGGCGACGTCGGCGGCGTGAAAGGCGCGGTGAGTTCGTGTTGCCGTTCATCGCGACCGATGAGTTTGTCTGTTGGGCGATCGACCACGGCTGGGCCGACGAGACGCGGGCATGGGATCTTCCCATCCTCGCCAAAGCGCTCCGTCTGATCGTCGCTGAAGCGATGGCGGCGTCACGCGTGACGGACGGATCTGCCGAAACAGCGGTAAACATCGATGGAAGCCGATCGCCGGCCACGAGGAGACCGACCAATGCTCGCAAGAGTGTTCCCGATGACGAGTGAGACCCCGGAAGCAAAGGCCGATAGCATTCGCGAAGCCCTGAAGCTGCCAGCCAAGTCGAACGTGCTGAAGTTGGCCGAATCCGAGGTCGATCGTGTCCGCACCAGGCGGGCCGAACTGCGGGAACAGATCCACGCTGCCGCGAACGCGGGCGGCGCCTCAAACAAAGCCATCTTCAGTAGTTTGACTGCCGAACTGGAAGCCTTCGAACGTGGTGCCGCTCGGAAGGCATTCGAGGAACGCACTCGCCGCCGCGAGGAATTTAGCAAGCGCGCCATGACGGAAACTGCCGCTGCAGTCGCTGAATATCGCGAGGAGATGAACCGCCTGCTCGACGAGATGGAAGCGCTGAATTCTGCGGCCGTCGAACTGCTGGCGGCTTCGAACGCGAACGGTCTCGAATCGCTGTCGACGGTCAGGGCCTCGCTACCGTTGGCGCAAGTGCTTCGGACGGTTCGCCAGCTTCTCAACAACAACGGATCACTGTTCTGATGAGCAATCCTTACCCGATGCGCGGATCATTGCGGGCGGCTAAAGGGCGCGTCCAACAGCAGATAGACGACCTCCGGCGCGCGTCGGGCGCAAGTGCTACCGGTCAAGGTCGTCATTGCCCTGAGTGCGAGCCGGCTAAGACACATGACCCGGCGAACGGCTTGGCTGCTGCGCGCTCGTCACCGCCCATGACGAGTGCGCAGCAATCCGCCGAAGCGATCGTTGCTGTCGAGTTGGCGCGCATAGAGTTCGAACGGCTGTTGTGGCCAGGTGGCTTTGCGCCAAGACCAATCGGGAGGCGGCCATGACAACGGCCAACGCAATGAGATCGGCCGTCGTCGTGGCTGCAGATATCCACGTGGGCCAAAAGTCGCCGACCGTCGTTGATGTCGAGCGCACCTTGCCAATCGAGAATCCACAACAGGTAGGCACTGCGCTCGCAGGCCTGTCGGCAGCGCTCGTCGCAGCTGTAGACGGCGCGGACGACATCAGCCTGGAGATCGACGCTAACGCCAACGGGGTGCGCTATCGGTTCCGGTCATATCGAAGGAGCGCCAGATGAGCCTGCTGCTTCATATCGATGGCGAAGTGAATGCCAGCATGGTCGAGCGGGTGCGCAGAGATCTCGCAAGAGACCCGGCTGCCAACAGTCTCTCCCTGCTGATCAATTCGCACGGCGGCTCGATCGACGACGCCAAGAAGATCTACCACGCCATCCGGCAGCATCGTGCCGAAACCAAACGAGCGAGAGTGCTGGCACAGTGCGATAGCGCGGCTGTGATCGTTCTGATGGCGGCCGACTTCCGGCGCGCTCAATCGAATTCGCAGATCATACTGCATCCGACCTCGATCAACCCGACGGCCAGCGGACGCTGGACTGCACGGCGCTACACAGAAGCTGCGGCGCGGTGCCAACGACTGGACGATGAGATCTTGGACTTGATGACAGAGCGCACTGGTGCCAGCCGCGCAGCGCTCGCCCGCGAGGATGCGACCGAAAGCCCTACGCCGATCCCTTTGGCAATCAGCCTTGGCATCATCCATGCGGCGCCCGGCTATCCCTCACGTTGCTCATCGACATGGCCGGAAGCAGCAAGGGCAGTCATAAGAAGTGGTGCCGTGATTGGGTTACCGACGGTCCTTTTCTCGCCGGCTTTCTTTGCCGCCTGCAAAGCTTCGACACGGAGCGAGCCATGACCACCAGGGGGCGGGTAAATCCCTACCGGCATTGGGTGCCCCAACCGCTCCGGGGTCACGGAGAGAGTGCACGCGCGCGTTGAGTGATCTCCAGAAATTCAAGGGCTCGGTGAAATTCATGACGAAAAGAGGCAGGCCAAACCGTGCAGCAGCATCCGCCAAAGCCTTGGCAAAGGTGAACGTTGATGCCGTCAACCCGCTTCAAATTCTTCGCGAAATCGCCTCGGACAGTTCGGCGCCGGCATCAGCACGAGTAGCGGCGGCGAGAAGCTTGTTGGCGCACCTCGGCAAGCAGCCGGAACAAGGCACTGCGCCCGAACTCGACGCGGTCTCCCGGCGCGCGCTGCGCATCCTTGAAGGGGGCAGGAAATGAGACGGGAAGACGACGCAATTCCGATCTGCGGAACGCATCGAGGCGTGCCGTTGCATGATCAACAGAGCGAGAAGCGACTTGCCGTTGTTCGCGGCGAGATCGACATGGTGTTCGCGGAAACAAGCGTCGACCGGCTGGTGCAAGTCAGCGCATCCAAGATGCGGGCGCCGGAAGCAAGACTGCTTGCAGCGGCGAAAATCAAAGCCATTTTCGAACAATCAGCCAACGATCGAGAGAAACGGCCTGTGGTCGACCTCGCCTACGTCTCCGCATGCACAAGTTCGCTCGCGAGCAACAAGTGGCGCGACCGGGCATATTTTGGCAGTGCGCTTGAGCCAGGCCGCCCGCCCGGCGCGCTCGACAGGGTGCCTCGTGACGTCCCGCTGGAGCGCGGCCGCTGATGCCGCTCCTCGCCTTCACAGTGGCCGCTGCAACCGTGCTGGCGCTCGCCTGGTGGCCGCTTATGACGGCGATATTTGCCTTTTCAAACCGCTGGACAGGAACCCACACATGACCTTTCCATTTCCATCTGTGTCACCACGAACGTCGGCGCCCGCGTCGATATGGTCCCCGCTATCTCTCGGGGCGGCCTTGCTGGGCTGGTACAAAGCCGACGAGATAACCGGGTCTGATACTGATCCTCAATCAGGTTTTACGGATTCGTCCGGCAACGGCAACGATATGACCCAAGTGACGAGTGGGTCTCGTCCGACGCTGGCGACGGCCAATCTCAATGGCAAGAACGTCGTTCGGTTTAACGCCCCGGTTGCCAATCAATATTTCGATGTGCCGAACATCTTCTCCGGGAAGTCGTCCGGCTCGATGTACCTAGTGATAAAAAAGAACGCTGACCCGGCTGGCGCTGGCGGCGCCAACGCCGACCAATATACTGGCATTCATCGATTTGGCTCAGTGACCGGCACCGGCTCCAGTGGGCACATGACGTATACAGACGGGGTCATTTACTCGGAATTTGGCACAACGGTCAGGAAGACCGCCGGCAACCCGACGCCATCATTGGCATCCTGGCGGATCATCAGCATTCATAGCGCGGCCTCTGATCATGGCATTTTCATCGATGGTGGCGTCTACACGGCCGGCGTCGCGGCCCCGTTCTTCTCGACGGGGACCAATACCGTAGGGTTCGATTCATCTCCCAAATTTGGCCGGTCTGTCAGAGACCCCGCAGGAACTCCGATATTCAAATACATGGAAGGGTGGCTGGCCGAATGTCTTTTGATCGACGGCAAGCTTTCCACCGCCAATCAGCAGAACGTCGAAGGTTATCTGGCCGCAACTGCTCGATGGGCGCTTCAGGCAAATCTCGACGCAGCCCACCCGTACAAATCCAGCCCGCCGCCACCATGAGCCTCAACCCGGCGACGGCGCGCTGCTGTTGCACTGAGGAATGAGGCGGCCCGGCTGCCGGGGGCATCGGGGGGACGGCAGCCGGGCCATGCCGGTGATTCCTCCCCGGCGGCTGTAATCATGTCCTATATTAGCAGGAATGCAAATACGTACTTCCTTCCTGGCCTCGCGCCGTCGTGCTGGGCTGGCGTGGCCGTTCTGTACGGTTCCAACACACTCTTGCAGGCGCTTTTGACTCGAACTAGGTTCGCGCTTCGCGCTAGAGGGAGAGCGGAAACCATGCATAACAACGGCGTTGTCGATTCAGACCAACTGGCGATGCTGAAAACCATTCTTGACGAGCATTGCCAATCCTCCGGCATTGAAGCGGATAGCCTGGATCGGGAGGGCATAGCTAGTCGTTTACTGGCGCTTTTTATGTCTGGAGTGACCGGCATCGAAGATCTGAAGCAGGCGCTATCGGACCATCGCTTCAGCGCCTAGCAGGTTCTGGCTGCCAGGAGGGCTTGGGAGAGCGGCCCAACTTCTTCGATCATCTCGGATGCTGGAATGCGCGCCTCGCTCGCTGCCGAGCTAAGGTTGAATACATGGCTTCCCATGCTTAGACCTGTGAGGTCGGGATGGTTCAGACTTTCAGCAACGTAGCTGTCGAACAGTTTGCGAGCGCGATCGGACATCACACATCTCTTAGCTTCCGCTCAGGGTATATAAGCGCTTTCCCCTAGGCGAGCAAACGAGGATGGCGTTTTCGCCAACACTACCGGAATTGGCGCGTCACGCGCGCAGACCGCGGCGTCGCCATACTCGCTTTCGGCTGCGGCATGACTGTGCGGCAGTTCCGCAAGCTTCCGGCCGACAAGCAGGCGCTGGTCGAGCACGCTCATCTGGTGCTTTCCTCGCCATCCAACTGTTAGCCGCCCTAGGGCGTGAACTCATAAAAACGCAGCCAAGTCGGATGGAGGCGAGGGAGTCCGCTCGCCTACGGTTGCATCTCGTGATAAAATCAGCATCACACTTTAGCTTAAGTCCCGATCTGGGGGCCTCGCATGCCCTGCAGCAACGCGCTCGCTCCGTTCGTCATCGTCGCTCTCGTGGCCCTCGGTCCGCTGCCGGCTGGAGCACAGAACAATGCTGCGCCACCCCCGCCGGAGATCGCCGACAAGGTCCAGCTTTGCGCGACCTGTCACGGTGCGGATGGTCTCCCGGTTGTTCAGAACGTGCCGATCATCGCCGGCCAGCACAAGATCAATTTGCTGATAGTTTTGCAGGAATTTAGCAAGGGAAAGCGCACCAGCAACGTCATGGGGCCGATCGCTAAGAATCTTTCTAACCACGACATGGTTGCGCTTGCGGTCTACTTCTCTGCACTGCCCTGGCCCGCCTACCGCGACCCGGCCGACGCAGCGAGCATTACCCGCGTCCAAGCGCTCGACGTCCTGAAGACCTGCACCTCGTGCCACCAGGAGGGTTTCGTCGGACGCGCCAACACTCCGCGCGTCGCAAATCAGAAGCTGGACTACCTGATCAAAACCCTCTCCGACTTTCACGATAACAAGCGCCCAGACAAGGCCAGCATGACGACCTTGGTGCGCAATTTGTCGGCCGACGACATCGCTGCCATGGCTCACTATCTTGCCGGCCTCTGACGATCAGTAGTTCGGGGTCGGCGATCCACGAAATAGAGCCGCCGAAATAGCGATCAATGCGTTACCGCGATTGGCACCTCTTTGCCCACCTAAGCTATCCGTGCGCCGGTCATTTCTGGCCGTTTATGGGTTCACGGCCTAGGAGGGCGGTCCGCAGACATGCATAAACGCGAGAGCGCCCTCTGGAACGATGTTTTTTACCTCTACCGAATGCGCAGCGGCAGCCGAAATCGCATCGAGGTTTTTCTGCAATCGGTCGGTAATCGGCCGCACCTTGTCGCCGCCGACTTGCTCCAATTCGAATTTCAAAAGCGCCAGATCAAGCGCGGCGGTGTTGATGTCTCTGAGCGCTTTCATGTGAGTTTTGCGAGTCGGTCGCGCTAGCTATCAATTGCTGACGGATTAACTCGCACTGCTCGCGTGTAATCTCCATGGCGTGCCCATTGCCGACCGTCGCGCCGGCAAGCATGACGCCGATTGCCCATCGTTGAAACATTCCCCTTCGCCCTCCGAAGCGGTGGGCATCTTCGCGCCAAGGCCGTCGCATGGCAAGCGGGCTCCCCGAAGGGCAATGCCGAACGATCGTGGCGCTGGCCACAGGCGGGCGCCAGGACGCGCAAGGCGCTTCGGCGGTGTAGGAGAGCGGCGGGGGGAGACGCGCGCTGGCGGGTCCGCTGTGGAACCTAATGCCCGCCTTCGCATTGTGTCGGCCATAAGTAGCGGGATCGAGCATGAGAAGCTTAGGCGTATGGGTAGCAGTCGTCACGTTCGCCGTGGCGATGCTTTAACCTGCTCCAAGGGGTTTGGTTCGATCAAAATGTAGGTTTCTGGGCATGCGTCCGTATATGGCCGGTAAGGGCAGCCAACGTCTTTCGCTTTTCGATCTCGATGCTTTACGCGAGGCATTCACGAAGTCTGTCCGCGAACACAACGTCAAAGATGCCGATTGGGGCGAACACGCAAGGCTGTTCATTCAACAGGTAGCCGAAATCGACCGCCGCGACGAAAACGCGACCGATCCTGACGAAGGAAATTCGTAAAGGGAAATGGCCGGTGTTGTTGGGGTGCTTTTGGGGGCGACCACACCGGCCACCTGCGGTGGGGCTCTGATTCCTTCCTCCCGCACTGATTAACCTATGGGCATATCAGCGATCATGCAACACATCTAAAGGTTGCCGGGATTTCGGCCTAAGTCTTCCGCATCCTCACCACCAGCGCCGCCGCATGATGCCCGCTCTTGCCTTCACCGCAGATCGTGATGGCGCTCGCGCGTGGTGGCCGGGATGATGCAGCAGACGACCAACGGCAATTCGGGGATCGTGGCGGCGTCGTTCTGAGCGCCGCGTGATGGCTGCTAGGCTCAATCCAAGGGCACGGAAATCATGTACTCTTCCATGCAACGCAGCTCTCGGCCCTTCTTCTTCATTTTGCTTAGCTTGCGCTCGCAGGCTGCTCGAGACGCGAAATCGTCCTCAATGATGACGTAGTGGACGTTGGGGCTGAGCGCGTCCACTAGTTCCATGATGGCGAAGTCGTCAGTGTCACCGTCTGCCTTGGCGCTGTTCACCCACGTCAGCGCAATCAAGGCGATCATCAGTTTCTTCATACCAGTCTGCCTCAAACCCCGGCTTGCTCAATAGTACCAGCAGCGATAGTAGCCGCAGCGGTAATATGGACGATAGTATGGGCCGCTGCTGGCCGCTGCTGCCGCGACACCCACGACCGCAGCGCCTACGAATGCCGCTGCGATCGCCTGGTTTTGGGCGACCCTGCGCTGCTCACGTTGCCCAGATTGCTGCATCATGCAGGTGATGAATAGTTGCGTGCCTGGCGCAATTCCGTACATCCGACAGGTATTGTTATCCTGCAGCGCGGCCACCTGTGGTGATGTCGTCTCGCAACCGGACAGGACTGTTGCGGCCATCATGATG
The DNA here is from genome assembly GCF_042682145.1 of Mesorhizobium newzealandense. Classification (NCBI taxonomy): domain Bacteria; kingdom Pseudomonadati; phylum Pseudomonadota; class Alphaproteobacteria; order Hyphomicrobiales; family Phyllobacteriaceae; genus Mesorhizobium; species Mesorhizobium newzealandense. The sequence continues at coordinate 203,218 of NZ_JBHUGZ010000023.1, read as the reverse complement.
ATAGCCGCGGTCGAAATCCACCGCATGGGTTTTCCCCCTCCATCCGTGCAGATGGCGCCCCCGCTATCCCACACGTCGAGGCATACAAGCACCTGCCGAACGGCGCGGCAAGTTAATCGTTACCAAAAGGTTAATAGCCGGGCAACTTTTGTTGGCGTTTGTCAGCCTGGAAGGGCCTCATTACTTGGGTTACCACCCCGTAAAGCCACCAGCGGACAAATAGTCGATAGGCTGTTGCCGGCGCTCGCCTTCATCGCCTCGTGCGCCGTCGTGCTGGCGCTGGCGTGGCCGCCGTACTTGATCGACCTGGGTTGACCTTTCGCCGAGGTCGTGGTCCCTTTGCAAAAAAAGGAGGGAACCAACCCCCATGAAGAAGCTGAATCACAAATCAGTCAAAAAGGTCCGAAGCGAGCTGAGCGTTATCCAAGGCGGTATATGCTGCTATTGCAAGCGACCGTTCGAGGAAACCGGACCTAGGCGAGTCACACTCGAACACAAGACTGCCCAAATGTATGGCGGCACGAACGAGCGGTCTAACCTGGCCGCCGCCTGCCATGGGTGCAACCACAATCGGGGTCGGCAGATGAATGCCGCCAAACAGCGCAAAGAGGCTGGGACGCGGCGTTGAACGACATAACGTCGCTCAATGCGGTGATCACCGCGATGTCAGCCTAATAGGCGGAGAGGCAACGCCAACACCGACCGTCCCCTGAAGAGGCGGCCCGGCTGTGGTGGTTGCTTACCAGCAACCGGGCCTTGCCCTGGTGGCACGTTCCAATGGGTGACTAAAACGGCAACCAAGTCCCTCCCGCCGGAGAGTTCACGTCCAGCCGCCTGATGGTGTTCCAATATTAGCGGCAACGCAAATACGCCTTTGGTGTAGGACAGCGGCGAAGGGAAACGCGCGCTGGCGGGGCTCTACGCGCCGCTCCCGGCTGCAAGCTGCGCTTGCGTTCATATCAGACAAGCCTAATGTAATTCATGATCTGGCCATTGAGGGGTTGCGGCGGCGCATTCGGGTTGGGCGCTATCATCGCCGCAGCCTGCGCTTCCGGAACGCCATTGGCATCGGCACATGATAATGACTGGTACGAAAAACGGTGCTGCCATGACGAGCATTGCGAACCGATTGCAGATGGCGCCGTTCACGAAACAAGCAAGGGCTTCAAAGTGCCGTCCGGCGAGTTGCTGCCTTACGGGGACGGCAGGGTGCGTCAGTCACACGACATGCGTTTCCACTGGTGCCATGCCCAGAAATCAACGGTAGGCCGGCATCGTCAATTCCCATCTGGCAACCCTGACAGTACGATCTGCCTGTACGTGCCGCCTAAGTCATTCTGACATTCCAGGCGCGCTTGACGATTTCAGCCCTTCCGCAGCCTCACCCCGGCGCCGCCGCCATTTTCAGGGATGAACTCGACGCCAGCCGCTTCGAGGGCCTGACGAAGATCGAGCAGCGTTCGATCGTAGGGCGCTCGCTTTCCCGCCTCGAAATTTGCGATCGTGGCCTTTGCTACCTTTGACGAGGTGGCGAGATGATCCTGCGACCATGCGATAAGTGCCCGAGCGGCGCGGCATTGGGATGGCGTCACAAATGCAACCTTATATCAAAAGTGTTGACTAGAATTGCGGTATAGCCTTATACCATTGGTGTAAAGTTATCGCAACTTGGAGAAAACACCAATGCCGAACAGCACTGTTCCGGCAGCCGGCGAAGCTATGCCCGCTGCCGAGGAAATAGCTTTCATCGGAAGATTTTCCGGACGAGTCCTGATCGTGCAGCGGAGGGCGTCATGACCTACGCCGCCATATGCCTGCTGCTTGCCGCAGCGAGCCTCCGCACGCGCCTTGTGCGGCTCCACCTCGCCTTGAGGCTCCTACGCCTCTCCAATGCCCTCCATGACGCTGGAGCGCGTGTTCTTGAGCATGTCGAACGGGAGATGGGCCAATGACCACCACCATGACCAGACGCGCAGCTTTCGGCGCAATAGCCTCCCTGCCGGCCATAGGAGCCGCTGTAGCGGCTTCGTCCGCACCGGTGCCGGCAACTGCCGACGAGGCGGAGATCAAGCGCCAGAAGGCTTCGCCGGAACTTCGCGCCGTGATCAAGGCGCACAGGGATGCCGACGCTTATTGGAAAAGCGTTTGCACCTGCACCGACTCTGCCATCCTCGGCCGTGAGGCGACAGCCGAGGAACACCAGAAATGGGAAGACGCCAACGACGGCGAATATTCAGCGCTCTGGGATGTCTGCCGTTTTCCCGCCCGGTCGACGGCCGACCTTGCCGCGAAGGGTCGCCACCTTAAGAAATATCACTCTTGGCACGCTGGTGATCTGGACAGCGGACAGGTACGCGCCCTGCTTCTGTCCATGTCGCTGGTCGGGAAGGGTGGTGCGGTATGACCCTCGACCAACTGGTTGATACGGGAGACTTCCCGATTGGGGCCACGCGCCGTTCGATCGAAGATAGGATCGAAAAGCTGATCGAACTGCTCGACATCGTAGACGACGATGTTGACCTAGAAGACACCGCCGACGACGAGCCGTCGCTAGGAGGCTATGGAGGCGATGACCGCGAGTTGGACAACGCCGACGACGAGGACGACGGCACGGAGGAGCCGACCCTGGGCGCGCCAGAGCGTCATCCACGTTCGTACGACATCGACCCGCTCAGTGGGCTCGCATTGCCTCGCAGCGGCTTCCTGCGGCCCGAGCCGGGCAAGTCGCAAGAGCATTGGGCGGACGGTGCGCGCGGCGATCATGAACGCGAAGCCGATGCTGACTTTGAGGCAGAACACGATCCCGAAACCGTCATGTGGGGCGATGACATCAAGTCGCAGGAAGTGCTGGTGACGCTATGAGGCACATCCTCTCCAAGCAGTATCCGGGCAACGAAGGCGTGGACGTAATGGACCATGCCCTCGATCTTATCCGCGTCGCACGGCTCGCCATCAACGCCTTCGAAGCAGATCCCTCCAACGTGTCAAAGGATGAAATGGCGTCAATCGCCTATGTCCTCATCTACGCGCAAGACATTCTCAAGCCGCTGCGCGAAGGGCTGAATAAGGCGGGGTTGGCATCCGAGAATTAACCGGAAACTGGTTGACGACATTGGCCCGGCGGCTTCGGCTTCTGGGCCTTTTCATGTTTGTGGCGGAAAAGTCACGCAACTCGAATATCCAGAGCTGCAACCGGCGCGAGCTTATTATCCAACTAAGCGAGGCGTACCTTTGTTCACGGGCAAAGGGGACGCGCCCGACACTCCTCCCGAATTAGCGCCCGCTGCCTGCTCCCTGGGTGGCGGGCCTTTTTTCTTGCCCAACAGCACCCATATTCGGGCTGCGGCACCGTTCAATCTGGAGGCCGCGCCATGTCCACCAAGACGATCGCAGAAGCCATCCACGCGGGCGAGACCCCAGCCGAGGCTACCTTTTCGAGCAGGGCCACGCCTCCCATAGGGCCACAATTGCGAGCGTGAAGGCATTCCGTTGCCGGCTTTCGGGATGCGTAGCCAGATAATTGCAGAGCACGTCTTCGGCCTGTTTGTCTGTCACACCGTTCGGCACACAAACCAACCGTTTCGCCGTTAACGGGTTTCCGGTCGCGGCACCGATGGCCGCCACTCCGGCGCCCTGCTCATCAGCGGCCGCCATGGCATAGCCGCGGGCGACCAATCTGCCGCCCTCGCCTCGACTCGTGCAGTACTCATTCATCCCATTGCCATCGACAAAGGCGCCGGCATGGGCACCGGTCGAATCGACGACCAAAGCCAGGCCAATCAAAATCGCGGTCGCGCTTGCATTTGATCGTCGCAAGGTCCTTCTCCAAGCGTGGTCGACATCCCGAGTGTGGCACGAAGCTTTAGGAAATCAATAAGACTGACCGTGGATCACCATCCGGGCTTGATTTTTGCGGACATAGTGCGGACACAGATTTTCACTTGCGCACAGAACCGCCCCCACCTCTTGCAAGTGTCTGATTTTGCTTTGATTTTGGTGAGCGCGATGGGATTCGAACCCATGACCTACTGATTAAAAGTCAGTTGCTCTACCGGCTGAGCTACGCGCTCCCGCGGGCTCTAAACGCCGCCCTCGAAATTGCGCGGAACATAGGGAGAGTGCCTCGACCGGTCAACCGGAAAAAGAACATCGGCAAGCCAAGCTTGTCCCGACAATGCCATGTCGCCTGCCAGGCAGTTCGACCAGGACATCGAGGTCCGTCCAGAGCCGCCAAACGAACGATCCCTGGTGCCATTGCCAGGCCAAAGAAATATTACAAATCAGCAACTTGATATTTTTGCCCGGAACAATCGCCCGGCTCGCCCGTTCTCCAACCACAAGGGACGTCAACCACCCTTTCAAGGAGAAGATTGTGAACAAGATCATGTCGGGTATGCTGGCGGCCACTTTGTCCGTTTCGTTTGTAGCGGCCGCGATTCCGGCCAATGCCGCTCAGATGTTCGTGCCGCAGGCACCGGAGGCCTCATCCAATATCCTGAACGTCGAAGCCCGCAACGGTGATTTCAAATGGCGCCATAACCGCCATGGCAACCGCAACTTCGGCGTTCGTCGTAACTTTGCCCGAAACAATGACGGCGGCGCCTACTGGAATGGTCATCGCGGCTATCGTGAGTACCATCGCGGCTATCGTCGCCATGGCGACAACTGGTTCCCGCTGGCTGCCTTCGCGACGGGCGCCCTGATCACCGGCGCGATCATCAACAGCGAGAACAATCGTGTCTACGAAGGCAACTCGCATGTGCAGTGGTGCTATGACCACTATCGCAGCTACCGCTCTTCGGACAACACGTTCCAGCCGAATTACGGCCCGCGTCGGGAATGCCGTTCCCCCTATTGATCCGCGCATGAATACAAGTAGCTCACAGATGTTGAGTAGGCCTGCGCCAGAGTGGCGCGGGCCTTTCTCTTTTCAGTCATGGCGAGCCAGCGTCAGCCTGCCCAGCTGACGCTCTTGATGATGAGATAAAGCGCACCGCCTTCACCACGCGGTGATCGGTACGCTCCAAGGGCATCGCAAATTCGAACCGTTGCACCGGTCAATTCCCAACCGAGCGCTTCTAGATCACTGTTCGCATCCGTCACGTAAGCCTGAGCCAGCTCGTCAATGCTGTTCTTCTCGCCGAAGGATCGAGCCAGCTTGGAGTCGCTGAGGAGTTCGTCGGGTAAATCTAGATTTGCCCAGGCCCAGAGCCAGTTGTCTGCCCTGGCGCTCGTGGAGCCGGCGATCTGGATCTCTGCGATCACCTTGATCGCCCGTCCTTGGAGAACAGGAGCTTTCCGGTCGTCATGTCATAGTCATAGCGTGACCAGCTGCCGAGGCGGAATTCCTTCTGCAAGCGGTCATTCCTGGCATTCAGCTGCTCGAGAGCTTCGTCGCGCCAAGCAGGATACCAGTCTGGTTTCATTCCCCTCGCCCTGTCTGATGTAGCTGCCTATTGCACACTCAGAGTCCTGCGCACAGCATCGCGCCAGCCTGCCAGTTTGGCGGAGCGCATGGAGCTCTCCATATCCGGCTGGAAGCGCCGCTCGAGCGCCCAGCTTTTCGCAAACTTCTTGGCATCCGGCCAGACGCCTGCCTTCGAGCCGGCCAGCCATGCGGCGCCGAGCGCCGTCGTCTCCAGAATAGTCGGACGGTCGACCGGCGCATCGAGGATGTCGGCCAGGCGCTGCATGGTCCAGTCCGACGCCACCATGCCGCCATCGACTCTGAGTACGGTCTTGGCCGAAGCACCCTTCCAGTCCTTGCGCATGGCTTCGAGCAGGTCGCGCGTCTGGTAGGCGACGGATTCCAGAGCGGCGCGTGCGAACTCGGCCGGTCCGGAATTGCGCGTCAGGCCGAAAATGGCGCCGCGGGCTTCGGCATCCCAATGCGGTGCACCGAGTCCGACAAAGGCCGGCACGAGATAAACATTCTGCGTTGGATCAGCCTCGGCCGCCAATTTGCCGCTCTGCTCGGCCTTGCCGATCACCTTGATGCCATCGCGCAGCCATTGCACGGCAGCCCCGGCGATGAAGATCGAGCCCTCCAGCGCATAGGTCGTCTTGCCATCCAGCCGATAGGCAATGGTGGTCAGCAACCGGTTCTTCGAGCGCACCAGGTCGCTGCCGGTGTTAAGCAGCGCAAAACAGCCGGTGCCGTAGGTCGACTTCATCATGCCTGGCTCAAAGCAGGCCTGGCCGATGGTCGCGGCGTGCTGGTCGCCGGCAACGCCGAGGATTCTTATCTCGGCGCCAAAGAGATTTTTCTCCGTGATTCCAAAGTCATCGGCGCAGTCTTTTACCCCAGGAAGCATTTTGGCCGGGATTTTGAGGATAGCCAGCAGCTCATCGTCCCAGGCATTCTCAGCGATGTTGTAGACCAGCGTGCGCGAGGCGTTGGTGGCGTCGGTGGCATGGACCTTGCCGCCGGTCAGCCGCCAGATCAAAAAACTGTCGATGGTGCCGGCCAGCAATTCGCCCTTCTCGGCGCGTTTTCTCGCACCTTTCACCTTGTCCAACATCCAGGCGATCTTGGTGCCGGAAAAATAGGGATCGAGCAGCAGGCCGGTTTTTTTCGTGAATTTCTTCTCCAGCCCTTGCTTCTTCAGCTTCTGGCACAGCGGCGCGGTGCGCCGGTCCTGCCAGACGATGGCATTGTGGATGGGCTTGCCGGTCGCCCTGTCCCAGATGACGACGGTTTCGCGCTGGTTGGTGATGCCGAGCGCGGCCACCTCGGAAGCATGTCGGCCAGCCTGCTTCAGCGCCGCCTTCACGGTCGATACGACGCTCGCCCAGATATCCTCGGGATCATGCTCGACCCAGCCGGAGGCCGGATAGTGCTGCGTGAATTCCTTCTGCCCGCTGCCGACAACCTTCATCTGGCCGTCGAACAGGATCGCCCGGGTGGATGTCGTTCCCTGGTCGATTGCCAGCACAAAACCGCTCATTCCCACGTCCTCCGCCTTGATACAAACAGGGGAGACGGCAACATGCCGCCTCCCCCAATGTCACACGGGCGCGAATGCCCGCATAGGACAGTCTTACTTCTGCCAGCTCTTCACCAGTTCATCGTAGTTGATGGTGATCGGCTTTTCCTTCTCGTTCTCGATCTTCAGCTGAGGTGCGAGATGGCCGTTCTTGACCGCGTCGGCGTTCCAGTAGGCGAGATCATGCTCTTCGGCCATCTTCGGGCCGATATCGCCCTGGATGCCGGCCTTTTCCAGGCGTTCCATGACCTTTTCCTGCTCGGAGCAAAGCGAGTCCATCGCCTCCTGCGCCGTCTTGGCACCCGACGACGCATCGCCGATCGCCTGCCACCAGAGCTGTGCCAGCTTCGGATAGTCAGGCACGTTGGTGCCGGTCGGCGACCACTGAACACGCGCCGGCGAGCGGTAGAACTCGATCAGGCCGCCGAGCTTCGGAGCGCGTTCCGTGAAGCTCTTGTCCTGGATCGTCGACTCGCGGATCAGCGTCAAGCCGACATGGCTCTTCTTCACGTCGACCGTCTTCGACACGACGAACTGCGCATAGAGCCAGGCGGCCTTGGCGCGATCGTCAGGCGTGGACTTGAGAAGCGTCCATGAACCCACGTCCTGGTAGCCGAGCTTCATGCCGTCCTTCCAGTAGACGCCATGCGGCGAGGGAGCAAAGCGCCATTTCGGGGTGCCGTCCGCGTTGACGACCGGCAGCCCTTCCTTGACGAAGGAGGCGGTGAAGGCAGTGTAGGTGAACATCTGCTGCGCGACCATGCCCTGCGACGGGACGGGGCCGGATTCGCCGAACGTCATGCCCTGGGCTTCCGGCGGCGCATAGGCCTTCAACCAATCCAGGTACTTCTGGATCGAATACACGGCTGCCGGGCCGTTGGTGTCGCCGCCGCGCGCGACGCACGAACCGACGGGCTGCGACTTCTCGTTGACCTTGATGCCCCATTCGTCGACCGGAAGACCGTTCGGCAGGCCCTTGTCGCCATTGCCGGCCATGGATAGCCAGGCATCGGTGAACCGCCAACCGAGCGACGGATCCTTCTTGCCGTAGTCCATGTGGCCATAGACCTTCTTGCCGTCGATCTCACGGCCGGTGAAGAACTCGGCGATGTCCTCATAGGCCGACCAGTTGACCGGAACGCCGAGGTCGTAGCCGTACTTGGCCTTGAAGTCGGCCTTGTTCTTCTCGTCGTTGAACCAGTCGTAGCGGAACCAGTAGAGGTTCGCGAACTGCTGGTCGGGCAGCTGGTAGAGCTTGCCGTCAGGCGCGGTCGTGAACTTGGTGCCGATGAAGTCGGCGAGGTCGAGGTTCGGGTTGGTGACGTCCTTGCCCTCGCCCGCCATCCAGTCGGTCAGGCTGCGCGCCTGCTGGTAGCGCCAGTGGGTGCCGATCAGATCGGAGTCGTTGACGTAGGCGTCGTAGATATTCTCGCCCGACTGCATCTGCGTCTGCAGCTTTTCGACGACATCGCCTTCGCCGATCAGATCGTGGGTGATCTTGATGCCGGTGATCGCGGTGAAGGCGGGCGCCAAAACCTTGGACTCATAGCTATGCGTATCGATGGTCTCGGAGACCACCTTGATGTCCATGCCGGCGAAAGGCTTCGCGGCATCGACGAACCACTGCATCTCGGCTTCCTGGGCGCCGCGATCGAGCGTCGACAAGTCCTTGATCTCGGTATCGAGGAAGGTCTTGGCTTCATCCATTCCGGCGTAGGCCTGGCCTGCTCCCCAGAGCAGGACAAGCGCAGTCGTTGATGTTAAAAATTGCCTTCGCATTTCGTTTCCTCCACTTTTCAGTTTCAAGTACGAACTGGAGCGGCGTCGGCACGCGGCCGCTCCAACAGTTTCCCCCTCTATACGTAGCGGAACACGCCGACGGCGTAGACTACGGAGAGAGCGAGAGCCCACCACAGGTTGGGTCCGACAAGACCCAGCCAAGCGAGATGGATAAAGGCGCTGCCGAGCAGCGAAACAAAGAGGCGGTCGCCGCGCGTCGTCTCGAAGCGCAGGACGCCGACCCGGGGGTTGCCGCCGGGCGAGGCGTATTCCCAGACCGCCATGCCGCAGAGCAGCACCAGGATCGTACTGAAAAACAGCGCCGTTGGCAGCGTCCATGCCATCCAGGTGAGATTCATAGGTGTTTCTCCATCGCCACTCGCTTCGCCAGGTCACCGTTTTCGGCGGCGTAGGCGACAATATTGATCAAGCCGGAGAGATGCATAAACGCGTGCCATAGGGTGGTGTCGTCGTTGGGGCCTTTGACCTCTGCCCGCACATCGTTGAGATCGTCGTACACGTCGCCCATCACTAACGCCGGAGGTCCGAGTTCGAACGCGTCAGCAAAATAGACCTTCCAGTACTGACTTTGTCTCACATGGATGCTGTCAACGCCTTGACCTTCCAGACTATCGAATAGGCTGTTGGTCAGGTGGCGCAGTTCTGAGATCTTGATATCCGCTTCCACCATCATACCCTCCCCAGGGCAAAGCCCTTGGCGATGTAATTGCGGACGAACCAGATCACGAGCGCGCCTGGAAGGATGGTGAGCACGCCGGCGGCGGCGAGCACGCCCCAGTCGAGCCCGGAGGCCGAGACCGTGCGCGTCATGATCGCCGCGATCGGCTTGGCGGCGGTCGTGGTCAAGGTGCGCGCGATCAGCAGCTCGACCCATGAGAACATGAAGCAGAAGAAGCAGGCCACGCCGACGCCGCTTGCGATCAGCGGCATGAATATCCTGAGGAAGAAGCGCGGAAAGGAATAGCCATCGATATAGGCCGTCTCGTCGATCTCCTTGGGCACGCCGGACATGAAACCTTCGAGGATCCAGACCGCCAGCGGCACGTTGAACAGGCAGTGCGCCAATGCCACCGCGATGTGCGTGTCGATCAGGCCGAAGGCCGAATAGAGCTGGAAGAACGGCAGCGCGAACACCGCCGGCGGCGCCATGCGGTTGGTCAGGAGCCAGAAGAAGAGGTGCTTGTCGCCGAGGAACCGGTAGCGCGAGAAAGCGTAGGCCGCCGGCAGCGCCACCGAAACCGAGATCACCATGTTCATGACGACATAGATGATCGAATTGATGTAGCCCTTGTACCAGGACGGGTCTGTGAAGATCACTATGTAGTTGGCGATGGTCGGGCTCTTCGGCCACAGCGAAAAGGCGCCCAGTATCTCCTGATTGGTCTTGAAGCTCATATTGACCAGCCAGTAGATCGGCAGCATCAGAAAGATGATGTAGATCGTTGGCACCAACCACCAGAATCGGGATTCTTCGCCGCGCCGGCGCATCAGCCGCGCAAGCTGGTCCTGCGACAAGGTGCTGGTGAGCCCGTCCGAAACCGCCGTCTCACGCACTCGGTCCTGCCTCGTCGTTCCTTCATTGGCGCCGCTCATTTCAGCGCTCCGCATCGACGTTGGTCATGACGGTGTAGAACACCCACGACAGCAAAAGGATGATCAGGAAGTAGATGATCGACATGGCGGCTGCCGGCCCGAGGTCGAACTGGCCAATGGCAATCTTGACCAGGTCTATCGACAGGAACGTCGTCGAATTGCCGGGGCCTCCGCCGGTTACGACGAACGGCTCGGTGTAGATCATGAAGCTGTCCATGAAGCGCAGCAGCACAGCAATCACAAGCACGCGGTTCATCTTCGGCAGTTGGATGTAGCGGAAAATCGCCCAGCGCGACGCGCCATCAATCTTGGCGGCTTGATAGTAAGCATCCGGTATGGAGACGAGGCCGGCATAGCAGAGCAGAACGACGAGGCTTGTCCAGTGCCATACGTCCATCAGGATCACCGTCACCCAGGCGTCGGTCGGATCGTTGACGTAGTTGTAGTCGAAGCCCAGCGCCGACAGCGTGTAGCCGAGCAGACCAATGTCGATGCGGCCGAATACCTGCCAGATCGTGCCGACGACGTTCCACGGGATCAGCAGCGGCAGAGCCATCAACACCAGGCAGACCGGCACGCCCCAGCCTTTCTTGGGCATGTTGAGAGCGATGAAGATGCCGAGCGGAATCTCGATGGCGAGGATGATTGCGGAAAAGATCAGGTTGCGGACCATTGACAGCCAGAAGCGTTCCGACTCCAGGATTTCGGTGTACCAGTCCGAGCCGTTCCAGAAGAAGACGTTGTTTCCGAACGTGTCTTGTACCGAGTAGTTGACCACCGTCATCAGTGGGATCACCGCCGAGAACGCCACCAGCAGGAGAACCGGCAGCACCATGAACCAGGCCTTGTTGTTCCAGGTCTTCTCCATCTAGGCCTCCATCTCGACACGCCAGGAATCGGCATAGATGTTGATGCCGGCCGGGTCGAACCGCACCCTTGGTTCAGCGGGCACGGTTTCGTCCTCACCGATCACGGCAACGATGTCGCGGCCTTCGAGCTTGGCGCGCACCACCTTGTGGCGGCCGAGATCCTCGACCTTGCTGACCTGCACGGCCATGCCGTCGCGGCCGAGCCGGACATATTCGGGACGGATGCCAAGCTCGATGGCGCCACTGCCGGCCTTCGGCGCGCCCGGCAGTTCGATCCGCTGCGAGCCGAGCGTCGCCATCTTGCCATCGATTGCCACCGGCATGACGTTCATGCCGGGCGAGCCGATGAAATAGCCGACAAAAGTGTGGCGTGGCCGCTCGAACAGTTCCGCCGGCGTGCCGATCTGCACGATGCCGCCATCATACATCACCACAACCTGATCGGCGAAGGTCAGCGCCTCGGTCTGGTCGTGCGTGACATAGACCATGGTGTAGCCGAAGCGGCGGTGCAGCTGCTTCAGCTGCGAGCGCAGGACCCACTTCATGTGCGGGTCGATGACGGTCAGCGGTTCGTCGAACAGGATGGCGTTGACGTCGGAGCGCACCAGTCCGCGGCCGAGCGAAATCTTCTGCTTCTGGTCGGCCGTCAGCCCCCTCGCCTTCTTCTTTGCCCAGGACGCCAGGTCGATCATTTCCAGCGTCTCGCGCACCTTGCGGTCGACATCGGCTTCCGGCACGCCGCGGTTGCGCAGCGGGAAGGCCAGATTGTCGTAGACGGTCATGGTGTCGTAGATCACCGGGAACTGGAACACCTGCGCGATGTTGCGCTCCTGCGTCGACAAATTGGTCACGTCCCTGCCATTGAACAGCAACTGTCCATGTGAGGGATGAAGCAGGCCCGAAATGATGTTGAGCAGCGTGGTCTTGCCGCAACCGGAAGGTCCGAGCAGCGCATAGGCGCCGCCGTCCTCGAAAGTATGATGCACTTCGCGTAGGGCGAAATCGGCATCCTTCCGCGGGTTCGGCAGATAGGAATGCCTGACATGATTGACGTCGATGCGCGCCATATCGCCCTCCTATGCCGCCAGCTTCGGCGCGCCGACGGCGCGGCCGTGCTCGTCGAAAACCATGATGTGGCGCGGATCGATGAAAACCTCGACCACCTCGTCGGGCTCGAAATGGCGGATGCCGTGGGTCAGCATGACCCAGCGCACGTCGGCGAAGTCGAGATGAATGAAGCTCTCCGACCCGGTGATTTCGGTGATCGTGACCTTCGCCCGTACCGGCACGGCCAAGGCATTGGGCCGCTCGAGCGACAGATGATGCGGCTGGAAGCCGATCGTGTAGCTCGCATCGGCAATACCGGAGAGCTCGGCCGGCACCGGCAGTTTCACGCCGCCGTCGAGCAGGAAATCCGGGCCCTTCTTGGCGAGCACGATGGTGTTGAGAGGCGGATCGGCGAAGGTCCTCGCCGTCACCAGATCGGCCGGCTTGCGGAACACGTCGATGGTCGGGCCGAACTGGGTGATGCGTCCTTCAGAAAGTGTCGCCGTATTGCCGCCGAGCAGCAGCGCTTCGTGCGGCTCGGTCGTGGCATAGACGAAGATGGTGCCGGCGGCGGCGAAGATCTTAGGCAGCTCGGCGCGCAGTTCCTCGCGCAATTTGTAGTCGAGATTGGCGAGCGGCTCGTCGAGCAGCACGAGGCTGGCATTCTTGACGATGGCGCGCGCCAATGCCGTCCGCTGCTGCTGCCCGCCCGACAGGCTGAGCGGCGTACGGTCGAGATAGGGCGTCAGCTTGAGAAGGGCCGCGGCGTTGCGCACTTCCTTGTCGATCTTGGCCTGATCGGTGCCGGCCACCCGCAGCGGCGAGGCGATGTTCTCGTAAACGGTCATCGCCGGATAGTTGATGAACTGCTGGTAAACCATGGCGATCTTGCGCTTCTGCACCGGCACGCCGGTGACATTCTGGCCGTCGAACCAGACCGAGCCGGAGGTCGGCACATCGAGGCCGGCCATCAGTCGCATCAGGCTGGTCTTGCCGGAAAGTGTGGGCCCGAGCAGGACGTTGAGCGAGCCGTGCTGAAGCGTTAGTGACACGTCGCGGATATGCTCCGCCGCACCGACCGACTTGGTGACGTTTCTCAGTTCCAGCATGACGCCTCCTCCCAGGCTTTCTGCATCAGCTCAAACCTCTTCATTCGGCAGCCGCGACATGTCGCCGGCTTATGCCGCGCATGAATTCATCGAGCGATGCCACCTGCTCACGGCCAAGATGCAGGCCGCGCTTGGTCCTGCGCCATAGCACATCCTCGGCGGTGACGGCCCATTCGTTTTCAACGAGGTAGCGTATCTCGGCCTCGTAGAGATCGGCACCGAAATTGCGGCCGAGATCGGCATTCGATTTGGCCAGGCCCAGCAGAACCTGCGCACGCGTCCCGTAAAGCCGGGTCAGCCTGCGGGCCAGGCGTGCGTCGAGGAACGGGTAGGCCGACTTCAGCTTCGCCACCTGCGCATCGAAACCGGTGGCCGGGAAATCTCCGCCCGGCAGCGGGGCGTTTGCCGTCCACGGTTTGCCGCGCTTGCCGAGAAAGCCCTCGATCTTTTCCAGCATCGATTCCGACAGCCGGCGATAGGTGGTGATCTTGCCACCGAAAGCATTGACGACCGGCGCAGCGCCCTCGCCACCATCGGCCTTGATCACATAGTCGCGCGTCGCTTCCTGCGCCTTGGAGGCGCCGTCGTCATAGAGCGGACGGACAGCCGAATAGGTCCATACAATGTCCGAGCGCTTGACCGGCTGCGCGAAATATTCGCTTGCCGCGGCACAAAGGTAGTCGATCTCGGTGTCGCTGATTTTCACGTCATGCGGGTCGCCGGGATAATCCTGGTCAGTGGTGCCGATCAGCGTGAACTCTTCCTCGTAGGGAATGGCGAAGATGATGCGGCCATCCTTGTTCTGGAAGAAATAGGCGCGCGGATCGTCAAACTTCTTGGAGATGACGATGTGGCTGCCCTGTACGAGGCGGACATTGTGCACGTCGTTGAGGCCGACGACGCCGGAAAGCACGTGATCGACCCACGGTCCGGCTGCGTTGACCAGCAGCCTTGCCTTGATCTCTTCGGTCTCGCCGGTTTGCAGGTTCTCGATCTTGACCGTCCACAACCCGTTTTCGCGGCGCGCGCCGACCACTTTCGTGCGGGTGCGGACCGTTGCGCCGCGATCAGCGGCATCGCGCGCATTCAGCGCCACCAACCGGGCATCGTTGACCCAGCCATCCGAATATTCGAAGGCTTTTTTGAACAGCGGCTTCAAAGGCTTGCCGGCCGGATCATTGGCCATGTCCAGCGTCCTGGTCGCCGGAAGCAATTTGCGCCCGCCAATGTGGTCGTAGAGAAAAAGGCCGAGCCTGATCAGCCAGGCCGGACGCAGGCCCTTGGCATAGGGCAACACGAAGCGCATCGGCCAGATGATATGCGGCGCGTTCTTCCACAGAACCTCGCGCTCCATCAGCGCCTCGCGCACCAGGCGGAATTCGTAGAATTCGAGATAGCGGAGGCCGCCATGGATCAGTTTGGTCGAGCCTGAGGAGGTCCCGCTGGCGAGATCGTTCATCTCGGCGAGAAAGACGGAAAAGCCACGCCCGACGGCATCGCGGGCAATGCCGCACCCGTTGATGCCGCCACCTATGACGAAAATGTCACGGATCGGAGATGCTTCCACAAATTCCTCCAACGATTTCGCATTGCACCATTTTTGGTTTTTACGAAACCGTGTCGGAATTATTTCGAAATGAGAACGAATGTCAAACGAAATATCACAAACCCGTGAGAAGGCCGTGAACGGTGTCAGCCGAGCGATGTTTCAATCAGCTGAACCTCGGCCTCCTGGCAGATCTTGCGCACCGAGGGGATGTCGCAGCGGTCGGTAATGAAGGTGTTGACCTGCGACAGGTGGCCGATGCGCACCGGTGCGGTTCGCTCGAATTTGGTCTGGTCGGAAACCAGGATGACATGCCTTGCATTGGCGATGATCGCCTGCGCCACCTTGACCTCGCGGAAATCGAAGTCGAGCAAGGCGCCGTCATGGTCGATGGCCGAGGCGCCGATCACGGCATAGTCGACCTTGAACTGCCGGATGAAATCGACCGCCGCTTCACCGACGACGCCGCCATCGGAACCGCGCACAACCCCACCCGCGATCACGACCTCGATCGAAGGATATATGCGCATCCTATTGGCAACATTGATGTTATTGGTGATGACCATAAGCCCGTTGTGATCCAGCAATGCCTTGCTGACCGCCTCCGTCGTGGTGCCGATGTTGATGAACAGCGAGGCATTGTCGGGGATCAGCCTGGCTGCCGCCTGGCCGATCGCTTCCTTCTCGTCGGCGGCGATCTTGCGTCTGGCCTCATACTCCATGTTCTCGATGCCGGACGGGAACAATGCACCGCCATGGACGCGCGAAAGCAGCCGCTGATCGCACAGGTCGTTGAGGTCCTTGCGTATGGTCTGCGGCGTCACATTGAAGTGGGTGGCCAGATCGTCGACCAGCACGCGACCATGATCCTTGGCCATCTGGATGATTTCGGCATGGCGGGGCGACAGATACATTGGCAACCTCCCGTTTTCGTTTTTCTTGTCTATAGTCGAAAACGAAACCAATGAAAAGGCATGAGCCGGCTAATGAAACCAACATGATTGCAAAGGCAAATGCCAGCGCACTCCCGGCTGGGCCGATCAGGCCAGGCCGCGAGCAATGTGGGTGATGACGGAGAAGGCAGCATCGACATCGCCGGCTGTCGCCTCGAACTGTCCGACCTGGAAGCGGATTGCCACACGTCCATCGACCCTCGTCTGCGTCAGGTAGATGCGGCCGTCGTCGTTGATCGCATTGACAAGCCGCAGATTGTGCTCGTCCGCATCGGCGCCGGTTGCGGCCCTGTGCCGGAAGGAAAACAGCGAGAGCATCGGTTCGCTGACGATCTCGAAACCCGGCTCATTTGCCAGCCGCACGGCAAGGCCTTCGCTCCAGGCGACATGGTTGCGGATCATCGTGCGCAGGCTTTCCAGCCCATGAGCGCGCAGCAGGAACCACAATTTCAGCGCACGGAACCGCCTGCCGAGCGGCACCGACCATTCGGAATAGTTGATGATGCCGTCATGGCCGTGAGTTTTCAGATAGTCCGGCTTGATGGCCAGCGTCCGTACATGGCTTTCGGGATCGCGCAGGAACTGGATCGAGCAATCGAACTGCGCACCCAGCCATTTGTGCGGGTTGAAGACGACAGAATCGGCTGCTTCGACACCCGACCAGAAATGGCGATATTCGGGGCAAATCATCGCCGATCCGGCCCAGGCCGCATCGACGTGAAGATAGAGGCCATGCCGCCGCGCCACCTCGGCAACCGCGGCGATGTCGTCGGTGCCGCCCGTGCTGGTGCCGCCGACGCAAGCAATGATGCCGGCCGGCAGCATGCCGGCTTCCCGGTCAGCAACGATTGCCGCCTCGAGCGCTGCCGTGTCCATGGCGCGAAAACGACCGCCGACCGGAATGCGCACAAGATTGTCCTCGCCGATGCCCGAGACCCAGATTGCCCGGTCGATCGAAGTGTGCACCTGGTCGGAGGAATAGATGCGCAACCGCGCCTGTCCTGCCAGGCCCTGCCTGTTGCCTCGCCAGTCGAGCGCCCGCTCGCGCATGGTCAGCACCGCGGCCAGCGTCGCCGACGAGGCCGAATCCTGGATAACGCCCGAGAAACCTTCCGGCAGGCCGAGCGCCTGGCGCATCCAGTCGACGGTGCGCGTTTCGAGCTCCGTCGCCGCCGGCGATGTCTGCCAAAGCATGCACTGCGCTGCCATCGCTGAGACCAGATATTCCGCCACCACCGAGACCGGCGCCGCATTGGCCGGGAAATAGGCGAAGAAGCGCGGATGCTGCCAATGCGTCATGCCCGGCAGAATCTTCTCTTCGAAATCGGCGAAAATCCTGTCCATCGGTTCGGCGTCTTCGGGCGGCGAAGCTTCTATGCTCCTGAAGATGTCGCCCGGCTCGACCAATGGCCGCACCGGGCGGTCGCGCAGCGTGCTGCGGTAATCGGCGCCCCAGTCGGCGGCGCGTCGCGACCATTGCCGGAAATCATCGTTGTCCATCATGTCCTCCCGACAGGATTTTTCGCCGCAGCCCGTGACGGCTGGCTCTTTGATATCCGATATTATTTAACATGTGAATTATGTGCAAGTGCCGGCGAATGCCGCGCACCCTACCCCGGGAAATCGGGCAGGCTGGCAAACGCTGTCTTCAGCGCACTCGACCAGCCATCCGAGATCGTGCGGTAGTACTGGTCGTCCTGGCCGATCCGTTTCTTCAGCCCGACCTTGAAAGCATCCTTCTCCAGGAAGAGCAGGTCGAGCGGCAAGCCGACCGACAGGTTCGACTTCAGTGTTGAATCGAACGACACCAGGAGCAGCTTCACCGTCTCGGCGAGACTCATCGTCTTTTCGTAGGCGCGGATGATGATCGGCTTGCCATATTTGGTCTCGCCGATCTGGAAGAACGGCGTGTCATCGGTCGATTCGATGAAGTTGCCTTCGGGATAGATCATGAACAGGCGCGGCTCGCTGCCCTTGATCTGGCCGCCGAGGATGAAGGAGGCGTTGAAGTAGGAATCTGCCTTCTCGCCGGCAGGCGACGAGCTGGCGATGACCTCCTTGACCGTATCGCCGACGAGCCGCACCGTCTGATACATCGACGGTGTCTCCAGCAGCGTGGCGTGACGGTCGGCAATTGCCTTGGTGCGCTCATCGAGCAGGCTGACCACAGCCTGCGTCGTCGCCAGGTTACCGGCCGACATCAGAACGATGACGCGCTCGCCCGGCTGCTCCCAGACATGCATCTTGCGGAAGGTGGAAATCGAATCCATGCCCGCATTGGTGCGCGTGTCCGACATGAACACGAGCCCGCGATCGATCTTAAGGCCGACGCAATATGTCATGGAATCTCTTCTAGAGCGATTCATCGTTTCGCGGAAACGCCGAACCGCTCTATTTCCTTGTTTTGATGCAATTCCCTAGGGAAAGCGCTACGCGCTTTTCCTGGAATTGTTCCGGCGGCATCTTGGGGGATTACTGCTCCACCGTGACGGTGACCGAAAGCTGTTCTTCCGCCTGTCCCAGCCGAATTCCCGACACCGGCGTGGCGTCGCGGTAGTCGCGGCCGGTTGCTACCTTTACATAGCGCTCATCGGGCGAAATGCCGTTAGCAGCATCGAAAGCAACCCAGCCTAGACCCGCAACATGCGCTTCGACCCAGGCATGGCTCGCGGCCTGCTCGATGGTCGAATCCAGCATCAGATAGCCGCTGACATAGCGGGCCGGAAAGCCCATGGCGCGCGCCGCGGCGGCAAAGATATGGGTGTGATCCTGGCATACACCGGTCTTGAGCGCCAACGCTTCCTCTGCCGGTGTCGCGGCATTGGTGGTGCCGGGCGTGTAAGTGACGCGCTCGCCGATCATCGCCATCAACCGATGCAGCCGCTCGATGTCCGTGCCCTTGCCGACCGATGCGGCGAGTTCGCGGATACCATCGCCGATAGCCGTCAACGGCGTTTCATGGCTGTACAGCCACAGCGGTGTAAAGCCCTGGTGTGGTCCGGAGACGCCTGCGGTGTCGCGCGTCACCACTTCGCCCGCCGCTTCCACCGTGATGAAATCGCGCTCCCCCTCGACGCTCAACAGCCGTGTGTCGTTGCCGAAATGGTCGACAAAGCGAACCTCTTCGCGCGCGCCTTCAATGGCCAGCGCCCAGGACAGAACGGTCTGCGTCGATCCGCTGACCGGAAGCAGCCGCAGCCGCTGCAGCAGGTAGTGCACCGGTGCATCGTAGCGGTATTCGGTCCGGTGGGTGATCTTCAGCCGCATGCTTTTTTTCCGTTTGTGAGCACGATCTCGTCCGGAAACCGCTTCCCACTTTTCGCTATCGCGGTCCTTCGGTTCGGGATCATGCTCAATTGAACCGGTAATCTTGTGCGATCTCGTCGCCTAGTCTGGTGTTCTCACGAATGAAATTGGCCAGGAATTCATGCAAGCCGGCGTCGAATATGTCTTTGATCGACCCGGCTCGCAGCATGGCTTGCGTCTTGTCGGCTGTCGCATGGCAGGCATGGCGTTCGCCATAGTCATCGCCGAGGAATTTCAGATGCTCGGCCAGGAAGCGATAGCAGAAGGTCAGCGAACGCGGCATGCGGACATTGAGGATCAGATAGTCAGCAATGTTGGTCGGCTTGTAGTCGGCCTCGTAAACCCAGCGATAGGAACGGTGCGCCGACACCGAGCGCAGGATCGATTCCCACTGATAATTGTCGAGCGTCGAGCCGACCCAGGAGATCGACGGCAACAGCACGTAGTATTTCACGTCGAGAATGCGCGCTGTGTTGTCGGCGCGCTCGACATAGGTGCCGAGCTGCGAGAAGTCGAAGATCTCGTTGCGCAGCATTGTGCCGTAGAACGAGCCGCGGATCAGCGCCGTCTCGCGCTTGATCGCATCGAGCACGCTCGGCAGGTCGCGTTCGTCGATCGGCCTTGCCAGCATCCGCTTCAGCGACATCCAGGCTTCGTTGATGCTTTCCCAGGTCTCACGCGTCAGCGCGGTGCGCACCATGCGGGCATTGTTGCGGGCCGTCTCGATCGCCGCCATCGTGCTCGACGGGTTCGACGTGTCGCGCAACAGGAAGTCGGCGACATTGGCTGCGGTATAGTCCTGGTATTTCTGCGTGAAGGCGACGTCTGAGCCGGCGCTGAGCAGCACCGAATTCCATTCCTCCGAGGCGCTCTGGGTGCGGGTCAGCGCCATGCGCAGGCCGGCATCAACAAGGCGCGCCATGTTTTCAGCCCGCTCGATGTAGCGGTTCATCCAGTAAAGCCCGTTGGCGGTGCGGCCTAAAAGCATCCAAAACCCTTCAAGTGAAAATCAATCATCCAGCACCCACGTATCCTTGGTGCCGCCGCCCTGCGAGGAATTGACGACCAGCGAACCCTCCTTGAGCGCGACGCGCGTCAGCCCGCCGGGCACGATCTGGATACGGTCGGAAACCAGCACATAGGGCCGCAGATCGACGTGGCGCGGCGCCAGGCCCTTGTCGGTCAGGATCGGGCAAGTCGACAGCGCCAGCGTCGGCTGGGCGATGTAGTTCGACGGTTTTGCCGCAAGTTTCTTGGAAAAATCCTCGCATTCCTTCTTTGTCGCGGCGGGTCCGACCAGCATGCCGTAGCCGCCGGAACCGTGGACCTCCTTGATCACCAGCTCGTCGATATGCTCGAGCACGTATTTCAGGCTGTCCGGCTCCGAGCAGCGCCAGGTCGGGATGTTGCCGAGGATCGCCTTGCGGCCGGTGTAGAATTCGACGATCTCGGGCATGTAGGAATAGATCGCCTTGTCGTCGGCGATGCCGGTGCCCGGCGCATTGGCGATGGTGATGTTGCCGGCGCGGTAGACATCCATGATACCAGGTATGCCGAGCGCCGAATCCGGCCGGAAGGTGAGCGGGTCGAGGAAAGAATCATCGACGCGGCGGTAAAGCACATCGATCTGCTTGTAGCCTTCCGTCGTGCGCATCGCGACATGGCCGTCGACAACGCGCAGATCCTGGCCCTCAACCAGTTGCACGCCCATCTGGTCGGCAAGGAAGGCGTGTTCGAAATAGGCCGAGTTGAAACTGCCGGGCGTAAGCACGGCAATGGTCGGCGTGCCCTTGGTGCTTTGCGGCCGCACTGCCGCCAGCGACTGCCGCAGGAGCTGCGGATAGTTCTCCACCGGCCGCACCTTGATCTTCTGGAACAGCTCGGGGAACAGCTGCATCATCGTTTCACGGTTCTCCAGCATGTAGGAGACACCGGAAGGCGTGCGCGCATTGTCCTCCAGCACATAGAATTCGTCCTCGCTGATGCGGACGATGTCGACGCCAATGATGTGGGTGTAGACGCCGGCCGGCGGCCTGACCCCAATCATTTCCGGCAGAAACGCCTCGTTCTTGGCGATCAATTCCCTGGGAACGCGCCCTGCCCGCAGGATCTCCTGGCGATGGTAGATATCGTCGAGGAAGGCGTTCAGCGCCTGCACGCGCTGCTCGATGCCTTGCGTGAGGCGCCGCCATTCATTGCCCGAGATGATGCGGGGAACGATGTCGAACGGGATCAGCCGTTCGGAGGCTTCCTGCTCGCCATAGACGGCGAAGGTGATGCCGGTCTTGCGGAAGACGCGTTCGGCGTCCTGCATCTTCTCGGTAAGCCTGGCCGGATCCTGCTCCTTCAGCCAGCGATCATAAGCCGAATACGGTCTTCTCAATCCGGAGACTTCCGGAAGCATTTCATCGAACGCTGCCAATCGCATACTCCCCTGTGACGCCATTTCACTGGCGTCGTCGGAGAAAATCAAGCGCAATCGGTGATTTGAGGGATAAGGACGATCAGTATGTTGCGGCTGCCCAAAATTGAGGCAGCAGAAATATGACCTTGGTCAGGCTTTGCCTTGTGCCCGGGCAGGTGCGTTCAGCGGCTGGAGCATGATCCCGAAAAATGGGGTCCGGATTTCTCGGTCAAACGGAAACCGTTTGTCCAGAGATCGTGCTCAAACAAAGAGATAGAGCCCCATCCCGATTCTGTCGGGATGGAACGGGCTCTAGAAGGCGCGGAACGTGACGACGGTGAAGGTGTCCTTGATGCCGGGAAGAATCTGCACCTTTTCGTTGACGAAATGGCCGACATCTTCCTCGTCGTCGACATAGAATTTGGCGAGCAGATCGTAATTGCCGGCGGTGGAGTAGATCTCCGAGGCGATCTCGGCGTCGGCAAGCGCGCTGGCAACCTCGTAGGATTTGCCGAGCTCGCATTTGATCTGCACGAAAAACGCCTTCATGGCTTCGTCCCGCTAAACGTCCAAGTCCAAGCGGCCCTTCTGGCAGACTGGAGGCGGGCTTTCAAGCGTTGGAATGAATGCTCGGCCAGCCCGGTCCTGGGCTACGGCTTCCCGCAGCTCCGCCACCGACATGCTGCGCGATGCTCGGAATCCATCGAGGCGAGACGAATATTCGCCATCGCTGAAACCGTGAAGCGCCGCCAAGCGTATGTTAGGATGCCTCGTGAACGTCTTTTTGGAGAGGCAGCCTTCGAGGGACAACGGAGACAGGCCATGCGCCGCATGTTTTTCGCATTCGCGTTCGTTCCGCTCATCCTGGCCACTCCGGCGTTTGCCGGCGATGCCGAGGTCAAGGCGGCGCAAGCCGCCATCGACGGCCAGTTAAAAGCCTTCATCGCCAATGACGGCGCCACCGCCTACAGCTTCGCCGCACCCAACGTGAAGCAGATCTTCCCGACAGTCGACACCTTCATGAACATGGTGACCAACGGCTATCCGCCGGTGCGCAAGCCGCAGACCTACTCCTTCGGCAAGGTCGAGGAGACAAGCCCGACCTCGATCGTCCAGCAGGTGCTGATCGTCGGCCCCGACGGCAAGGACTACGAGGCGGTCTACACGCTGCAGCAACAGCCCGATGGCACCTTCCAGATCACCGGCTGCAGCCTGCGCGCCTCGACTTCGCTCAGCACTTGAGCGTCATACGACGGGGATATCGCCCCTTGCCCAGCCTTCAGTGATCTCGGCCGCGCGTGCCTCGAAGGCCTTGGCCTCGATCGCAGCGCGGATGTCCTGCATCAGCTTTTGATAGTAGGAAAGGTTGTTCCAGGTCAGGAGCATGGCGCCGAGCGCCTCTTGCGAGCGCACCAGATGATGCAGATAGGCGCGTGAGTAGTCCCGTGCCGCCGGGCAATCGCTTTCCTCGTCAAGCGGGCGCGGATCGTCGGCATGGCGGGCGTTTCGCAAATTGACCTTGCCACGCCTGGTATAGGCAAGGCCGTGCCGGCCGGCCCGCGTTGGCATCACGCAGTCGAACATGTCGATGCCGCGCGCCACCGATTTCAGGATATCGTCCGGCGTGCCGACGCCCATGAGATAGCGCGGCTTGTCCGCCGGCAGTTCCGGACAGGTGATGTCGAGCATCTCGAGCATCACCGCCTGCGGTTCGCCGACGGCCAGGCCGCCAACTGCGTAGCCCTTCAGTTCCATCGCGCTCAGCGCTTGCGCCGAACGCACCCTGAGCTCTGCATTGTCGCCGCCCTGCACGATGCCGAACATCGCCTTGCCCGGCTGGTCGCCGAACGCCGTCTTGCAACGCTCGGCCCAGCGAAGCGACAGCTCCATGGCGCGCTCGATCTCCTTCATCTCGGCCGGCAGCGCCGTGCACTCGTCGAGCTGCATCTGGATATCGGAATCCAGCAACCCCTGGATCTCGATCGAGCGTTCCGGCGACATTTCGTAGGCGGCGCCGTCGATGTGCGAGCGGAAGGTGACGCCCTTTTCGGTCAACTTCCTCAGTTTCGACAGTGACATCACCTGAAAACCGCCACTGTCGGTCAGGATCGGATGCGGCCAGCGGGCGAATTCGTGCAGCCCGCCGAGCCGCGCCACGCGCTCGGCGCCGGGCCGCAGCATCAGATGATAGGTGTTGCCAAGGATGATGTCGGCGCCGACGCCGCGCACCTGATCCATGTACATGGCCTTGACCGTGCCGCCGGTGCCGACCGGCATGAAGGCCGGCGTGCGAATTTCGCCGCGCGGCATGTCGATCACGCCGCGCCGCGCCTTGCCGTCGGTCGCCAGAACCTTGAAGCTGAACGGCTTAGCCATTGAATTCCTTGTCGTGAACCGGGGCGCCAGGGGCCTGGTTGTCGAGCGACTGGCGGTATTGGATGCAGCCGCGCATGAATCTGGGCCAGGGCGGTACGGCGATCGATGGCTCGGTCTTTTCCGGCAACAGGTCCCACAGGTCCGGATGATGCCAGCAGAGGTCATGGCCGGTGGCGTCACGATGCCGGCGAATGCCGGCGCGCAATTTTTTCACTTCCGCGATCAGGCTTTCGCGATCAAAGGCTTGCAGATCATCGTCCATCGCTCATCTCCGCCCGATAAAGCAGGCTTGCGTCGCCATAGGAGTAGAACCTGTAATGGTTCTCGATGGCATGCGCATAGGCAGCACGCATCGTGTCGAGGCCACTGAAGGCCGAAACCAGCATAAACAGGGTCGAGCGCGGCAGGTGGAAATTGGTCATCAGCATGTCGGCGGTGCGAAAGCGGTAGCCGGGCGTGATGAAGATGTCGGTCGGACCGGACCACGCGGCGAGCGTGCCATCTGCCAGCGCGGCACTCTCCAGCAGGCGCAGCGATGTCGTGCCGACGGCGACGATACGCCCGCCTCTCGCCCTGGCAGCATTGAGCGCGTCGGCGGTGGCCTCGCTGACCGAACCGGTCTCGGCATGCATCTTGTGGTCTGCGGTGTCATCTGCCTTCACCGGCAGGAACGTGCCGGCGCCGACATGCAGCGTGACGAAGCGGCGCTCGACACCCTTGGCGTCGAGTGCCGCAAAAAGCTCAGGCGTGAAATGCAGGCCCGCCGTGGGTGCCGCAACGGCGCCTTCCTCCCTTGCATAGATGGTCTGGTAATCGGCCCGGTCGCGTTCGTCGTCATCGCGCTTCGAGGCGATATAGGGCGGCAGCGGAATGTGGCCGACCGCATGCAGCGCCTCGTCCAGAAAGGGTCCCGACAGGTCGAAGCCGAGCAGCGCCTCGCCGCCCTCGCCCTTCTCGATCACGGTGGCGTCAAGCTGGCCGAGGAAACAGGAATTGCCGTCGTGGCCGAAATGGATGCGGTCGCCGGCGGCAATGCGCTTGCCCGGCCGCATGAAGGCCAGCCAGCGGTCCGGCGCCATGCGCATATGCAGCGTGGCTTCGACCTGAGCCTGTGCCTCGCCGCGCCGCCTGATGCCTTTGAGCTGCGCCGGAATGACCTTGGTGTCGTTGAACACCAGCACATCGCCTGCCCTCAGCAGCGACGGCAGGTCGCCAACCGTCCGGTCGTCGAGCCCTTCGCCGGGCTTGACCACCAGCATCTTGGCGGTGTCGCGCGGCTCTGCCGGGCGAAGCGCGATGCGCTCCTCCGGCAGGTCGAAGTCAAAAAGATCGACGCGCATCAGTAGAGCCGGACGAGCAGCGCTCCGGCCAGCAGCAGCACCGCGCCGGCGACGCGGCCGAGCGAGATTTCACGCACCGCGACGCCGAGGAAGCCGACCCGATCGATGAGCATGCCGGCCAGCAACTGCCCGGCCACCAGAAATGCCATCAGGGCGGCGGCGCCGATGCGCGGCGTGAGGATTGTCGACAGCGTGACATAGAAGCCGCCGAGCATGCCGCCGGCGACGAACAGCCAAGGCGCCGGCGCCTTCCAATCGAGCGTGATGCCTTGCAGATTCCGCACCGTGACTGAGATGATGCCGAGCACGACGGCGCCCGACAGGAACGAAAACGCAGCCGCCGCGACCGGCAGACCCAGGCCGCGCGCCAGCTGCGAATTGATCGGCGCCTGAATGGCAATGAAGGCGCCGGACAGGATGCCGAGAAGCGACCAGACGACGCCCATCATTGTCGTTTTACCTTACTTGACGTCGGCCGCGACCTTCAGCGACACGATCTTGTCGGGGTCCGGCACCGGCTCGCCGCGCTTGATCTTGTCGACATTGTCCATGCCTTCGATGACCTGGCCCCAGACCGTATACTGGCGGTTGAGGAAAGCGGCATCGTCGAAGCAGATGAAGAACTGCGAATTGGCCGAGTTCGGGTTCTGCGAACGGGCCATGGAGCAGGTGCCGCGGCCATGATTGGCGTTGGAGAATTCGGCCTTCAGATCCGGCTTCTCGGAACCGCCCATGCCGGCGCGCGACGGTGCGAAGGAAGGCTTGCTCGAATTGCCGAACTTGACGTCGCCGGTCTGCGCCATGAAGCCCTCGATGACGCGGTGGAAGACCACGCCGTCATAGGCGCCTTCGCGCGCCAGTTCCTTGATGCGGGCGACATGGCCGGGCGCCAGGTCGGGGAAAAGTTCGATGACGACCTTGCCCTTGGTCGTTTCCATGATGAGCGCGTTTTCGCGGTCCTTGATCTCGGCCATGTCAGATATCCTTTTGAGAAAACAGAGTTATTTGTCGGCGGCGATGCGCACTTTGATCATCCGGTCGGGATCGGTGACCGTGCCATTGTCCGCTTCGTCGCCCTTCTTGATGTGATCCACCAGCTCCATGCCGCTGACGACGTTGCCGACGATGGTGTACTGGCCATCGAGTGGAGGTGCCGGCGCGAACATGATGAAGAACTGCGAATTGGCGGAGTTGGGGTCCTGCGAGCGGGCCATGCCGACCACGCCGCGCTTGTAGTGCTCGGTCTGCGAGAATTCGGCCGGCAGGTCGGGCTGATCGGAACCGCCGGTTCCGACGGCCTCGGCGCTAAAACCCTTCTTAATGTTGCCGAACTTGACGTCGCCGGTCTGCGCCATGAAGCCGTCGATGACGCGGTGGAAGGCGACGTTGTCATAGGCGCCCTGGCGCACAAGCTTCTTGATCTGCGCGACGTTCTTGGGCGCGAGATCGGGCCGAAGTGCGATGGTGACGTCGCCATCCTTCAGCGTGATGATCATGGTGTTTTCCGGATCGGCAGCGAAGGCCGAGACCGATGCGGTCACAAGACCGGCAAGCACAATGAGGAGCGAGGCAAGCTTTTTCAGCTGCATGGGTTTTTCTCCGGAGTCTTTATTTAGCGAATTTGGCGGTGAGCGCACCGGCAACCGCCGCCGGCACGAAGGGGCGGATGTCGCCTCCCATCGAGGCAATCTGGCGGACAAGTGTGGCGGTAATGGTGCGCACGGACGGGCTGGCGGGCAGAAAGACCGTCTGCAGTTCAGGCGCCATGGTCTCGTTCATGCCAGCCATCTGCATCTCGTAGTCGAGGTCGGTGCCGTCGCGCAGGCCGCGGATCATGATCGAGGCGCCCTGCTTCCTGGCCGCGTCGATGACCAGCCCGTCGAAGGCGACGACCTTGATGCGGGTACCGTCACGGCCGAATTCCGCTTTCGTGGCGGTCTCGATCAGCGCCACCCGTTCCTCAAAGGAAAACAGCGGCTGCTTGCCCGGATGGATGCCGATCGCCGCATAGACGATGTCGGCCACGGCCAGCGACGCCTTCAGCACATCGAGATGGCCGTTGGTCAGCGGGTCGAAGGAGCCGGCATAGAGGGCGATGCGTTCAGTCATGGCTGGTGCTTCTAGCGAGCCTCTCTCGCAAAGGCAAATCCGATTGGTGAGCGGGGCGTGAACCTTTTCCGGCGCATGAACGACAGATGAACACGCTGATCACGAAGCCTTCACGCAGCGTTCACTAGGTTGCACCTTAATAAGATGAAACCAAATTCCCATCTATCCGTTGTTAGGCGCAGGAGAACACGCACATGCTGATCTACATGCTCGCCACCGCAATGACCGTCGCCATGCTGATCGCCACTGTATTCGGGCTGCATCAGGAAGCTGAACGCGTCCGCGTCAGGGCCAACACCAAACGCTTCGAAGGCTTCGGCCCCCGCAAGCCGTATCGCCACTACTAAGATTGCCTGAGCGTGCTGCCGCGCCGGCCGATGGGCCGGCGTTGCTATGTCAACGTGGTGCCGGACCTACTCAGCACCATCCGGGCCGGCATCCGCCGCCGGATCGATCTCGGCACCGGCGCTGTCTTCGATTTCCTCGTCCGCCTGCGGTTCGGAAATCCGCTCGACCGAAACCACCTTTTCGCCTTCAGCCGTATTGAAGATGGTCACGCCCTTGGTGGCGCGGCTGGCGAAGCGGATACCGTTGACCGGCACCCGGATGACGGTGCCACCATCCGACACCAGCATGATCTGGTCGTCATTGCCGACCGGGAAGGTCGCCACCAGCCTGCCGATCTCGGCCACCTTCGACACGTCGGTGGCACGGATGCCCTTACCGCCGCGTCCGGTCAGCCGGAAATCATAGGACGACGAGCGCTTGCCATAGCCATACTCGGTCACCGTCAGCACGTACTGTTCGTGCTGCTTGAGGAACTCGTAGCGTTCGTCGGAAAGCTCCGTCTCCTCGCCGACCTCTTCGTTGGTCAGCGCGATCTCTTCCTCTTCGCCGGCGGCGATGCCGGCGGCAAGGCGCCGTTCGGCCGCCGCCCGCTTCAGATAGGCGGCGCGCTCGGCCGGCGGCGCATCGACATTCTCGATCACCGCCATGGAAATCACCCGGTCTGTCTCGGCCATGGCAATGCCACGCACGCCGACCGAGTTGCGGCTCTGGAAGACGCGCACGTCGCCGACTGAAAAGCGGATGCACTGGCCGGAACTGGCGGTCAGGAGCACGTCGCCATTGTCGGTGCAGGTCTCGACGCCGAGGATCTCGTCGCCCTCCTCCTCCAGCTTCATGGCGATCTTGCCGTTGCGGTTGACCTGGACGAAGTCGGAAAGCTTGTTGCGGCGCACGGTGCCGCGCGTGGTGGCGAACATCACGTCGAGCTCGCCCCAACTGGTCTCGTCCTCGGGCAGCGGCATGATGGTGGTAATACGCTCGCCCTGCTCCAGCGGCAGCATGTTGATCAGCGCCTTGCCGCGCGACTGCGGGTTTCCGATCGGCAGCCGCCAGACCTTCTCCTTGTAGACGATGCCACGCGAGGAGAAGAACAGCACCGGCGTGTGGGTGTTGGCCACAAACAGCCGGGTGACGAAATCCTCTTCCTTGGTCGACATGCCGGAGCGGCCCTTGCCGCCGCGGCGCTGCGCCCGGTAGAGCGACAGCGGCACGCGCTTGATGTAGCCGGAATGGCTCACCGTCACGACCATGTCCTCGCGCTGGATCAGATCCTCGTCTTCCATGTCCGCGCCACCGTCCGTGAGCTCGGTGCGGCGAGGCGTGCCGAACTCGTCGCGCACGGCGGCGAGTTCGTCCTTGACGATCTGCTGGACGCGCGCGCGGGACGACAAAATGTCCAGATAATCAATGATTTCGGCGCCGATCGTGTTCAATTCGTCGGCGATCTCGTCGCGGCCAAGCGCCGTCAGGCGCTGCAGGCGCAGCTCGAGGATGGCGCGCGCCTGCTCCTCGGAGAGGTTGTAGGTGCCGTCCGCGTTGATGCGATGGCGCGGATCGTCGATCAACAGGATCAGCGATTCGACGTCGCCGGACGGCCAGCGCCGTTCCATCAACTGCTCGCGCGCCGTCTGCGGATCCGGCGCGGTGCGGATCAGCTTGATCACTTCATCGATGTTGGCGACGGCGATAGCGAGACCGACCAGCACATGGGCGCGGTCGCGCGCCTTGCGCAGCAGGAATTTCGTCCGCCTTGTGATCACTTCCTCGCGGAAAGCGACGAACGCCCGCAGCATGTCGGTCAGCGTCAGCAGTTCCGGCTTGCCGCCATTCAGCGCCACCATATTGGCGCCGAAGGAGGTCTGCAGCGGCGTGAAACGGTAAAGTTGGTTGAGGATGACGTCGGCGACGGCGTCGCGCTTGAGCTCGATGACGACGCGGTAACCTTGGCGATCGCTCTCGTCGCGGATGTCGGAAATGCCCTCGATGCGCTTGTCGCGCACCAGTTCGGCCATCTTCTCGATCATCGACGACTTGTTCACCTGGTAGGGAACCTCGGTGATGATGATCGATTCACGGTCGTTGCCGCGCGCCTCGATGTTGACTTTGCCGCGCATGACGATGGAGCCGCGACCGGTCGAATAGGCGCTGTAGATGCCAGAGCGGCCAAGCACGATGCCGCCGGTCGGGAAATCCGGGCCCGGAATGATTTCCATCAGCGCCGGCAGGTCGATCGCCGGATTGTCGATGATGGCAATCGCGCCGTTGCAGACTTCGCCGAGATTATGCGGTGGGATGTTGGTCGCCATGCCGACGGCGATGCCGCCGGAGCCGTTGACTAGCAGATTGGGGAAGCGTGCCGGCAGAACCTTGGGCTCGCTGCCGGATGCGTCATAGGTGTCCTGGAAATCGACGGTGTCCTTGTCGATGTCTTCCAGCAGTTCGTGCGCGACCTTGGTCAGCCGCGATTCCGTATAGCGCATCGCCGCCGGCGGATCGCCGTCGATCGAGCCGAAATTGCCTTGCCCGTCGATCAGCGGCACGCGCAGCGACCAGTCCTGCGCCATGCGCACCAAGGCGTCATAGATGGAGGCGTCGCCATGCGGGTGATATTTACCCATCACGTCGGCGACCGGGCGTGCCGATTTCACATATTTGCGGTTCCAGTGGTAACCGCTCTCATGCGAGGCGAAGAGAATGCGGCGATGCACTGGCTTCAGGCCGTCGCGCACGTCCGGCAGCGCACGGCTGACGATCACGCTCATGGCGTAATCGAGATAGGAGCGCTGCATCTCCTCGACGATCGATATCGGTTCGATGCCGGTGGGGCCGCCGTCGGCGCCGCGCGGTGTCTTTTGGTCGGTCAAATCGGATCACAATCTAATCAGGAATCACTTGCTGCTTATATAGGAAGCAAGCTCGAAACTCCAACGTCCGCAGCACTTTTCCAGTGCCATTTTTGATGGTAATTTCAAATGGATACCACTGATTGCGACGATATGGCCAAGGCGGTTTTCGCCACCACAGGGCAAAAGCCTGCAATGAACCGTTTTCCCCAAGCGAAAGCCACGAGCGCGATGAATTGGACACCGTGGCTGCCTTTGCGAGCGTTGAGCGGTTGGCGGTCCCGGGATCTCAATGGCGATCTGATCGCGGGCGTGACACTGGCTGCGATCGCCATTCCCGAACCTATGGCGAATCTCAACGCACCTTGTGCTGCGAGCCTTTGCGGGCGGCCGCTCGGCGGGAGCGATACTGGCCCGGCGTCTCACCCATGACGCGCCGAAACCGACGATTGAACGTCGACAAATCGTTGAAGCCGGCGTCGAAGGCGATCGCCGAGACCGCTTCGTCTGACATGCGCAGCCGCACCGCCGCCCGGTGCAGCCGGGTCTTGAGCAGGAACTGGTAGGGTGTCATGCCCGCGACCTGCCGGAAAATGCGCAGGAAATGATAGGGGCTGGTCGCCGTCTCATCGGCAAGCGCCGAAAGCGAAATCGGTCCGTCGGCATCGAGTTCGATCCGCCGCACTGCCTCGGCAACCCGTTTCTGATCGCGACGGCTTGGCGCGCATTTGACAGGTGTGGAGCCAGAGGCTGTGGCCACCGCACCCGCAATGCGCAGCCCGAGTTCCTCGAAGGCGTCGATGTCGGCCATCTCGCGAGCGGTTTCGGCCTCGGCGAGCAAGCACGCCAAGGCCGGCAAAGGCGGCAGGCGCGGCACCTCGAAGGCCAGCTTCCTGGCGCCTGGCACACCAGCCACGATGCGTTCCATGTAGGCCGGCCCGAAATGGAACGAGAGGCAACGGTCGCCGCTGCCGTGCTCGTGCCCGCATTCGTAGCACGTGCCGGGGTTGCCGAGCAGGAGCGCGCCAGGCGCCAGCATCGCCGTGCCTTGCTGGGCGCGATAGCGGAACGTGCCGCTGGTGACCGCGGCGACACAGAAATCCCGATGTGCTTCCTCGAACGGCCGGTCACCGGCGCTGGCCGTGCAGATCACATCCGCCACGTGCCAGCCGGCCCCGGATGCGAGAGTGTGCGTGGTCGCTGTCATGACTCGAAATATAGCAATTTTTCCCAAGCCCAGAACCCCATCACTGCCTACTCCTCCCGGTCTCCTGACAAGAAAGACCGGAACCATGTTCGACCAATCCTCGTTTGCCGAAGCCTTGCACAGTCTCGGACCAGTCGACGGCCTTGCCGAAAAACTGAACCTTTACGGCCGCTTCGTCGGCGCCTGGACGTTTAACGCCTCGCGCCATCTCGAGGATGGCACGGTGCTGACCGGACGTGGCGAGGTGCATTTCGGCTGGGTGCTGGAAGGCCGGGCGATCCAGGATGTGTGGATCCTGCCCGCACGCGACGCCGGCCCCTCGCCTTCCCTAAGCAAATGGACGTTCTACGGCACGACATTGCGCCTCTACGACCCCGCCGCGGATGCCTGGCACATCTTCTGGAGCGACCCCCGCAACCAGTATTACAGCCGCCAGCTCGGCCGCGCCGAAGGCGACACCATCGTGCAGGTGGGCGCCGATGGCACCGGCACTTCGGTGCGCTGGAGCTTTTCGCGGATCACCGAGAATTCCTTCCGCTGGCTCGGCGAGCGCTCGCACGACAATGGCGCGACATGGCGGCTGGAAGTCGAATTCCTGGCGTGCCGAATGGCAACAATCTGACGCGACAAGACATTGCAACAATGGAGAAAACCATGTTCGACCATATCTCGATCGGTGTTCACGACGCCGCCGCTTCCAGGCGCTTCTACGATGCCGCGCTGACGCCGCTCGGCTATACCTGTCTCAGCCAGTCACCGGGCTCGTTGGGTTATGGCGCGCAAGGCGTCGCGTTGTGGGTCAACGAGGCGCCGCGACCGGTGCCATCAGACGAAAAGTCTGGCCTGCATTTCTGCTTTGCCGCACCGACGCGGGGCAGCGTCGATGCCTTCCATGCCGGAGCCTTGCGCGAAGGCGGCAGCGACAATGGCGCGCCCGGCCTGCGCGCCGACTATGGCGAAAACTACTATGCCGCCTTTGTCGTCGATCCGGACGGCTATCGCATCGAGGCCTATTGCGGCGCTGCCGGCTAAAGCAGTTCCAGGAAAAGTGTGAAACGGTTTTCCCGGGAAAAGCGCTTAGCGCTTTTCCTCAGGGAATTGCGTCAAGACAAAGGGTTGCCGAAGTCTCCGGTTTCGTCCCGCTGACAGTTCCCACCGACCGGGCTTTGCTCTACCAATATCCTGGTGCGGGCACGGCCCGGCGGGAGGGGTCAGAGATGCCGAGCTTCGACAGCCTGTTCAACGCCTTCGTCACCATTCTCGTGACCATCGATCCGCCTGGCCTGGCGCCGCTGTTCCTCGCCGTGACGCGCGGCATGAACCGCGAGGAGCGCCAGCAGGTTTCCGTCCGCGCCTCGATCATCGGCTTCCTGGTCATGGCGCTGTTTGCCGTTGCCGGCGCCTCGATCCTGTCGGTGTTCGGCATCACGCTGCCGGCTTTCCGTGTCGCCGGTGGCTTCCTGCTGTTCTTCATCGCCTTCGAAATGGTGTTCGAGCGCCGGCAGGACCGCAAGGAGAAGATCGGCGACGTCGCCATCACCAAAGACATGATCCACAACATCGCCGCTTTCCCGCTGGCGATCCCGCTGATCGCCGGCCCCGGCGCCATTTCGGCGACGGTGCTGCTCTCCGGTTCGTTTCAGGGCTTTGCCGCGCAAGCGGCGCTGGTCGGCATCATCTTCGTCTGCCTCGCCATCACCTATCTGGTGTTCGTGCTGTCGGAGCGCATAGACCGCATCCTCGGCCAGACCGGCCGCTCGATCCTGACCCGGCTGCTCGGCGTCATCCTGGCAGCGCTTGCCGTGCAGTTTGTCGCCGACGGCATCAAGGCACTGATGGCGGGGTAGCGCGCGACAAGCCGCCGAAGCCGGCCCTACTTCGCCGTCGTGTCGATGACCTCGAAATCGTGGGTAATCGCAGCGGTCTTGGCCAGCATCGCGGAGGCGGAACAATATTTTTCGATCGAAAGGTCGATTGCCCGTTTGACCTTGTCGCTGGAGAGCGACCGGCCCTTGACGACGAAATGCATGTGGATGCGGGTGAACACCCTGGGCTCGGTTTCGGCCCGATCGGCGTCGAGTTCGACGACGCAATCCTCGACCGCCTCGCGGCCCTTTTCGAGGATATGGACGACATCATAGGCCGAACAGCCGCCAGTGCCGATCAACACCAGTTCCATCGGGCTCGGCCCTGGTGTCTTGCCTTCCGGCCCAAGCGCGGTTCCCAGAACCACCTTGTGGCCGCTGCCGGATTCGCCGACGAAGGTGCGCTCCTCGACCCACTTTACGCGTGCTTTCACCTGATATTTCCTTCCACTTGGGCCATCCGCCTCAAGGATCAAACAGGGTCACGGTCCGGCCCGGGCGACGCCGAAGACGACGTCATGCATGACCCTGCCCGGCAACAGGGTGAAGATGCCGGCGCCGACCAACGCAAAGACATACAGCGCAATCATCGACTTGCGATGCTTGGCGACGCGGTGATCGTGGGCATGCCACACTGCCAGCGGCACAGTGACCAGCACCAGGATCGACAGGAGATGGATCGGACTGAAAGGGCCGATGAGGCGGATGTCATGAATCCAGAAACTCGAGACGGCGATCACCAGCATCAGCGCAGCCCAGACATAACCCGCGATGCGATGGCGCAGCGTTCCCTTCGGCAGTGCCAGCTGCGTGGCCCCTATCGCCAGTGCGGCGAAGGCCGCAAAGGCATGCCAAGGGATCGGTGAGGGCGCGGCAAGCAGAGGTTGCAGCGACATTGCCGCCTCCGGGTGTTGACTCCTCAGAACGGAATTTCGTCGTCCAGCTCGCGCGACGAACCGCCGCCGCCGCTCTTGGCACCGCCGCCGCCACGATTGAAGCCTTCGCTCGGGCTGGACTGGCCGAAATCGGAACCGCGGCTGCTGCCGCCACCGGCATAGCCGCCGACCTGACCGCCCTCGCCCTGTCCGCGCGCATCGAGCATCTGCAGCTCGCCGCGGAATTTCTGCAGCACGACTTCCGTCGTGTACTTGTCGTTACCGGTCTGGTCTTGCCATTTGCGCGTCTGCAACTGGCCTTCGACATAGACCTTCATCCCCTTCTTCAGATACTGCTCGGCCACTTTGGCGAGCTGGTCGTTGAAGATGACGACGTTGTGCCACTCGGTCTTTTCCTTGCGCTCGCCGGAATTCTTGTCGCGCCAGCTTTCCGACGTCGCAATGCGGATATTGACGACCGGCTCGCCGGAGTTCAGGCGACGGATTTCCGGGTCCGCACCGAGGTTGCCGACCAGAATGACCTTGTTGACGCTACCCGCCATGATATTTCTCCGCGCTCATCCGAAACAAATTTTGGTCGCAGCACCTTACAGGCTGCGGACAATCGCCGCCTGCTATGGCTGGCTTTTCCCACAAGGTTTTTGTTCCCTTTTCGTTCTATGATGCAGACGACGTTCTGTCAATGTTTGTCAGTAAGATGTAGTGTTCCGGTCCGAAATTTCCATGAAATCGGGAATGGGTCCGGGCGATCAAATGAAGTCCGTCGCACATGAGGACCAGCAGCGCGAGCAATGGCGAGCAGGTGTGGAGACGCGTATGCACGTGTCGGCCAGCAATGGTGCATCGCAACTTTGCATATTCGAGCAATGGGTCGAACCCACGCTCGGCGCCCCAACGCATTGGCATCCCGTCGAAGAAGTGCTGACCGTTATCGCCGGCAGGGCCGAGATGTGGATCGACGATGAGCACAGCGTCCTGACATCAGGCCAGTCGCTTGTTGTTCCCGCAAACAGGAAACACGGGTTCAAGAACGTCGGAATAGGAACGCTTCACATCCACGCCGTGCTTGCGTCGCCAATCTTCGAGGCGACGTTTGATGGGCCTGCCGGGGTAGTGAGGCGCTGGCTTCCGACAGTCTCGTAAAACAGCACTTGCCAAATCAATAAGTATAGACTTATGCTTTCGCCATGATCGAAGCAGAGATTTTCCGCGCCCTTGCCGACCCAACGCGCCGCGCCGTCTTTGAGCAGCTCGCCGCTGGCGAGATGAGCGTCTCGGAACTGCGCAGCGGCATGACGGTGTCGCAGCCGGCCGTTTCGCAGCATCTGGCCGTGCTGCGCGGCGCCGGCCTGGTGGTCGAGCGGCGGGCCGGCCGCAACGCCTATTACAGCGCCGATCCGCAGGGGCTTGCCCCCTTGCTTTCCTGGATCGAACGCTACCGGTCGTTCTGGCCGGAGCGCATCGAAAGGCTGAAGGCGGTTTTGAAGGACATGGATCAATGAAGAACCTGGGATCAATGACAGAGCAAAGCCACGCGGACTCCGAGGCAGCACCTGATGCGATCGAGGATGCGATCGAGTTTGAGTGTGACCTGCCGGAACCGCCGGAAAAGGTGTGGCGGGCGCTGACCGTGCCGGAGCTGCTCGCCGCCTGGATGATGCCGAACGACATCAAGCCTGAGACAGGCAGCCGTTTTGCCTTTGCCGGGCTGGAGGCAGCGATCGAATGTGAAATCCTCGACGCCGAACCCGAACGGCTGTTGCGCTATTCCTGGCGAGAGCGGCCGCAACCAGGCGATGCCGCGCGGCAAGACCCGCTCGACAGCACCGTCACCTTCACGCTCGCCCGCACCGTCTCGGGCGGCACGCATCTGCGCATCGTCCATGGCGGCTTTGCCCGAACGGCGATGCCCGCCGTCGCCATGGCTGGCGCCGGCTGCCGACTTTCGCTCGGCGCAAACAGGCCGCGAAAGCCAATCGCCGCGAACACGCCTCGCCTTTTGCTGCGTGCGGCCTGAGCGAACAACAGCTACGGAGACAGACAATGAGTGGCCTTGCCAATCTGGTGCCGATGGTGATCGAGCAATCGAGCCGTGGCGAACGCGCCTTCGACATTTTCTCGCGGCTGCTGCGCGAGCGCATCGTCTTCATCAACGGTGAGATCAACGACGACATCTCGGCGCTGGTCTGCGCCCAGCTGCTGTCGCTGGAATCGGACAATCCCGACAAGGAGATCTCGCTCTACATCAACTCGCCCGGCGGCGTGGTGACCAGCGGCTTCGCCATCTACGACACCATGCAATACATCAGCTGCCCAGTGTCGACCGTTTGCATGGGGTTTGCCGCCTCGATGGCCTCGTTCCTGCTGATGGCCGGCACGCCGGGACGTCGCATCTCCCTGCCGAACGCCACCATTCTGCTGCACCAGCCGCTGGGCGGCTTCCAGGGCCAGGCCTCCGACATCCAGCGCCATGCCGAGCGCATCGGCCGGACAAAGCGGCAGATGGCCGAACTCTATGCGCAGCATTGCGGACGCACCTATGAAGAGGTCGAACGCACATTGGACCGCGACCACTTCATGACGGCCCGCGAGGCCCAGGCCTGGGGCATTGTCGACCACGTTTTCGATACGCGCAAACAGGCCGCGTGAGGCCAATGCATGTCGCCCAAAAGTGGCCTCGGTTTTGGGAGAACGTCATGCATAGAAACAGACACCTAATGCGCATCGCCTGAAATTAGTCGCGATGCGCTTTAGGCGAGATCGGATTCCTGCCTGCTGTCGAAGATTTGACGATGCCGGTCTGGTCCCATTGGCGGCACGTCACTATAACTTGGCGATGACCGACACGCATCCATCCAGAACATTGCACCGGGTCATCGCCGTTATCGCGGTCGCTGTTGCCGGCCTGATGAGCGGCACGGCCTTTGCCGACGACAGATCGCCGACGGCGCAGAAAGGCGCCCTGCCCGGCGTGACCGGCGACTATCGTATCGCGAAGCCGGCTCCCGAGCCCGAACCCGACGACGCATTCCCCAGCAACGGCAACGGCCAGTTCAAGATCGGCAACACGGATGTCAGGATTTCCGGCAGCATCACCGTTGATGTCGGCGCCGGCGCAATCAAGCCGCCACGTAATTGATACTGCGTGGCTGTGTACCGCGCCGCACATAAAAACAGCCCCGCCGTGCTTTGCGCAAACGGACGGGGCTTTTTTGGATCTCAAATCCAATTTTGCCGGGAGTGTACTGCCGGCGTTTGATTTCGGATGCCTCGCGGCGTTCAGCCGTCGATCCGACTAGCAGTCTCTGATTTTTGTGGGGTATGGCAGGTCACGGTTTGTCGGGTGGCGAAAACGCTAAACCCTGGCACTTATGCCTGCCTCGGCTCCAGTGACAACTGGAACCCGAGGGGACGATCCGGTGGCGTCATGGCTCCACTCCCTTGTCCGTTGCGACGTTGTCGTCCCGAAGCACAAATCGCGGATGCCTGCGGCGTCTCGCAGGCCGCCTCTGGCGGCGAGGCCATCGAAAGACGGCCGGCTTCGTTTGACTCCCGGAGACTGCGCCCCTGAGTCGGTGGCGTCAACCATCAATAGCCGGTTACCGAAAAATGTGATCGCAGGGAGGTTACGTCCACGTCAGTTTTTGCACAGCTTTGTCAGGAGCGTGTTCGGCCTTTGTTCTTTCCGCTTGCCCGTTCACGCGAAAGACGGTTAAACGCTTTTGTCGGGAATTGTGGCGTCTCTCGACGTGGCGGCAATAATACCTACATAGGGGATGGCCGGGAAAACCCGCCATTCCAGGAAATTCCAGATTCTGAGGCGGCGACCGGCGATGGCCGACCATAAATATCTTTCCATTCGCGGGGCGCGCGAACACAATCTGAAGAATGTCGATCTCGACCTGCCGCGTGACAGCCTGATCGTCATGACCGGCCTGTCTGGTTCCGGCAAATCGTCGCTTGCCTTCGACACCATCTATGCCGAAGGCCAGCGTCGCTACGTCGAAAGCCTGTCGGCTTATGCGCGGCAATTCCTCGAAATGATGCAGAAGCCGGACGTCGACCAGATCGACGGACTGTCGCCTGCCATTTCCATCGAGCAGAAGACGACCTCGAAGAATCCGCGTTCGACGGTCGGCACCGTCACCGAGATCTACGACTACATGCGGCTTCTGTTCGCGCGCGTCGGCATCCCCTATTCGCCGGCCACCGGCCTGCCGATCGAAAGCCAGACGGTCAGCCAAATGGTCGACCGTGTGCTGGCGGTCGAAGAAGGCACTCGCCTGTTCATCCTGGCGCCGATGGTGCGCGGCCGCAAAGGCGAATACCGCAAGGAATTGCTGGAGCTGCAGAAGAAGGGCTTTCAGCGCGTCAAGGTCGACGGTGTCTTCTATGAAATCGCCGAGGTGCCGGCGCTGGACAAGAAGTACAAGCATGACCTCGACGTCGTCGTCGACCGCATCGTCGTGCGCGGCGATCTCGCCACCCGGCTTGCCGACTCCATCGAGACGGCGCTGAAGCTCGCCGATGGACTGGCGGTGGCCGAGTTCGCCGACAAGCCGCTCGACGCCAGCCAGACCGGTGAGGATTCGGTCAACAAGTCGAAGAACGAGACGCATGAGCGCATCCTGTTCTCGGAAAAATTCGCGTGCCCGGTCTCGGGCTTCACCATTCCCGAGATCGAGCCGAGGCTGTTCTCGTTCAACAACCCGTTTGGCGCCTGCCCGACCTGCGACGGTCTCGGCAGCCAGCGCGCCATCGACGGCAATTTGATCGTGCCGGACGAAAACATCTCGCTACGCGACGGCGCCGTCAGCCCGTGGGCGAAATCGACCTCGCCCTATTACGCGCAGACGCTGGAAGCGTTGGGCAAGGCCTATGGCTTCAAGCTCGGCGACAAATTCAAGGACCTGACCGAAGAGGCAAAGGACGCCATCCTGCGCGGCACCGGCGAGCGCGAGATTACGTTCCAGTATGATGACGGGCTGCGCTCCTACAAGACCATTAAGACCTTTGAAGGCGTCATCCCCAATCTCGAGCGCCGCTGGAAGGAGACTGAATCCGCCTGGATGCGCGAGGAGATTGAGCGCTTCATGTCGGCCACGCCTTGCCCGGTCTGCAAGGGCTATCGGCTGAAGCCCGAGTCGCTGGCCGTGAAAATCGCGGGCAGGCACATCGGCGAAGTCACCGAGCTTTCCATCCGCAAGGCCGACCAGTGGTTCACCGACCTGCCGGCGTCGCTCAACGACAAGCAGAACGAGATCGCCGTGCGCGTGCTCAAGGAGATCCGCGAGCGGCTGCGCTTTCTCAACGATGTCGGGCTCGATTACCTGACGCTGTCGCGCAATTCCGGCACGCTGTCGGGCGGCGAGAGCCAGCGCATTCGGCTGGCCTCGCAGATCGGCTCCGGCCTCACCGGCGTGCTCTACGTGCTCGACGAGCCGTCGATCGGCCTGCACCAGCGCGACAATGCACGCCTGCTCGACACGCTGAAGCACCTGCGTGACATCGGCAACACGGTGATCGTCGTCGAGCATGACGAGGACGCCATCCTGCATGCCGACTATGTCGTCGACATGGGTCCGGCGGCCGGCATCCATGGCGGCGAGATCATCGCCCAGGGCACGCCGCAGCAGGTGATGGCCAATCCCAATTCGATCACCGGCAAATATCTGTCGGGCGCGCTCGAAGTGGCAACGCCCGGCGTGCGGCGCGAGGCGAAGAAGAACCGGCGGTTGAAGATCGTCGGCGCGCGTGGCAACAATCTGAAGAACGTCACCGCCGAAATTCCGCTCGGCACCTTCACCGCCGTCACCGGCGTGTCGGGCGGCGGCAAGTCGACCTTCCTGATCGAGACGCTGTTCAAGGCTGCCTCGCGCCGCATCATGGGTTCGCGCGAGCATCCGGCCGACCACGACCGCATCGAGGGTCTCGAATTCCTCGACAAGGTCATCGACATCGACCAGTCGCCGATCGGGCGCACACCGCGTTCCAACCCCGCCACCTACACCGGCGCCTTCACGCCGATCCGCGACTGGTTCGCCGGCCTGCCGGAGGCCAAGGCGCGCGGCTACCAGCCGGGACGTTTCTCCTTCAACGTCAAGGGCGGCCGCTGCGAGGCCTGCCAGGGCGACGGCGTCATCAAGATCGAGATGCACTTCTTGCCCGACGTCTACGTCACCTGCGACGTCTGCCACGGCAAGCGCTACAACCGCGAGACGCTCGACGTGCTGTTCAAGGGCAAGTCGATCGCCGATGTACTCGACATGACGGTCGAGGAAGGCGTCGATTTCTTCGCCGCCGTGCCCGGCGTGCGCGACAAGCTCGACACGCTGAAGCAGGTCGGCCTCGGCTACATCCATATCGGCCAGCAGGCGACGACGCTGTCGGGCGGCGAGGCGCAGCGCATCAAGCTGGCCAAGGAACTGTCGCGCAAGGCGACCGGCAAGACGCTCTACATCCTCGACGAGCCGACCACCGGCCTGCACTTCCACGACGTCGCCAAGCTGCTGGAAGTGCTGCATGAACTGGTCGACCAGGGCAACACGGTGGTGGTCATCGAGCACAATCTCGAGGTGATCAAGACCGCCGACTGGGTGCTCGATCTCGGCCCCGAAGGCGGCGACGGCGGCGGCGAACTGGTCGCCTCCGGCACGCCGGAAGCCATCGTGCGCGAGAAGCGCAGCTACACCGGCCAGTTCCTCAAGGAACTGCTGGAGCGGCGCCCCGGAGGCAAGCGCGAAGCGGCGGAGTGATGGCTAAAGCTGGTCTCGTCACGGTCCAGAGCCTTTTGGCGTGGCCGAAACCATCAATCGTCTGACGGAGGTGCTCATGCGCGCAGGACTGGTTGTGTTTGCACGCATTGGAAACGGCCTCGCTACGAAGGCCGAATGCCATGGCCAATGATGTTTTTCGATTCTATTCGGACGATCCGGAACTCGTTTTCGGCTACCTGCGAAAAGATTGGCGCGATGCCATAGTGCGTTGGGATGGCAGAAAGGTTGGCACGAGCAAAATCTGGTTGATGATCATCGTTCTTGATCAGGCGAACGCTGCTGCAGCTTTCCGAAACTGGCTCAACAAGTATGGAACCTCTGGTGATCTGCATGTCGCGCGACGGCCCCTCTCACCGATGGTTGTCGCCGGCACGATAGTCGTTCGAAGACATGTATTTGTTTGGCGACGGATCATCGGGTGGCTTCGACTCCGGGCCGCCATGGGGTCAGGAAAACTGCCATGAATCTCAGAGTCGCCAGCCCCGAAGATCTCGCCGCAATCGCTTCGCTGACGGAGGCCGCCTATGCGCCTTATACCGCACTGTTCGGCGCGCCGCCGATCCCGGTCACGGAGGATTACGCGCCGAGGGTCGAACGCGGCGAGGTCTGGCTGGTGGAGAGCGACAGTAAGTTAGCCGGGCTGATCGACATCGAATGGCATGACGACCACGCGATGATCTTCTCCGTCGCTGTCGCGCCAGAATTTCAGGGCAAGGGCTTTGGCGTCGCCCTGCTCAAACACGCCGATGAACAGACGCGGCTGTGGGGCCTGCCCGAGGTCAGGCTCTACACCAACGCCCGGATGGAGCGGAACATTGCGCTCTACACGGCCTATGGTTTTCGGGAAACGGGCCGCCGGCCCAATCCCTATCGGCCGGGATGGACGGTCGTCGACATGGCCAAGCCAGTGGCTGAGATCACGACGGCCTGATTTTTCTGAACTTGGGAGGATGACTATGAGCAAATCGGGAACAATCCGCTCCGGCATGGGCGGCTGGACGTTCGAACCCTGGGACACGTCCTTTTATCCCGAAAAGCTCTCCAAGGCCAAGCAACTGCAATACGCCAGCCGGCAGGTGCCGAGCATCGAGGTCAACGGCACCTATTATTCGAGCTTCAAGGAGCCGACCTTCGTCAAATGGGCCAGCGAGGCACCGGATGGTTTCGTCTATGCGCTGAAGGGCAACCGCTTCGTCACCAACCGGCGCGTGCTCGGCGAGGCCGGCGAATCGGTGACACGTTTCCTTGGCTCCGGCGTGGCCGCGCTTGGCGAAAAGCTCGGGCCGATCCTGTGGCAGTTCGCACCGACGAAAAAGTTCGATCCGGACGATTTCGAAGCCTTTCTGAAATTGCTGCCGGAAAAGCAGGACGGCGTTGCCCTGCGCCACGCGGTCGAGGTGCGCAACGAAAGTTTCATCGTGCCGGAATTCGCGGCGCTCGCGCGCAAATACAAGGTGGCAATCGTCTATGCCGACCATGCAAAGTATCCTGACATCGCCGACGTCACCGGCGATTTCATCTATGCGCGGCTGCAGACCGGCAGCGACGACAATGCCGACTGCTACACGCCCAAAGGCCTCGACGAATGGGCCGCGCGCGCCAGGACCTGGTCGGAGGGCAAGCAACCGGTCGACCTGCGGCGCGCGGACCCCAAGACGGACGCACCAGTCCAACCACGCGACGTGTTCGTCTACTTCATCACCGAGGGCAAGGTGCGCGCACCATTCGGAGCGATGGCGCTGATGAAGCGAGTGGCCGACTAAGAAGCTCCAGCACAAGACGTTTCACACGCTAGGCGCGTTTCATACGCGTTTTGAGCGTAGCAAAGTGTCCAATCGTGGCAATTTCGGCACCGTCGTAACCTTATCGATACCTCCTTGCTGCATGAATTCAGCCTAGCCAAGCCGCAGAGCTGGGATCGCCGCCGGCAAGGAACGAGGGGCATGTCGCTCGACTACACTTCACTTCTGCTGGCTGTCGGTTTTTCCGCCACTTGCCTGAGCCTGACACTGTTTGGGATGTGGCTGACCGCTCGCTCTGAGAAATTCCTGCTGACTTGGGCGATCAGCCTGCTGTTGGTGGTCGGCGACATTTTTGCTTATGACGCCTATATCGACATGCCCGGGCGTCTGCTTGGCATCGCGACGCTTGCCCTGCTCCTGCTTGGTTTTTCGGCCATGCTGGGCGCTGCCTACCAGTTCAGGACCGGCGGTTCGCCGATCCCGAGAACGATGTTTGGCAGCATTTCGCTGGCCGTTGCACTGCCTCCCATGGCGCTTGGCTATGATGGTCTCGGCTTCATGTTCGAGAACATGTTTGCCGCCTTGCTTCTGTTTGCAACGGCGCTCGAATACTGGAAAGGCCGCAACGAAGCCCCAGCGCTCACGATCGGCATCACCGCACTCTATTCGGCCACGGCCACGTCCTTCGCGCTCTGCGCCATGGTTCTCGCCTGGGACGGAAAGCTGATCCTTGGGCATGCGCCAAGCAATTGGGCCGAGGAGTTGAGCCTCATCATCGTGATCGCCAGCATGACCGGCATCGGTGCGTTGTCACTGGCGCTCAATCAGGGGCGTCTGGCCAGGCATCACCGCCACAACGCCCTTACCGATCCCTTGACCGGCCTGCTCAACCGCCGCGCCCTGTTCGACATGCATGGCAATGCACCGGTCGGCGCTTTCACCGCTGTGGTCGTCTTCGACCTCGACGGCTTCAAGGCCATCAACGACGAATTCGGTCACGCCGCGGGCGATGAAGTGCTGAGGGTATTCGCCAGGGAACTGGCCGGCAATCTTCGCCCGGCCGACGTCGCCGCACGCATGGGCGGCGAGGAATTCGCGCTGGTGCTGAAGCGGACCTTGCCGGAAACGGTTGAGGCCACCGCCGAGGCCATACGGGCTGCCTTCGCCGCGTGCCGCGTCGAAACCGAGACGGGTTCCCTGACATGCACGGTCAGTGCCGGATTTGCTTTCGGCACCAAGGAGGGCCTCAGCTTCGACAAGGTGCTCAGCGCCGCCGACAAGGCGCTCTACGCCGCCAAGC
This sequence comes from Mesorhizobium newzealandense, assembly GCF_042682145.1. Taxonomy (NCBI): domain Bacteria; kingdom Pseudomonadati; phylum Pseudomonadota; class Alphaproteobacteria; order Hyphomicrobiales; family Phyllobacteriaceae; genus Mesorhizobium; species Mesorhizobium newzealandense. The sequence goes on along the minus strand of NZ_JBHUGZ010000023.1, from coordinate 158,803 downwards.
GCGGCGGCCGCAACCGCGTCACCGCCTCGGCATTCCGGCGGGCGAGCTGACCACTACGATTGTTGGAACGGGCGAACGCGGCTTCTATGCCGCCATGACGATTTCGTTGAAAGCATCGAGGTCGACATAGAAGACCTTGGTGATTTCCTCGATCAGTTCGTCTCGGCCGTATCCCTGGGATCTCAATATGTTGATGGCGGTGATGATATCGACGCGCTCGGTAAGCCGCCGTTTCTGGTAGTCCTCGACGTAACGTTCCATGGCTGTCCCTTAGCCTGTGTGCCCAAACGTGTTGAACGACAATCAGATCGCAGGAGGGAAGCTAGGAATGCTTGCTTGCGTGGAACTTGCCCGGCCTTCGCCGCGTCCCTCGATCTGCGATAAAATCAGACTGATACGGAAACGGCCGACTCACAGAAAGCCAAGAAAAAGACTAGCACGCAGCCGCCGGCGCGCCAGAGACACGGATGACTGGATCGAAGAAATATTGTACTTGCGAAAGACTTCGGACCGTCAGCTGAAGTCAAGTACTGATTCTAGTGCATGTCGCCCAAAAGTGCGCACCGGTTTTGCGACAACGACATGCACAAAAACAAAAATCTAAAGCGCGTCGTTTGAATCCGTTTGGATGCGACGCGCTTAGAGCAATTCCAGGAAAAGTGTGAAACAGTTTTCCGTCTGGAATTGCGTCAAGACAAAGAGTCTACACGGTCAGGAATTTGCGGACATCGGCCCGGTCGAGATCTTCCGCCGGGCCGGTATGGACGATCAGGCCGCGGTCCATGATGTTGACCTCGTCGGCAAGCTCGCGGCAGAAATCGAGATATTGTTCGACCAAAAGCACGGCGATGCCTGCCTGGTCGCGCAGATAACGGATGGCGCGGCCGATATCCTTGATGATCGACGGCTGGATGCCTTCGGTGGGTTCGTCGAGCACCAAGAGCTTCGGCCGCATCACCAGCGCCCTGCCGATGGCGAGCTGCTGCTGCTGCTGGCCGCCGGACAGGTCACCGCCACGACGGCCGAGCATCTGCTTGAGCACCGGAAACAGCTCGAAAACATGGGCGGGCACGTTGCGGTCGACGCGCTTCAGTGGCGCAAATCCCGATTCGAGGTTCTCCCGCACCGTGAGCAGCGGAAAGATCTCCCTGCCCTGCGGTACGAATGCGATGCCCGACCGGGCGCGGTCATACGCCGCGCTCCGGTCGAGCGCCTTCCCCTCGAAGGCAACGCTTCCGCTCGTCAGCCGGTGATGGCCGACGATCGATCTCATCAAACTGGTCTTGCCGACGCCGTTGCGGCCGAGCACGCAGGTGATCTTGCCGGCGCCGGCCTTCAGCGACACACCGCGCAGCGCCTGGGCGGCGCCGTAGTGGAGCGTGGCGTTCGAAACTTCGAGCATGTCAGCGCCTTCTCCAGAACCTGAGGAAGGACAGATCGAAGCGATGGAATTGAACGCGCCAGACCATGCTCATCTCCCCAGATAGACTTCGACGACCCGTTCGTCGGCCGACACGAAGTCGAGCGTGCCTTCGGAGAGCACCGAGCCCTCATGCAGGCAGGTGACCTTGACGCCGAGCTCGCGCACGAAATGCATGTCGTGCTCGACGACGATGACCGAATGGTCGCGCGCAATCTCCTTGAGCAGCCGCGCGGTTTCCTCGGTCTCGGCATCGGTCATGCCGGCAACTGGCTCATCGACCAGCAGCAGCTTCGGGTCCTGGGCGAGCAGCATGCCGATCTCCAGCCACTGCTTCTGTCCATGGCTCAAATTCGCCGCCAGTTGGTCGCGTTTGTCGCCAAGCCGGATGATGCCGAGAATGTCGTCGATCTGCCGCGCTTCGGCGGCCGAGCGACGATGGAACAGCGCCGGGAAGATCGAGCGCGGCCCCTTCAGAGCCAGCATCAGATTTTCCTCGATCGTGTGGCTTTCGAAGACGGTCGGCTTCTGGAATTTGCGGCCGATGCCCATCATGGCGATCTCGGCTTCATCATGCTTGGTCAGATCGACCTGGCCGTCGAAGAAGACCTCGCCCTCGTCGGGCCGCGTCTTGCCAGTGACGATGTCCATCATCGTCGTCTTGCCGGCGCCATTGGGACCGATGATGGCCCGCATCTCGCCCTTGTCGAGCACCAGCGACAGGTTGTTGATGGCGCGAAAACCGTCGAAGGAAACCGAGACGCCGTCGAGATAGAGGATCGTGTGCGACTTGCTCATGGCCGCTCACTCCGCCGGCTGTGGTTCGGGGCTGGACGGGGACCAGTCGCCCGGCGGTGTCGCCGCGCTGCGAACGATCTTCTGCGGCAGCGGCAGATCAGGATCGGTGCCGGCTTCCTCGGCAATCGAGGCCGCACGCAACGCCCTGGCGTTGCCGCGCCAGGAATCCCACATGCCGACGATGCCCTTGGGCAGCAAAAGCGTGACGGCGACGAACAGGCCGCCTAGCGCAAACAGCCAGAATTCCGGCAACACGCCGGTGAACCAGGACTTTCCCGCATTTACCAGCAGCGCGCCGATGATCGGGCCAACGATGGTGCCGCGCCCGCCGACGGCCGCCCAGATCACCACCTCGATCGAATTGGACGGTTCGAATTCGCCCGGATTGATGATGCCGACCTGCGGCACGTAAAGTGCGCCGGCAATGCCGGCCATGACCGCCGAGACGGTGAAGGCGAACAGTTTTACATTTTCCGCCCGCCAGCCGAGGAAGCGGGTGCGGCTCTCGGCGTCGCGCACCGCCATCAAGAGCTTGCCGTATTTGGAACCGACGATCGCCCAGGTGACGAACACGGCGAGCGCGAGCGTCACCGCGCTGGCGGCGAACAGCGCCGAACGGGTTGCATCAGCCTGCACGTTGAAGCCGAGAATATCCTTGAAATCGGTCAGGCCGTTGTTGCCGCCAAATCCCATGTCGTTGCGGAAGAAGGCGAGCAGCAGCGCATAGGTCATCGCCTGGGTGATGATGGAGAGATAGACGCCTGTGACACGGCTGCGGAAGGCGAACCAGCCGAAGACGAAGGCGAGCAGGCCGGGCACCGCGAGCACCATCAGGCCGGCGAACCAGAAATGGTCGAAACCATACCAGAACCAGGGCAATTCCTTGTAGTTCAGGAACACCATGAAGTCCGGCAGGATGGGGTTGCCATAGACGCCGCGCGAGCCGATCTGGCGCATCAGATACATGCCCATCGCATAGCCGCCGAGCGCGAAGAAGGCGCCGTGGCCGAGCGAAAGGATGCCGCAATAGCCCCAGACAAGGTCGAGAGCGAGCGCAAGCAGCGCATAGCAGAGATACTTGCCGGTCAGCGCCACGATGTAGGACGGCACGTAGAATGCACTGGTCGGCGACACAGCCAGGTTGAGCAGCGGCACGATGATGGCCACCGCCAGCAGGATGAGAATCGTGATGGCGATGCGGCGGTCCGCGCCCGCGGCGAAGAATCGTCCGGTGATCATGCTTCCACCGCCCTGCCCTTGAGCGCGAACAGGCCGCGCGGGCGCTTCTGGATGAACAGGATGATCAGCACCAGCACGACGATCTTGCCGAGCACGGCGCCGGCGTAGGGTTCGAGGAACTTGTTGACGATGCCGAGCGAGAAGGCGCCGACCAGCGTGCCCCACAGATTGCCGACACCGCCGAAGACGACGACCATGAAACTGTCGATGATGTAGCCGCGGCCGAGATTGGGCGAGACATTGTCGATCTGGCTGAGCGCGACACCGGCGATACCGGCAATGCCGGAACCCAGCGCAAAGGTCAGCGCGTCGACCCACGGCGTCCTGATGCCCATCGAGGCGGCCATGCGCCGGTTGGCGGTGACGGCGCGCATCTGCAGCCCCCAGGACGTGCGCTTCATCACATAGAGCAGCACGGCGAAGACGGTGAGTGCGAAAACCAGGATCCACAGACGGTTCCAGGTGATTGCGAGCTGACCGATATTGAACGAGCCCGACATCCAGGAGGGATTGCCCACTTCCTGGTTGGTTGGCCCGAAGATGCTGCGCACGGCCTGCTGCAGGATCAGCGAGACACCCCATGTCGCCAGCAATGTCTCCAGCGGCCGCCCATAAAGGAAGCGGATGACGCCGCGCTCGATGGCAAGACCGACGAGTGCTGCAACGAGAAAGGCGAGCGGCAGCGCAATCACCAGCGACCAGTCGAACAGGCCGGGAAAGGATGTGCGGATCACCTGCTGGACGACGAAGGTCGTGTAGGCGCCGAGCATGACCATCTCGCCATGCGCCATGTTGATGACGCCCATGACGCCGAAGGTGATGGCAAGCCCGATCGCCGCCAGCAGCAACACCGATCCCAGCGAAATGCCGTACCAGATGTTCTGGCCGGCATCCCAGAATGCCAGCGTCGAATTGATGTTGGCAATTGCAGCCTTCGCCGCGTCCTTGACCGCACCCAAGGCGTTCGCTTCGACCGAGGTCAGCAGAGAAACCGCATCGCGGTCGCCCCGTGCGCCGATCAGAGCGATTGCGGCAAGCTTGTCGGCATCAGGCCGATCCGAGACCAAAACAGAAGCGGCGCGGGCCTGTCCGAGCAGAGCCTTGACGCTGGCCACCGTCTCACTGGCGATCGCGGTGTCGAGCGGCCCGATGTTTGCGGCATCGGGTGTCTTGAACATGGTGTCGGCGGCGGCGATGCGCACGGCCGCATCCTTGGCGCCAAGCGTCAGTGTTCCCAGCGCATCGCGGATGGCGCGGCGCAGCGTGTTGTTGACCTTGATCTTGGTGATGTCGTCCTTGGCCGCTTCGCCCGATGCTTCGCCACTCAGCGGATCGAACAGTTGGACGCTTTCGCCCACTTCCTTGCCGACGAAGACCAGGGAATCGGTCTTGCGGATATAGAGGTTGCCGTCGGCGAGTGCCGCAAGTGGCCGTTCGACAGCCGGATCACCTGTAGCCGCCAGCTCGTGAACGACAGCCCCCGTCTCCGAAAAGCCCTTGGCTGTCGCGAATTTGGCGATGATGGTGCGCAGTTCGGCTTCGCCAGCACCCGACGACGACAAAGTCGCCAGCAGGAACAACAGCGTAAGGCCAACAGCGCGGAACAGGTTCATCGGCTTCAGGCGACCCTTGAAGGTTGAATTGGGCGTCCGGACGGCGGAGGAAACCGTCCGGACGCTGGCGGTCTTAGGTCATGGACTTAACGGTCCAGACCTGGTCAGACCCGGGAGGATCAGTTTGTGCCCTTGCCGCCGCATTTGCCGGTGGCAACATTGAAGTTGCCGCACGACAGAGGCGCGCGCCAATCGGAGATCAGGTCCTTGGAGTCAGGCAGGTAGTCGGACCATTCGTCGCCCATCACCAAGCCCGGCGTGCGCGAAACCGTCTCGAACTGACCATCGGCCTGGATTTCGCCGATCAGCACCGGCTTAGTGATGTGATGGTTCGGCATCATCGTCGAATAGCCGCCCGTCAGGTTGGGCACCGAAACGCCGATCATGGCGTCGATGACCTTGTCCGGATCGGTGGTGCCGGCTTTCTCGACCGCCTTCACCCACATATTGAAGCCGATGTAATGGGCTTCCATCGGGTCGTTGGTGGTGCGCTTGTCGTTCTTGATGAACTTGTGCCAGTCGGCGATGAACTTCTTGTTCTCGGGCGTATCGACGCTTTCGAAATAGTTCCAGGCGGCGAGATGGCCGACCAGCGGCGCGGTGTCGAGACCCGCAAGCTCTTCCTCGCCGACCGAGAAGGCCATGACCGGAATGTCCTCGGCCTTGATGCCCTGGTTGCCGAGTTCCTTGTAGAACGGCACGTTGGCATCGCCGTTGACCGTCGACACGACGGCGGTCTTCTTGCCGGCCGAACCGAATTTCTTGATTGCGGAAACTTCGGTCTGCCAGTCGGAGAAGCCGAACGGCGTGTAGTTGACCATGATGTCTTCCGCCGCGACGCCCTTGGCCTTCAGATAGGCCTCGAGGATCTTGTTGGTGGTGCGCGGATAGACGTAGTCGGTGCCTTCGAGCACCCAGCGCTTCACCGAACCGCCGTCCTCGCTCATCAGATAGTCGACGGCCGGAATGGCCTGCTGGTTTGGCGCGGCACCCGTGTAGAACACGTTGCGCTCGCTTTCCTCGCCCTCGTACTGGACCGGGTAGAACAGGATATTGTCGAGCTCGGAGAATACCGGCAGCACCGACTTGCGCGACACCGAGGTCCAGCAACCGAATACCGCGGCGACCTTGTCCTTGGAGATCAGCTCGCGCGCCTTCTCGGCGAACAGCGGCCAGTTGGAAGCCGGATCGACGACCACGGCTTCGAGCTTCTTGCCGAGCAGGCCGCCCTTGGCATTCTGCTCGTCGATGAGCATCAGCATGGCGTCCTTCAGCGTCGTCTCCGAAATCGCCATGGTCCCCGACAGCGAATGGAGAATGCCGACCTTGATCGTGTCGTCAGCCGCCCTGGCGGGTGCGGACATCAACAGGCCGGCGGCAACGACGCTGGCCGAAAACATTTTTGTTATTGTCGAGAAATTACCCCTCATGCCTAACACTCCCAGGCTGGTTGATTGCACCGCAACACTACGATGCAACCCCCATGCCAATCGCCGGGGAGTTGCCGACCAAGAGACGATAGCTCAATATTATCAGCCGTTTGATATATTAGCCTTATGGAAACAAAGAGGATCGGTTAAAAATTGATTGAGAGAAATTTGCGCAACGCACAAGGGTTTTGCCTAATTTTCGCCCAAATTCGCAAAATGCCTAGTTTTTGACCTTAGCCGGCGGATCGCGGACGACAAATGTTGCGGCTCAGCGCAAAAATAGGGCAAGGTCGCGGCTCAAAAGAGTGGCGTCATGGCATCCGGCATTTCACGCATTTCCATCGGCATATTGCTTCTGGCGGCAGCGACCGGCACAGCACGAGCCGATTTCAGCGACGGCAAGATGCCCGACGGCGTCTACCACTGCGAAGTGTACCTGCTTGGCATGTTTCTCAACCTCGGCGACATCACCATCAAGGCAAATGTCTACAGCGGCCCGATCACCTTCGGGACGGCCCAGCAGGGCTACAATTATCAGATGGATGCAAACGGCGTGATCTCCTGGCTGGGGCCGCTCGGCGGCTATACCGCCGGCGGCAACTCGCTGTCGCTGACCCAGGCAACGCTGGACGGCGAAACCGCGCCCTCCTTCGACATCATCATGAAGCAACCCGACGGCGCCTTCACCGCCTCGACCTGCACAAAGGGAGCCAGCCAGTAGGCCAATCCCGGGCAACGGCCGCCACTCGGCGGCCTGCCTGTTGTTGCCGCAAGAGCGGGCAGCCGGTCGGCACCTGATCATTCTGGTCCCACAAAAAGGCGGAACGCGTAACGCGTTCCGCCTGACGGTCCGGGAGGACTGAAGCTGGGCACCGCCCCGATGCCCGGGACGGTGTCTTGGCGGCTCAGATCGTCTTGGCCGACATTTGCGCAGCGATGTAGTCGGCCTGGCGGATCGCCAGCGACACGATCGTCAGGGTCGGGTTTTCCGCGGCACCCGTCGTGAACTGGCTGCCGTCCGACACGAACAGGTTCTTGATGTCGTGCGTCTGGCCGTGCTTGTTGACGGCGCCGTCGGCCGCCTTCTCGCTCATCCGGTTGGTGCCGAGATTGTGGGTCGACGGATAGGGCGGCGTCGGGAAGGTGCGCGTGGCGCCGACCGCCGCGTAAAGCGCCGAGGCCTGCTTGTAGGCATGGTTGCGCATCGCGGTGTCGTTCGGATGATCGTCGAAATGCACGTCGGCGATCGGCATGCCGTGCTCGTCCTTCATGTCGGTATGCAGCGTGATGCGGTTCTCCGCTCGCGGCATGTCCTCGCCGACGATCCACAGACCGGCCATATGGTCGTAGTGGTCGAGCGCCGTCGTGAAAGAACGGCCCCAGGCCCCTGGATCGAGGAAGGCCGCCATGAACGGCAGGCCCAGCGACAGCGTCTCGAACTCGTAGCCACCGACGAAACCGCGTGACGGATCATGGCGCGCCTCGTCGCGGATGATCCCGGCCATGGTGGTGCCGCGATACATGTGCACCGGCTTGTCGAAGATCGCATAGACGGAGCCCGTGGTGTGCCGCATGTAGTTCTTGCCCACCTGCCCCGACGAGTTGGCAAGGCCGTCGGGGAATTTGCCAGATGCCGAATTGAGCAGCAGCCGCGGGCTTTCGATCGAGTTGCCGGCGACGGCGACGATGCGGGCCTTCTGTTCCTGCAGCTTGCCGTCCTTGTCGGCGTAGACGACGCCGGTCACCTTGCCCGAGGCGTCATGGTTGATCTTGATCGCCATGGCGTTCGGCCTGACCTCGAGATGGCCTGTCGCCTCGCCCTTCGGGATCTCGGTGTAGAGCGTCGACCATTTGGCGCCCCATTTGCAGCCCTGGAAGCAGAAGCCGGTTTGCTGGCAGGACATGCGGTCGTCGCGCTCGACCGAGTTGATCGCCATGTTGCCGGTATGGCATTCCTTGTAGCCGAGCTTGTCGGCGCCGGCCTTCAACACCTTGAAATTGTTGTTGCCCGGCAATCTCGGCCAGTCATTGGTGCCGGTGACGCCCATCTTGGCTTCGGCCTTGGCATAGTAGGGCTCCATCTCGGCCAGCGTGATCGGCCAGTCAAGTAGATTAGCGCCTTCCAGTTTGCCGTAGGTCGAAAGCGTCTTGAACTCGTGTTCCTGGAAACGCAGCGACGCTCCGGCCCAGTGGGTTGTCGAGCCGCCGACCGACTTGACGATCCAGGCCGGAAGATTCGGAAAATCCTTGGCCACACGCCAGTCGCCGGATGTGGTGCGCTTGTCCTTCCAGGCGAGTTGGGTGAACGAATCCCACTCGTCGTTGACAAAATCCTCATATTCGTGACGCGCGCCGGCTTCCAGGATGACGACGTCGACCCCCTTCTGGGCAAGTTCGTTGCCGAGCGTGCCGCCGCCGGCGCCCGAGCCGATGATGACGACCACGCCGTCGTTTTTCAAATCAAATGCTGCAGCCATGGTTTCCTCCCATGATTTTCTGTTTGCGGGTTCAAGAACGACGGGGCTCAGAGCCACTCGATGTCGTTGAAACCGCGCGCGATGTAGCCGCCCTTGGAAAAGGACTCGCCCTCGTAGCCGAAGATCGGCCAGACCTCTTTCTGGTTGTAGAGGCTGACGACGAGGCCACCACGGATGGCCTGGAAGAACGGCGTCGCCTCGATCTGCTTCAGCACCGCGACGCGCTGGTCCTCCCAGCCGAGGCCCCGGTAGCCACCATCCCCTGACTTCTTGTCGAGGTCGGCGATGCCGTCTTCGATCATCGTCTTGTAGGCGGCGTCCTTGCCGGCCTGTTCGTCATGGCCTTTCACGGCGATGGCGTAATATTTGTCGGGAACCTGATCATGCGGATAGATGTCGCGCGCCAACTGGATCAGCGTCGCCATGGTTTCGGGCTTGAGCGCCGATGTCTCGAGCCCCCAGGCATGTTCGGGGCTGATGACCGCACTGCCGGAGATGACGAGCAACGCGCCGATGCCACCGCGTCGGAGAAGCTCTCGACGTGAAAGTCCAGGCTTCCCGTCATAGATCGTGACCATGTATTCCTCCCTGCTTGCTATTCGCGCCTCTTAAAGCGCGCCACAATTGACGAGCCTCAAGATCTTGTTTTTGCATGTCGTTATCCCAAAACCGCTGGGCACTTTTGGGCGGCATGCTTAAGAGCGCCGTTGCTGGCACCGCACCCGCCGGTGCGGCTGCACTGTCTCCTATTGGAAGCGACCTGCGCGTTGCAGAACCTCGATCTTGTAGCCGTCAGGATCCTCGATGAAGAAGAAGCGGGCGATCAGCGATCCGTCGCTGTTGAACTCGACGATCTTCTTCGGATTGAGGCCGAGCGCGCCGAGTCGGTCATGTTCGCTGTCGAGGTCGGCGATCGAGACCGCGAGGTGGCCGTATCCATCGCCGAGCCCGTAAGGCTCGGTCCGGCCCTTGTTCACGGTCAGTTCGAGCTCGAACCCCGTTTCGGCGTTGCTGAGGTAAATGAGTGTGAACGTCTCGAAGTCCAGCCTGTCGGCGACATCGAGCCCGAAGGCATTTCTGTAGAAGTCGACGGATCGGGCCTCGTCGAGAACCCGGATCATGGAATGGATCGCCTTGGCCAAATCAGTCTCCGCCCTAGTGTGGAACCGATTATGGGCAGAGCAGGGAAAAAGGTGGTGGCAGCCGGTTACCACGTCCAAAACTGTGAAATGACTTGCATCGGCGACAGGGACGAAAGTCCGATTGCCGTTCCGGCAATTTTGCCCGACAATGCGAATGGGGACAGGTCAAGCAGTATCAGACTGCACGCCTGCCCGCCCAAGACCAATAAGCATGGGAGGTTTGTCGGATGTGCAGGGTATTTGCGGGCCAGGATCCCGAAGGCTATCGCCAGATCAACCGGTCGATTCGCATCGACGGCCATTCGACCAGCATCCAGCTGGAAGCGACGTTCTGGGCGCTCCTTGATGAAATCGCCGAAAACCAGAACCTGACGACGCCCAAATTCATCTCGAAGCTTTATGACGAAGCCATCGAGATCAACGGCGCCATTCCGAACTTTGCATCGATGCTGCGCACTACCTGCGCGCTCTATTTGCGCGGCCATCGGCCAGGCATGGATGAGCAGATGGTGCCGAAGCGGCAAGCCGCCTAGAGCAATTCCAGGAAAAGTGTGAAACGGCTTTCCCGAGAAAAAGCGCGTAGCGCTTTCCCTCAGGGAATTGCGTCAGACAAGAGATAGATCGGTTCGGCGCTTCCGTGAAACGGCGAACCACTCTAGCGTCCTTCCACGGAGACCACGAGCGCCAGCCGGGTCATATCGGCGAACAGTTCCTGACGTTCGGAGTAGTCGGTCAGTTCACCGGTCTCGATGTTGTCGACCACTGTGCACATCGACAGCGCCCGGGCGCCGAAATGCCCGGCGATGCGATAAAGCGCGCTGGTTTCCATATCCACGGCCAGGGCTCCTTCTGCCTGCGCATCGGCAAAGCGGCCGCGTCCTTCCGGGTGATAGAAGATATCGCTGCAGACCGTCAGGCCGGCACAGTGATCGACGCCAAGTTCGGCTGCCTTGGCCAGCGCGCAAGCGAGAAGTGCCGGATCCGGACCGGCGACGGGTTTGTAGAGGCCGAAGACCTGACCGCTTTGAGCGCTTTCCGGCTGCGCCGATTGCGAGATGACAAGGCCGCGCAGCTTGGCCTTAGCGGTCAGGCTGCCGCAGGTGCCGGTGCGGATCAACGTCCGGACGCCATAATAGTCAAGCAATTCATGCACATAGATCAGAAACGACGAGACACCGATGCCCGTCGCCTGAATGCTGACGGGTTTGCCGCGAAACAGTCCGGTATAGCCAATGGCACCGCGCCGGCGATTGATGCAGCGCGGCGCTTCCAGAAAAGTCTGCGCCATCCATTCGGCGCGCTGCGGGTCGCCCGGCAACAACACCGTGTCGGCGTAGGCACCCTTGTCTGCTTCGTTGTGTGGCGTCAACCGCTGCTCCCCCAAGCCCGTCTGCCGTTTCACCCGCAATCATGGCGTTGTCGCGGCATTGTGCAAGGAAGAACGTCAGGCGGTTCTAAGACTCCAGCACATCCTTGACGATCGTTGCCAGTTGCTTGAGCGAAAACGGCTTTGGCAGGAAGCCGAAATGCGCATCTGCGGGCAGATTTCTGGCGAATGCATCCTCGGCATAGCCTGACACGAAGACGAATTTGATGTCAGGCTGGCGCTTGCGCAATTCACCAAGCAGCGTCGGCCCATCCATTTCCGGCATCACCACGTCCGAAACGACGATGTCGACCTTGCCGCCCAACGCCTCGAACACTTCCAGCGCCTCGACGCCCGAGGATGCCTCGTGCACGGTGTAGCCGCGCGACACCAGCGCCCGCATGCCGCCCATGCGCACAGCGTCCTCGTCCTCGACGAGCAGGACCGTGGCCGAGCCCGACAGATCCTTGGCCGCATCGGCGACCTTCGCCGGTGCCGTCGGCACATCGCCGGGCTCGCCCGCTTTTTTCGCTTCCGCGATATGACGCGGCAGGAAAATGCGGAAAGTCGAGCCCTTGCCGACCTCGGAATCGCAGAAGATGAAGCCGCCGGTCTGCTTGATGATGCCGTAGACCATCGACAGGCCAAGCCCGGTGCCCTTGCCGACCTCCTTGGTGGTGAAGAAGGGCTCGAAGATCTTCTTCAGCACGTCGGGCGCGATGCCGCTGCCGGTATCCTCGACCTCGACCACGACATAGTCGGCCGGGGTGAGTTCGCGATAGGAAAAGGCCTTGCACTCCTCGGCGGCCACGTTGCGGGTGCGCACGGTGAGGTCGCCGCCCGCCGGCATGGCGTCGCGCGCATTGACCGCAAGGTTGACCACCACCTGTTCGAACTGCCCGATATCGACCTTGACGGGCCACAGGTCGCGGCCATGGTCGACCTTCAGCTTGATGTCGTTGCCGACAAGGCGGGCCAGCAGCATCCTGAGATCGGCCAGCACGTCGGTCAGGTTGAGCACTTCCGGCCGCAGCGTCTGCTTGCGCGAGAAGGCCAGCAATTGCCTCACCAGCGAGGCCGCCCGGTTGGCGTTCTGCTTGATGTTCATGATGTCGGGGAAGGACGGGTCCGACGGGCGATGGTTGGTCAACAGCAGGTCGGACGCCATGATGATGGCGGTCAGCACATTGTTGAAATCGTGCGCGATGCCGCCGGCAAGCTGGCCGACCGCCTGCATCTTCTGGCTTTGCGCCATCTGTCCTTCGAGCGCTTTCTGCTCCGTCGTCTCGACGGCGTAGACGATGGCCGACTCCTCGGCGCCCTCGCCGCCAGTGCCGTCGGCGACCGCGTTGACGTAGAAACGGATGTGCCGGTCATCGTTGCCGGGCAGCAAGGTATCGATCGGCTCGATGTCGGCCTGCCGCTGCTGCGCCTTTTCGAAAGCCGCGGCGAAGGCCGGCCGGTCGCGCTCATGGATGACCGTGTCGAGCCGCACGCGACGATCGACGGCGTCCCGGTCGACGACGGACGAAAACAGCGACAGGAAAGGCGCGTTGGTGCGCAGGATGCGCCCGCTGTGGTCGACGCCGGCTATCGCCATCGGTGTCGAGTTGAAGAAGCGGGTGAAGCGCACTTCCGACGCACGCAGGTCGGCCGAAGCGTCCTCGCCCTGCGTGCGGTTGAGCACGATCGTGCGCGTCGGGCCATTGAGGCCTTCGCGGCTGGCCGAAACGCGGTGCATGAAGCGCACTGGCAGCGCTTCGCCCGTCATCGTCGTCAGGTCGAGATCGATGACCGCGTTGCGTGTCGTTCCGGGGTCGGCCTTGACCGAACGGACCAGTGCCATGCCGTCGCCGGCCACGATCTCCGGCAAAGTGACGGAGCCGGGCGTGAAGCTGGTGAGGTCGATGCCCAGCCATTCGGCAAGCGTGGCGTTGATGTAGGTGACGCGGCCGTCCTGGTCAGCCGAAAAGAAGCCGGCTGGCGCGTGGTCGAGGTGATCGATCGCCTTCTGCAGGTCGAGGAAGAACCGCTCCTGCTCGGCCCGCTCCTGCGAGATATCGGCAAGCTGCCAGGCCAGCATCGGCAGGCGCTGGCCCGGAACGCTGAAGGCGCGGGCACGCGCCCGGTACCAGCGGGCGCCTGGCTCGGCGCCCGGCCGAATGGACTGCGCCAGCCGAAACTCGCCGTCGCCCGGCTGGCCATCGCGCAAGCCCGACGCCAGCCGATAGATCGTCACCGAGGCTTCGGGGACATCCGAGAGCAACCCCTCGACCGTCTTCAGGTCGGCCGCCGACGTCGCTCCGGTCATATCGGCATAGGCCCGGTTGGCGTAGACGACGCGGCCCTTGGTGTCCGTGACGAGAAGGCCCTGCGACATCGAATCAACGAATGCCTTCGACAGTTCGTCACCGGTCGAGCGTGGCGTGATCTGCACGAAGCCGATCGCCGTGGCGAACAGGAAGCCGACACCGATCATCGCCAGCACGCCGAGCATGCCGAGCAGGAAAGGGTCGCCGAGGCGCTCGCGGAAAAGGCCGAAGACGATGGCGGCGCCGGTCAGAACGACGATGAAGATGATGAGCCGGGTGACCGCGCCCGGTCGCGTATTCTGGTCGACGATCGGTACCGGATAGAAATCGCCGCGCGCTTCCTTGGCCATGTGCCCCCTGCTCGTGAATTCCGGTGTTCCGACACCCGCCCCTACCGGGTTGAATCACATTCTCCTAGTCCGGAAAAGGCCTGGGCGGCAAATGTCGGATAAAAATGATGTCTTCCGGCCTTCGGAATTTTGAAGCTGTTCATCAAGCGCGAAACGCAACTTGCGGTGGCCCGTCGCAACGGTCTAGTGTCGCGTCACTTCCAAGGGCAATCAGGTAAAACCAATGCAATGGCTGGATAGCGTGGCGGGCCCCGGTTATGCCGCAGCACTGTTGTGGACGTTTGCAGCGCTCGTCCTGCTGGTCATCGTTCTCGTCATCATCAAGCTCGTGCGCAATCTGACGTTCGGAACCTTCGTTGCCGGCGGCAGGAACCGCAAGACGCGGCTGGCCGTCATGGATGCCACCGCCGTCGACAGCCATCGACGGCTGGTGCTGATACGCCGCGATGATATCGAACATCTGCTTCTGATCGGCGGCCCGACCGACGTTGTTGTCGAACGCGACATCCGGCTTTCGGCGCTGCGCCGACCGGCGCTGACCGGAGACGGCGGCTTGCAGCCGGCCCCAGTCACCGCGGCCCCGGTGGCGAAACCGCGTGCACCTCAACCCGCTGCGCAGCCGGCGAGACAGGCACCGGCTCCGCAGCCGGTGAACACGGCGCCGCCCGCCCGCCCGCGCCAAACAGCGCCGGCGCCCACGCCAGCACCGAAGCCGCAAAGCTACCAGCCGACCAATGTCACGCCGCTGCCCGCCTATGGATCCGCAAATGCCAATGCCGTCAGGCAAGCGCCGCCGCCGCCAAGGCAGGACACCATCGACGATACGCTGATGAAGGAACTCGAAGTGTCGCTTGACCAGCCCCGTTCGAGCGCCCCGGCGGGCAAACCAGTGGCGAAGGCACCGCCGTCGCTCGACGATGAAATGACAAAGCTTCTGGGCGAACTCTCCAGCCAGAAGAGATGATCGGATCCTGATCTGCCCGCCAGCCGGGAAATTCGACCGGTCAGGGGTCTTGGGCGTGCTTTGGTTTGTTCAGACGGATGCATGGCGAACAAAAAATGGCCGGAAAACCGGCCATTTCAACATCAACATCGCCGCAAACGGCCTTGAGCGCAGCCCATGGGCGATGCGTCAGTCGTCGCGATAGACCTTTTCGCGGCGCTCATGCCGCTCCTGCGCTTCGATCGACAATGTCGCGATCGGACGCGCATCGAGCCGCTTCAGAGCGATCGGCTCGCCGGTCTCCTCGCAATAGCCGTAAGTGCCTTCATCAATGCGCTGCAGGGCGGAATCGATCTTGGAAATGAGCTTTCGCTGACGGTCGCGAGCCCTGAGTTCGATGGCACGGTCGGTTTCCGAAGAGGCGCGATCGGCAAGATCGGGGTGGTTGGCGTTTTCCTGCTGCAGGATCTCGAGTGTTTCGCGCGCTTCGCGCAATATGTCATTCTTCCAGGTGACGAGCTTCAGGCGGAAGTAGGATTTCTGCCGCTCGTTCATGAACGGCTCGTCCTCGGAGGGTACGTAATCGGCGGTAACGATGTCGTTCATTCGACTCACCCAAACAGCCCCAAATTTTGCGCCTATATATTCGCGGTCCGGCGCCTGCACAAGCGCAATCGGCGGCTGTCTCACGCAATTGTTAATGTTCGGCGGCGGGCGCCTTTGTAACGGCGCACAGTCGTTTTGATACCAAACTACGCTGCGACACTTTAAATCCCGGGCAACATGCTTCCCGAGGATCGACCGTGATCTTCGGGCCGATGCACAAACGCCTTCTGCGGCACCGTACCATGGGTGATTCGCTGTATTCGATGAACACGGGCCATTGTGCGCAGCGCCGTTCTCGTGGCTAATCCTGGAAGCTTCGGCATTCGGCGTCAGCGGAGGTTGGGTGAGCACGCTTTATCTGTTGCGACATGCCAAGGCCGGCTGGGCATTGCCCGGCATGCGCGATTTCGATCGCCCGCTCGACGCATCCGGCCGCGCCGATGCTGAGATGATGGGCGTCGCCATGCGGTCCCGCTTCTATGTTCCGGACCTGACCCTCTGCTCCAACGCCAAACGCGCGAAAGAGACGCTGGAAGGCCTGGCCGGCCAGACCGACACAGGCCGGGTCCTGTTCTTCGATTCGCTCTACAGCGAGGACGCCGCCGGCTACCTCAGGCTGATCCGGGACAATGGCGGATCCGGTTCGTTACTGGTTATCGGCCACAACCCGATGACGGAAGATCTCGCCATGGCGGTTTCGGGCAATGGCGACGAGACGGCGCGGGCAACGCTCAATCATGGGTTCCCGACTACCGGCCTGGCCGTCGTCCGCTTCGACGGCGATCTGACAAAAGCTGCCCAGGGCGCCGGTTATCTCGAAGCGTTCCTGACGCCGGCCGATCTCTGAAGCCATTTCAAAGCCGGGGTCCAGATCCTATATCGGACGAACCGAGGCCCGAGAGATCATATTTTGGCATCATCGCTGACCACCTTCACCGACGAGGCGAGGATTGCCCTCGACACGCTGTCGGGCCGCGCCACCGGGCTTTTCTCTCCCTCGCTGCGATTGGGTGTCACGGGCCTGTCCCGCGCCGGCAAGACGGTGTTCATATCGGCCTTGGTCCACAATCTGATCCATGGCGGGCGACTGCCACTGTTCGAGGCGCAGAAATCCGGACGCATCGCCCGCGCCTTCCTTGAGCAGCAGCCGGACGACGCCGTGCCGCGTTTCCAGTACGAGGACCATATCGCCGCCCTGGTCAACGACCGCGCCTGGCCTGATTCGACGCGCGCCATTTCGGAATTGCGGCTGACCATCGAATATGAATCGGCCTCCGGCTGGAGCCGCATGTTTTCCTCCGGCAAACTGTCGGTCGATATCGTCGACTATCCCGGTGAATGGCTGCTCGACCTGCCGCTGCTCGGCAAATCCTTCGCCGATTTTTCCCGCGAAGCCTTCGAAATGGCCGTTCTGCCGGTGCGCGAGGACCTGTCGCAGGCCTGGCGGACGCTGTCGGCGCAGATCGACCCAAACGCCGATGCAGACGAGATGTCGGCGCGCCGCCTGGCCGAAAGCTTCGCCGCCTATCTGAAGGCGTGCAAGCTCGATGAGCGGGCGCTTTCGACCTTGCCGCCCGGCCGCTTCCTGATGCCTGGCGATCTCGAAGGCTCGCCCGCACTGACTTTCGCGCCCCTGGCTGGGCTCGGCGACAGGCGTCCGCGTCCAGGGTCGCTGCACGCCATGATGGACAGGCGCTACGAGGCCTACAAGACGCATGTCGTCAAACCGTTCTTCCGCGAACACATCACGCGCCTCGATCGCCAGATCGTGCTGATCGACGCCATGCAAGCGCTGAACGCCGGCCCCGGCGCCATGGCCGACCTGGAGCGGGCGGTGACCGAGATCCTCAGCTGTTTCCGTCCCGGCCGCGGCAGCTTCCTCACCGACCTGTTTTCGCGGCGCATCGACCGCATACTGGTTGCCGCAACCAAGGCCGACCATCTGCACCACGAAAGCCATGATCGCCTGCAGGCGATCGTGCGGCGGCTTGCCGACCGCGCCGTGGCACGGGCGAATTTCACCGGCGCCGATGTCGATGTGGTTGCCATGGCGGCGATGCGCGCGACGCGCGAAGGCACCGTCAAGCAGGGTCGTGAGACACTCCCCGTCATCATCGGCACGCCGATCGCCGGCGAGAAGATCAATGGCGAAACGTTTGATGGAAAGACGGAAACAGCCATATTTCCTGGCGACTTACCGGAGAATATTGACGCGGTGTTCGATATTTCCGGACCCGATCACAAGCAGGACTCCGTGGATCCGGCAATCCGCTTCGTCCGATTTCGTCCACCAAAGCTCGAACGCACGGCCGAAGGTGTCACGCTGTCGCTGCCGCATATCCGGCTCGACCGTGCCTTGCAGTTCCTGATTGGAGATCATCTGGCATGACCGCGCCCCGCAAGCCGGCCGCATTTCGCATCGAGCCGGAAGTCGCATCAAGACAAGAGGCACCAGAGGTGCGCCCTGCCCAGGCCGGCATCCGTGCGCAGGCGGACGCCCAGCGGAAGCCCCGGGCGATGAAGAACGATGTCGCGATGGTCATTCCGGCGGAAGTCGATGTCTTCGACGAGCCTGACATCGTCGCGGCCGAGCCGCCGCCGGCAATCGCGCCCAGAAGGCGGTCGCTGCTCGGCAGCATCTTCTTCGGTGCCTTTGGTGTGCTGGTTTCGCTGGCTGTCGGCCTGTGGACCGATCAGCTCATCCGTGACCTCTTTGCGCGCGCCGAATGGCTGGGCTGGCTGGCCGCCGGCATGGCGGCCATCGCCGTGCTGGCACTTCTGGTCATCCTGATCCGTGAGTTCCTGGCAATCGCCCGCCTCGCCGAAGTCGAAAAATTGCAGAAACGGGCGCTCGATGCCATTGCACGCGACGATCCCAAGGCGGCCCGATCGGTGGTCGACGAGTTGTCGGCCTTTGTCGCAGCCAAACCCGAGACCGCGGCCGGTCGGCGTGCACTGGCCGAACTGCGCGGCGAAATCATCGACGGCGGCAATCTGGTGCGCCTGGCCGAAGCCGAAATTCTCGGCCCCCTCGATGCCAGGGCAAAGGTGATGATTCTCGAGGCCGCCAAGCGCGTCTCGCTGGTGACGGCGGTCAGCCCGCGCGCGCTCGTCGATGTCGCCTATGTCGTGTTCGAGGCCGGACGCCTCATTCGGCGCCTGTCGGAACTCTATGGCGGACGGCCGGGAACGCTCGGTTTCTTCCGCCTGGCGCGCAGCGTGCTGGCGCATCTGGCGGTCACCGGCTCGATCGCCGTCGGCGACAGTTTCGTCCAGCAGATCGTCGGCCATGGCCTGGCGGCACGCCTCTCGGCGAAGCTCGGCGAGGGCGTCGTCAATGGCATGATGACGGCGCGCATCGGCATCGCGGCGATGGAGACGGCACGCCCCCTGCCCTTCAGCGCCACGAAGCGTCCGGGACTGGGCGATTTCCTCTCGGCGCTGACCTCGTTTGCAACCAGGAAAGATGTTGAAACGACCCCATCCGGCAAGTAAGCCGGGCAGCAATGTTTGGACCTTCGGAATTGTTGGCGGACTGCTTTGTGGTGGCCCCGTAGTGACGAAGCATTAACCAATCTTGTTCATGGTCAGACGGGTTCCAAACAGCCTCTTTGTTGCCGGGTGTCGTCGATGAAAAGCGTAATTCTGTCCAGCGTCTTGCCCCTGGCAACCGTCATCACGGCAGTCGTCGGTATTGCCGGAGCGGCTTCCGCGGCGGAACCGGACAAGCAGTTCTTCCAGTCGGCCGAAGGCAAATGGATCGGTCCCGGCGAAATCGTCGCCGGCAAGTACAAGGGCACCAAATTCAACTGCAGCTTCACCGGCTCGACACCAGACGGCAAGGTCGGCATGTCGCTCGACGGTGGCTGCCGGGTCGGCATGTTCACCCAGCCAATGTCGGCCAAGATCGAGCGCCAGGGCCGCGAAGGTTACAAGGGCAGCTTCATGGGCGGCGCGACCGGCTCCGGCCTCGACATCATTGGCGGCAATGTCGTCGATGCCCGCAAGGTGGTCTTCACCATCAACCGCAACCAGTTGCGCGGCGTCATGCAGGCCCGCATCCCCGACGACAATTCAATGACGGTGACCATTGCGGTGCGCGTCGACGACCAGTTGGTGCCGGTGATCGGCATGAGCCTGAAGCGCGTCGACGCCGTCGAAGTCGGCTCCATCGCGCCGAACTGAACAATCATCGATCCCTGGAGCAATTCCAGGAAAAGTGTGAAACGGTTTTCCGTCCGGAATTGCGTCAGACAAAATGATAGAGCAGTTCGGCGTTTCCATGAAACGATGAACCGCTCTGGAGACAAAAAGGCGGCGACCCACCGGTCGCCGCCTCTTTCAAATCGGTCGAAATCAGGTGCTTAGCCCTTGATCGCGGCCGTCACCTCGTCATAGGCCTTGCAGGCGTCGGCCACCGTCGTGGCGCCCTGATACTTGGTTGTCACGGCCTGCACCTTGGCCGTCAGATCAGCTGCCTTGGACGGGTCCTTGGTGATGGCTTCCTGCAGCGCGGCAGCCATGTCCTGCGCCTTCTTGGTCGCGATCTCGGCCGTACACTCAGGCGCCTTCGAGCAAGCCGAACCGGCAAGCACCGCCAGGCCGACGGCAACAAACAAAAACTTCTTCATGTCAGTCATCTCCTCAAAAGGGCTCGACTTGATCGTCACTCACCCTCCATGGCCGAAGCCGAGCGTCCTTAGCCTTCGATTGTGGCAAGATGCAACGCGATCCCGGCGTCAACTTGTGTAACGCGCCTGCAACATCGCCGGTGATCCTGATTCGGGCTGTTCGATCCCCGCCGAAGCCCGTATCTTCGCCGCTTGTCACAGACCTCCGAAATCGGAATCGGTCCTCAAACGAGCGGAATGGCGGCATGGCGGTAGAGGCATCGAGCAGCGATCTGGTTCAGGTGGTGGCACTGCTTGCAGCCGGCGTTGTCGCCGTTCCCATCTTCAAGCGTGTGGGCCTCGGCTCGATTCTCGGCTATCTGGCTGCCGGTGTGGTGATCGGTCCGTTCGGCCTCGGCGTCTTTTCCGAATCGGAAGCCATTCTTCACGTCGCCGAGCTCGGCGTGGTGATGTTCCTGTTCATCATCGGGCTGGAAATGCAGCCATCGCGGCTGTGGGGCCTGCGCCGCGAGATTTTTGGCCTCGGCGCGCTGCAGGTCGGCGTGTGCGCGGTCTTGCTGACCGCTGTTGGCGTGGCGGGAGGGTTTCCAATCTCGCAATCCTTCGTCGCGGGCGCCGGCTTCGTGCTGACCTCGACGGCGATCGTCATGCAACTTCTCGAGGAACGCGGTGAAATCGCGGAGCCGAAAGGCCAGCGCATCGTGTCGGTCCTGCTGCTCGAGGACCTGGCCATCGTGCCGCTGCTGGCCCTGATCGCGTTTCTGGCGCCCGGCGGGGCAGATACCAGCCTGACAGAGCGGTTCACCGAAGTCGGCATCGGCCTTGCCGCGATCGTCGGACTGGTGCTGGCCGGACGCTACCTGCTCAATCCGTTCTTCCGCATCCTGGCGGATGCCCGTGCCCGCGAGGTGATGACAGCCGCGGCCCTTCTGGTCGTTCTCGGATCGGCGCTCGCCATGCAGCTCAGCGGCCTGTCGATGGCGATGGGCGCCTTCCTGGCCGGCGTGCTGCTGTCGGAATCGACCTTCCGTCATCAGCTCGAAGCCGACATCGAACCCTTCCGCGGTATCCTGCTCGGCCTGTTCTTCCTTGCCGTCGGCATGTCGCTCGACCTGCATGTGGTGGTCGCGAACTGGCGGCTGATTGCCATCTATGTCGTCGCCTACATGGTGATGAAGGCGTTCGGCATCTACATCGTCGCCCGCGTCCTGAAAACCGGCCATCGCGAAGCGCTGCAACGTGCGGTCTTCATGGCGCAAGGCGGCGAATTCGCCTTCGTTCTCTATTCGGCGGCCGCTGCGGTCGGCATCATCGACAACCAGGCCAACGCGACGCTGACGGCGATCGTCATCATCTCGATGGTGCTGACGCCGCTGGCGATCATCGCGCTGCGGTATCTTACGCCGCGCGACGAGCAGTCGCTTGACGGCGTCGACGTTGCCGATGGCCTGACCGGCAGCGTGCTGATCATCGGCTTCGGCCGCTTCGGTCAGATCGCCAGCCAGCCGCTGCTGCTGCGCGGCATCGATGTGTCGATCATCGACAATGATGTCGAGATGATCCAGGCGGCCGCCGATTTCGGCTTCAAGGTCTACTATGGCGACGGCACGCGGCTGGACATCCTGCGCGCAGCGGGTGCTGGCCGGGCGCGCGCCGTGCTTATCTGTGTCGACAAGCCTGATGTGGCCGTTCGCATTGCCCGGCTGATCAAGGCCGAATTCCCACTGCTCACCGTGCTGGCCCGGGCTTTCGACCGCGGAACAGCGCTGCAGCTCATTCGTGCCGGTGTCGACTTCCAGCTGCGCGAAACCTTCGAATCGGCGCTGGTTTTCGGAGGTTCGGCGCTGGAATCGCTCGGCATAGATGCCGAAGACGTGACCGAGGTGATCGAGGATGTGCGGCGCCGCGATACCGCCCGTTTCGAAACCCAGCTCGCCGAAGGCGTTCGCGCCGGACAACGCTTCTTGAGGGGCAATATCGGCACACCCATTCCCACACCCCTCACCCAGCCGCGCCGTACCGGCCAGGCACTCAATGAAGAGACGGCTGGTGTTCTGCACAAATCCGAACCCGCGGATTGAACAAGGAATCATGCATGGAATTGGACAGCAGAGCCCTGTCGGTCACCAAATTCTGGCGCGATGCTGGCGAGGATGCATGGTTCGAGAAGAACGACGCATTCGATGCCGACTTCCGCAACCGCTTTCTCGACCTGCACTACGCCGCCGCGCGGCGTGAATGCGACGACTGGTCGGCACACGCCGAAGGCTCGCTGGCGCTGATGATCCTGCTCGACCAGTTTCCGCGGAATTGCTTTCGCGGCACCGGCCATATGTACGCGACCGATCCGCTCGCCAGATATTTCGCCGCAAAGGCGATCGCGGCTGGCCATGATCTGGCGCTCGACGAGGACCTCCGCGTCTTCCTTTATCTGCCGTATGAGCATTCCGAACTGCTCGCCGACCAGCATTTATCGGTCGAGCTGACGCAGGCCAGGGCGGAGCCCTATCTGAAATATGCTGTCGAGCACCGCGACATCATCGAGAATTTCGGCCGTTTTCCGCACCGAAACAGGATGCTTGGCCGCGAGACCACACCGCAAGAGCAGACGTTCCTGGATGGTGGCGGCTTCTCCGGTTAAAAGCTCCCGTTGCCGCCTCGCTCCAAGGGGTGTTGAGATTCAGGTCAGGCCGAGCCGGAGTCGAAGACGGGCGCGAAGCGACCAAACAAGGTGGGTTCCGAGAATCGGGGTCGAGCGTACTTTTCGTACGTGAGCACCGGAAGCGCAGGAAACTCACCGTTTGCAGGCCGGCATCACCTGAATATCAACGCATCTAGACCAGCCACCAGTCCCGGCCGGATGGCAATCGCTCGATGCCAGAAGTGTCGACGGCGACCAGCCGGTCGGTAATGCTGCGACCACCGACAACCAGACTGGGCGCGATCTCGGCCAGTGGCGCCAGCACGAAGGCCCGCTCCAGCATGCGTGGATGCGGCACTTCCAGTCCGGTCTCATGGATGACGCGTTCGCCGAACACCAGGATGTCGATGTCGATCAGCCGCGGTCCCCAGCGCTCCTCGCGCACCCGCTTCAGCCTGCGCTCGGCATCGAGGCAGAGGTCGAGCAAGGCGCGTGGCTGAAGTCCGGTGGAAATTTCGGCAGCCGCATTCAGAAAGTCCGGCTGATCGAGCTTGCCCCAGGGCGGCGTGCGATAGAGCGAGGAAACGCCGGTGACACGCGTATCCACGTCGGCATCCAGCATGCGCAGCGCCGCACCCATCGACTTTGCCGGGTCGCCAAGATTGCCGCCAAGGCTGAGATAGACCGTGCTATTCGGGCCAGACAACGGTCACCTCGACGTAATCGAGCACACCGGGCACCGGGGCGTTTGGCTTGCGCACCGTGATCTCGGCTTTTTTGATCTGCGGAAAGCGGGCCGTCAGCGCTCGGGCCACCTCGAGTGCCAGGGACTCGATCAGAAAGCG
Source organism: Mesorhizobium newzealandense (assembly GCF_042682145.1). Lineage (NCBI taxonomy): Bacteria > Pseudomonadati > Pseudomonadota > Alphaproteobacteria > Hyphomicrobiales > Phyllobacteriaceae > Mesorhizobium > Mesorhizobium newzealandense. The sequence goes on along the minus strand of NZ_JBHUGZ010000023.1, from coordinate 134,990 downwards.
GCGCTGCCCCGTGATGATCTTTTCGATCACCGTGAAAGCGATGCCGTAGTTGACCGTGTCCTCGATCGAATCCTCGACAAGCGCCCGGCCTGGGTCGACGGTAAGAGCGGCATCCACATAGAAGCGCTGGCCGAGCCTTTCCTCCTCGTCCAGCACGCCGTGCCGGGCGAAGAAAGCGCAATTCTTCATGCGGATGACATACATCGCTCAGTCTTTCGCCCAGTCGGTTTGACGCGCCAGCATAGCATCTGCGAGCGCCAATGCGTCCACGTTGAATGCGACATCATGGACGCGAAACAGATCGGCGCCCTTGAGCCTCAGGATGACGCTGGTCGCCGCTGTTCCAACACCTCTGTCGGCCGCATCGCGGCCGGTGACTGTGCCGATGAAGCGCTTGCGCGAAGTACCGGCCATAAGCGGCAAGCCGAGTGCCTTGAGCTCGGAAAAGCGAGCCATCAGGTCGAGATTTTCCTCCGCCGTCTCCTTGGCGAAGCCGAAGCCGGGATCAAGCACGATACGGTCGTCGGAAACGCCATTCCGGTGGGCAATCTCCAGCGACTTCCGCAGGAACGCCAGTTGATCGGCAATCACGTCCGGCAGCTTCGCGCGATCTCGCCCGGTATGCATGATGACAAGCCCGGCGCCGGTGTCGGCGGCGACGCGGGCTATGTCAGGCTCGCGCTGCAAACCCCAGACATCGTTGACGATATGCGCGCCGGCGGCCACCGCGAGCCGGGCGGTGTCCGTACGATAGGTATCGACCGAAATCAGCACCTCGCCGGCGCTCGCGAGCGCTTCGATCACGGGCAGGATGCGGGCCTGTTCTTCGCTCGCCGATATCGCGGCGGCACCGGGACGGGTCGATTCTCCGCCGACATCGACGACCAGTGCCCCTTCCCCGATCATGCGCCGTGCCTGGGCCAGCGCCTTTTCGGAGGCGTCGAACAGACCGCCGTCGGAAAAGCTGTCGGGCGTGACATTGAGGATGCCGACGACCACGGCTTTGCCGCCAAGGTCGAGATGGCGTCCATGCGCCAACTGCCATCGCCTGGCCGTCATTGTTCAGCAACCATGGGGCTCATCAACCAAGAGGCTCATCAACCATGTGTGATCCGCAGCGGATCAATTCCGTTGCGCTGGCAACGGCCGTAAAGCAAGGTGGTCGAAGAGGCAACATGATGAAACGATCCATGCTTGGCGTGAAACCAGCCCTGCTCTGTGCGCTGCTGCTTGCGGTCACCGCGGTTCCGGCCGGTGCGGCCAATCTCGTCAAGACGTACAGCTATTTCGCCATTGGCGGCAGCACGCTCGACGACATCGAGGCACAGCTCTCCAAACGCGGGCCGGAGGTGAAAAGCACGGGCACGCGGCACCCGGGCGCCACGCAGATGGCCTTCACAACCCGCATCAGCTATGCCCAGACACCGAACTCCTGCCGGATCGCCGACGCCGTGGTGACCGTCAAGGTGAAGGTGATCCTTCCCGAGTGGCGCCGCCCACGCAAGGCCGACGCCGATGTCAGGTTGTTCTGGGATACGCTGTCCGCCGACATCAAGCGCCATGAGGAGCGCCATGTCGAGATTGCCAAGAACCATGGCCGCGAACTCGAAGAAGCCCTGAAAGCCACCTACCCGCAAAAGAATTGCGATGCCGCCAAGGCCAAGGCCGCCGAAATCACCGCGGCCGTTCTTGCCAGGCACGACCAAGCCCAGCTGCAGTTCGATCGTGTTGAAAGCGTCAATTTCGAAAGCCGCATCCTGAGGCTGCTGCGCTATCGCATCGAACGAATCGAGAGCGGTCAGCTGCCGCCCACCTGACACGAAAGCCAAGCGGCGCCGGCGAAAGCCAAATTCGCCGAAGCGTAATGCCAACCTCGAAAAACTTTCGAGCGCCTGTCGAAATCGGCCTATACGGGACGACATATATCAGGCTCGCCAGGCGCGGGCTTCAAAACGCCAAGCGATCGAAATGGTCAAAAGACCAGAACGGCCGAGCAAGGCCGGTCAATCGCAACTTTACGGATGAACGATCATGGACCAGGCTGTCGACAAGCAAACGATGGTGGAACCCGGCACGCCGCTGACCGAAGCCGAAAAGAACGCCATCATCGCCGGCGTGCTCTTGTCGATGCTGTTGGCTGCACTCGACCAGACCATCGTAGCACCTGCAATGCCGACCATCGGGCATGCGCTCGGCCATGCGCAATATCTGCCATGGATCGTCACCGGATACCTCTTGACCGCGACCGCCATGGCGCCGCTCTATGGCAAGATTTCCGACGTCTACGGCCGCCGGCCAACCGTTTATGCGGCGATCCTGATCTTTCTCCTGGGATCGCTGGTCAGCGCGTTGGCCCCCAATATGTTTGTGCTGGTTGTCGGACGGGCGATCCAGGGCGCCGGTGGCGGCGGCCTGTTCACCTTGACGCAGACCGTCATCGGCGACCTTGTTCCGCCACGCGAGCGAGCGCGCTATACCGCCTGGATCTCCGGCACCTGGGCTGTCGCCAGCATCGCCGGGCCGTTGCTCGGCGGTACTTTTGCCGAACATCTCCACTGGTCGCTGATTTTCTGGATCAACATTCCGCTCGGCCTGCTGGCCATGGCGATCATCAACAAGCCGCTCAAGAAGCTGCCGATCGCCGCAAAGCAGCATCGCATCGACGGCCTGGGCGCGCTGCTGCTTGTCGCGGCCACGGCATTGCTGCTGCTGGCGCTCAACTGGGGCGGCAGCGAATATCCGTGGCTTTCGCGTGAAATTCTCGGGCTGCTGGCCGTGTCGGCGGTTTTCTGGGCTGCTTTCGCACTGCGTCTGCTGCGCGCGGTTGAACCGCTCATCTCGCTTGAGGTGCTCAGCAATCCAGTCGTTCTCGCCGGCACCTTGTCAGTGTTCCTCTTGCAGGCCGCCAACATAGGTCTGGCGGTCTACCTGCCTGTCTATCTGCAGTCGATCGTCGGTCTCTCCGTCAGCGAGTCGGGTCTGGCGATGCTGGGCCTGCTGCTTGGCACCGTGGCCGGCGCGACGCTGAGCGGGCGCTTGCTACAGCATTTCACCCACTACAAGCGGATCGCGATGGTGGGCGTGCTCTTCTCCACAATATGCCTCGGCCTGCTCGCTCTTGTCGCCGGGCACGCCTCGCTGCTGGTCGTCGAGATCCTGACGATCTGCATCGGTCTGGGCAGCGGGACGACCTTCCCGGTTGCCACCGTATCGGTCCAGAACGCCGTCGACCGCACGCACCTTGGTGTCGCAACCGGCGTGCTCACCTTCCTGCGCTCACTGGGCGGCGCACTGGGCGTCGCCATGCTCGGCGCTGTCGCCCTCGGCTACGGCCTGCCGCTTGCCGGTGAGGGCACGCTGGCCGTCGGACAGGTTATTTCGGCTGCGCCATTCGTCATGATCTTCCTTGTCGCCGCGGCGACGCTGATCATGGCGCTGGTCGCACTCGGCCTGATGCCGGAAATACCACTTCGCGGCCACGCCGAACATGCGCCGGTGATGGCGGAATAGCGGTTGAGGCGACACTGAGCCGTCCGGCGGCTCAGTCGACGACGCCGAGTTTCTTCTGCAGGCTGGTCGACGAGGTCGTGTACTGGAACACGATGCGCTCGCCGGGACTGATGATGCGCTTGGCGGCTTGCGCCATCAACGCCACCTCGTGGAAGCCCGACAGGATCAGCTTCAGCTTGCCGGGATACCAGTTGATGTCCCCGACCGCGAAGATACCTGGCACCGACGTCTGGAACTTCTCGGTATCCACCGGAATGAGGTTCTCGTGAAGATTGAGCCCCCACTCCGCGATCGGCCCGAGCTTCATGGTCAGGCCGAAGAAAGGCAGCATGCGCGTACAGGGCACCTCGACATCGCCGTCCGGCCCCTTGATGACAGCCGATGTGAGCTGGCCGTCGGCGCCGGTCAGTCCGGTCACTTGCCCGACCTGGAACTCCAGCTGCTTCATCTCCTGCATGGCATACATCTTGTTGACGCTGTCCGGCGCGGCGCGGAATTCGGGCCGCCTGTGCACCAGCGTCACGCTCTTCGCCACCGGCTGCAGGTTCAACGTCCAGTCGAGCGCGGAGTCGCCGCCGCCGACGATGACAAGGTCGTGGCCGCGAAAATCGTCCATCCTGCGCACTGAATAGAAGACGCTCTTGCCTTCATAGGGTTCGATGCCCGGGATCGGCGGCCGCTTGGGTTGAAAGGAGCCGCCGCCGGCCGCAATCACCACAACCTTGGCTTCGAACACCTCATTTTCGTCGGTGGTGACGCGAAAGCTGCCGTCCTCCAGCTTTTCCAGGCTGGAAACCATGCGGTTATAGGTGAAGTCAGGCTTGAACGGAGCGATCTGCTCGAGCAGCTTGTCGACCAGACCCTGCGCCGAAATCGAAGGCCAGCCGGGAATGTCGTAGATCGGCTTTTCCGGATAAAGTTCGGCGCATTGGCCGCCCGGCCGGTCGAGGATGTCGATCAGGTGGCACTTCATGTCGAACAGACCGAGTTCGAACACGGCAAACAGACCGACCGGCCCTGCCCCGACAATGAGGACGTCTGTCTTGGTGATGTCGGCCATGCGATGCGCCTCGCTGCACATGACCCCGAAAATCGGAATCGATTTTCGGAAAGGATCATGCGCCAAATAAAAGTGCTACGGCGTCCTTTGCGCGTCCAAGAGGACGCGCAGCGCTGTAGCGGAAACCGCGTGACACTGCATGAGCAATCCGCCGCTGCCAAGCAGCAGCCGGCAAAAAAATCGGTGTCTCAGCCCTGGCGGGCCGGCACCCGCACGACCAGGCCGTCGAGTGCGTCGCGCACCTTGATCTGGCAGGAGAGCCTCGAGTTCGGCTGGACGTCATAGGCGAAGTCCAGCATGTCTTCTTCCATCGCTTCCGGCTCGCCGACCTGCGCCGTCCATGCCTCGTCGACATAGACATGGCAGGTCGCGCAGGCGCAGGCGCCGCCGCATTCCGCCTCGATCCCAGGTACGGCGTTGCGGATCGCGTTCTCCATGACCGTCGAACCGTTTTCGGCGTCCATGTCGAATTGTGTGCCGTCATGGGCGATGAAAGTCAGCTTGGTCATTTGTCACCTGAAGGGAGTCTCGCCCGAGATAATCACTCCGGCAGACAAGTCAACTGCCGCGCGAAAGCGCCGCTCGGTGACGTTTTTCCACAAACCGGGTTCAGCGATTGATGGCGGCGATGAAATCGCGCACTTCGTCGATCAGCGTGCCAAGCCGCCTGAGCCTCTGGTTGTCTTCCGGCTGGTGCTCGATTTCGGTGGCGCAATCGGCAATGGCAAAGGCGCCGACACCCCGTGCCGAACCCTTCAGCCCATGTGCCAGCATAAGCCGGTCCTTGATGTCGGCATCGACTATTTTGTCGCGCACCGACAGCGCCTGTTGTACAAAAAGCGCCAGCACCTCTTGCTCGAGGCTGCGATCGCCCATGGTCTGGCGGGCAAGATGTGCCAAATCGACCGGCCGTGACCGCCTGGGTCCGGATACGTCGCCCCCGGGCATTGAGAAGGCAATGCCGCTTTCGCCACGCATGAACTCGAACTCCGTTTCTTCGATCGCTCAAAAACCTAGGCGATTCCAATGGACAACGGGTTAATGAGTGGCCGGGAAAAATGTTGCGAAAGCGGCGCCCAAATCACGGTTCCGTTAACCTTATATTTAAAGTTTTACGTATCTCGCGGAATGCATGTTTTCTTTACCCCCCTGTGTCATTACGATACGAGGGGTCCATTTTCAGCCTCCTGCGCGGGGTACGACAAACAGAATTATAAGCCCGCGGCAGCTAGTACAGGGTAGAAGGCATGGCGAAGAAACCAACGACGACGAGAACTCTCGACAACGACGTGGCCAGGGAACTGGAAAAGGCGCTTGATTTCGACCTTAGCGGCGATACCGGCGACGGCGACCTCGACATCGCGGCTTCGATGGAAGACCTGGAAGCGCAGATATCCCAGGCCGCCGACGAACTGGCGCGCGAGGGACGCAACGAGAAGCCGGCGCCCGCAGTCAATCAGAGCCAGGCCGAGACACCCGCGCCCAAGGCCAAGCCAGCCGAGTTGCGCCCCGTGGAAACACGTAATGGCGCACAGCCGGCTGGTTTCGCGCCGGCCAACGACGATCGCCAGAAGGACTACAAGACGCTCCTGCACGGCCTCAACAGGCGTGCCTCGAACACCATTTACTGGGTCGTTGCCTTTGTCTCGCTCGCCTGGTTCGCCGGCGCAGGCGGTCTGGCCAACCTCCTTTTCGGACCGAGCATCTGGAGAATCCGCACGCTCGACCAGTTTCTAGCCCGTCCCGAACTGATCGGCCTGGTCGTTGCGGCGATCGTGCCCGTCATCCTGTTCTGGGCCTTCGCGGCAATGATCCGCCGTGCCCAGGAAATGCGAATTGCCGCCCAGTCGATGACCGAAGTGGCCTTCCGCCTGACCGAGCCGGAAAACCTTGCCCAGGATCGCGTCATGATGATCGGCCAGGCCGTTCGTCGCGAGGTGGCCGCCATGGGCGAAGGCATCGAGCGCACGCTGGCCCGCGCCGTTGAACTGGAAACGCTGGTCCACAGCGAGGTCAACCAGATCGAGCGCTCCTATTCGGAGAACGAATCCCGCATCCGTTCGCTGGTCGACGGGCTCGGCAGCGAGCGCGAAGCCGTCGTCAGCCACGCCGAGCGCGTCCGCGCCTCGATCACCGGCGCGCATGAGACGTTGAAGGATGAGATCGGCGCTGCCTCGGACATCATCCGCGACAGCATCCTCAATGCGTCGACCAAGCTGTCGATGACGATCACCAATTCCGGCGATACACTCATCGACCGCATCAACGAAAGCTCGATGTCGATCTTCGATTCGGTGGAAGGCCGGCTCGATACGATCACCGACAAGCTATCGACCTCGGGCGAGGCCTTCGCCAGCCTTCTCGACACCCGTATCGCCAAACTGACGGACACCACCGACGGCCTGACACGGTCGTTGACCGATCTGCTCGACGATCGCACCACCGGCATGGTGTCGCTGCTTGGCGGTGCCGCGCGCACTCTCAATTCCGAATTCGAAGCCAGCCTGAACGGCATCGAGCGGACGCTAGCCGAACGCGGCCAGGCGCTGATCAGCGAATTCCAGACCCGCGCCGAAGCGCTGGACACCGGAACGCAGAAGCTTAACGCAGCGCTCGAGGCCCGCGCCCGCCAGATCAACGAGACGCTGGTCGAGCGCGCGCGCGAAATCGCCCACACCTTTGCCGAGAGCAAGGACACGCTGTCGGCGATGATCGATCAGGGCAAGACCCAGATCGGCGCCGACATGGCCGACATCGTCACTTCAACCTCCTCCATGCTCGAAGCCCGCGCCAGCGACTTCGCCGGCCGCATGGAAGCCGCGCGTCATGTCGTCTCGCGTTCGTTCGATGGCGACCTTCAGCGGCTGGCTGACGCCCGCGTTGGCATCGAGGAAGCCATCGAAAACCACAGCCGCAAGCTTACCGAAAGCCGCGAGCGCATGGCCGAGGCCATGCAGGCAGACCTGGCGAAGTTCGACGAAGGCCGCGCCGGCATCGATGCGGCGGTGACCGACCAGGTGCAGAAACTGGCCGAAGGCCGCAGCCTGATCTCGCGCGCTCTCGAAGAGGATCTGCGCAAGGTCAATGAATCACGGGCAGCCATCGATGCGTCGCTCGGCAGCCATCTTGAAAGGCTGGAAGAAGGCCGCAACAGGCTCTCCAGTGCCTTGAACGAAGACTCCGGGAAATTGGTACAAACTCGTACAATCATTGATGAAATGGTTGCTGGTCACGTCGGCAAGCTCGCCGAGGGCCGCAACATCCTGTCGCGCGCTTTGGAAGCCGATCTCGGCAAATTGTCTGACAGCCGCGCCAGCATCGACGGTCTCGTCGCCGGCCAGGTCGAGAAGATCGCCGAGGGCCGCGCGGTACTCGCCAAGGCGCTGGAAAACGATATCGCCGGCATAAATAGCCTCATCGAAGCCCATTCCGCCAAGCTGGCGGACGACCGCACGCAGCTTTCCCATTCGCTCGACAACGATCTGTCCAGCGTACGCGGCCTGATCGACAGCCATTCGGGACGGCTGGCCGAGGATCGCAGCCTGCTGTCGCAGACCCTCGAAGCTGACCTTGCCAAATTGGCCGACAGCCGCTCCAGCATCGACGGGCTGGTTGCCGGCCAGGTCGAGAAGCTCGCCGAGGGCCGCGACATTCTCAAGCGCGCGCTGGAATCCGATCTGAACACGATCAAGGGCGTCATCGCCAGCCAGTCGGAAAGGCTGGCCGAGGATCGCGGGCAGCTTTCGCGTGTCTTGGAAACCGACCTGCAGAATGTGAACAGCGTCATCGCCGACCACATGAACAAGCTGGTTCAGGATCGTTCGACCCTGTCGAAGGCGCTCGAAGACGACCTCGCCAAGCTGGCCGAGAGCCGTTCCAGCATCGACGGGCTGGTCGCTGGCCAAGTCGAGAAGTTGTCGCAAGGCCGCGATATCCTGCGCCGTGCGCTGGAAGCCGACCTCAACGCGGTCAAGAACACCATTGCCGACCAGTCGCAGAAACTGGTCGAGGATCGGGCACAATTCGCCCGTGCACTCGAAGCTGATCTCGAAAGCGTCAACGGGCTGGTCAACAGCCATTCCGAGCGGCTTGTACAGGACCGCTCGACGCTGTCGAAGGCGCTTGAGGCCGACCTCGAAAACGTCAACGGTCTGGTCAACAACCACGCGGATCGGCTTGTCGGGGAGCGCTCGACCCTTTCGAAGGCGCTCGAAGACGATCTTGCCAAGCTGGCCGAAAGCCGTTCCAGCATCGACGGGCTGGTTGCCGGTCAGGTCGAGAAGTTGTCGCAAGGCCGCGACATCCTGCGCCGCGCGCTGGAAGCCGACCTCAATACGATCAAGAGCACCGTTGCCGACCAATCGCAGAAACTGGTCGATGACCGGGCACAGTTCGCCCGGGCACTCGAGGCTGATCTCGAAAACGTCAGCGGCATGGTCAACAGCCACGCGGAAAGACTTGTCGGGGAGCGTTCGGCCCTGTCGAAGGCGCTCGAAGACGATATCGCCAAGTTGGCGGAAAGCCGTTCCAGCATCGACGGACTGGTCGCCGGTCAGGTCGAGAAGCTCGCGGAAGGGCGCGATATCCTCAAGCGCGCTTTGGAAGCCGACCTGCAGAAGCTCTCCGCAAGCCGCAGCGATATAGACGAGGTCATCGCCGGACATGTCGGCAAGCTATCGGAGGGCCGCAATATGCTGGCCCGCGCGCTGGAAGACGATCTCGGCAAGCTCGCCGAGACCCGCCAGGACGTCGACCGCTCGCTGTCGGGTCATATCGACCAGATCGCCGCAAGAAGCACCGATATCTCTGCGGCTATCGCCGCCGATGTCGAGAAGATCGAGCAGGCGTTCAGCCGCCAGACCGGGGTCATCGAGGAGCGTGCCGGCACCATGGAGCGTGCGCTCTCGACAGGCGTCGAAAACGTCCGCGCCGTGCTCGAGAAGAGTGCGGTGTTCGTTGCCGGCGCACTGCGCGAAAAGGTCCTGGAGGTCACCAGCACGCTGCATGAGCAGGCTGGTGCCGCGTTCAGTGACGCCGACCGCAAGATCGCCGAGCGCGCCGAGCAGACCTCCGCCGCCCTGCTGGCGAGGGCCGAAGACATCGCCCGCACCTTCGAGGAGGCCGATCGTCGCCTCCACGCCCGTGCGGAAGATACGTCGAGTGCCTTGCTTGCCCGCGCGGATGACGCCTCCAACTCGTTGCTGGCCCGCGCCCATGAAACCGCTGATCAACTGGCTGCTCGTGCCAGCGAGATCGCCGGCAGTTTCGACGTAGTGGACCAGAAGCTCGCCGCCCGCGCCCAGGAAACCGCCGATCAGTTGACCGCTCGTGCAAGCGAAATTGCCGGCGCGTTCGATGCGGCCGACCAGAAGCTGGTCGCCCGCGCTGTCGAAACGGCCCAGTCGCTGGCCGCCCGCGCCGGCGACATCCTGCGCAACTTCGAAGGCGCCGACCAGCGGCTCGGCATGCGTATCGGCGAATCCGCCGAAGCGCTTGCCGCACGTGCATCGGACCTCGGCCGCATCTTCGATGCCGCCGACCAGCAGCTGGTCTCGCGCATCGCCGAAGGTTCGGAAGCACTGTCGAGCCGTGCCTCCGAAATCGGCCGCATCTTCGACGACGCCGATCAGCGTCTGGTGACGCGCATTGCCAGCAGCACATCGACGATCGGCGAGCACGCCGAGACCATCGTCGGCGCCTTTGCCGATACCGAGCAGAGGGTCGCCGAACGTGCAAGGCGGACCGGTCAGGAAATGGCCGTGCATGCCCGCGAAATCGAGCAGGCTCTTGTCGGCGCCGACGAGCGGCTCGCATCGAGCGCGGCGGCCGCGGCCGCCCGTGTCGAAGAGCAGGTCTCAGGCGTCGAGAATCGCCTCGCCTACACTGCCGCGGCGATGGGCCAGAAGATCAGCGAACAGGTGTCGAATGCCGAGGCGCAGCTCGTCTCGCGTGCCAATGTGATCGCGGAGACCTTCACCGCAGTTGGCCAGCATATCGGCCAGAGCACCAACGATGCCGCCAAGACGATCGGCGCCAACACCCGCGAACTCAACACCATGCTCGCGGCGCGTTCGGCCGAAATGTCCAAGATCCTCGACGAAACCGCACGGCCGCTGGTCGAACGCTTCGCCCAGGGCGGCTCGGAACTGCAAAAGAGCATGGAAGAGGTCACCGAACGCGCCACCGAGAAGCTGCGCAGCGAGAATGCAGCACTGGTCAACGCACTCGCCAGCCGCACCGCCGAGACCTTGTCGGCGGTCGAAGGCGCCCGCTCGTCGCTGTCCGACAGTGTCGCCGACCTCATTGGCCGCATGACCAACTCCAGCTCGCAGCTCGGTCAGTTGATCGAGCAGGCCGCGGTCAATCTCGGCCAGGTCGACGAACGCCTGAGCGGCAGCACGCAAAGCTTCGCCGCCACCACGGAGAAAGCCGCACAGACCTTCGCCAGCTCGGCACGGCTGGTCGATTCGAACACGACAAGGCTGACGGAACTTTCGTCGTCCACCTTGCGCGAGGTTGCTTCGATCGCCACCAAGTTCGACGAACACAGCCGCCTGCTGGCCAGCGCCTCGGACCTGCTGAGCTCGGCCCAGAGCAACCTCGAGCACACGCTCGAAAGGCAGTCGTCGCTCGAGGATCTCGCCGTCGGCCTGGTAAAGAAGTCGGAAGATCTCGAAAGGGTCATGCGCTCGTTCGAAAGCCTCGTCGGCCAGACGCTGCAGAACGCCGAGGGCAAGACGATGGAGTCGGCAGACAAGATCCGCAACGCCATCACCGATGTCGTCGATTCGGCAACCAAGCGCTTCGCCGATGCGACCGAGGAGATACGGCGCACCGCGGGCTCGATCAAGAGCGAGCTCGACCTTACCCGCGCCGAGCTAAAGAAGGGCGTCATCGAGATGCCGGAAGAGGCAAAGGAATCGACCTCGGCCATCCGCCGCGCCGTTTCCGAGCAGATCAACGCCCTCAAAGAGCTTTCGGACATCGTTGCGAAGTCCGGTCGCGGTGGCGGCGATGCTGCCGAGCAACGCAATCTGCGCCCGGCGCCACAAGCGCCGGCCGCACGCCCTGCCGAGCCACCGCGGCGCGCACCGGCACCGCAGCCGGAGCTCCGCACACCTCAGGCGCCGTTGGGCGGCGCAGCACTGCGTGGCACGCTCGACCTGGAGCGTCCGGCCGAGACGGCACCGCGCCAGCGTGCTGATGCCAGCGCCCGCACACCTCAGGGCGGCTGGGTCCGCGATCTCCTGACCGGGGCATCGCGCGAAGAGGACGCCAAGCCGGCAACGCCCGCCGAAGCACCTCGCGCGGCTCCTGCCCAGCGCTCGCCGCTGCATGTCGTGGAATCGCTGAACTCGCTCTCGGTCGATATCGCGCGGGCCATCGACCACGACGCTTCGATCGAGCTGTGGAACCGTTACCGGAGCGGCGAGCGTGACGTCTTTACCCGGCGGCTCTACACGCTGAAGGGCCAGCAGACGTTCGATGAGATCCGTCGCAAGTATCAGGCGGAGGCCGAGTTCCGCACCGCCGTCGACCGTTACTGCGACGATTTCGAGAAGCTGCTCAAGGATGTCTCTCGCAACGACCGCGACAACATCATGGCGCAGACCTATCTGACGTCTGATACCGGCAAGGTCTACACCATGCTGGCCCACGCCAGCGGCCGCCTGCATTGATCACCCGATAGGCAAAGACAAAAAAGGCGGGAAGTTTCCCGCCTTTTTCTTTTCTACCGATTTTGTGCCGTTGGCGCGTCTGCTGCGCCGTATCGCTTGTAAGCCGGTATCGGCGTTATCAGAAACGTTGCGCGATCAAGCCTTTACGGAGATCAGATCACTGAATCCGTCCAGCGAACGATCTGCTTGGCGGCATCGCCGAAAGCACTGTCGAGCGCGCTGACATAGGCGGGATTGCCGCTGCCCGAGACCGGCGCGGATGCGGTGAAGCTCTTGGAGGCACGCACCTCGCCATTGCGGTCATTGAGGATGCGCACGAACAGGTCGACCTCGGCATGTTCGCCGCCATCGACGCGCACTTCGAACGAACGGATCTCGACGATCACCTGATAATCGATCGCCAGGCCCTCACCCGGCTTGCCGACGCCGGCAAAGCTGCCCGAACGCTGGAACGTCTCGGCCAGCCGCGCCTGCACGATCAGCGGCAATCGGTCGGCCCATTGCGCGCCCTTGAGATACTGGATCGAGCGATCCGATGGCTTGATGACGATGTTCTGGCTGTCCAACGCCTTGAGTGCCGACGGCTGGGCGATCAGGATCTGGCGGCGGCTGTGGCCCTGCGCGTCAACCGAAGGCGCCGACAGCTCGAAGGTGTCGAGCGGAGCAGGCCCGCCACCCGGCAGGGCCGCACAGCTGGCGAGGGCCAAGGCAAGCAATGCCACACCCGATTTAACGACGATCGACTTCACGCGCGATCCCTGTTGTCCCCGGATCGTAAATACAACCCGCACCTGCAACGACTGTTTCTGGGGCGCGAGGAGACCGAAGTCAACGCCGTGCCCTGCCATCGAACTGCCGAACCTCGCCGTCGCCACCCGAAAGGATGCGCTGCGGATTGCGGCTGAGATCCGTTACGGCCTCCTCAATGCGGCTGATCGAACGGCGGCTGTCCTGCACCAGCGCCTCGACATTCGAAAGCCCCTGGCCCGAGAAGCGCGCCAGATTGTCGGTGATGACGCCGAGGCGCGCGTTCAGCGTGTCTGCAACCTGCTTGAACGACTTCAGTGTATTCCTGGCGTCGGCCATCACACCATCGGCTTGACCCGAGCCGAGCAAGGTGTCGACCTTGGCCAGGATGCCGTCGACGCGCACCGAGGCATCGTTGAGCCGCTGCGTGAGCTGCCTGGCATCCTTGATCGTCTGGTCGATGTCGTCGGCCCGGTTGGCGATCTTGTCGGTCACTTCTGCGATGTCGGCGGCGGCCTTGTCGGCGTTTTCGCTGGCTTTCTGGATGTTGGCCAGCGCGGCACGCACCTGCGCCGGATCGATACCGTCAAGCACACCATCGACCTTGGCCAGGGTGCCTTGCGTCTGCTTGGCGAAATCGTTGACGGATCCGACCGCGGTGTCGACATTCTTGATCACGCCGTCGAGCTGCGTGGACGTTTCCTTGAGATTCGCGGTTGCCGTATCGACGTTGGCGACGATGCTCTTGATCTTGTCCTTGTCGACGGCATTGAGCAGGCCTTCCGCTGCTTTCAGCGTGCCGTCGAGCTTGCCGGAAACGCCTTTCAGCTCGTCGGAGAGCGCGCTGACGCTGGACAGGAACTTGTCGATGCCGCCGGCATTCTTGGCCAGCGCATCGGAGAAGGTCTGCGCATTCTGCACGGTCTGCGTCAGCGGCCCGCGAACGTCCTTGGTGAAGCCTTCAAGCTCCGTGAGTACCTTGTCGGCGCGGGTGAAGATGTTCTGCGCCGTCTGCAGCAAGTTCGTCACAGCAGAGGGGTTGGCGACGATCTCGGCAACCTTGCCTTCCTTTTCGGCCTGGTCGAGGAGTTTTACTTCCTTGGGGTCGGCGCCCTTGAGTTCGATATTGGCCTGTCCGGTGAGGCCGGCGAGGCCGATATCGGCCTGCGTCGACTTGGTGATCGGCGTCATGCGATCGATCTCGGTGTCGGCGATGGCGACGGTCGGATTGTCGACGTCGATATAGACGCGCCTGACATCACCGACCTTGACGCCATTGAACAGCACGAAACTGCCGCGGCCAAGCCCGGAAGCCGAGCCCGGAATGCGCACGCGCAGCAACGTCGTCTCGCCCTTGTCGCCGATCGCCGCCGTCCAGTAGACGAAGGCGAACGCCGCCAGGATCGCGGCCAGCGTGAAAATGCCGACAATGACGTAGTTGGCTCTGGTTTCCATTGTCCCACTTATGGCTATGCGCGCGCCGCAAGATCAAGTTGCCGGGCGCGTTTTCCGCGGAAATAGGATTTTACCCACGGCTCCTCACTCTTCAGCATGTCGTCGATGGTGCCTTCGACCAGCACTTTCTTGTTGCCGAGCACGGCCACGCGGTCGCAAGCGGTGAAAAGCGTGTCGAGATCGTGCGTCACCATATAGACTGTCAAATCCATCGTATCGCGCAGCTTGACGACCAGTTCGTCGAACTCCGCCGCGCTGATCGGATCGAGACCGGATGTCGGCTCGTCGAGGAAGACGATATCGGGGTCGAGCGCCAGCGCCCGTGCCAGCGCCGCCCGCTTGATCATGCCCCCGGAAAGTTCGGACGGGAATTTCTGCGCCGCATCCGGCGGCAGCCCGACCAGTTCGACCTTAAGCATCGCCAGCTCGTCCATCAGCTTTCGCGGCAGATCGAGATATTCGCGCATCGGCACCTGGACGTTTTCCAGCACCGTCAGCGCCGAAAACAGGGCGCCGTGCTGGAACAGCACGCCAAGCCGCATGTCGATGCGCAGGCGCTCCACATCGCTCGCCTTCTCGACATCGACGCCGAACAGCTTGATCGTGCCAGACTGCTTGCGCGTCAGGCTGAGAATGGTTCGCAACAGAACGGATTTGCCGGCCCCCGAGGCACCGACAAAGCCGAGGATCTCGCCGCGCCGGATATCGAGCGACAGCTTGTCGAGGATGAGCTTGTCGGCGAAGGACACGGTGATGTCGTGCGCGGAAAGCACGATATCGCCCTCGCCTGCATCCTCCGCCACCGCAATCGCCTTTGTCCTGCCCGGCAGCTTCATTTCAGAACTCGATCGCTGCGTAGAAGATGGCGAATAGCCCGTCGAGGATGATGACGACGAAAATAGATTTAACCACCGAAGCGGTCACGTGCTGGCCGAGCGATTCCGCGCTGCCGCCGACCTTCATGCCTTCGACCGAGGCAATCGTGCCGATGATCATGGCCATGAACGGCGCCTTGATCAGGCCGGCGAAAATCGTGCTGAGATCGATGGCGACGCGCAGCCGGTCGATGAAGGCGGCTGGCGCGATGTCGGAATAGAGCCAGGCAGCCAGTATGCCGCCGCCGAGCGCTGCGAAATTGGCGATGATGGTCAGGCACGGCAGGGCGATGACCAGCGCCACCAGCCGTGGAAAGACCAGGACGCCGATCGGGTTGAGGCCGATGACCTTCAGCGCGTCGACCTCCTCGCGCATCTTCATCGAGCCGATTTCGGCGGTGATCGCGCTGCCGGAGCGGCCGGCGATCATGATCGCCGTCATCAGCACCCCGAGCTCGCGCAGGATCAGCACGCCGACCAGATCGACGACGAAGATATCGGCGCCGAAATAGCTGAGCTGGTAGGCGCCTTGCTGGGCAACGATGGCGCCGACGATCGCCGACATCAGCACCACCACCGGAATGGCGCCGACACCCATGCGGTCGATCTGGTTGAAGATCGCCGCCGGGTTGACGGCATGGCCGCGGCCGAGCTTCATCTGCGCGCCGCGGATGGTGGCGCCAAGAATGTTCATCGAGGCGAGGAAATCGTCGCGCATCTCGTAGACGCGCCGGCCGACCGCCTCCAGCGCGCGAATGACGATATTGGGTGGCCGCGCTGGACCGGATTCGGGTTCGCGCCGGACGGCCTCGCCCACCGCGTCCAGAAGGATGGAAGCGATCTCGCTCTGGCCTTGCAGGCTGATCTGGACGCCCTTCTTCTCGAAGACGCTGACCAGCCGGTCGATCAGCCAGGCGCCGGCGGTGTCCATCTTCTCGATCTTGGAGAGATCGAGCGCCAACGTCTTGAAACCGCTTCGTTTCTCGATCTTGCGCATCTCGGCGTCGATCAGCGCGACGGTCCGTGTGGTCCAGATTCCCGAGAAAGCGCAGCCGAGAACGCCGTCCTTCTCGCCGGTCGCCACGCGCGGTTCGTGGTCAGCCTCCCCTGCGGTCGTACCGCTTGCGTCGCGCTTGCCGATGGTCAACATGGCGTCCTGTTTAGCCTGACGGAACCAAGCTGTCGATTTGCCGACTCGCCCGTTGTTGCATAGCCGGAGCAGAAAAATATGGCGCGTGTCATTTCGGTTGAGGCCGAGCGTTTTCCGATCGCCGGAAGCTTCACCATTTCGCGTGGTTCCAAGACCGAGGCCGAGGTCATCACTTGCGCGATCAGCGAGAACGGCCACACGGGTCGCGGCGAGTGCGTTCCCTACAAGCGCTATGGCGAGACCATGGACGGCGTGAGCGAGGCGATCGAGGCGATGCGGGAGCGGATCGCCGGCGGCATCAGCCGGAGCGCCTTGCTTGACGCCATGCCGGCAGGAGCTGCCCGCAACGCCATTGACTGCGCCCTTTGGGATCTGGAAGCAAAGATCCGCGGAATACCTGTGGCCACTGCAATTGGCGCTATATCGTTAGGGGCGCTTGAGACGGCCTACACGCTGTCGTTGGGCGAACCGGAGGCGATGGCTGCGCAGGCCCGCGCCAACGCGGCGCGGCCGCTGCTCAAGGTCAAGATCGGCGGCAACAACGACATCGCCCTGATTCGCGCCGTCAGGCAAGCCGCACCCGACAGCCGCATCATCCTCGACGCCAATGAAGGCTGGACCGACGACAACATCGTCGCGAACCTCGCTTTTGCCGCCGAGCAAGGCATTTCGCTGATCGAACAGCCGCTGCCGGCCGGCCATGACGAGATCCTGCGCCATATCACGCACCCCGTGCCGATCTGCGCCGATGAAAGCGTGCATGAGGCTGAGAATCTCGAAGGACTTGTCGGCCTCTACGACGCCGTCAACATCAAGCTCGACAAGTCGGGCGGGCTGACGGCGGCATTGCTGCTGCGCGATCGCGCCCGCGAACTCGGTTTCGGCGTGATGGTCGGCTGCATGGTCGGCACGTCGCTGGCGATGGCACCGGCCGTCTTACTGGCCCAAGGCGCGGATTTCGTCGACCTCGACGGTCCGCTGCTGCTTGCCCGCGACCGTGTGCCCGGCCTTGTCTATCAGGGATCGCTGGTGTCACCGCCTGATACGGCGCTGTGGGGCTGAGCGCGCGGCAAGCGCGATCAGCACCAGTCCGATCAAGGCGATCGGGATCATGGCAAAGAAGCCATCGACGCCGAAACGGTGGTACAGCGGGCCGGACGCCAGCGTCACCACCGCCATGAAGAAGCCGTTGGAGAAATAGGCGATGCCTTGCGCAGCACCTGTCTGCTCCTCGGAGACCGTTTCGCCGATCATCTTCTGCAGGCCGATCAGCACCAGCGCCACCGAGACCGAGTGCAGCGTCTGGACGCCGAAAAATCCGGCAACACCGAGGCCGAGCGGCCAGACCAGCGGGAAGGCGATCCAGCGCACGATGGCTCCGATCCCAGCCATCACCATGATCGAGACGACGGAGAACGAGCCGAAAAAGCGGGTGAACATCATGAACATGCAGACCTCCGACACCACGCCCCAGGCCCACAACAGGCCGACAACCGAATCGCTGAGGCCGATCGATTTCCAGTAGATGGAGACGAAGCCGTAGAGGAATGCGTGGCTGGCGGTAATGACGCCGACGCCGATGGAAAAATACAGGAAATACGGGTTGAGAAGTTTTGGCGCCGCCTGCTGGATGCCGGTGGCCGACAGCGGCGAGGCGCGTCGCGGACGGCCAAGACGCGGCGCCAGCAAGCCGGCTGCAAGAGCGGCGGCAAGGGCTGCGAAAATGATCACCGGAACGGCCCGGGCGCCGGTTGCCGACAGGATGAAGCCACCTGCGACATTGGCGAACAGATAGGAGATCGAGCCCCATTTGCGCATGCTCGTATAGTTCGAGCCAAAGCGGCGCACACCCGACAGCGCCAGCGAATCGGCGATTGGCGAATGCGGCGTCCAGACAATGGTCAGTGCCAGCGATACCGCCAGCACCATGGCGTAGGTCGGTGTCAGGAAATAGCCGGCCGACAGCAACAGCGACGCGGCCACCAGCGCGACATAGACATCGGCGCGGTCCCTGGCCCTGTCGGCAAGTGCTGTCAGCAACGGCGTCGTCACCACGCGCAGGAACATCGGGGCCGCCAGAATGACGGCGATCTGCTCGGCATGGAAACCCTCGCCCTGCAGCCACAGCGGGAAATAGGGCAGATGTGTCCCGAGCGACACGAACAGCGTCGCGAAGATCAGGCTCATGCGCAGTTCGAAATGGCGCGGCTTGACGAGTTGTTCGGGCGAAAGCGGCGGCAGCGACATGAATCGATCCAATAGCGCTGCACTCGACCGGACGGCAACGTGTAACGACCCTTAACATGGGCGAAAACCGGACGAAACCGGCTGGCCTAATCGATTAATCCGGAAGTCCGTAGCAAGTACCGCGTCAGGCCGCCTGCCCGACCCGGTCTTCGAGGAGCAACGGGATAAAGGGTTCGTCCGGCGCCTCGGGCAGCACTTGCGCCCAGGTCAGGATTTCCATCCGGCCGTCAAAATGCTCAACCACCGCCGTGCAGCTTTCCACCCAGTCGCCGGTGTTGATGTACTGGACATCGCCAAAACTCTCGATGGCAGCGTGATGGATATGGCCGCAGATGATGCCGTCGACATGCGAGCGGCGCGCCTCTTCCGCAAGCATGGTCTGGAACGAGCCGATGAAGTTCACCGCTTTCTTGACGTTGGCCTTGGCCCACGACGAGAACGACCAGTAAGGCAGACCGAGCAGTTGGCGCAGCCGCGTCACAACACGGTTGACCAGCATGGCCGCGTCGTAAGCATGGTCACCAAGATAGGCGAGCCAGCGTGCATTGTGGACGACGGTGTCGAACTGGTCGCCATGGATGACGAGCAGGCGCTTGCCGTCGGCGGTCTCGTGGATGGCGCGGTCGGCAACGACGATGCCGCCGAAATGCACGCCCTGGAACTGGCGTGCGAATTCGTCATGGTTGCCGGCGATGTAGGTGATGGTGGCGCCCTTGCGAGCCTTGCGCAGCAATTTCTGCACGACGTCATTGTGGCTTTGCGGCCAGTGCCAGCTCCGCCGCAGCCGCCAGCCGTCGACGATATCGCCGACGAGATAGATGATATCGGCGTCGTGATATCTCAGGAAATCGATCAGGAACTCGGCCTTGGCAGCCTTCGAGCCGAGATGGACGTCGGAAATGAACATGCTGCGGAAAGTGCGGGGCTCTTGGCCGGACATCGCGATTTCACCCTTGCTTTCGCGCAGGCTATGCCCCGATTCATGCAACAACCGTATGACGGTTGCGATTGGTCCAGCCGAAGGACTAGCTTGCCGCCGGCTCAAAGGAGAAAATCATCATGGATCTCGGCATTCGCGGAAAGAAGGCCATCGTCTGCGCTTCGAGCAAGGGGCTTGGGCGCGGCTGCGCCATGGCGCTGGCAGAAGCCGGCTGCGATATCGTCGTCAACGGCCGCAATGCCGAGCTGGTGGCCAAGACCGCCGCCGAGCTGCGCGAGCGCTATGGTGTCGCGGTGACGGAAGTCGTCGGCGACGTCTCGAAGCCGGAGGTGCAGAAGGCATTGCTCGCCGCGTGTCCCGAACCGGACATCCTCGTCAACAACAATGGCGGCCCGCCACTGCGTGATTTCCGTGAACTCGATCGGGCAAAGATCCTTGAAGGCGTCACCCAGAACATGGTGACCCCTGTCGAGCTGGTACAGGCTGTCATCGACGGCATGGCGGCGCGCGGCTTCGGCCGCATCGTCAACATCACCTCGCTGTCGGTCTACGTCCCCATCGCCGGTCTCGACCTGTCGTCGGGCGCGCGCGCCGGCCTGACCTCATTCCTCGCCGGCGTGGCGCGAACGGTGATCGACCGCAACGTCACCATCAACAACATGCTGCCGGGCAAGCTCGACACCGACCGGCTGCGCGGCCCGCATGAGGCCGGCACCGTGGAGGACCCGGCCGCCGCAGCCGCGCGAAAGACCCGCATCAGCGCCGACGTGCCGGCCAAGCGGCTCGGCACGCCGGAGGAATTCGGCCAGATCTGCGCCTTCCTGTGCTCGGTCCATGCCGGCTATCTGACCGGGCAGAACATACCAGTCGATGGCGGTCTCTACGTCAGCGCCTTTTGATCGGTATGCCTGCTAGCAGCCGGACTCGCATGCGACGAAATCGGCATAAGCATTTGATAAATTGACATTTTCGACGCGCCGTCGGGTAAAGCCGCCGGCGCGTCATTTAGCGTCGCGAAAAACCTTGGCCGCATGCTAAAAGGAATCTCCAGGCAGATTTCGAGGGAGCGGCCGCATGGAAGGCGAGACCAAAAAAACGGCACGTTCGGACCTCGACGAAGCCGCCCTCTACTTCCACAAGCATCCAAGACCGGGAAAGCTCGAGATCCAGGCGACCAAGCCGCTCGGCAACCAGCGCGACCTCGCGCTCGCCTATTCGCCAGGCGTCGCCGCCCCTTGTCTCGAAATCCGCGACGATCCGGCGACCGCCGCCGACTACACGGCGCGCGCCAATCTGGTCGGCGTCGTCTCCAACGGATCGGCCGTGCTCGGTCTCGGCAACATCGGCCCGCTGGCCTCCAAGCCGGTCATGGAAGGCAAGGCTGTCCTGTTCAAGAAGTTCGCCGGCATCGACGTCTTCGACATCGAGATCGATGCGCCGGGCATCGAGCGCATGGTCGAGACGATCTCGGCACTGGAGCCGACCTTCGGCGGCATCAACCTCGAAGACATCAAGGCGCCGGAATGCTTCGAGGTCGAGGAACAGTTGAAATCCCGCATGGGCATCCCGGTCTTCCATGACGACCAGCACGGCACCGCCATCATCGTCGCCGCCGCTGTACTCAACGGGCTGGAATTCGCCGGCAAGACCATCTCGGACATCAAGATCGTCACCTCCGGCGCCGGTGCGGCCGCCCTTGCCTGCCTCAATCTGCTGGTCTCGCTTGGCGCGCGGGTGGAAAACATCTGGGTCACCGACCGTTTCGGCGTCGCCTACAAGGGCCGCACCGATGAGATGGACCGCTGGAAAGACCCCTATGTGAAGGACACCGATGCGCGCACGCTGGCCGATGTCATCCCGGGCGCCGATGTCTTTCTGGGCCTCTCGGCGGCAGGCGTGCTGAAGCCCGAACTGCTCCAGCACATGGCGCCGAAACCACTGATCCTGGCGCTGGCCAACCCCAATCCCGAGATCATGCCGGAAACCGCGCGCGCCGCGCGTCCCGATGCGATGATCTGCACCGGTAGGTCCGATTTTCCCAATCAGGTCAACAACGTACTGTGCTTTCCTTACATATTTCGCGGCGCGCTCGACTGCGGCGCCAGCGCCATCAACGAGGAGATGAAGATGGCGGCGGTGCGGGCGATCGCAGCGCTTGCCCGCGAGGAACCCTCCGATGTCGCGGCCCGCGCCTATTCCGGTGAGACGCCGATCTTCGGGCCCGAGTTCCTGATCCCCTCGCCGTTCGATCCGCGCCTGATCCTGCGCATTGCCCCGGCGGTCGCCAAGGCGGCCTGCGACACCGGTGTCGCGACACGACCGATCACCGACTTCGCCGCCTATATCGACAAGCTGAACCGCTTCGTCTTCCGCTCCGGCCTGGTGATGAAGCCGGTGTTCTCGTCTGCCAAGGCGTCGAGCGCCAAGCGCGTCATCTATGCCGACGGAGAAGACGAGCGCGTGCTGCGCGCTGCCCAGGTGGTGCTCGAGGAAGGCATCGCCGAACCGATCCTGATCGGCCGTCCGCACGTCATCGAGGTGCGCCTGAAGCGCTACGGCTTGCGCATCAAGCCCGGCGTCGATTTCGGCCTGATCAATCCGGAGGACGATCCGCGCTATCGCAACTATGTCGACCTGCTGATCGAACTTGCCGGCCGGCGCGGCGTGACGACGGAAGCCGCGCGCACCATGGTGCGCACCGACAACACGGTTATCGCCGCGCTGGCGCTGAAGCGCGGCGATGCCGATGCCATGGTCTGCGGCCTCGAAGGACGGTTCGAGCGGCATCTGCGCAACGTCACTTTGATCATCGGGCCGCGCGCCGGCATCAAGGATCATGACCTGTCGACGCTCTCCATGCTGATCTCGCAGCGCGGCATCATCTTCCTGACCGACACGCACGTCACCGTCGACCCGACGGCGGAGGAGATCGCCGAGATGACGGTGCTGGCGGCGGAAGAAATCCAGCGCTTCGGCATCGAACCGAAGGCAGCACTGCTTTCGCATTCGGATTTCGGCTCGCGCGATTCGCCGAGCGCGCTCAAGATGCGACAGGCGGCGGCGATCCTGGCGCGCATCGCACCCGATCTGGAGTGCGACGGCGAGATGCATGCGGATACTGCCTTGTCCGAGCATCTGCGCCAGCGCGTCTACCCCCATTCGCGCCTGAAGGGCGAAGCCAATCTGCTGGTATTCCCCAACCTCGATTCGGCTAACATCACGCTGACCGCGCTCAGGACCATGATGGACGCGCTGCATGTCGGGCCGATCCTGCTCGGCACCGACAAGCCGGCGCATATATTGACGCCGTCGGTCACGTCGCGTGGTGTCGTCAACATGACGGCGCTTGCCGTCGTCGAAGCCGCCCACAAGGCGCAGGCGGTCGTCAATCTGGGCTAGAGGTTCTCAGGTCGGCGCAAAGCGGAAATGTCCCGTCTGCCTGAAGGCGAACAAGGTATCCTCCTCCCGGGCGCCCGCCCCGATGTTGTGAATGACCAGCGCCCTTTCCGGCACTTCCGCTGAACGGTTGGAGGAGACGATGGCGATGTGCGGCAGGTTGCCAGGCAGCATCTGGGTGACGAGGTCTCCTGGTTGATAGTCGGCGGGCTCCTGGCTGACCGGCGAAGAAACACCCCGGCGCCCGAAAAAGACAGCAAGATTCTGCACCCGACGGTGGTCGATGTTGCGGTCGGGCGCTTTCAGGCTCCAAGTCTTCGGATAGGCCGCGAAATTGGCCAGCATATCCTCATGCACCAGCCTTTGCAGATCGAGATCGAAGGCGCGGCGATAGGCGCGGACCACGACATCCGTGCACACACCCCGCTCCGGCGCGACATCGCCACCTGGATAGGCCAGGCGTGTATAGGCCGGATCGTAGAGGGTGGTGACGCCGATCTGCTCCAGGGCCGCCTCGACCAATCTGGTCCGCCAATCCGGTGCAATGGGCTCTTCCTGCGCCATGGCAACCTGCATCGCCAGGCACGAGAGACCAAATTGCAGTGCGGTTCGACGGGTCATCGCGGTCATGCCAAGCCTCCGGGCATCGCTGGATACCAGGCACTTTTTCCGAGCGAATACGTCTTTTTCATGCAGCGTCAGGATCCCGCGGCCGCGACTCTGTCCGATCAGGCGCGCCGGCGCATCTTTGGCCTAAGACCATCTTTGGTTGTAGATTGAGGGACGGTTAACTGCGAATCCGATAGCATCGCGGCAGGCAAGCAAGCGGGGTTTCGGGCAATGACGGGCGGAAGGTGGAAGCTGACGCACCTGGCTGGCCTGCTTGGCGCGCTCGTGCTTTCAGCCGTCGCCGTTACCGAGCCACAGGCCGCCTCGCGGGTCTGCCGCCAATTGGAGGCCGATCTTGCCGCAGCGTCGCGCGGTGGCGGCGGTGGCCCGGCATTGATCCGGAAATACGACGCCGCGATCGAAAGACAACGTGGGCAAATCTCGAAGGCCCGTAGCCAGTCCAGCAGCGCCGGTTGCGGCTTTTCACTGTTCAGCCGCAACGTCAGGGAATGCGCTGGGCTCAACGCCACCATCGATCGCATGAATGCCAATCTCGACGCCTTGCAAAGGAAACGCGAGCGGCTGGCCGACGGCGGATCACGACGCGACCGTGGCCGCATCCTGGCGGCGCTCGACGCCAAGGGTTGCCGCGACGACACCGTTGCGCCAAGGCGCGCGCCGCTGCAGGAAGCGAACCGCGAAGACGGCAACACGAACCTGTTCGACCAGCTTTTCGGCGGCAACAGCCAGCAACTCGATGCGCTCGACGAGCCTGACGATCCCGGCGAGGAGCGCAACGTCAGCCGGGTGCTCAACCGGCCAAGCATACCGGATTTTCCGAGCGCCGGCAGTGAGTTCCACACCACGTGCGTGCGCACTTGCGACGGTTATTTCTTCCCGATGTCGAACTCGGCTTCCACGAGCGATTTCGAACGCGACCAGAAGAACTGCGAATCGAGCTGCCCCGGCACCGAGATGCAGGTTTTCTATTCGCGCGGCATGGACGATGATTCAGCTGGCATGACGTCGTCGGTCACCGGCAGGCCCTACAGCGAATTGCCGACCGCCTATCTCTACAAGCAATCCAACATGTCGCGGCCTCCGGCTTGCGGCTGCAACGCCGCGCAGAATTTCCAGATCATTGCCGGCAACCCGCCAAATCCTGAGCAATCGCAGCCCGAAACGGACGCGGCACCGTTCATTCCGGTGCCGGTTTCGAAGCCCGATCCGGGTACCGATCCGGAAACCCTGGCCAATGTAGAAGGCGGTCTCGACCGCGAGGCGATCAAGCGGCTTTCCGTCAAGCCGGTGACGTCGCCGGTCTCCGCCTTGCCGCCGGAGCAGCGCAAGGTCAGGGTCGTCGGGCCATCGTTCCTTCCCGACCCATCAGCGGCAATAGATCTGCAAGCTCCGGCCCCGAAGGCAGTCCGGTAAGGGCGAGCCTGAGCGGCATGAACAACGCCTTGCCCTTGCGGCCCGTCGCTTCCCTGACCTTGCCCGTCCAGTCCTTCCAGATCGTCCCGCTCCAGGGTTCCTCCGGCAGCAGGTCGAAGGCCTGACCAAGGAAATCGCGATCGCCATCGGAAAATTCCGGCTTCTCTTGCGGACCTTCGCGCAGGATACGCCACCAGCTCACCGCATCGGCCAGCCTGTCGAGATTGCCGCGCACCGCCAGCCAGAACGGCTCGGCCTTGTCATCCGAGACACCAAGCACGATCAGCCGGTCTTGCGCCTCGGCGAAGGGCAAATGATGCAGCAGCGTCCGGTTGAGCACGAAGAGTTCGTCTGGATCGAACTTGGCCGCGGATTTCGAGGTCGCCGGCGCATCGAACCGTTCGGCGAGTTCGCCCATTGTCGGCACCGCCGCCACATTCTCCGAAGTGCCGACCAGCACGGCAAGCGAAGCGACCGCCATCGGCTCGATGCCGGACTCGCGCAGGCTTTCGATGGAGAGCGCACCGGTGCGCTTCGACAGACCCTCGCCCGATGCCGTGGTCAAGAGATTGTGGTGGCCGAACACTGGCGGCTCGGCAGCCAGCGCCTGGAACAGGGCGATCTGCACTCCGGTGTTGGTGACATGGTCGTCGCCGCGGATGACATGGCTGACGCCCATCTCGATGTCGTCGACCACCGACGGCAGCGTATAGAGATAGGTGCCGTCCTCGCGCACCAGGACCGGGTCGGACAGCGAGGCAAGGTCGACGGTTTCCTCGCCGCGCACCAGATCGTTCCAGTGGACCTCGGTGCGTTCGGGCTGCAGCGGATCGCTGGAGAAATTGGGTAACAGGAAGCGCCAGTGCGGCCGGCGGCCATCGGCCTGGTATTCGGCGATCTGCTCCGGCGAAAGCGCCAGCGCCTCGCGGCCATAGACCGGCGGCAGGCCGCGCGTGCGGCGCACCTTGCGCCTGAGATCGAGTTCCTCCGGCGTTTCGTAGCAGGCGTAGACAACGCCGGCCGCCTTCAGCCTCTCGACCGCCGCGTCATAAATCTCGAAGCGCCGCGACTGGTACTCGGTGGCGTCCGGAAAAATGCCGAGCCAATGCAAATCGTAGAGGATGGCGTCGGAGAATTCCTGCTTCGAGCGGGCAATATCGGTGTCATCGAAACGCTGGATGAAGCGGCCCTTGTTGTTCATGGCGAACAGCCAGTTGAACAAAGCGGTGCGCGCATTGCCGATATGAATGCGGCCGGTTGGCGACGGGGCGAAACGAACGGTAACTGTCATGAACGGGGCGTACCGGATGCTTTTGTGATTGACAAGACGCACCCCCGCGCTGTGCGGCAGACATAGAACAGGACGCGCGCAATGAAAAGACCGGCGCGGCGCCCCTTCATTCGGGTATGCCGGGTCGCGCCAAAATGGACGCGGCCCGGCAATGGTGTTCGGTCAGATCACCAGTCCCTTGGTCAATTCCAGTGCCTGCCGTTCGAACAGCCGGCGGTAGATGCCGCCCTTCAGCCGGATCAGCTCGTCGTGCGAGCCTTCCTCGACGATGTTGCCACGATCGAAGACCATCAGCCGGTCAAGCGCCCGCACCGTCGAAAGCCGGTGCGCGATGACCAGCGTCGTGCGGCCGACCATCAGCCGTTCCATCGCCTGCTGGATCAGCACCTCCGATTCCGAATCGAGGCTCGACGTCGCCTCGTCGAGGATCAGGATGCGCGCATCGGCAAGGAAAGCGCGAGCGATCGCCACGCGCTGACGTTCACCGCCTGACAGCTTTACGCCGCGTTCGCCGACCAGCGTGCCGTAACCCTTCGGCAGGTTGGCGATGAAGTCGTGCGCGCTCGCCAGCCGCGCCGCGTGCTCGATCTCATCCTGCGTCGCTGTCGGCCTGGCGTAGGCAATGTTCTCGGCCAGCGACCGGTGGAACAGGATCGGCTCCTGCTGGACGATCGCGATCTCCCCGCGTAGCGACGCTTGCGCCACCTTCGAGATGTCCTGGCCGTCGACCAGGATTTTTCCGGCATTCACGTCATAAAGCCGCTGGATGAGCTTGACGAAGGTCGTCTTGCCCGAACCCGAATGGCCGACGAGCCCGACGCGTTCACCCGGCGCGATATCGACCGAAAAGTCGCGGTAGAGCGGCGATCGGTGGTTGCCGTAGTGGAAAGTGACGTTGTCGAAGCGGATAGCCCCCTGCGTGATCCGGATCGGCTTCGCGCCAGGACTGTCCTCGATGCCAAGCGGTTCGGACTGGAAATCGACCAGTTCCTCCATGTCGTTGATCGAACGTTGCAGGTTGCGGATATGCGTGCCGATATCCCTGAGATAACCCTGCAGCACGAAAAACGAGGTCAGCACGAAGGCGACGTCGCCGGCGCTCGCTTGCCCCCACGACCACAGCATCAACGCCAGGCCGATCACAGCAGCTCTCATGACCAGCAGCAGCACCCCTTGCGTGGTGCCGTTGATGGTGCCGCGCACCCAGGTGCGCCGTGTGCGCGCACGCCATTTGGCGACAACCCTGGCGAGGCGGCGCTCCTCGCGCTCCTCAGCGCCAAAGCCCTTGACCACGGCATTGCAGCTCACCGCGTCGGCCAGCGAGCCACCCAGGCGCGTGTCCCAGGTGTTGGCGAGCCGTGCCGCCGGTGCGACATAGCCAAGCGACAGCATCGCCGTCACCGTGATGAACAGCACCGAACCGGCGGCAACGACCCCGCCCATAAGCGGCCAGAACCAGCCGAGCAGCAGCGTCGAGCCGACCAGCATGACGACGGACGGCAACAGCGCGATGAGGATCGTGTCGTTGAGCAGGTCGAGCGCCCACATGCCGCGCGTCACCTTGCGCACGGTCGAGCCGGCAAAGCTGTTGGCATGCCAGTCGGTGGAAAAACGCTGGACGCGATGGAAGGCGTCGGCGGCGATATCAGCCATCATCTTCAGCGTCAGCTCGACGATCGCCATGAAGGCAAGATTGCGCAGCACGACGCCGGTCAGCGCCAGGACCATCAATATCGAAAACGCCGTCATTGCGGCATTCCAGGCAATCGCGTCGGCGCTGGCGCTGCTGGCGACGGCATCGACCAGCCGGCCGGAATAGAGCGGCGTCAAAACGTCGGCCAGCGTCGACAGCAGGAAGCCGCCCATGATGAGCGAAAGCCGCCACGGCTGGCGCCGCCAATGGGTAAGCGTAAAACCAAGAACGCTGCGAAAGGCGCTCGCGCGCAAATCGATTCTAAAACGAGCCATGATGTCATTCGGGCGCAAACGAGCCCGATCCCAGTAAGGTCGAAAACTGAAGAAGCCGCGTAACGGACCAATGATTGCCCAGAATGCGGAGTGGCATATTTGGCGTCTCGCCCGTAGTCGGGCGGCGACCGGCATCGGCATAAGCCTGTGCTCAATCCGGCATCAGTGCGAGGACAAAAACCTCGCGGAACACCGGATGAGACCTAGGCTTCGCGGCCTCGCATTACCATTTGAAATACTGCCATTCGGACCTCCCGCAAATGAATCGCGGAACGGTTCTTATAGAGACGCCTCGGCGCATCGCCAAGGCGAGCTCTCGCCAAAAGTCTATCTGGTCCAGGCACTGAGGTTATTTTGCAACAACGGCTCAACGAGCCGTGCTCACGGCACCACGAGATAGGCCGCCTGGTCGGCAATCGCGATCGTCACGTCGGTGACGGAATTGA
This sequence comes from Mesorhizobium newzealandense, assembly GCF_042682145.1. Classification (NCBI taxonomy): domain Bacteria; kingdom Pseudomonadati; phylum Pseudomonadota; class Alphaproteobacteria; order Hyphomicrobiales; family Phyllobacteriaceae; genus Mesorhizobium; species Mesorhizobium newzealandense. Next base: position 106,183 of record NZ_JBHUGZ010000023.1, on the reverse strand, counting down.
ACTCGACGTCCCCTTGAAATGGCTGACAAACCTGCACGCCCCCAGGTTCATCAATAAAATCAGCCCGTTAACCGCGATCCCTGAAACGGTTGGTGATGGGATAGCGGCGGTCGCGACCGAAGTTCTTTCTGGTGATCTTCACGCCGGGTGCAGCCTGCCGGCGCTTGTATTCGGCTATGTAGAGCAGGTGTTCGATACGTGTCACCGTCGCGCGGTCGTGACCGCGAGCGACGATGTCGTCGACCCCCATCTCGTTCTCGACCAGGCATTCGAGGATGTCGTCCAGCACCGGATAGGGCGGCAGCGAATCCTGGTCGGTCTGGTTCTCGCGCAATTCCGCCGACGGCGCCTTGTCGATGATGTTCTTCGGGATCACCTCGCCCGAGGGCCCGAGCGCGCCCGGCGGCACATGGCTGTTGCGCCAGCGCGACAGCGCGTAGACCTGCATCTTGTAGAGGTCCTTGATCGGATTGAAGCCGCCGTTCATGTCACCGTAGAGCGTGGCGTAGCCGACCGACATCTCGCTCTTGTTGCCCGTGGTGACGACCATCGAGCCAAACTTGTTGGAGATCGCCATCAGGATGGTGCCGCGCGCTCGGCTCTGCAAATTCTCCTCGGTAATGCCTTCCTTGGTGCCCTCGAAAAGCTGCGTCAGCGTGTGCAGAAAACCTTCGACCGGCTCGAAAATCGGCACGATGTCATAGCGGCAGCCGAGCGCACGGGCACCGTCCTCGGCATCCTTCAGCGAGTCCTTCGAGGTGTAGCGGTAGGGCATCATCACCGCGCGCAGGCGTTCCTCGCCAAGCGCATCGACGGCAAGGGCGGCGCAGATCGCCGAGTCGATACCGCCGGACAGGCCGAGCACGACGTTCTTGAACCCGTTCTTGTTCACGTAGTCGCGCAGGCCAAGCATGCAGGCGCGGTAGTCCGCCTCTTCCCTGTCCGGGATCTTCGACATCGGCCCTTCCGAGCAGATCCAGCCGCCATCCGATCGTTTCCAGGTGGTCACGTCGACCGCGTCCTCGAACTGGCTCATCTGGAAGGCCAGCGTCTTGTCGGAACCTATGGCAAATGACGCGCCGTCGAAGATCAGTTCGTCCTGGCCGCCGAGCTGGTTGGCATAGATCATCGGCAGCCCGCATTCGATGACCTGGCGGATGACAACCTGGTGGCGGACATCGATCTTGGCGCGATAATAGGGCGAGCCGTTCGGCACCAGCAGGATTTCCGCTCCGCTTTCCGCCAGCGTCTCGCAGACGCCGACATCGCCCCAGATGTCCTCGCAGATCGGAATCCCGATCCGCACGCCGCGGAAATTGACCGGCCCCTGGATCTCTGGTCCGGCCTGGAAGACGCGCTTCTCGTCGAATTCGCCGTAATTCGGCAAATCGAGCTTGTAGCGCTCGGCGATGATCTTGCCGCCATCGGCGAAGATGATCGAATTATGCGTGCCGCTCTTGCGCTTCAGCGGCGTGCCGATGATGACGCCCGGGCCGCCATCGGCGGTGTCGGCGGCAAAATCCTGCGCAGCCTTTTCGCAGGCCTTCAGGAACGCCGGCTTCAGCACCAGATCTTCCGGCGGATAGCCGGCGAGGAAAAGCTCGGTGTAGAGCACGAGATCGGCACCCTGGCGGGCGGCATCCGCCCTCGCCTCGCGCGCCTTGGCGAGGTTGCCGGCAATGTCGCCGACAGTCGGATTGAGCTGGGCGACGGCGATGCGCAGGATATCGAGTTTCTTGGTCATACCTGCGGGTTTAGCGCGGCAAAATTCGCCCGGCAATGGTGTTCAGTTGGACCAATTCGAGCCGTATGACATACATCATTTGTGTCCTGACGGATCGACGAATGTTGATCGTGGCTGGGTGATCGACGATCAGTCGTCGCCCATATATTCGCGCAACGCTTCCGGCGAGTTGTTCTCGCCAATCGACATCGCCAGGATACGCGAGATGTGCCGGCGCGGAAGACCGGTCTCCGCTGCCCATTGATTGATCTGCTTCTGGATCTTGTCGAGATCCTTCTTCGAAGTCGGGCTTTCAGCGATGTCGAGGCCAGCGTCGCGCAGTGCGGCCGCCATATCACCCGAAATGACGAAGGCATCCCAGCCCAGCCAGCGCAGGAAATACTGGCCGGTGTTGCCGCCGAGCCGGCTGCCGTGCTTGCCGAGATAGGCCATCAGGCCGACCTGGTCGTCCGCCGGCCAGCGCGCAAGGAATTTGCCGAAGCTGCTGTGTTCCTTCGACACGCGGTCGACGAAGGCAGCATTGTCGCGCACCGATTTGATCTTCTGCGGATTGCGCACGATGCGCTTGTCGGCCGTCAGATCGTGCCAGAAATCGTCGGGTTGGAACAGCAGCCGCTTCGGCTCGAAGTGGAGGAAGGCTTCCTCGAAGCCTGGCCATTTCTGTTCGATGACGCGCCAGACGAAACCGGCGGCAAAGACGCGCTCGGCCATAACAGACAGAATGCGATCGTCCACGATGTCAGCCACGGCGGCATTGTCTGGCGCCGGCCCCAAAAGCGACGAAAGCTCCGCCTCGCCACCCTTGCGTTTGGCGGCTCGTGCGCGGATTTTCGCGAAGTCTGGCATTTTGCTTTCATCTCCGTGCCGCGCTTTTGACGGAACGGCATCTTCCTATATGGAGACGAGGCTGCCAAGCCGAGGCTTTTGGTATGGAGACATCCATGAACAAGACAGTGCCCGAACTGGCCAACCGCTGGCTAAAGCGAACGCCGGAAAATCTGACCGAACTCGAAAGGCGGGTGCTGCAAAGCGCCGTCGATCGCAAGCCGGTATCGCAGAACATCAATGAGAGACTTGCCGGTCTTCAGGGCGCGGGCGACCGTATCGCCGATGCCATTGCGCGCGTCGGCGGTTCGTGGACGTTCATCCTGTCCTTCATCGCTTTCCTGATCCTCTGGATCGGCGCCAACTGGTGGCTGCTGGGGCAAGAGTCGTTCGACCCCTACCCCTTCATCTTCCTCAACCTCGTGCTGTCGATGATCGCCGCCCTGCAGGCGCCGGTGATCATGATGTCTCAGAATCGCCAGGCCGCGCGCGACCGCATCGACGCTGCGCACGACTACGAGGTCAACCTCAAGGCCGAGATCGAGATCATGGCCTTGCATGAAAAACTGGACGAACTGCGCCACAGCCAGATCATTGGCATGCGCGACGAGATCGCGCAGATAGCCAATCAGTTGAAGCGGCTCGACGAGCGGCTCGCTACGCAGACCTCGCCCTGATGACGAATGCGATCCATCACCTCATCGAACAATACGGCCTGCTTGCCGTCTTTCTCGGCTGTGTCGCGGAGGGCGAAAGTGCCGCCATCCTCGGCGGCTTCTTCGCGCACCAGCAAGTCTTCGTGTTGTGGCACGCCTTGCTCGCAGCCGCGCTTGGTGCCTTCGTCGGCGACACCTTCTTCTTCATTCTTGGACGGAGCTTTGCCGACCATCCCTATGTCGTCAGATTGCGCAAGCGGCCTGGTTTCCGCCGCGCCTTTCGCCTGCTCAACACCCATCCCGACATTTTCGTGCTGTCGAACCGCTATGTCTACGGCATGCGCCTTGTCGGCGGCATCGCGGCCGGCCTCTCGCGCATCACTGTACAGCGTTTCGTCATCCTCAACGCGCTCTCATCGGTGATCTGGGCCGTTCTGTTTGGCACCATCGGCTACGTCTTCGGGCTGGGCGCCGAACACATCATCGGACAGGCACTGGCCCACCATGAGCGGTTGCTGATCGCGCTTGCCATCGGCTTGACGGTGGCGATCCTTGCCTGGTTCGTCGCCCGGCATGTCGCGAAAAAGGAACGGGCCAGGGAAGGCTGAGGCCTTTCGTTTCATCATGTCGTTGTCCTAAAACCGCCACGCGCTTTTGGGCGACATGCATTAGTCGATACCGAGCGCCTGATCACCCCGATCGAGGATCAGCGGGATGATCAAATCTTCCTCGTCGGCAAGATGCCGGGTCAACATGGCGATCAGCCGGCTGTTTTCGTCGGCATAGGCGTCGGCGGCGAAGCGCTGTCTGTCCTCGCTCTCCTGGAGCGTCTTGACGAAGGCGTTGGCGGCCTCGGCATTGCGCTCCAGCCCTTCATGGATGGTGTGATGGTCGGCATCGAGGATCTCGAAACCGCGCTTCAGCCGGGGCTCGGCTTCGGCGAAGATCGGGAAATATTGGTAATCCTCGACATTGTGGTGGCCATCGAGATTGCCGAGAAAATGGTTGAGACGCGGCGCGAACCAGCGCGCGAAGTCGGGCGCCGTCAGCCTGCCCTCGCGGTAGTCGCCAATGCCGTTGGTCAGCATGCCGCCAAGTTCGCGGAACATGTCGTGCCGCTGCAGCCACATATTGGCGACGCCGTGGATGTTGGCGTGGCCCTGCCAGTTTTCGCGCGGGTATTTCTTGGCCAGCCAGCGCAGATCGTCTGGCAGGCCCTTGCGTTCGAGAAGCAGGAAGTTTGCGGCCTCGGTCATGACTGTCTCCTCAGACCATGATCCCATCGGGATCAGGTCGTGGTGACCGTCATGTAGGGACCGAAGTGTCAGATCGGTAGGCCGGTGATCCGCTCGATGATGGCGATGCCCCAGACGCCGGCGACGATGATCACCGAAATCAGCACCGCCAGCGAACCACAATCCTTGGCCAGCTGAATGTCGACATTGAACTCGCGGCTGAAGGCGTCGCACGCCGCCTCGATGCCCGTGTTCAGCACCTCGACCATGATCAGCAGCAGCACCGCGCCGATCAGCAAGGCATAGCCGCGCCACGAGATCGAAACGAACCAGCCGAGCGGCAAGGCGAGCGCGAGAAGCATCAACTCCTGCTGGAAAGCCTTCTCGCTGACGGCCAGCTTGCGAAAAGCCCGCACCGAATTGAAAAAAGCGTCGATCAGCCGCTGCATGCCAAACCCCTTTCCGAATCACCGGGACGGGATAATGCAATGGCTGGGCAGATCAATGGAATAAGGTGACTTGTCCAAGATTCATTCAGCGACAGGTATGGACGGCGTCGACTTTTCAAACTGCGGCAGCCCGTCGTCGATCGAATAATAGTCGCCCTTGTCGGAGACGAAGATATGGCATTCGCCCTCAAGGCCCGTCGGACTGTCGAACGATCCGGCCATGACCGAAATGTAGTCCTGGTCTAGTGGCTTCCAGAACAGCACCGACCCGCATGCCTTGCAAAAACCGCGCCTCGCGAAGGAAGACGCTTCGTACCAGGTAATGCTTTCCCCGCCCTCGATCGCGATGTCGGCGTTTGCGACATTGGTCGCGGCGTAGAAATGTCCGCTCTGCTTCCTGCATTGCGAGCAATGACAATAGACGACGCCGCGCAGCGCTCCGCGTGTTCTGAAGCGGACCGCTCCGCACAGACACGATCCCAGGTGACTGTCACTCACTTCGACCCTCCTTGAAGAAACTCTGCCTGGCATCGGGCAACTTTTGTCAGGATTCCAGCTTTGCGACGGCCGCACGCAAGCAAATGCGACATTTGCTGGTGTGGCGAAACCGAAATTCAGGTTCATTGTTAGCAGCATGATGCGCGAGTTTCGCATTCAAAGCCACCAAACCGGGGGCATCCCGGATGAACTGGCGTTCATCCCGGATTGTTGGTGCGCAAATTGAAGCCTCTACAGCCGCAGGTAGAGAAAAACTGTGAAACCTCAGCGAATTAAGGAAACTTTAGCGCTCCCGCATTTATGGTCATGGCGAGCGAAGGCCGCAGGTGGGGACGCGTCTGTTCGCAAGATGTTCTGGATTATCGGGTTGCCTTCCCCGGCTGGCGACAAATGGAACCCGCAAGTTCTGCTGCGGGATCCGAGGGAAGAGTGATCACGACATGCAGCCCGCAGCCGTCCCGACCGAACGAAGCGCCGATATCGCGGCCACTGTTGTCGCCACAATGCGCCAGTTGGGCGTGCTCGGCCTGCCGCGCAACTACGAGATTTTCTATGAGGCGCTGAGCGGCACCAATCGCGAGCTCAGCCTCGCCGTCGTCTCGCTGAGCAACCGGCCGACACAGGATGAACTGGACCAGATCGGCCGCGCTTTTTTTGCCCATAATCATGGCCCCGGCATCGTCGAGCACGCCAGAGACGTCATTGCCAGGGAGCTCGAGGAGGTCGCATCGCTGTTGAGGAGCGAGCGCAGCCACATCGAGAAATACGGCAGGATCCTCGATGAGACATCGAATGGCCTCAGCAACCGCAGCCTGCTCTCGCAGGATCTCTTGCAGAAGATCGCCAACGCCATGGCGACTGCCACCAATTCGACGATCGATCACGGCCGGCAGGTGGCCTCGACGCTGAGCGACAAGACGGCCGAGCTCGAGAGCGTCAAGTCGAAGCTCGAGGAATACAAGCGGCTGGCCGACACCGATCCGTTGACCCATATCTGGAATCGCCGCGCTTTCGACAAGGAAATCACCCGGATCTACAACAGCAACAAGGGCATCCTGTTCAATGCCCTGATCCTTGCCGACATCGATCGCTTCAAGGACATCAACGATCGCTACGGCCACCCGGTCGGCGACAAAATCATCCAGATCATCGCCGATATTTTCCAGACCAGCATTCGCGGCGACATGTTCGTCGCCCGCACCGGCGGCGAAGAGTTCGCGCTGATCATCGAGGGCGCCAGCGAGGACGCAACCTACGAGATTGCCGAGCGTATTCGCGCCCTGATCGAGCAGACGCCGTTCACCAGCAGCCAGACCGGCGCGAACTACGGTACAGTCACCGTCTCGATGGGCATCTGCATGGCATCCGAAGCCGAGGGTCCCGAGGACCTCTACACCAAGGCCGACCGGGCGCTCTATCGCTCCAAGGTCAGTGGCCGCAACCGCGTCACCAGGCATTCGACGATGGCCGGCCGCGCCGGCAAGAGCTGGCTGCTCTACAAGAAGGACTGAGCGTCCCCTCGTCCATCGCCGCCACGGATTGTTTTGCACCCACGGAACAGCGCATCGAGTTTTCGAGGACGGCGTTTGCCGTTCCCCGTCTCGTTGGCCTGCATTGGGAACGCGGTCACTCAACTGGCTGAAAAAGAAAGCGCCGGATCTCTCCAGCGCTTTTTCTGTCGACGTTCAGGCCGAAATCGAGCTCAGCCGTTAACGGCCTGCTTGTGCTGCACCGGGTGGCTCTTCTTCAACAGGTCCGAGACCAGGAAGGCCAGTTCGATCGCCTGGTCGGCGTTGAGGCGTGGGTCGCAATGGGTGTGGTAGCGGTCCTGCAACTCCTCGGCGGTGATGGCGCGCGCGCCACCGGTGCATTCCGTGACGTTCTTGCCGGTCATCTCGACATGGATGCCGCCCGGATGCGTGCCTTCGGCGCGGTGCACCTCGAAGAAGGTCTGAACCTCCTTCAGGATGCGGTCGAACGGCCGCGTCTTGTAGCCGGCGGCCTCGATCGTGTTGCCGTGCATCGGGTCGGACGACCATACCACGCTGCGGCCTTCCTTCTTTACCGCGCGCACCAGCTTCGGCAGATGGTCGGCGACCTTGTCGGAGCCGAAGCGTGCGATCAGCGTCAGCCGGCCGGGTTCGTTTTCGGGGTTGAGCAGGTCGATCAGCTCCAGCAACCCATCCGGCGTCAGCGACGGGCCGCATTTCAGGCCAAGCGGGTTCTTGATGCCGCGGCAATATTCGACATGCGCATGGTCGGGCTGACGGGTACGGTCGCCGATCCAGATCATGTGGCCTGACGTGGCGTACCAATCGCCGGAGGTCGAATCGACGCGGGTCAGCGCCTCCTCGTAGCCGAGCAGCAGCGCCTCGTGGCTGGTGTAGAAATCGGTCTCGCGCAGCGCATAATTGGTTTCCGAGGTGATGCCGACGGCCTTCATGAAGTCCATCGTCTCGGTGATGCGGTTGGCGAGCTCACCGTACTTCTCGCCTTGCGGGCTGTCGGACACGAAGCCGAGCATCCAGCTATGCACATTCTCCAGGCTGGCATAGCCGCCCTGCGCGAAGGCGCGCAAAAGGTTGAGCGTCGCCGCCGACTGGCGGTACGCCATCTCCTGGCGGGCAGGATCTGGAATGCGCGACTTGGCGTCGAATTCAATGCCGTTGATGATGTCGCCGCGATAGCTGGGCAGCGTCACATCACCCTTGGTCTCGTTGTCGGATGAGCGCGGCTTGGCGAACTGGCCGGCAACACGGCCGACCTTGACCACCGGCTGCGCGCCGGCGAAGGTCAGCACCACCGACATCTGCAGGAAGACGCGGAAGAAGTCGCGGATGTTGTCCGCGCCATGCTCGGCAAAACTTTCGGCGCAATCGCCGCCCTGCAGAAGGAATGCGTCACCGGCAGCGACAGCTGCAAGCTGCTTCTTCAGCTTGCGCGCCTCACCTGCAAAAACCAGCGGCGGAAAGGTGGCGAGTTGGGCTTCCGTGTTCTTCAGCGCGGCAAGGTCCGGATAGGCAGGAACCTGCTTGATCGGCTTTGCTCTCCACGAATTCGGCGACCATTTCGTCATCGCTGCACCCAACGCTCTTTCCGAGCAATTCCAGGAAAAGTGTGAAACGGTTTCCGTCCGGAATTGCGTCAAACAACAAAGCGAGCGCCATCGCCCGCCAATCCGCCCCATATGGGGATCGCGGCTCCATACACGAAGCCGATTTCCTATTCTAGACCGGATTTGGCCGCGTGGCGAATGCAGCGCCCGCCGAAGCGGTGCCCCTGTCCCTGCGCTACGCCGCTTTCTCGACGAGCCGCGCCAACTGGGTCATGACGACCGCCGAACCCGCCAGCCGCTTCTCAGCCGTCGGCCAGTCGCGCGCGAAAACGACGCTGTGATCGGGCCGGATCTTGGCCAGCGATCCCTGCTCGCCGATGAATTGGACCAGGCCGACCGGGTTGGAGAATTCGCGTTTGCGGAAATGGATAACGACGCCCTTCGGCCCGGCGTCGAGTTTTTCGACGTTGGCCTTGCGGCAGAGCGCCTTGATGAAGACGATCTTCAAGAGATGCTTCACCTCCTCCGGCAGCGGGCCAAAGCGGTCGATCAGCTCGGCGCCGAAGGCATCGATTTCCTCGGTGTTTTCGAGGTCGCCGAGGCGGCGATAGAGCGCGAGCCTGAGCTGCAGGTCCGGAACATAGCTTTCCGGGATCATCACCGCCGTGCCGACGGCGATCTGCGGCGACCAGCCGCCATCCTGGACCTCGCCGGAATCCTTCACTTCGGCGACAGCCTCCTCCAGCATTTGCTGGTAAAGCTCGAAGCCGACCTCCTTGATGTGGCCGGACTGCTCTTCGCCGAGAAGATTGCCGGCGCCTCTGATATCGAGGTCGTGGCTGGCCAGCTGGAAGCCGGCGCCCAGCGTGTCGAGCGACTGCAGCACCTTCAGCCGGCGCTCGGCTGTGTCGGTCAGCTTGCGGTTGGCCGGAAGCGTGAACAGCGCGTAGGCGCGCACCTTCGAGCGGCCGACGCGGCCGCGCAACTGGTAGAGTTGCGACAGGCCGAACATGTCGGCGCGATGGATGATCAGCGTGTTGGCGGTCGGGATGTCGAGGCCAGATTCGACGATGGTCGTCGACAGAAGCACATCGTACTGGCCGTCGTAGAAGGCATTCATGATGTCGTCGAGTTCGCCCGGCGGCATCTGGCCATGGGCCACGGCCACTTTCAGCTCCGGCACTGATTCTCTCAGGAAATCCTGGATTTCCGCCAGATCGCTGATGCGTGGAACGACGTAGAAGGAGTGACCGCCGCGATAGCGTTCCCTAAGCAGCGTTTCACGAATCACCAGCGGATCGAAGGGCGAGATGAAGGTGCGCACCGCCATGCGGTCGACCGGCGGCGTGGCGATCAGCGACAGCTCGCGCACCCCAGTCAGCGCCAGTTGCAGCGTGCGCGGGATCGGCGTCGCCGACAGTGTCAGCACGTGCACATCTGTCTTCAGATCCTTCAGCCGTTCCTTGTGCTTGACGCCAAAGTGCTGTTCCTCGTCGATGATCAAAAGCCCAAGGCTCTTGAACGAAATCGAGGCGCCAAGCAGCGCATGGGTGCCGACGACGATGTCGACCTGCCCCTCGGCGATGCCTTTCTTGGTCTCAACCAGTTCCTTGGCGCCGACCAGCCGCGATGCCTGGGCAACCCGGATCGGCAGGCCGGAAAAGCGTTGCGAAAACGTCTTGAAATGCTGGCGCGACAACAATGTCGTCGGCACCACCACCGCCACCTGAAAGCCTTCCATCGCCGCGATGAAGGCAGCCCGCAGCGCCACTTCCGTCTTGCCGAAGCCGACATCGCCGCAGATCAGCCGGTCCATCGGCTTGCCGGCGGCAAGATCGTCCCGAACCGAGTCGATCGCCGTCTGCTGGTCGTCGGTCTCCTCATAGGGGAAGCGGGCCGCGAACTCGCCATAGAGGCCTTCCGCCGGCACCAGCGCCGGGGCGGCGCGCATTTGCCGTTCGGCTGCGATGCGGATCAGTTGCCCGGCCATGTCGAGCAGGCGTTTCTTCAGCCGCGCCTTGCGCGACTGCCAGGCGCCGCCGCCAAGCTTGTCCAGCGTCGCCTCGGCCGAATCCGAGCCGTAGCGCGACAGGAGCTCGATGTTCTCGACCGGCAGGAACAGCCGGTCATCGCCGGCATAGTGGATTTCCAGGCAGTCATGCGGTGCGCCAACCGCTTCGATGGTGCGCAGGCCAATGAATCGGCCGATGCCGTGGTCGGCGTGGACGACGATGTCGCCGGCCGACAGTGCCGAAGCTTCGGCAATGAAGTCGGAGGCCCGTTTCTTGCGCTTCGAGCGCCGGATCAGCCGGTCGCCGAGAATGTCCTGTTCGGCGACGACGACCAGTCCTTCGGTCTCGAAACCGGATTCCAGCGGCAGCACGGCAAGAGCCGCCTGCCCCGGCTCGAGCTGTTCGGCTTCCGCCAGAGTCGCGACCTGCTTGAGATTGCCGAGGTGGTGCTCACTCAGGATCTGGCCAAGCCGGTCGAGCGAGCCTTCGGTCCAGCCGGCAATGACGACGCGGCGGCGCGCAGCACGCTCGTCGGCGATGTGTCTGACGACGATATCGAAGACATTGATGCTGGGATCGGCGCGCTCCCCCGCGAAGCTGCGGCCATGGCGCGAACCGGCGTGGTAGACCTTTTTCGCCCCAGCGTCAGGCGCATCGAAGGGCGTGAAGTCGATCGCTTCGCGCGGCCCCAGCGAAGAAATCAGGTTTTCCGGCGAGAGATAGAGCAGGTCCGGCGGCACTGGCTTGTAGGGCACTGCATCCTTCAGCGCGCTGTCGGCCTGCTTTTTGCGCGCCTCGTAGTGATCGAGGATCAGCGTGTGGCGTTCGGCGAGCGCCTCATGCGCCAGATGATCAAACACAACAGGTGTGTCCGGCAAATAGTCGAACACGGTTTCCAGCCGCTCGTAGAAGAACGGCAGCCAGTGCTCCATGCCGGCGAACCGCCTGCCCTCGCTGACCGCAGCATAGAGCCCGTCGTCGCGCTGCGGTGCGCCAAAGGCTTCGATATAGGAGCGGCGGAAGCGGCTGATGGTTTCCGGCGTCAGCGCCACTTCACTCATCGCCTGCAGCGCCATCGACTTGCGCTGGCCGGTGGTGCGCTGGGTGCCTGCGTCGAAGACCCGGATCGATTCCAGTGTGTCGCCGAAGAAGTCGAGCCTGAGCGCTTCGGTCCAACCCGGGGCGAACAGGTCGAGGATGCCGCCGCGCACGGCGAACTCACCGATGCCGCGCACGGTCGGCACGCGCTCGAAGCCTGATGTCTCCAGCCGCGACACCAGCGCGTTCATATCGATCTGGTTGCCGGGCCTGGCATGAAACGTCTGCGCCTCGACCAGGTCGGCCGGCGGAATGCGCTGCAGCAGCGCATTGGCGGTGGTGAGGATGACGGCGCGGTGCGGCTTCTTCGCTAGCGCAATCATCGCGGTCAGCGCATCGAGGCGCTTGGCGGCGGCGTCCGAGCCGGGCGAGACGCGGTCATAGGGCAGGCAATCCCACGCCGGCAGTTCCAATACGGGAAGGCCGGGGGCCGCGAAGGACAATGCTTCGATGATCGCCGGCAGGCGCTGGCCGTCGCGCGCCACGAACAGCACCGGCTTGTCGGGTGCGATCTCGAGTGCCGCCTGCACCAGCGCGAAGGCTTCGTAGCCGTCGGCGACGCCATCGACGATGAACTGGCCGGCGCGGCCTTTCGGCAGGCCGATGGTGGGAATAAGGCTCATGAAATCACTGTTTTGTTTGTCGCAATTCCGGACGGAAAACCGCTTCGCACTTTTCCTGGAATTGCTTGTGTTCAAAATGTCATGGAGTGGCGGAAAGCCAGGATCTTTTGCAGGACGGCACAATCGATATCCCGGGGAACCGGGCGTTCGCCGGTGACCATGGGCAGGAATTCTGTGTCGGGAATGTCGAGGAGCCTCTCATATTGGTCGATTTCCTCGCCGGTCAAGGCGCCGATCTGGGCATCGGCGAAGGTGCCGAGGATCAGGTCCATCTCGCGCATGCCGCGATGCCAGGAACGAAACAAAAGCTTGCGGCGGTGGGCGTCGAGCCCCTCGCTTGATCGTGTCGTTCCGGTCATTGTGCCGCATCCTCACTTGCTGCGGCGCATATAGCGTGGATAGAAGGGGCTGTCAGCCTTGCGCTGCAGCCGTCGCGACATAAGCTGACATCATGCGTCCTTCCATCCTCGATCCGCTGTTTGTCCCGATCACCTCGCTGGCAGGCGTCGGACCGCAGGTCGGCACCCTGATCGAGAAAGTGGTTGCGGCCGATCTCGGTGATCGCGCCGCACGCGCCGGCGACCTTCTGTTCGTGCTGCCGCACACCGTCATCGACCGCCGCAACCGGCCAGGCATCGCGCTCGCCGCCGAGGGCGCGATCGTCACGCTCGAGGTGCGCATCGACCGCCACCAGCCACCGCCGCGCGGCAACAGGTCGGTGCCCTACCGGGTCTTCGCCCATGACGACACCGGCGAGATCGCACTGACCTTCTTCCATGCCCACGCTTCCTATCTGGAAAAGGCAATGCCCGAAGGCGAACATGTCGTGGTCTCGGGCCGCATGGAATGGTTCAACGGCCGCCCGACCATGGTCCATCCGGACCATATCGCGCTGGCCAGCGAAGCGGAAAACCTGCCACTGGTCGAACCGGTCTATCCGCTCACCGCCGGGCTCTCGGGCAAGGTGCTGCGCCGGGCGATCGGCCAGGCACTGGCGCGCTTGCCCGTATTGGCCGAATGGCAGGACGGCGCCTTCATGCGCCGGCACACTTTTGCGCCCTTTGGCGATGCGCTCGCCCGCATCCACAATCCGGCCGACCCGATCGATGTCTCCATCGATGGCGCCGCGTGGCGACGCCTTGCCTATGACGAATTGCTGGCGGGCCAGGTCTCGCTGGCGCTGGTGCGGGCAAAAATCCGCCGCCTGTCCGGCCGTCCTCTGGTTGGCGACGGCAGCATCGTCGAAAAACTCCGCGCCGCACTCCCCTATTCGCTGACCGCGAGCCAGGAATTCGCGCTCGCCGAAATCAATGCCGATCTCGCCGATCCCGACCGCATGCTGCGGCTTCTGCAAGGCGATGTCGGCTCCGGCAAGACGGTCGTCGCGCTGCTGGCCATGGCGCGTGCGGTCGAGGCCGGCGGCCAGGCAGCACTGATGGCGCCGACCGAAATCCTGGCGCGCCAGCATCTGGCCACGATCGCTCCGCTTGCCGCCAAGGTCGGGCTGCGTATCGCAATCCTCACGGGCCGCGAAAAGGGCCGCGAGCGAACCGAGACGCTGGCCGGCCTGGCGAGCGGCGAGATCGACATCGTCGTCGGCACCCACGCGCTGTTCCAGGAGACGGTCACCTTCCACGATCTGGTCTTCGCCGTCATCGATGAGCAGCATCGCTTCGGCGTCCATCAGCGGCTTGCCATAACCGCCAAGGGCGATGCGCCCGACATGCTGGTGATGACGGCCACGCCGATCCCGCGCACGCTGGTATTGACCGCCTTCGGCGACATGGATGTGTCGAAGCTGACGGAAAAACCGGCCGGCCGCCAGCCGATCCGCACCGTCACGCTACCGCTCGAGCGGCTCGATGAACTGGTCGGCCGCATGGTCGACGCGGTTGCCGGCGGCCAGAAGATCTACTGGATCTGTCCTCTGGTCGAGGAATCCGAAGAGATCAAGCTGATGTCAGCCGAGGACCGTTTTGCCTCGCTGAAACCGTTGTTCGGGGACCGCATCGGCCTCGTCCACGGCCGCATGAAGGGCGCCGACAAAGACGAGGCGATGCGCGCCTTCAAGCAGGGCGAGACACGCATCCTGATCGCCACCACGGTGATCGAGGTCGGCGTCGACGTGCCGGACGCCACCGTCATGGTCATCGAGCATGCCGAGCGCTTTGGCCTCGCCCAGTTGCACCAGTTGCGCGGCCGGGTCGGGCGCGGCGACATCAAGTCCTCCTGCGTGCTGCTCTACAAGGATCCGCTCGGCGAGACGGCAAAGCGCCGGCTGTCGGTGATGCGCGAGACCGAGGACGGTTTTCTGATCGCCGAAGAGGACCTGAAACTGCGCGGCGAAGGCGAATTGCTGGGCACCCGCCAGTCCGGCACTCCGGGTTTCCAGGTGGCGCGTATCGAGGCGCATGCCGACCTTTTGGAAGCTGCCCGTGACGACGCCAGGCTGATCCTGTCACGCGACCCGGAGCTGCAATCGCAGCGTGGCGAGGCGTTGCGCCTGTTGCTTTACTTGTTCGGTCGCGACGAGGCTGTCCGGCTCCTACGCGCCGGCTGAGCCAGGGCGGCAACCGACGGGTTGGAAAGCTCTCCATTAATCGGCTCGCCGTTCACGACGACCATTTGCTTGACCTCGGGCGCCACCAGTCCGGCCGAGACGATCAGCTTGGCGCCGTCCTCGATCGTCATGTCGAGCAGCACGATGTCGGACTTCGGCACATACATCAGGAACCCGGTGGTCGGGTTCGGTGTGCAGGGCATGAACACGGCGATCAGCGGATCGCCTTCCTGGTCGAGCTTCTGATTGATCTCGGTCTCCTTCTCGCTGGCGACGAACACCAGTGACCAGACGCCCTTGCGCGGATATTCGACCAGCCCGACCTGGCGGAACATGTCGCCCTTGTTCGACAGCACGGTCTCGAAAATCTGCTTCAGCGAACGATAGATGCCGCGCACCAGCGGCATGCGGCCAAGCAGGCGCTCGCCAAAGTTGACGATGGCGCGGCCGACAATGTTGGCCGTCAGAAAGCCGATCAGTGTGATCAGGATCAGCGCGACGATCAGTCCGAACCCCGGGACCGGAAACGGCAGGTAGCTGTCCGGACTATAGCGTGCCGGAATATAGGGCTTTACCCACGAATCGACCCAGCCGATGAACGACCAGGCGATATAGGCGGTGATCGCCAGCGGTGCGCAGACGACGAAGCCCGTGAGGAAATAGTTCCTCAGCCGGGTCATGCCGGAGGTCTTGGGAGCGTCGGACATGGTTCACCGGGCGTGGGTTGCAGCGCAACATTAGAGCATGATCCCGAAAAGTGGGAACCGGTTTTCAGAAAAATCATGCTCAAAAAAGAAAGACAGCCGCTGTGATGCAAATGCCATCACAGCGGCTCTGTGAACCGGAAGGCGCTTCGAAACTGCGACGTTTTTAAACGGCGCCTACTCCACCGTCACCGATTTCGCCAGATTGCGCGGCTGGTCGACATCGGTGCCCATGAACACGGCAGTGAAATAGGCGAGCATCTGGATCGGCAGCGCGTAGATGATCGGCGAGATGATTTCCGGCACATCCGGCAGCACGATCGTCTCCATCGTCTTGACACTTGTAAGTGCCGCACCCTTGCTGTCGGTGATCAGGATGATCTTGCCGCCGCGGGCCGCCACTTCCTGCATGTTCGACACGGTCTTTTCGAAGATCCGGTCATGCGGCGCGATGACGATGACAGGCATGTTCTCGTCGATCAGGGCGATCGGCCCATGCTTCAGCTCGCCCGCGGCATAACCCTCGGCGTGGATATAGGAGATTTCCTTGAGTTTGAGCGCCCCCTCCATGGCCAGTGGGAAATTGGTGTCGCGGCCGAGATAAAGCACGTTCTTGTAGTGGGCGAGGTCGCGCGCGATCTTTTCGATCTGATGGTCGAGCTTCAGCACCTGGTTGGCGTAGCGAGGCGCTTCCGACAGCTCGCGCACAAATGTCTTTTCCTGCTCGCGTGAAATCGTGCCGCGCGCCACGCCGGCGCGCACGGCAAGCGATGCCAGCACCGAAAGCTGGCATGTGAAGGCCTTGGTCGAGGCGACGCCGATCTCCGGGCCGGCCAGCGTCGGCAGCACCACGTCGGATTCGCGCGCCATGGTCGATTCGCGCACATTGACGACCGCGCCGATCTTCATCCCGGCCTTGCGGCAGTAGCGCAGCGACGCCAGCGTATCGGCGGTTTCGCCCGACTGCGAGATGAAGAAGGCGGCATCGTTCTTCGACAGCGGCATTTCGCGGTAGCGGAACTCCGAGGCGACATCGATGTCGACCGGCAGCCGGGCGTAGCGCTCGAACCAGTACTTGCCGATCAGGCCTGCGAGATAAGCGGTGCCGCAGGCCGAAATCGCCAGCCGGTCGATCTTGGCGAAATCAAAAGGCAGGTCGAGCGGCTTGGATACGCCACCAACAAAGTCGAGATAATTCGCCAGCGTGTGCGAGATCACCTCGGGCTGTTCATGGATTTCCTTCTCCATGAAATGGCGCCGGTTGCCCTTGTCGACCATGAAGCTGGTCGAAAGCGACTGCTGACGCTTGCGCTCGACTTGTCTGCCGTCAATGTCGAAGATCGTGACGCCTTCGCAGCGCACCACCGCCCAGTCGCCATCTTCGAGATAGGTGATCGAATTGGTGAACGGCGCGAGCGCGATGGCATCGGAGCCCAAGAACATCTCTCCATCGCCATGGCCGACGGCCAGCGGCGGACCATTGCGGGCGCCGACGATCAGGTCCTCGTCGCCCTTGAACATGATGGCCAGCGCGAAGGCGCCTTCCAGCCGCTTCAGCGCCTGGTGCGCAGCCTCGACCGGCTGCAACCCCTTGGCCAGTTCTCGCGCCACCAGATGGGCGACGACCTCGGTGTCGGTCTGCGAGGAGAATTCGTAGCCGTCACGCTTCAGTTCGTCGCGCAGTTCAGCGAAATTCTCGATGATGCCGTTGTGGACGATGGCGACGCCGTCGGAAAAATGCGGATGGGCATTGGTCTCGTTGGGCACGCCATGCGTTGCCCAGCGCGTGTGGCCGATGCCGATCGTGCCGTCGAGCGGATCGTCCTTGAGCCGGCGCTCGAGGTTAACCAGCTTGCCTTCGGCACGGCGGCGGGCAAGCTGACCATGCTCGATGGTGGCGACACCGGCCGAGTCATAGCCGCGATATTCGAGCCGCTTCAGCGCGTCGACGATGAGCGGTGCAACCTGCGAGTGGCCGACGATTCCAACGATACCGCACATGCAGACAGCCCCCAATTCCCCATGGAAAACCAGCACTATCTAGGGATGGCCGGCCTGCCGCGAAAGTCACATTGCATTTCGTCCCATGTAACAGAACGCTTCTGCACGCATGCACCATGACAGACCGCTCTTGCAATCCGGTTACTGCAATCATTCGGTTTTTTGCCGGCCGGTTTTACTTTTTCTTCGCAGCCGCGGCCGAAGCAAAACGCTCGCGCAGTTCCTTGGCCTTGCCGGGGATGGTCTTCTGGCGGGCGCGGCCGAAGGCCAGCGCGTCGTCCGGCACGCTTTCGGTGATGACGCTGCCGGAGGCGATATAGCCGCGCTTGCCGATGGTGACAGGCGCCACCAGCGAGGAATTCGAGCCGATAAAGGCGCCTTCGCCGATGTCGGTGAAGAATTTCGAATAGCCGTCGTAATTGCAGGTGATGGCGCCGGCGCCGATATTGGCGCCCGCGCCAACGCGGGCATCGCCGATATAGGTCAGGTGGTTGACCTTGGCGCCCTCCTCGATGGTCGCCTGCTTGACCTCGCAGAAATTGCCGACCTTGGCCTTGTTCTTCAGGTCAGCACCCGGCCGCAGCCGAGCGAAAGGTCCGACCTCGCAATTCGAGGCAATGGTGGCGCCTTCGAAATGGCTGAACGCATGGATCTTGGCGCCGGTGGCGATTTTCACGCCTTGGCCGAACCAGACATTGGGTTCGACGATCGTGTCGGCGCCAATCTCGGTATCGTGCGAGAAATACACGGTTTCCGGCGCAATCAGCGTCACACCCGACAGCATCGCCTCATGGCGGCGGCGCGCCTGCCAGATGCCCTCGGCCTGCGCCAGTTCGGCGCGGTTGTTGATGCCGAGCGCGCTCTCGAAGCTGGCTTCTGTGGCGACGACATCGAGACCCTGCGCGCTGGCAATCTCGACGATGTCGGTGAGATAATATTCGCCCTTGGCGTTCTTGTTGCCGACCGCATCGAGCAGCGTCAGCGCCTGGCTGCCGGCCACGGCCATCATGCCGGCATTGCAGAAGCCGATCTTCCTTTCCTCCGCGCTGCAGTCCTTCTCCTCGCGGACGGCGATCAGCTTGCCGCCTTTTTCGATCAGCCTGCCATAACCGGTTGGATTGGGTGGCCGGAAACCGATGACCACGACGGCGGCACCTTCGGCCAATTTCAACCGCGCCACGGTGAGCGCATCCGCGTCGATCAATGGCGTGTCGCCAAACATCACCAGGATATCGTTATAACCCTTTGATATCGCATCGCGCGCGGCGAGCACGGCGTGTGCGGTGCCGAGGCGCTTCTCCTGCACGAAGGTCTCGGCCTTCGGCGCGAACTTTGCCGCGGCCTTGCGCATCTCGTCGGCGCCATGGCCAATCACCAGCGCCTGGCTGCTGGCACCGGCGGCTTCCGCCGCCTTCACCACATGAGCGACCATCGGCAGGCCGGCAATCTGGTGCAGCACCTTCGGAAGCGCGCTTTTCATGCGTGTGCCTTCGCCGGCGGCGAGGATGACGGACAAGCAGGATCTCTGGCTCATGGACGGACAACCATATGAAAAGGGTTGGGAATCAAAACAGGATAGCAGTGGCGCCATGCTGCACCAATGCGGTTAAATTCCGGTGAGATCGTAGAGCAGCTAACTCTTGGTCAGCGGGTCCACGGCGCGCATTTCGCATTTTTGGGCAACGAGATTACCCCAGCCGCCCCAGCACCGGAAAATTCTCCAGCAGCCAATAAGATACTGTCTGAACGCCACCCGTCAGGAAAAACACGCCGGCGATGACCAGCAGCGCGCCGATCGCCTTTTCGACGCGGCCGAGATGGACGCG
Organism: Mesorhizobium newzealandense; assembly: GCF_042682145.1. NCBI lineage: Bacteria > Pseudomonadati > Pseudomonadota > Alphaproteobacteria > Hyphomicrobiales > Phyllobacteriaceae > Mesorhizobium > Mesorhizobium newzealandense. The sequence continues at coordinate 86,897 of NZ_JBHUGZ010000023.1, read as the reverse complement.
GAACTTTCCGAGGAAGCGCATGAAGGCGCCGGAAAACAGCGCCGCTATCAGGAACGGGATGCCGAGGCCGAGCGAATAGGCAGCCAGCAGCAATGCGCCCTCGCCCACGGTCTCACGGCCGCCGGCCAGCGTCAGGATCGGCCCCAGCACCGGGCCAATGCAGGGCGTCCAGCCGAAGGCAAAGGCAAGCCCCATGACATAGGCGGCGACCGCGCTTGCCGGCTTTCCCTGCGACTGGAAGCGGGCCTCGCGCGACAACAGTGGGATGCGCAAGATGCCGAGGAAATTCAGGCCCATCAGGATGATCAGCACGCCGGCGACCATCGCCAGCGGCTCCTGCCAGACCCGCAGCCAATGGCCGATGGTTGAGGCACCGGCGCCGAGGGCCACAAACACGGTCGAGAAGCCAAGCACGAAGGCAATCGACGAATAGAGCAGCGCGCCGCGCGCGCCTTCGCGTGCCGTCGCACCCGCATTGCCGCGAAAATCGTCGACCGACACGCCGGCCATGTAGCAGAGATAAGGCGGCACCAGCGGCAGCACGCAGGGTGACAGGAACGAGATCGCTCCCGCCCCGACCGCGCTGACATAGCCGATGTCCAATGCCATTCCAAAACTCCGACTGTCCCGGCGCCGATATAGGCTCGACGTTGCTTCTCCACCAATCACCATTTTGTGGCAAGTCGTCACCGCATGCGCAGGTCGGGGAAGAAACGACGGCTCGCAGGCGTTGATACAGTGAGGCCGCGATTTCCCGCGCGTCTCCAAGTATCAGCCAGGGAGATTTCCATGAAAACCATAACCGTAGGTCTGGCCGCGCTTTTGCTCAGCACCGCCGCATCCTTCGCCGCCGACGCGTGGAAGGAAGCCGAGGTCAATGGCACCAAGATCTACACCGACGCCAACGGCATGACGCTTTATACCTATGACAAGGATGAGAAGGGCAAGACCAACTGCTACGACAAATGCGCCACCAACTGGCCGCCGCTGAAGGCCGAGGCCGGCGCCAAGGCGGACGACGAATGGAGCGTCGTCGACCGTACCGACGGCACCAAGATGTGGGCCTATGACGGCAAGCCGGTCTACACCTTCATCAAGGACAAGAAGGCTGGTGATGTGACCGGCGACGGTGTCGGCGAGGTCTGGCACATCGTCAAGGCCGACTAAAGTTCTCAATCCGGGTCCTGCCGCTGGCGGGGCTTGGCTAGCCGCCGGATGTCCCTCCAAGAGCCCGGCGGCCAGCATCAATCAGCCTGTCAGAGCGTCGACCCCTGCGATACCCCAGCCGCTTTTCGTCGACTCGGCGGAAAAATGAATCGGTTCGTTTCCGCTGACTCGGGATCGCGATCTCCCCAAGCCAAATTCTGTGATTTTCTCCATACACTCTAAGAGTGTATTGCTGCGGACAGCCCTGCAATTTGGGCGCTTCCCCTTGACCGGATGCAAAAGCGCGGCCATGTGAGCGGCCAATAGAACGAGATTTCGTCGCGCGCAGCGGAATTCTTCTGCCGCATCACAGCTGATATGAGACCTCATGGACGTCGTCGTCGTCGAATCGCCGGCCAAGGCGAAGACAATCAACAAATACCTCGGCAAGAACTACAAAGTTCTGGCCTCGTTCGGCCATGTCCGCGATTTGCCGGCCAAGGATGGATCGGTGCGGCCGGACGAGGATTTCGCCATGTCCTGGGCGGTCGACACCGCCTCGGGCAAGCGGCTTGCCGACATCGCCAAGGCAGTCAAGGATGCCGACGGCCTGATCCTCGCCACCGATCCGGATCGTGAAGGTGAAGCGATTTCCTGGCACGTTCTGGAAGTGCTGAAGCAGAAGCGCGCGCTGAAGGACAAGCCGGTCAGCCGCGTCGTCTTCAACGCCATCACCAAGTCGTCGGTGCTGGAAGCGATGGCCAATCCGCGCCAGATCGATGCGCCGCTGGTCGATGCCTATCTCGCCCGCCGGGCACTCGACTATCTCGTCGGCTTCACGCTGTCGCCGGTGCTGTGGCGCAAGCTGCCGGGCGCCCGTTCGGCCGGCCGCGTCCAGTCGGTTGCGCTGCGTCTGGTCTGCGACCGCGAATCCGAAATCGAACGCTTCATCCGCGAAGAATATTGGCAGATTGCCGCCCTTCTCGGCACGCCGCGCAACGAGAATTTCGAAGCGCGGCTGACCGCCTTCGATCGCAAGAGGCTGCAAAAGCTCGACATTTCCAACAAGGCGCAGGCCGACGACATCAAGTCGATGCTCGAGGGCGCGACCTTCAAGGCGGTGTCGGTGGAAGCCAAGCCCACCAAGCGCAATCCCGGCCCGCCCTTCACCACCTCGACGCTTCAGCAAGCCGCCTCATCGGGCCTTGGCTTCTCGGCCAGCCGCACCATGCAGGTGGCGCAGCGCCTCTATGAAGGCATGGAGATCGGCGGCGAAACCACCGGCCTGATCACCTATATGCGAACCGACGGCGTGCAGATGGCGCCCGAGGCGATTTCGGCCGCCCGCGACGCCATCGCCAAGGAATTCGGCCCCAAGTACCTGCCGGAAAAGCCGCGCCAATATACCGCCAAGGCCAAGAACGCCCAGGAAGCACACGAAGCGATCCGCCCGACGGACTTCATGCGCACCCCGGCATCGGTCAGGCAATATCTCGATTCCGACCAGATGCGGCTCTATGAGTTGATCTGGAAGCGCGCCATCGCCAGCCAGATGCAGCCGGCCGAGATCGAACGCACAACAGCCGAGATCGAGGCGGTCAACGGCGCCCGCACCGCCGAGCTTCGCGCCATCGGTTCGGTCGTTCGCTTCGACGGCTTCATCGCCGCCTACACAGACCAGAAGGACGACGATTCGGAAGACGAGGAAAACCGCCGTCTGCCCGAGATCCGCGCCGGCGAGCAGCTTGCCCGCCAGGCGATCAACGCCACCCAGCACACCACCGAGCCGCCGCCGCGTTACTCCGAAGCCTCGCTGATCAAGAAGCTGGAAGAACTCGGCATCGGGCGGCCGTCGACCTATACGGCGATCCTGAAGACGCTCGAGGACCGTGATTACGTCACCCTCGACAAGCGCCGGCTGGTGCCGCAGGCCAAGGGCCGTTTGCTGTCGGCCTTCCTCGAAAGCTTCTTCAAGCGCTATGTCGAATACGACTTCACCGCGTCTCTCGAGGAAAAGCTCGACGAGATATCGGACGGCAAGCTCGCCTGGAAGGACGTGCTGCGCGATTTCTGGAAGGACTTTTCCGGCGCCGTTGCCGATATCAAGGAGCTGCGCGTCACCGACGTGCTCGATGCGCTCAACGAGGAACTGGCGCCGCTGGTGTTCCCCGCGCGAGAAGACGGCTCCAATCCGCGCATCTGCCCGAAATGCAGCACCGGCAATCTGTCGCTGAAGCTCGGCAAGTTCGGCGCCTTTGTCGGTTGCTCGAACTATCCCGAATGCTCCTTCACCCGCCAGCTCGGCGACGCCGCCAATCCCAATGGCGAGAACGGCAATGGCGAGGACGGCACCAAGGTCATCGGCAAGGATCCCTATACATCAGAGGAAATCACGCTGCGCAGCGGCCGCTTCGGCCCCTATCTGCAGCGTGGCGATGGCAAGGAAGCCAAGCGTTCCAGCCTGCCCAAGGGCTGGACGGCTGAAACCGTCGACCACGAGAAGGCGCTTGCCCTGCTGTCGCTGCCGCGTGATGTCGGCCAGCATCCGGAATCCGGCAAGATGATCTCGGCCGGGCTCGGCCGCTACGGCCCGTTCGTGCTGCATGACGGCACCTACGCCAATCTCGACAGCATCGAGGACGTGTTCTCCATCGGGCTCAACCGCGCCGTGTCGGTGATCGCCGAGAAGCAGCTGAAGGGCAAGGGCGGCCGCAATGGCGGTACGCCGGCAGCCCTGAAGGAGCTCGGCGACCATCCCGACGGCGGCGGCAAGATCGTCGTGCGTGACGGCAAATACGGGCCTTACGTGAATTTCGGCAAGGTCAACGCCACCCTGCCCAAGGGCAAGGATCCGCAATCGGTGACGGTCGAGGACGCGCTGGCGCTGATTGCCGAGAAGGAAGCCAAGGGCGGCGGCGGCAAGAAGCCGTTCCGCAAGGCGGCAGCGGCCAAGGCCCCGGCAACCAAGAAAACAACAGCCAAGAAAACGGCGGCCAAGAAGCCGGCCGCGAAGAAAAAAGGGTAGGACAGCGTGGCGCGCAGGATCACCGGTAGAAGCCACGGCGATCCGCGCACCGCCGACACGAGGGCCAAGGTCAAGGACGACTATAGGCCGTCACGTGACGAAATCCTGCGCTACATCGCCGAAAATCCCGATCGCGCCGGCAAACGCGACATCGCCAAGGCGTTCGCACTGCGCGGCGACGACCGCATCTGGCTGAAGGATATCTTGCGCGACCTGCAGGACGAAGGCGTCCTGACCAAGGAGCGCAAACAACTGGCCCGCGTCGGCGCCCTGCCCCATGTCGCCGTGCTCGACATTTTTGGCCGCGACGGCGACGGCATTTTGCTGGCGCATCCTGCGGAAGCCGTCGGTACGGGAGAGCCGCCGGTTGTGTCCATTCGGATCTCGCGCAGCGGCAATGGCCCGGCACCAGGCATCGGCGACCGCGTGCTGGCCAAAACCTTCCCGACCAACGAAGTGACGGGCCCCGCCTACACCGGGCGGGTGATGAAGATCTTCGAGAAGCGCAGCGATGCGGTTCTCGGCGTCTTTCGCATCCTGCAGGACGGCACCTTCCGCATCGAGCCGGTGGAACGGCGCCAGCCCGAACTGATCGTCGACAAGGAGTTCCAGAACGGCGCCAGGAATGGCGACCTGGTCGAGGTCGAGCCCGCGCGTGCCTCCCGCTATGGGCTGCCAAGAGCCAAGGTGCTCAACGTGCTGGGTTCGCTGACCAGCGAAAAGGCGGTCTCGATGATCGCCATCCACGCGCATGACATTCCGCATATTTTTCCAGCCGACGTCGTCGCCGAGTCCGAAGCGGTCAAGCCGGCGACGATGGATCACCGCGAGGACTGGCGCGACCTGCCCCTGGTCACCATAGATCCGGCCGACGCCAAGGACCATGACGACGCTGTCTTCGCCACACCAGACCTTGACGAGAACAACCCGGGCGGCGTGGTCGCCACGGTGGCGATCGCCGATGTCGCCGCCTATGTCCGCTATGGCACGGCACTCGACCGCGAAGCGCTGAAACGCGGCAATTCGGTGTATTTCCCGGACCGCGTCGTGCCGATGCTGCCTGAGCGTATCTCCAACGATCTGTGCTCGCTGCGCGAAGGCCAGGACCGGCCGGCGCTGGCCGTGCGCATGGTTTTTTTCGGCCGAAGGCCGCAAACTCCGGCACTCCTTCCACCGCGTCATGATGAAGTCGGCGGCGAAACTTGCCTACCAACAGGCGCAGGCAGCCATTGACGGCGTGCCGGACGACAAGACCGGTCCGATCCTCGACACCGTGCTGAAGCCGCTGTGGGACGCCTATTCAATCCTGAAGCGTGGCCGCGACGGCCGCCAGCCGCTCGAACTCGACCTGCCGGAGCGCAAGATCCTGCTCAAGCCGGATGGCACCGTCGATCGCGTCATCGTGCCGGACCGGCTCGATGCTCACAAGCTGATCGAAGAATTCATGATCCAGGCCAATGTCGCCGCGGCCGAGACGCTGGAGGCAAAGAAGCAGGCGCTGGTCTACCGCGTCCATGACGCGCCTTCGCTGGCCAAGCAGGAATCGCTGCGCGAGTTCCTGCAGACGCTTGGCCTGTCGCTGGCGCGCGGCGCGCAGATGCGGCCAAGCCAGTTCAACGGCATCCTGGAGCGCGTGCGCGGCGCCGACAATGAAGGCCTGGTCAACGAAGTGGTGCTGCGCTCGCAGAGCCAGGCCGAATATTCGCCCAAGAACATCAGCCATTTCGGCCTCAACCTGAAGCGCTACGCGCATTTCACCTCGCCGATCCGCCGTTACGCCGACCTGATCGTGCATCGCGGACTTATTGCCGCACTCGGCCTTGGCCCAGGCGGGCTGACGCAGGACGAGGAAGCGCGGCTCGAAGACGTCTCAGTGCTGATTTCAGGCACGGAACGGCGCGCAATGGCAGCCGAGCGCGACACCGTCGACCGGCTGATAGCCGCCTATCTCGCCGAGCGCGTCGACGACCGCTTCGACGCGCGCATCTCCGGCGTCACCAAATCGGGACTATTTGTCCAATTGCCGCAGTATGGCGCGGATGGTTTCATCCCGGTGTCAACATTGAATGGCGATTACTATATATACGACGAAGCGGCCCGCTCCCTGTTCGGAGAACGCTCGGGCAAAGGCTACCAGCTCGCGGACCGCGTCGAGGTCCGGCTCGTCGAGGTGGCACCAATGGCCGGCGCGATGCGCTTCGAGATGTTGACCGACCCGAAGCCTTTGCCGGGCTCCAAGCGGTCGTTTCACAAGGCCAAGGGCCGCGCCCGCGCGTCGCAATCGCGACCGGGTTCGCGCGGCAGGAGACGATGATGACAACAGCCATGGAACAACCGGTTTTCGGCGGAGAACATCACTCGGGCCGGGCCGCCCGCCCGCTGTGGACGGCAATGAAGCGCGGCATGCTCGGCCGCTGCCCGCATTGCGGCGAAGGCAAGCTGTTTCGCGCCTTCACCAAGACCGTCGATACATGCAGCGTCTGCGGCGAGGAACTGCATCACCATCGCGCCGACGACCTTCCGGCCTATCTCGTCATCGTTATCGTCGGTCACATCGTGCTTGGCGCCTTCATGGCCGTCGAGGCGACATCGACGCTGTCCACCTGGCAGCACATCGCCATCTGGGTGCCGCTGACCATTGTCTTGGCGGTGGCGCTGCTGCAGCCGGTCAAGGGTGCCGTCATCGGACTGCAATGGGCCTTCTATATGCACGGATTCGGCGGCGAGCAGGATGTGATCGAGCCCCATCCCGGGGTCTAGGTCAAAGTTGGCTACGCTCGCTGGTGCAACATACCGACGTGAAAGGCCACTTTCGCTTGCCAGAAGTTTCCGCTAGGTCCTGCGCATGGACGGTATGGCCAAGGCGGAAGTCGACAGGATCGAGCGGAGCATGATCGCTCAGAGCGACCGGCCTATCCGCCCACGCGACGCGGCGACCTTGATCCTGCTCGACCGAAAGGGCGATGAGGTGCTGGTCCTGATGGGCCGCCGTCACGCCGGCCACGCCTTCATGCCGGGCAAATTCGTCTTTCCCGGCGGCCGTACCGACCCTGCCGACAGCCGCATCCCGGTCGCCGCCGCATTGCATCCGGAGCAGGAAGCAAAGTTGATCGCTGGGCCGGGCCGCACAAGCGCCGCACGGGCCCGCGCCATCGCCTTGTCGGCGATCCGCGAGACGTATGAGGAAGCCGGGCTGCTGATCGGCCGCCAAGGTGCTTTCGCCACTTCCAGGCCCGATTGGCAGGGCTTTGCCGAACACGGCGTGCAACCCTCTCTCGAGATGCTGCGTTTCGTCGCGCGCGCCATCACGCCGCCCAATCGGGTGCGCCGCTTCGACACGCGTTTCTTCAGCGCCTGGCGCGACGATGTCGCCGTCGAACTGCCGGGGGGGCGGTCCAACCAACGAACTCGAAGAGTTGGTCTGGCTGCCGCTTGCCAAGGCCAGGGAAGCTGACATACCCGACATCACCCGAATGATCCTGGACGAGCTGGAAACGCGCCTCGCCCATGATCCGCTGTTGCGTCCGGGCGGTCCCGTGCCCTTCTACCGGCTTGTCCGCAACCACTTCACCCGCGAAATTCTGTAAAACATCGAGTATTCAGACACCCCATGACGGTCGATACCCAACCACAGGGCGACGAACGCGTACACTGGCTGCCGATGGTGGCGGCGATCTCGTCGATCAGCGTCGTCGGCATCGCCATCGGCCTCGGCATGCCGCTGCTCAGCGTCATTCTCGAAACGCGCGGCCATTCTGCTTCGATGATCGGCCTCAACACCGCTGTCGCCGGCCTGGCCTCGATCGCCGGTGCCCCGCTGGCCACGCCGCTCGCGGTGCGCTTCGGCGTCGCGTGGACCATGGTCGCCATGATCGCCGCCGGCGCCCTGGCCTTCATCGGCTTTCATTTCGCGCCCGATTTCTGGATGTGGTTTCCGCTGCGCATCGTGCTGCACATAGCATTGACGGTGCTGTTCATCCTGTCTGAATTCTGGATCAGCACCTCGGCGCCGCCGCACCGGCGTGGCCTTGTCCTCGGCATCTACGCCACCGTTCTGTCGCTCGGTTTTGCCGCCGGACCCTGGCTGTTCGCCCATCTCGGCAGTTCCGGCTTCAGGCCGTTCGGCGTCATCATCGGTTTGGTGACGCTGGCCGCCATACCGGTGCTGGCGGCGCGCAACGAGAGCCCGTCGATCTCCTCCGACGGCGAAACCAGCAATTTCCTGCGCTACATCTGGCTGGTGCCGTCGGCGACCGCCGCCGTGCTGGTGTTCGGCGCTGTCGAAACCGGCGGCTTTGCGCTGTTCCCGATTTACGGCAACCGCATCGGCTATTCCGAGGCCGACGCAGCCCTTCTCCTGACCATGATCGGCCTCGGCAACGTGCTGCTGCAGATCCCGATCGGCATGATCAGCGACCGCGTCAGCGATCGCCGCTATCTGCTGATTGCCTGCGCCACCGTTGGCCTTGCCGGCACGGTCTTCATGCCCTTCTTTGCGCAGAATTGGCACCTGATGGCGGCACTTCTGTTCGTCTGGGGCGGCGTCGTCGCAGCCATGTACACGATCGGCCTTGCCCATCTCGGTTCGCAGCTTTCCGGCCACGAACTGGCGTCCGCCAACGCCGCCTTCGTGCTCTGCTACGGCGTCGGCATGGTGCTCGGCCCGCAAGCGATCGGCATCGGCATGGATGCGTTCGGTCCGTCCGGTTTCGGCTGGTCGCTCGGCCTGTTCTTCGCCGCCTACATCGCCCTGGTCAGCGTCCGGGTGATCCGCAAGATCCTCCTGTAGCGCGGCACTACACGCCCTGCATTTCAGCGTCGCGCGATGACAGGCTGCTGACAGAACCATGTCAGCAGCCCCCGGTTATAAGGTTGCCTCAAAACATCTGAAGTTGAGGATACTCTGATGATCGACAGCGGCTTTGAAACCACTTCGTTGCGAATGACACTGCTCCTGCTCGTGACCTTCCAGGCGCCGGCCGCCGACGTCGACCGCATCATGGACGCGGTGGTGGCGATAGCGCCGCTGGCGATGGGCAAATATGACCGCAATGCCTATCAGTCGGCGCATGGCATCGAACGCTACAGGCCGCTTGAGGGTGCGGCCGCCGGCGCCGAAACCGAATTGCGGCGACGCCCAGGCACGGTGGAGGTTTCGTTCGAACTGCCCGACGACCAGGCACTGGCCGCACGCGTCGTCGAGGCGATTTTCCAGGCGCACTCCTACCAGGAGCCGGTGATCCGCATTCAGCCGATCCTGGCCAGCCGCTCCAAGGGGCTGGACGACCGCGCCAATCCGAATCGCTGGTGGAACACGACCGGAGACTGGAAGAAGGTTGGGGTATCCGCGGCGGAAATCGCATGATTTGAAGCCATAGGCCTGCTCCGGTGGGCCAACCAAGGCCTGCCGGGCTTGACTTTCCAGGCACGTTCTTTATGTGTCGCGCCAAGTTTCCCGCGTCCGGGTGTTTTCCCGTGCTCCAGCGGCCAAAACCCCACGAACATAACGGACTGAGATCATGGCCAAAGCCGCAAACATCAAGATCAAGCTTCTGTCGACCGCCGACACCGGTTTCTTCTACGTGACCAGCAAGAACAGCCGTACCAAGACCGACAAGCTGTCGTTCCGCAAGTACGACCCGGTCGCCAAGAAGCACGTCGAATTCAAGGAAACCAAGATCAAGTAATCTGGTTTCTCCGAAAATGCCAAAACGCCGCCCAATGGGCGGCGTTTTTGTTTTCATGGTTGGCCGCAGGCCCTTATCCGATGCGATCGCCGCTTTTCGGGTCGAACAAATGCAGCGACGCCGGATCGGCCGACAACCGGACCAAATCGCCAGACTTCACGCCGGCACGGCCCATGGCAAAGACGCAAAGCTGCTGGCCGGCCAACGTGACGTAGAACTGCGTCGAGAGACCGAGCGGCTCCACCACCCCAACCTCGCCCTGCAGTGCGCCGTCATCGGCCAGCCTGATGTGCTCGGGCCGTAGGCCAATGGTGATGACGTCACCGTCCTTCAGCGGTATTCCGTCCGGCAGGCGCAGCGCCTGGCCATCGGCCAGCACAGCCTCCGACGTATCGCCCTTTCGAACCGTCGCCGGCAGGAAATTCATGCCTGGTGAGCCGATGAAGCCGGCGACGAACATGTTGGTCGGATGGTCATAGAGATCGAGCGGCGCGCCGACCTGCTGGATCAGCCCGTCATGCATGACGACGATGCGGTCGGCCATGGTCATCGCCTCGATCTGGTCGTGCGTGACGTAGACCGAGGTGGTCTTCAACTGCTGGTGCAGCGCCTTGATCTCGGCGCGCATATGGACGCGCAGCTTGGCGTCGAGGTTCGACAGCGGCTCGTCGAACAGAAACACCTTGGGATCGCGCACGATTGCGCGGCCCATGGCGACGCGCTGGCGCTGGCCGCCGGACAGTTGGCGCGGCAGGCGTTGCAGGAACGTGTCGAGCCCGAGCCGTTTGGCGGCACCGTCCACCCGCGCGTCGATGGCCGGCTTCGCGGCCTTCTTCAGCATCAGGCTGAAACCCATGTTCTTCGACACATCCATATGCGGATAGAGCGCGTAGGACTGGAACACCATGGCGATGTCGCGGTCCTTCGGCGCGACATCGTTGACCAGCCGCTCGCCGATGCGGATCTCGCCGCCGGAAGCCTCCTCCAGCCCGGCGATCATGCGCAAAAGCGTGGACTTGCCGCAGCCTGACGGGCCGACCAGGACGACGAACTCGCCATCAGCGATCTCAAGGTCGACCGCGTGCAGGACGCGGACGGAGCCATAATCCTTGCGGACCTTTTCGAGCGTAACAGAGGCCATCGATCTATCCTTTGACGGCGCCGGCGGTCAGGCCGGTGACGAGATAGCGTTGCAGGAAGGCGAAGAAGATGCAGACCGGGATCAGCGCCAGGATCGACGCCGCCATCATCTGTCCCCAGTCGACGGCGAACTTGCCGATGAAGGTGAGCAGGCCGACCGCGAAGGTCTTCTGGTCGTCGCTGGAAATCAGCATCAGCGCGAACAGGAGCTCGCTCCAGGCGGCGGTGAAGACGAAGCCGAGCGTCGCTCCCATGCCAGGCAGCGTCAGCGGCACGATCACCTTGCGCATCGCCTGGGCGCGCGTACAGCCGTCGATCATCGCCGCCTCTTCCAGGTCCTTCGGGATGCCGTCGAAGAAGGACTGCATCAGGAAGGTGGCGAAGGCGGTGTTGAAGGCGGTGTAGATGATGATCAGCCCGGTCAGGCTGTTGATCAGGCCGATCTGCCCCATGACGCGGTAGATCGGCGGAATGACCATCACCAGCGGAAAGGTCTGGGTCAAAAGCAACATCAGCGCCAGCGCCGCCTTGCCGCGAAAGGTGAAGCGCGACATGGCGTAGCCGGCGAGCGTGGCAATGACGGTCACCAGTCCCGCCGTCGAGACCGAGACGATGACGCTGTTGAGGAAATAGCGCGGGAAATCGGTGGCCTCGAGCACGGTGACGAAGTTCTGCAACGTCATGTGCGACGGCCAGAAGGTGATGCCTTCGGAATAGAGAAGCCGCTCCGGCGTGACCGAGATCTTCAGCGTCCAGTAGATCGGGAACAGGGCGAATATCACATAGGCGGCGATAGCGGCGTAGAGGCCGACGCTGCCGAAAAACCGCTGCGAGGTTGAGCGTCCTGCGATCATCAGACGTGCCTCACCAGGGAGCGGCGGATGCCGATCAATGCGATCGCATAGGCAATGAGCAGGACGAGCAGCAGCACGGCCACCGCCGAGGCATACCCCTTGTCCAGCGATTTGAAGGCGCTGACATAGATGTAGACCGGCACCGTGTTGGTCGAGCCGGCAGGCCCGCCCTCGGTCATGACGAAGATCAGGTCGGCGAAGGTGGCGATCCAGATCGTGCGCAACATCACGGTGATGGCGATGGTCGGCGCCAGGAACGGCAGCGTCACCTTGGTGAAGCGTTGCCATGGCGAAGCGCCGTCGATCGCCGCCGCCTCATGCAATTCCGACGGGATCGACTTCAGCGCCGCCAGCATTGTGATGGCGAAGAACGGAATGCCGAACCAGATATTGGCGACGATCGGCCCCCACATGGCGGTTGAAGGATCGGACAGAACATTGGTCGGTTCGGCCTTCAGCCCCAGCGCGAAAAGCCAATGCGGCAATGGGCCGATGATCGGATTGAACAGCCAGGCCCAGGTCAGACCCGACAGGAAGGACGGCACCGCCCAAGGCAGGAACACCAGGGCCTGCACCACCTTGCGGCCCGGGAATGGCTTGTCGAGCAGCAGCGCCAGGCCGAGACCGAGGAAGAACTGGAAGAACAGGCTGGCGACAGTCCACCACAGCGTATTGACCAGCGCCTGCCCCAGCACCTGATCCGACAACATCGCCTGATATTGTCCGAGCCCGACATATTCCGACTTGAAGGCCGAGAACTTGCGGAAGGAGTAGCTGATACCGATCACCAGCGGCACCAGAAGCACCACGACCAGAAGGATGATTGCCGGGCTGAGATAGAGCCAGGGTTCGATAGCGGCGTGTGAAAGCCACCTGCGACGCGGCTTGCTGGCGGATCGTATTTCGGACACGGCATAGGTCATTGGCTGTGGATCGGCTCCAAGAAGCGTTGGGGCTGGTGAAAAGCGCCGTTCACCCCGTTCTCGGGGAGTTGTGGAGCGGTCCGCGCAGCGGACGAAAAGCCAATTGCTTGGCTTTTCGAGCGACGAAAGCCGGCAGGCAGATGAGAGGCAGCGCCAACTTGGCGGAAGCCTGTGCCGCCCCTCATCCGGCCCTATCGGGGCCACCTTCTCCCCGTGAAACGGGGAGAAGGAAGAAGAGCTACTTCTTGTTCTTCGCCAGCCAGTCCTGCTGTTCCTTGGTCAGGAAGGCAGCCCATTGGTCGGCGACGTCCTTGGCCGTCTTCTGGCCAAGCAGCACTTCCTGGAAGTTCTTGATCGCAACCTGGTCGACGAAATTGCCGAGATTCTCCAGATGGGTCGGCGGCGTCACCATTTCATATTTGGAGGTGTCGCTCAGCTCCGTGAACCAGCCCTTGAACTGCTCGGTCTTGAAGTGAGCGTCCTGGTCGGCGCCGTTGTGGATCGGGACGACGCCGACTTCCTTGGCCCATTCCAGATTGTCCTTGGGCGAGAGCAGCGTTGCCATCAGCTTCCAGGCGTCGTCCTTGTGCTGCGAGTTGGCGAACATCGCCCAGCCGGCATAGCCGAGCGTCGGATAGGACTTGCCACTCGGCCCGACCGGCAATGGCGCCACGGCGAAATCGTCGGCGCTCATCTTGTCGGCGATACCGAGCAGCGCGTCCGGATCCTGATTGAGCATGGCGCAGGTACCGGAGTAGAAGCCGGTGACCGTCTCGTTGAAGCCCCAGCTCACCGCATCCTTCGGCGCCAGGCCGTCCTTGTACATGTCGGCCAGCATCTGCAGGCCTTTCACGGAGCCTTCGTCGTTGATGGTCGACGTGCCGTCCTCGTTGAAATAGCCGCCCTTGCCGGCGGCGATGTTCATGAACATGTGCATGCCGTTGAAGGCGCCCGGACCGCCGCGCAGGCAGTAGCCATATTTGCCGGGCAGTGCCGAGATCTTCTTGGAATCGGCGATGAAATCGTCGAGCGTCGCCGGCGGGCCGTCGAGGCCAGCCTCCTTGAACAGCTTTTTGTTCCAGAACAGCGCGTTCACATAGTAGCCGTACGGGATCATGAACTGGGTGTTGTTGACCGTCGAGCCGAACTGCTTGGCGCGGTCGCCGAGCGTCTTGGCGTCGTCCCATTTGGCCATGTAGGGGCCGAGATCCTCGAGTTGGGCGTTGTTGGCATAGAGGCCCATCCAGCGTTCCGGCATCTCGACAATGTCGGGCGTGTCGCCGGCCTGCACCATGGTCAGGAACTTTTCGAAAGCCTGGCCCCAGGGCAGCGAGATCAGCTCGACCTTGATGCCGGGATTGGCGGTTTCGAACTCGGCGATCTGCTTCTTCAGGAATTCGGTGCGCGGCGGGCTGGTGATGACTTCGACCATTTTCAGGGTCGAATCGGCCACAGCGCTTCCGGCGGAAATCGCCAGCCCCGCAACGGTGGCAAGCATGACGGTCAGTTTTTTCATGTTCAAGACTCCCATTTTGAACCCGCTTGTTATTTTCTGGCTTTTTCGAAGGCTTGGGCGACGTCCGCCCAGAGATCTTCGACACTTTCCAATCCGACATTGAAGCGGATGGTTCGGGGGCTGACGCCGAAGCGCGCCATCGAATTCAGTCCAGGTGTCTGCTCCAGCGACGCCTTGGCAGGCACGACCAGGCTTTCATGCCCACCCCAGCTGACGCCGATGCGGAAATATTTCAGCGCGTCGACGAAGACGGGGATGTCGATATCGTCCGTCACCTCGAAGGAGAACAGCCCGGCATAACCGGCCAGCGTCGCCTTGCCGGGATGGTTCGAATAGCCGGGATGGTTGACGCGCTCGACATTGGCATGCGCCTTCAACCGTTCGGCGAGGGTCAGGCCGCTCTTCATGTGGTGCGGCAGGCGCAGCGGCAGCGTCCGCAGGCCGCGCAGCAGCAGCCAGGCCTCGAATGGCGACAGCTTGCCGCCGAGATAGGAATAGGTCTGCTCGTTGATATGCTTGATGTGGGCGGCCGAACCCGCCACGACGCCGGCGACGGTGTCGCTGTGGCCGCCGAGATATTTCGAGGCCGAGTGCAGCACCAGGTCGACGCCGTGTGTGATCGGCTTCTGGAACACCGGCGTCGCCCAGGAATTGTCGATGCTGGTGACGATGCCCTGCTCTTTGGCCAACCGCGTCAGATGCGCGATGTCCTGCAGCTCGAACATCATCGAGGTCGGGCTTTCCAGATAAAGCAGCTTGGCGCCGGGAAGTGCTGCCGCCACCGCATCCGGGTCGGAGCCATCGACGTAGTCGACCTTGATGTTGAGCCGCGGCAACAGCCGCTCGAACAGCCGGTAGGCATCGCCGTAGCAGTTGCGCACCGCGACGATGCGCTCGCCGGCGCCAACGAACGCAAGCACCGTGGCGCTGATCGCCGCCATGCCGCTGGAAAAGCCGCGCGCGGCCTCAGCACCCTCGAGCGCGGCCACCCGCGCCTCGAACTCCATCACGGTCGGATTGTCGCCGCGCGAATAGATCGGCTGCTTTCGCTTGCCAGCAAAAGTGTCGGCCATCTCGGCATAACTGGCGAAGGTGAACAGCGAGGTCTGGTAGATTGGCGGCACAACCGCACCGCCCGGGAATGGCTCGTCATGCGCCAAGAGCGTTGCCGCCTCGGCGAGATAGTCGTGATCGAAACCGGATGGATGCTCGTTCATGTCTGGCTCGAAAGTTTGAGTTTGGCCGCACCGCGCTTCAGATCGTCCTCGACGGTGGCGATCAGCTTGAGCGCCTCGGCGCGGGCGCCCTGCGGGTCGCGGGCGGCGATGCATTCGTAAATGGTGCGGTGGTAGGGAAAGCTGGCATGGCCGAAGTCGCGTACGCCGAGCGGATGCTCCCAGAAGCGATGGAACAGCTCGTGCATGGCGGCGATGATCTGCTCGAACAGCGGGTTGCCCGAGACCCGGTAGATCGCCTGGTGGAACTCCCAGTCCTCTTCCGACGACATGCCGTCGCGCGTGCGGAACGCGTGCTCCATGATGTCGAGCTTGCGCGCGATTTCGGCGATGTCGGTCTGGCTGGCGCGTTCGGCGCAGAGTGCGGCGGCCTCCGCCTCCAGCGCGCGGCGGATTTCCAGCGTCTGCATCAGGCTGGTGAAATCATTGCCGCCCGCCAGCGTCAGCGGCATATGCAGCATGTCGTGTGAAACGGCCGCCTTGAGATAGGTGCCGCTGCCTTGCCGGCGCTCGACGAGACCGAGCCCTTCCCAACGCGTCAGCGCCTCGCGCACGGTGTTGCGGCTGACCTTCAGCCGCTCGGCCAGAATACGCTCGGTTGGCAGTCTCTCGCCAGGCTGCAAGGCTTCGGCGCGAACAAAGCCCACCAACGCCTTCAGCACGGCGTCATCGCGCGCCGTCGTCTGAATGGGTGGCAAGCTATTCTGGTCCACGCTTCCTCCAAGTGGTCCAATGGTCCAACCAATTTCTGCACATGAGAGGCATCCTGTCAATCGGTTGTCAGCAGGCTTTTCCACCGCGAGTTCCGACGCGATGCATTTCAACAGGTTACGCAAGCCGCCTCATTGTGCCCGCGGCCCCGCGGCAGGCGGGTCCGAACCAGGCGCTCAGCGCCTCGGCAAGTCCCGGATGAGTTCCATCCCCTACCCAGGCCACATATCCGTCGGGCCGGATCAACACCGCGACAGGTGCCGCGACCAAACCAAGGGCCGGAAGCTCCCACGCACCGGAATACACGGCATCGACCTGCCGGACCCGGTCCGCCCACGGCGCGATGTCGAAATCACCGGCGTTTCCAAGGTTGAGGAAAACCGGCCGGGCGTCGTGCAGCAAGGTGAAGACTCGCAGCGGACCATCGGCCGTCACAAGGTCGAGGTCGGGCATTCGCCGTCCGAGCAGTGGATGCCCCTCGCCGAAGTCGTAATGGACACCCAGCCCGGACATCTCCGCGGCGATGCGTTTGCGCCGTTCGTCCATGCCGAGTAGCTCGGAAAAGATATCGCCCATGGCCTTGCTGCGGTCGTCCATACGCCGAAGCGCAACCTGCGCCATCGTGTTCTGCAAGACACGGGCAGCGACCGGGTAGCGCTCGGCGTGGTACGAATCCAGCAGGCTTTCTGGCGATATCCGCTTGACCACCTGAGCCAGCTTCCATCCCAGGTTCACCCCGTCCTGCACGCCGATGTTGAGGCCCTGCCCGCCCATCGGCGGGTGAATATGCGCGGCATCGCCCGCCAGCAGCACGCGCCTGTCGCGGTAAGTCGCGGCTTGCCGCGTCATGTCGGTGAAGCGCGAGAGCCAGATCGGACTGTGGACCCCGTAGTCGGTACCGTAGACGGCAACCAACGCCTCGCTGAGGTCGCGCAGCGTGGGTTCGCCGCTGGTCTTCAATCGCGGCTCGGTCAATACGACGCCTACCCGTCCGCCCTCCTCGATTTTACCCAAGGCATGAATGCCGAAGGCGTTGCTGCGAAAGCCCCATGCCGGCTCTTCCGACATCTCGACCTCGGCGATCATCCAGTTCGTCGTCGGATCCCATCCGGCGAACTCGATACCAGCCGTCTTACGAATGGTGCTGCGGCCTCCATCGCAGCCGACCAGATATTCCGCCTGCAAACGGTGGCCGTTGGACAGTTCGATATCGACGCCGCTATTGTCCTGGGTAAACCCTGCAACCTCGTGTCCACGATAGATCGGCACCTTCAACTCGCTGACCCATTCGGCCAGGATGCGCTCGATGTGGTTTTGCCGCAGCGCCAACAGATAGTTGTGCCGGGTTGGGAAGTCGCTGATATCCAAACGGATCATGTGGAAGCCCAAGGCCGGGCCCAACTGGCCCTGCTCGAGGAACCGATCGGCAATCCCGCGCTGATCGAGCATCTCGATGGTCCGGGCATGCAGGCCGCCGGCGCGCAGGCCGGCAAGCTTCTGGTCGGGCCGTCGTTCGACAATGGCGACGTCGACCCCTGCCAACGCCAGTTCACCCGCCAGCATCAATCCCGTCGGACCGCCCCCAGCGATCACCACCGCATGATCTGAAATCATTATCGTCACTCCCGTTCCCCGCGTTTGGCTGGGTCGCGGTTCTACGGGAGGAGCCGGGTCTTGCCGCAAGCCCCTTGTGCGCCATATGTATGAAATGGAGGGGTACAATTCCCCTTCATAGTCGGCTGCCGCGAACAGGCTTGTCGCGCAGACGGTAGGTGCGGATCGGCTAGCGCCGTCGCGGCCCCAAAAACGATATCCGGATTTTCAGGCAAAACGCAGAGTCTTCCGTGCCTTGGCACGGAGCTCTGATGTTTTTTTGGAAAGGAGGGGGCCGGTCGGCGGTTGGCAGCGGTACGAGGAGGCCACTATGTGCCAGCGCCGGCCGGCCGACCCCACGGACCCAGGAGATGCGGCGGACCTGAGCATCATGGGGTATTCTGGAGATCGAGCCGGTTGTCTACCCTCGTGCCGGCTTCGTCTTGACCAGTACACTTGCGCAAGAGCTTATGAAAATCAACCATTTCTTAACCAAGGCTCGGGAATCACTTGGATTAAGGTAAACGGGTAACCCTGTCGGGTTGACTGGATAATCTTGTCTGGACGGTCACGCCGCCTTGGCGACGACGCGGTTGCGGCCGCCGCTCTTGGCCTCGTAGAGCGCGAGGTCGGCGCGTTTCATCAGCGCCGCCACCGTGTCCACCCCCTTCAGCACCGACGACACGCCGACGCTGACGGTGACCTCGATCGTCTTGCCGTCAGGACCGATGGCAAAAGGCGCCTGGGCGATTTCGGCACGAATCCGTTCGGCCACCTTCTCGGCCACCGTGCCGTCGGTGTCCGGCATCACCACGACGAACTCCTCGCCGCCAAAGCGGCAGGCAAGGTCGATGCCGCGGACATTCTTGCGCAGCCGTCGCGCAAATTCCCGCAACACCTCGTCGCCGCCGTCATGGCCGTGCGCGTCGTTGATCGACTTGAAGCGGTCGAGGTCGGTGATCATCACCGACAGCGGCCGCCGCCGCGCCACGGCACGATCGAACAGCGTCTGCAGATGGCTATCGAGGTAGCGGCGGTTGTGCAGCCCGGTCAGCCCGTCGGTCACCGCCATTTCGATGGTCTGGGTGACGCTGGCGCGCAGCTGGTCGTTGTAGCGCTTGCGGCGCACCTGGGTACGCAACCGCGCCGTCAGTTCCTGCTGGTCGATAGGCCGCATCAGATAGTCGTTGATGCCGAGCTCGAGGCCTCGGATGATGCGCTCTTCCTCGCCCGCCTCCGCCAGCAGGATGATCGGGACGAAACGGGTGCGGTCGAGAGAACGCAACTGCGAACAGAGCCGGAGCGGATCGAAATTGGCAAAGGCCGTCGAGATCATCACGCATTCGTAGGACGTCTCGGCGGCCTGGAAGAAGCCGGCATGCGGATCGCTGGTGACGTCGAGGTCGGCGCGGTCGCGCAGCATCTTCTGGATGCGCTCGACCGAGGATGTGCGCTCGTCGATCAACAGCACTTTCGGCGTCGTGTCCTCGGAGGCGAAATTGCGGCTCAGAAGCTCTTCGATGCCGATGTTGCGCGTCGTCGAGGCGCGCAGCCGCAACTCGTCGGTCAGCGACTTCAGGCGGACCAGGCTCTTGACGCGCGTCATCAGCTGCAGGTCGTTGACCGGCTTGGTCAGGAAATCATCAGCACCGGCCTCGAGCCCGCGCACGCGGTCGGAAACCTGGTCGAGCGCGGTGATCATCACCACCGGAATGTGCGATGTCGCCGGGTCGCTCTTCAGCCGCCGGCAGACCTCGAAGCCGTCCATGTCGGGCATCATCACGTCGAGGAGCACGACATCGACCTTGCCGTTCTCGCATGTCTCGATGGCATCTGGCCCGTTCGTGGCGGTCAGCACCTCGAAATATTCGGCCAGCAGCCGAACCTCCAGCAGCCGCACATTGGCAGGGATATCGTCGACGACGAGGATCCGTGCAGTCATGTCATAAAGCTCCGGCTCGGCTTAAAGGGCACATCACGCATCACCCAAATAGGATTTGATGGTTTCTATGAAACGCGGCACCGAGATCGGCTTGGATATATAGGCCTCGCAGCCACCCTGGCGGATGCGTTCCTCGTCGCCTTTCATCGCGAATGCAGTGACCGCGATGACCGGGATGACGTGCAGTTCGTCATCCTCCTTCAGCCATTTGGTCACCTCCAGCCCCGAAACTTCAGGCAGCTGGATATCCATCAGGATGAGATCAGGCCGGTGCAGGCGCGCCAGATCGAGCGCTTCCAAACCGTTGCGGGTGCGCACGGTCTCGTAACCGCTTGCTTCGATGAGGTCCCGAAAGAGCTTCATGTTGAGCTCATTGTCCTCGACGATCATGACCTTCTTCGGCATCGATATCCCGTCCCGACCGCCTTCCGCTCGAAGGCGACCGTAATGCGTCCAGCTCAAGACGCACCAAACCCTGCTTCACTTTACGGCAATATGATTGACGAAACGGAAATCCACCGTGCGAAAAGCCTGTCTGGGTTCCACCTCGGGCGCCGCACTAATGGCTTGCCGCAAGCATCTCTTGCCATTACTGCGGGAGAGACTCATTCCACACACCAAAGGTAGTGATGGCAAACGCAGCGTCAATGCGCGAAGAAGCGGAAAACATTGCCGTGAAGGCCCTGGGCTTCGTCGCCTCCGATCCGGAGCTGTTGCCGCGCTTTCTGGCGATCACCGGCATCGAGGCGCATTCGATCCGCAAGGCTGCCGGCGAACCGGGATTCCTGGCCGGCGTCCTGCAGTTCATTCTCGCCCACGAGCCGACGCTGATGCGCTTTGCCGAGGAAACCGGCACGCCGCCGGCCGCTGTCGGCAAGGCCTTGCGGGCGCTGCCGCTGGGCGACGACAACCATGAGCATTCCATATGAGCGATGATCCCGAAACCGCGCGCCAGATCGAGGAACTGGCGGCCGACGACCGTCCGCTGCTGGTGCTCGACGTCGACGACGTCGTGCTCGAATTCATCCGCCCCTTCCCGCATTTCCTCAAGGCGCGCGGTTTCGGCCTGACGCTGGCCTCGTTCCGCCTGACCGGCAACATCGCCGAGACGGCGAGCGGTCGCCTGATCGAACAGCCCGAAGTCACGGCACTTCTGGGCGATTTCTTTGACGCCCAAGCCGACTGGCAGAGCATCACCGACGGCGCCGCGGATGCCCTGGCGGGACTGGGCGATCGCGCCGAGATTATTCTGCTGACGGCCATGCCGCACAGGCATCGTGCCGTGCGGCGCGCTCACCTCGATGCTCTCGAGCTGAGCTACCCGCTTCTGACCACTGAAATGGCCAAGGGACCGGCGGTGGCTAGGCTTCGCGGCAAGACCGGCCGGCCGGTGGTCTTCGTCGACGACCAGCCTCACAATCTGGCGTCAGTGAGGGAATCGGTCGCCGACGCCAGTCTGTTCCATCTGATGGCCGACAATTCGCTGCGCGCTTTCCTGCCGCCGGTGCCGGACGACATCGTTGTCGTCGAGGATTGGCATGAAGCCGCGCCACTGATCGCGAGTGCGCTCGGATTGTAGAAACCAGCCCTCAAGGGTTCAGTTTCGCTCCCGCCCCGCTATCGGCCCCGCTGTCATCGTCCCCGCCCTCATCATCGACGCTGTCGTCCACGGCCGGATCGGCCGGCTTGACCATGACGCCGTTGACCATCACCGAACCGTCGGCCTTGGCGTTGACGACCCATTCGATGCGTCCATCTGGCAGCGTCTTGCCAAAGCCTTTCACCATGAGAGCGACAGGTACGTACTGCGCCACCTCCGGTTCCGACTTCGCCGCCGTCTGCAGGCCGTCGACAAGCTTGTCGAAGCCGGTGACATCGACCGTCACGCTTGCCTCCGGCTTTTCGCCAGGGAAAGTCATCTCACCTTCCAGAGAGATCTCCGTATCCTTGTTCTTCACGGTGCTGTGGCCGAGGACGACCTTCGGCGTCTTGGCCATGAAGTCGGCTTTGAGCTTGTCGCCGAAATCAGCGGACAGCGGCGGATCCTGATTGAGATCAAAGGCTTCGATCGCCTTCTTCGCCATACTGTCGAGATCGATGTTGGCGCCGCCGAAGTTCAGGTCGATGTCGGTGGGCAGCAGCGCCACGCTCCAGCTCGGCAGAAGCTGCTGCGGCACGGTCAGCCCCGATGCCTTGATGCCATAGGTGATCTTGCCGTTCTGGGCGACGCCGTCGGACCCGAACGCGGTGCTGAGCTGCGTCGCGCCGAAATTGCCGACCGGGCTTTCCACCGCGAAATCCTTGAAGCCGTAGGTTCCCTCGACATGTTCCCAAACCGGCAAGGCGGCAAGCAGAAGCGATTTGAGCTGCGCCTGGTTTGCCTTCAGCGTCGCCTCGTCTTCATTGGCCACCGCAAATGCCAGGAGATCGAGCAGCGGCTTGGTCCGCACGCCCGTGCCGCTGGCCTCGACCGACAGTTCCGGCGATTTGACGTTGACCGGGAATTTCAGCCCGCTTTCGGGATCGTCGAAATTGATCGACTCGACAAAGTTTGACACCTTTTGCGAGGTTGTGAAATCGACGCCGCCAGTCGCGGACTTGGTCGCAGCGATCGTCGCAGTGGCGGCCCCGGCGCTTGCTTCCACGTGCTGCTTGGCATCCTTCGATGCCATCGTCATGCCGGCCATCGAGCTGGTGCCGCTGGTGAAGGCCGCCAGATTGGGGTCGTAGACGCCTGAACCCTTGCCGTCCTTGATCGAAAACTGCGTGCTTTGCAGACCTTCGGGCCCGTTGAACTCGAAGGAGGCGCTCTGCGAAAAATCCATCGAGACATCCCAGGATCCGTCGCTGCGCGGCTTGACGATCAGGGCATAGGGCGCAACGTCGAATTTGAGCAGCTTCTGCTCGGGCAGTGACCCGACAAGCGCCTTGAAATCAAACACGATCTTGTAGGCATCGCCTTCGGCCGAGACCTTCAGGATGCCTTTGTCGAGCGCCTGTTTGCCGACATAGTGGGACAGGTCCTCCGACAATTGCTTCGCACCCTGGCCATCGACGGTCTGGCCGAAAGCAGGCGCGCTCAACGCAAGAAGGAAAACGAATGGCAGGGCACGGTTCACGTGAATTCTCCGTTTGACCTAATGCTGTCGCCCAAACGGGACCCCGGTTTGGGAGAACGACATGCAAAAAACAAAACCTAAGGCGCATGCGCTTTGGAAGGAACGCTTCATTCGTCTGGTATGAAATTACCGCTGCAACCGCAAGGTGAGATCAACAAAGATGCCGAGGCGGAAAAGCTCGTCATAGCACGAGCCGCATCAACGGCCGGCCTGCCTTGCGTTCCACAAGCCGCTCGAAACCGGCCTTCTCGAACACCCGCGACGAGCCGACGAACAACCCGATCGAACGCGAATCGCGGGACAGGTCGATCGGACAGGCTTCAACCATCCGGGCGCCGTTCTTGCGGGCGAAATCGATACCGCCTTCGACCAGGCGATGCGTGATGCCCCTGCCGCGCGCCTTGGTGCGGATGAAGAAACAGGAGATGGCCCACACAGTCGGATCCATGGCGTCGGCGGCATCGACGGGTGCCGACCCCCTACCCTGATTGTTCCATTCGGGCACGTCGGCGCGTGGTCCGATCTGCATCCAGCCAACCGCCTTGCCGTCTTCAAATGCCAGCAGGCCGGGCGGCGGGCCAGCTTCGATGCGCGCCTTGATGTGGTCCTTGTTGCGTTCGCGGCTGCTCTCGCGGCGCATCGCCGGCGCCAGCCGGAAATGCGTGCACCAGCAGCCGTAGCAGGCGCCCTGCTTGCCGAAGAGATCCTCGAAATCGGCCCAGAGTTCGGGTGCCAGTGGCGCTATGGTCGTGCTCATGCGTTCTCCCCAGGCCAGCCTTGTCGCTGGCCTTGCACTGTCGTACCATTGCATCTGTTCTCTTTATGTTCGCAGCGATGGCGGCCCCTGTCAACAATCCCGATCACGGTTTTTGCCGCGACTGCCTGACATTTCAGCGCAGCCAGACGCGCCGCTGCGAACGCTGCGGCAGTCCCCGGCTGGCGCGCCATCCCGAGCTCTACCGGCTGCATCTCGCCCATATCGATTGCGACGCCTTCTATGCGGCGATCGAAAAGCGCGACAATCCGGCGCTCAAGGACAAGCCGCTGATCATCGGCGGCGGCAAGCGTGGCGTCGTCTCCACCGCTTGCTACATTGCCCGCATCCAGGGCGTGCGCTCGGCAATGCCGATGTTCAAGGCGCTCGAAGCCTGTCCGGAGGCGGTCGTCATCAGCCCCAACATGGAAAAATATGTTCGCGTCGGCCGCGAGGTGCGCGCCATGATGCAGGCGTTGACGCCGCTGGTCGAGCCGCTGTCGATCGACGAGGCGTTTCTCGATCTCGCCGGCACCGAACGGCTGCACGGCCTGCCGCCGGCGGTGGTGCTGGCGCGCTTCGCGCTGGCGGTCGAGAAGGAGATCGGCATCACCGTTTCGGCTGGCCTGTCCTACTGCAAGTTCCTCGCCAAGATAGCGTCCGATTTCCGCAAGCCGCGCGGCTACTCGGTCATTGGCGAGGCCGAGGCGGCCAGCTTTCTGGCGGCGCAGCCGGTGACCATGATCTGGGGCGTCGGCAAGGCGTTCAACGCCACGCTGGAGCGCGACGGCATCCGCACCATCGGCCAGCTGCAGCAGATGGATCGTGGCGACCTCATGCGCCGTTACGGCACGATGGGCGACCGGCTCTACCGCCTTTCGCGCGGCGAAGACGTCCGCCGCGTCGATCCCGACCAGGATGCCAAGAGCGTATCGGCCGAAACCACCTTCGACACGGACATCGCTTCACTCGACGAGCTCGTCGCGGTGCTGCGGGGGCTTTCGGAGAAGGTCTCGGCACGGTTGAAGAAATCCGGCATCGCCGGGCGCACCGTGGTGCTGAAGCTGAAGACCCAGGATTTCAAGCTGCGCACGCGCAACCGCCAACTCGGCGACCCGACCCGGCTCGCCGATCGCATCTTCCAGACCGGGGTCGAGCTTCTGCGCAAGGAAACCGACGGCACGAAATATCGGCTGCTCGGCATCGGCGTCAGCGACCTCTCGGACGACGACAAGGCTGATCCGCCCGATCTGGTGGACGTTCAGTCGCGCAAACGAGCCATGGCCGAAGGTGCCATCGATGCCCTGCGCGACAAGTTCGGCCGCAAGGCTGTGGAAACCGGCTATACATTCGGCAAGGGCCGCGACGCCCACCCGCCGGAACCGCTTGAGGACTGAGCTGCATCGAGTGTATCGAGATCCGGATCAGGCCGAGCCGAGAGTGGTGGGTTTCGAGAAGCGGAGCGTACGTTCCGGTACGCGAGCACCGGAAGCGCAGAAATCCGCCGTTCGCAGGCCGGCATCATCTGAATATCAACACACCTGTCAGGTGCGCTGCAGATCGATCCTGCTCGTCACCACGCTTTTGCCGGTTTTCGGGTCGGTGTCGGTGACGGTCAGCCGCATGCCGTTCTCGCCCTTCTTCTCGACCGTCATCCGCGCCTTTCGATCTCCGTTGACCTCCTTGGCCCAGCCAATGCCGAGATTGATCGCGTTGCCGGAGCGGCTGCCATTCAGCTGTGCCGGCCCGGTGCGAGACCCGACATAGATGCCGTTGTACTTCGCACCCGTGACCTTCAGGTTGGCGCTGATAGCCCGCGTTACCAGGACGAGACCGCGGCAATTGCCATCCAGCGAGAGTGAGGTTGAGGTCGCATTCGATTTGAAGCTGCAGGATACACTAACGTTCGGCACATCGGTGGTTACCTGGACAGTGCCCTTGCCAGCGAAATCGCCATTGAACGACTGGAGAAACTTGGCCTCATCGGCATGTGCCGTGCCTGCTGCAAGCAACACACAGCCGGCAAGCGCAAACTGCGCGAATGGTTTCATGAAACTCTCCTTGTCAATGTTGGAAAGGCAGCTCCGCAAGGGCACGGCATAACATCGGGTACTCAACGCCCGTTGCCGTATCAGGTTCCGCCTCGACCATGACGTTTTGCAACCTCCAGCCGTTGCGACTGGCCCAGAAGAATGCAGCGGCTAGCGATTGCGGCAAGAGCCCCGGCCTGCGACATAGCGGGCATGGCACCCACCCCCTCCATCCCAAAGGCCGCGTTCTGGATGGCGCTGTCGATCGCCTCGTTCCTGGCGATGTCGGTCGCCGGCCGCGCCACGACGGCCGAGCTCAACGTCTTCCAGGTGCTGGAACTGCGCTCGGTGATCGGCTTTTTCATCCTTCTGCCGTTAGTGATGATGAGCGGCGGCTTTGCTGCGATGCGCACGCAGCGCCCCGTTGCCCACATCGCCCGCAACATCATCCATTATTCCGGCCAGGCGGCCTGGCTCTACGCGCTGACGCTGATCCCGCTGGCCGTGCTGATCTCGATCGAATTCACCACGCCGATCTGGACGGCGATCCTGGCGGTGACTTTTCTCGGCGAAAGACTTTCCCGGCCAAGGCTTGCTGCGATCGTGCTGGGGCTGATCGGCGTGGTGATCATCGTGCGCCCCGGCGTCGGCTCGGTCGATCCGGGACACCTCGTCGTGCTCGGTGCCGCCGTCTGTTTCGGCATATCGCTGGTGCTGGTCAAGTCGCTGACGCGCACGGACAGCGTCGTGCGCATCATCTTCTGGATGCTGATCATCCAATCGGCACTCGGCCTCATCCCGGCGCTCTATGAGTGGCGCAACCCGCCGCTGGAGCTGTGGCCATGGATCCTGCTGATCGCCTTCACCGGCATGTCGTCGCATTTCTGCATGGCCCGTGCGCTTGGCTATGCCGACGCCACCGTCATTTCGCCGATGGATTTCCTGCGCGTGCCGTTGTCGGCGCTGATCGGCTGGCTGCTCTATCAGGAGCAGATAGACGCCTTCACCGCATGCGGCGCGCTGCTGATCCTGATGGGCAATCTGCTCAATCTGCAGCGAAAAACGCCACAACCGGTAAAGATCGTCGCGTCCTAGACCATGGTCCGGTCTGGTAGAGATTGAGTCTACGAGAGTTTCGTGCCCTGATCTAACGTTGCTGCCTGTAGCTGGGGCGGCGGGATGAGACGCTCCTGGAGACAGAGAGCCAGCGTGAGATGGTGCAACGATGCCTCTTATGATCGTCGCTGTTTTGTTGATGTCGGCGCTGGTAGCCACCAGCAAAGCGGAAGCCGAAGCGGGAACACACCTTCTCGAGTCGGATAGCCCTATGGCTTCCTCCTATGGCCCGACGATCGTGGCCGACTATTCCGCGTCCATGGCGCATTATCGAACAAGCCTGCGCGCACATTCCGGGACCGGTGGCCTTGTCGGCGATTTCGTTTCCTCGTTGCGCATTCCCTGGACTTGGCGTTCCGACGACGGAAGCACGGTTCGGCGCCTGGGTAATAGTTTGTTCCTGCTTACCGAGGGCGATTGCCTGAGCCGAATGTGCCGCGAGATCCCTTGCAAACAGACGGAGTGGCCCGTGTTCGACTGCCGCGATGGTCACAAGCGGAAGATGGCGGCTCCCGGCCTGACGGGCATCAGCTTCGACGGCATCAACTACAGCCAGATAGGTGGCCCGCAGTTTTGAGCGGGTTAACCTCGGTATTCCGGCGGGACGGGTCTCCAGCCCGTCAATTGCCGTCGTCGGGTATGTTGAGGAGGTGGCCGCAGGCCTTGCAATGGACAGCGTCGGGCTCGTGCCGCTGCAGCCCGCATTGCGGACAGGGAAAGAATACCTTGGAGGGGCGGAAGAGCGCCTGCGCCAGCCTGACAAACAGCGAAATGCCGACGATCATGGTGGCGATCGCGGTCAGCTTGCCTGCGATCCCGGGCAGGACGATGTCACCAAAGCCGGTCGTGGTCACGGTGGCGACGGTGAAATAGAGGGCGTCGATATAGTTTTCGAGCCCCGTCCCGGTTCGGAAGAAGAAGGTGTAGACGAAGCCGGTGATGACGAACAGGAAGGTCAACAGGTTGATGACCGCCTGGCTTGCCTCGCGCCATTTCTTGACGCCGCGCATCTCGAAATGCCGCCACAGCGATCCGCTGCGCGACAGCGACCACAGTCGCAGGATGCGCAGGAAACCGAGGCTCGCCAGCGCCGTCGGCATCAGCAGCGTCAGCAGGATGAAGGCATCGATCCACGATGTCGGCTGTTTCATCAGCCGCAGCATGTCGTTGGAGGCCAGCAGCCGGGCAATCATGTCGGCGGCGACCAGCGCCGCCACCGCATAGTCGAGCCAGAGGAATGACGGCTTGTCTTGAAGAACCGGCGTCGCGATGAAGAAAGCAATGATCGCGAGGTCGATGACAACAGATACCAGTTGGAACCGGAAAGCCGCCGGGGTGCGTCCGTGATAGAGCTTGCGCAGTTTGTCGCGCAACCGCGCCATTGCTGAACTGTCTGGCAACCCGTCCTTGTCCGCCGCTTTCATGACGATTGCGGTGGCGTTCGCGGCAAGAGCCGCGCGGCGGACTGCCGCCGGCCCGCAAGAGCGGGGTTCACACCAGCTCCACTTCGACCACGCCCGGCACGGCACGCATCGCCGAGGCGATCTGCGGTGAGATCCGGTAGCGATTGGGCAGCTCGATCTCGATTTCCCCCTCGCCATCTTCCTTGATCAGCACGAAGCTGACCTGGCCTTCGCCCCTGACCGCAAGCTGGCCGGCCAGCGTGCCGATCGGCGCCGCATTGCGCACGAAAATACGCAGTGCCTTCTGGATGCGGCTTGCCTCGTCCTCCAGCGACTGCACCGTCTGGATGCGCAGATTGACGCCTTCCGGCCTGTCCTCGGCCGCGACGGTGATGACGACGGAACGGCCGGGCTCGAGCAGGTCGCGATACTGCGCCAGTCCTTCGGAAAACAGCACCGCTTCATACTGGCCGGATGTATCGGAAAAGGCGACGACGCCCATCTTGTTGCCGGTGCGCGTCTTGCGCTCCTGCTTGGTGGTGACCGTGCCGGCGAGCCGGCCGGCAGCCGCACCGCGTTTGACGGCTGCCGAAAACTCGGCCCAGCTCTGCACCCGCATCTTCTGCAGCGCCGCCTTGTACTCATCGAGCGGATGGGCGGAGAGATAGAAGCCGACCACCTGGAATTCACGGTGCAGCCGGTCGGCGGCGAGCCATGGATCCGTCGCCGGCAGATTGAGCGCCTGCGACTGGGCGCCGAGCGAGGCGCCGAAGATATCGTGCTGGCCGGAGACCGCGTTCTGCTGCGCCAGCGACGCCAGCCCCATCATCCGCTCCACCCCTGCCATCATCGAAGCGCGGTCATGGCCGAAACAGTCGAGAGCGCCAGCCATGATCAGGCTTTCGAAGACACGCTTGCCGACAATCTTGGGATCGACCCGCTCGCAGAAATCGGCGAGGTTCTTGAATGGCTTTTCGCCACGCTGGGCAACGATGTGCTCGACCGCTGCGTCGCCGACGCCTTTTAGGGCGGCCAGCGAATAGTAGATGCGGTTCTCACCGACCTCGAAGGGACGAAAGCTCGATATAACCGACGGCGCCAGAACCTCGATGCCGAGGCGCAGCGCATCCTGGCGGAAATCGGCAAGCTTGTCGGTGTTGCCCATGTCGAGCGTCATCGACGCCGCCAGGAACTCGACCGGATAATGCGCCTTGAGATAGGCAGTCTGGTAGGAGACCACCGCGTAGGCAGCGGCGTGCGACTTGTTGAAGCCATAGTCGGCGAACTTGGCCAGCAGGTCGAAAATGAAGTCGGCTTGCGGCTTGGCGACGCCGCGTTCGACCGCGCCCGAGACGAAGCGCTCGCGCTGCTTGTCCATCTCGGCGCGGATCTTCTTGCCCATGGCGCGGCGCAAAAGATCTGCTTCGCCGAGCGAATAGCCGGCAAGCTCCTGCGCGATCTGCATCACCTGTTCCTGGTAGACGATGACGCCCTGCGTCTCCTTCACCAGATGGTCGATCTTGGGATGGATCGACGCCATCTCCTCCTCGCCATGCTTTCTGGCATTGTAGGTCGGGATGTTCTCCATCGGCCCCGGCCGGTAGAGCGCCACCAGCGCGATGATGTCCTCGATGCAGTCGGGCCGCATGCCGATCAGCGCCTTGCGCATGCCTGCACTTTCCACCTGGAACACGCCGACCACTTCGCCGCGTGACAGCATGGCGTAAGTTTCGGGGTCGTCGAGCGGGATCGTCGCCAGGTCGATCTCGATGCCGCGGCGGCGGATCAGTTTGACCGCGGTTTCGAGCACGGTCAGCGTCTTCAAGCCGAGGAAGTCGAACTTCACCAGCCCGGCCTGCTCGACATATTTCATGTTGAACTGGGTGACCGGCATGTCCGAGCGCGGATCGCGGTACATCGGCACCAGCTCCGACAGCGGCCGGTCGCCTATCACGATGCCCGCGGCGTGTGTTGAAGCGTGGCGGTAGAGGCCCTCCAGTTTCTGCGCCATGTCGAGCAGCGTCTGGACGATCGGCTCCTTCTCGGCCTCTTCGGCAAAGCGCGGCTCGTTGGCGATGGCGTCGGCGAGCTTGACCGGATTGGCCGGGTTCTGGGGCACCATCTTGGAGAGCTTGTCGACCTGGCCGTAGGGCATCTGCAGCACGCGGCCGACGTCACGCAGCACGGCGCGCGCCTGCAGCGTCCCGAAGGTGATGATCTGGCCGACCTGGTCGCGACCGTATTTCTTCTGGACGTAGCGGATCACCTCCTCGCGGCGATCCTGGCAGAAGTCGATGTCGAAGTCGGGCATCGATACGCGGTCGGGGTTGAGGAAGCGCTCGAACAGCAAGGAGAATCGCAGCGGGTCGATGTCGGTGATGGTCGTCGAATAGGCGACCAGGGAGCCTGCGCCCGAACCGCGGCCCGGCCCGACCGGAATGCCTTGAGCCTTGGCCCATTTGATGAAGTCGGCAACGATCAGGAAGTAGCCGGGAAACTTCATCTTGGTGATGATGCCGAGCTCGAAATTCAACCGCTCGCGATATTGCTCGACCGTGTAGCCTGATGTCGGGCCGTGCGCGGCCAGCCGCGCGTCGAGCCCCTCATGCGCCTGGCGGGCCAGTTCGTCGGCTTCCGCCTGCACGGCGGCGTCATTGTCGGCGACGTCGCCGCCGGTGAAGCGCGGCAGGATCGGATTGCGGTTCTTCGGGTAGTAGGAACAGCGCAGCGCGATCTCGACCGTGTTGTCGATCGCTTCCGGCAGGTCGGCGAACAGCCTGGCCATATCGGCCTGGCTGCGCAGGAAATTGTCCGGCGACAGCCGGCGGCGGTTGTCGGCGGCAACGACCGAGCCCTCGGCGATGGCGATCAGCGCGTCATGCGCGTCATAATCGTCGCGCGCCGAGAAGAACGCCTCGTTGGTGGCGACCAGCGGCAATTGATGGGCATAGGCGAGATCGATCGACGATTTCTCGATCATTCGATCATAACCGGAAACCCGGTCCAGCTCGACATAGAGCCGGTCGCCGAACATCGTCTTGAGGGTCAAAAGCCGTGCCTCGGCCAGATCGCGGCGATCTTCCTTGAGCGCAATGCCGATCGGTCCGCGCGGCCCGCCACTGAGGCAGATCAGCCCGTCACAAAAACCTTCCATCATTTCGGTGGTCAGGTGCACCGCCTCGCCGGGCGGTGTTTCGAGGTAGACACGGCTGACCAGCCTGACCAGATTGGAATAGCCGGCTTCGGTCGCCGCGATCAGGACGACCGGCCGCATATCCGGACCTTGCCGCCGGCGGTCGCGCTGGCCATCGCTGTTCTCGCCGGAAAAGGCGAGCGCGATCTGGCAGCCGATGATGGGCTGGATGCCGTCCTTCACCGCCTTCTGCGCGAATTCCAGCGCGCCGAACAGATTGTTGGTGTCGGTGACGGCAATCGCCGGGGCTTCATCCTTGACCGCATGAGCCACCACCTTGCCGATCTGCAAGGCGCCTTCCAGCAGCGAATAGGCCGAATGCACGCGCAGATGTACGAAAGGCCGTGTCGGCATCTCCGGCCGCGCGGCCGCGATCGCGGCTTCGCGCTTCAGGGGATCGCGTGGAAGTTTTTCGTCGGCCATAATGCTGCGTGAAGGTCCTGAGTCGATGGAGATGTATTGTCCGGGACCCGGCGATGCCAGTCCAGCAGAAACGACCGCCGACCACAGGCTTGCCGTGCCCTGCCTAGCTCGCCTTACGCAAACTCCATGATCACCGCATCCACTGCCAGGCTGTCGCCCGGCTTGGCGTTGAGTTTCGACACGACGAGATCGCGTTCGGCACGCAGCACGTTTTCCATCTTCATCGCCTCGACCACGGCCAGCGTTTCACCGGCCTTGACCTCCTGCCCCTCGGCAACGGCAATCGACACGACCAGGCCGGGCATCGGACACAGCAGCAGTTTCGACGTGTCCGGCGCCACCTTCTCCGGCATCAGCCTTTCAAGTTCGGCGATGCGCGGCAGCATGGCGCGCGCGGTCACCGACATGCCCTTCCAGGCGATGCGAAAGCCATTGGCAACCGGCCTCACCTGAGCGGCGACCTTGCGCTGACCGACCGAACCGCGCCAGATCAGATCGCCCGGCCGCCAGTCGGATGAAACGGTCAGCGCCGTGCCACCCTCGATCGACAGATCGATCTCCATCGGAATGGAAATCATGCCTTCGAGGATGGACGCCGACAGATAGTCTTCGCCGATCTTCACCACCCAGTCGCGCTTCAGCGCTCCCGAATGCGGTGCCAGGCGTCCGCCCAGCCGGTCGAGCCTGTCCCTGCGCAGCAATTCCACCGCGGTGGCAATCGATGCCAGCACGGCTTTCTCATCGTCGTTCGGCACGATAGGCGCGAAGCCGTCGGGGTATTCCTCCGCAATGAAACCGGTCGATATCAGCCCTTCGCGCCAGCGCGGATGCTGCATCAGGGCGGCGAGGAACGGAATGTTATGCTCGATGCCGTCGACGACGAAACTGTCGAGCGCTTCCGACATGGCGTCGATGGCTGCCAGTCGCGTTGGCGCCCAGGTGCACAGCTTGGCGAGCATCGGATCGTAGAACATCGAAATCTCGGAGCCTTCGGTGACGCCAGTGTCGTTGCGGATGACGACGTCGCCGAATTGTCCTTCCTCAGGTGGCCGGTAGCGCGTCAGCCGGCCGATCGAGGGCAGGAAATTGCGGTACGGGTCTTCGGCATACAGCCGGCTTTCCACCGCCCAGCCGTTCAGCTTGATATCACTTTGCTTCAAGGCGAGCTTTTCGCCGGCGGCGACGCGGATCATCTGCTCGACCAGGTCGATACCCGTGACGAGCTCCGTCACCGGGTGCTCGACCTGCAATCGTGTATTCATTTCAAGGAAATAGAAGTTCTTGTCCTTGTCGACGATGAACTCGACCGTGCCGGCGCTCTGATAGTCGACAGCCCTGGCCAGCGCCACGGACTGCTCGCCCATGGCCTTGCGTGTCCTGGCGTCGAGGAACGGCGATGGCGCCTCTTCGGCGACCTTCTGGTTGCGGCGCTGGATCGAGCATTCGCGTTCGCCGAGATAGAGCGCATTGCCATGTGCGTCGGCCAGCACCTGGATTTCGATATGGCGCGGATCGACGACGAACTTTTCGATGAAGACGCGGTCGTCGCCGAACGAACTCTTGGCTTCCGAGCGCGCCCGGTCGAAACCGTCGCGCACTTCTGACTGGCTCGAGGCGATGCGCATGCCCTTGCCGCCGCCGCCGGCCGAGGCCTTGATCATCACGGGATAGCCGATCTCGCCGGCGATCTTTTCGGCATGGTCGGCATTCTCGATGACGCCGAGCCAGCCGGGCACCGTGGAAACCTTGGCGGCATTGGCAAACTTCTTCGATTCGATCTTGTCGCCCATCGCCCTGATCGCCCGGGGTTTCGGGCCGATGAAGACGATGCCTTCCGCTTCCAGCGCCTCGCAGAAGGCCGCCCGCTCGGACAGGAAGCCGTAGCCGGGATGCACGGCCTGCGCACCCGTCTCCTTGCAGGCGGCGATGATCTTTTCAGGCACGAGATAGCTCTGCGCGGCCGGCGACGGCCCGATATGCACCGCCTTATCGGCCATTTCGACATGCACGGCATCGCGATCGGCATCGGAATAGACGGCAACCGTGGCGATGCCCATCTTGCGCGCCGTCCTGATGACACGGCAGGCAATCTCGCCGCGATTGGCGATCAGGATCTTGGTGAACATGCGGAATGTCATCCCTCGGGTCGGCCGTTCCTTTTATGGCCTGTGTCGGCGCGGTCAAGCCGGCCGGGTCAATCGCGACCTTTCAATCGATTTGGGATTAAAATTCTCCGTATTGGCCCAGGCCTGGAACCAGCTAGCTGTTGATCGCCAAGACAAAACCTGAAAGCTTGCGAAAAAATCGCCTTTGGAGGAATTGCCTGATGAAAACCCGCGCCGCAGTCGCTGTCGCCGCCGGAAAGCCGCTGGAGATCATGGAGGTTGACCTCGACGGTCCGCGCGACGGCGAGGTGCTGGTCGAGATCAAGGCGACCGGCATCTGCCACACCGACGAGTTCACGCTGTCGGGCGCCGATCCAGAGGGCCTGTTTCCGGCCATCCTCGGCCATGAGGGCGCCGGCGTTGTCGTCGATGTCGGCAAGGGCGTCACTTCGGTCAAGAAGGGCGACCACGTCATCCCGCTCTATACGCCGGAATGCCGGCAGTGCCCGTCCTGCCTGTCGAGGAAGACCAATCTGTGCACGGCGATCCGCGCCACGCAGGGCCAGGGCCTGATGCCCGATGGTTCGTCGCGCTTCTCGATCGGCAAGGACAAGATCTTTCACTATATGGGCTGTTCGACCTTCTCCAACTTCACCGTGCTGCCCGAGATCGCGCTGGCCAAGGTCAATCCCGACGCGCCCTTCGACAAGATCTGCTACATCGGCTGCGGCGTCACCACCGGCATCGGTGCGGTCATCAACACGGCCAAGGTCGAGCAAGGCGCGACCGCCGTCGTGTTCGGCCTCGGCGGCATCGGCCTCAACGTCATCCAGGGCCTGAAGCTTGCCGGCGCCGACATGATTATCGGCGTCGACTTGAACAACGACAAGAAGGCCTGGGGCGAGAAGTTCGGCATGACGCATTTCGTCAATCCGAAGGAGATCGACGGCGATGTCGTGCCGCACCTCGTCAACATGACCAAGCGTGGCGCCGACCAGATCGGCGGCGCCGATTACACCTTCGACTGCACCGGTAGCACCAAGGTGATGCGGCAGGCGCTGGAAGCCTCGCATCGCGGCTGGGGCAAGTCGGTCGTCATCGGCGTCGCCGGCGCCGGCCAGGAGATCTCGACGCGGCCGTTCCAGCTGGTCACCGGCCGCACCTGGATGGGCACCGCCTTTGGCGGCGCGCGCGGCCGCACCGACGTGCCGAAGATCGTCGACTGGTACATGGACGGCAAGATCCAGATCGACCCGATGATCACCCACACGCTGAAGCTCGAGGACATCAACAAGGGCTTCGACCTCATGCATGAGGGCAAGTCGATCCGAAGCGTCGTCGTTTACTGAGGAGAAGAAAAGCCGCCGACCGAAGGGCCAGCGGCTGAAGTTGCACAGGGTTCAACAAGGGAGGAATAAGATGCCGGAAAAACTGCATCCGAAGATCGACAATGGGCTGCCCAGGGAAAGCGCAAGCTTTGCCGGCGGCACGCTGGTCTGTGCCTGCACCAGCAAGCCGGTGAAGGTGAAGGTCAAGGGCCAGATCGCCCACAACCATGCCTGCGGCTGCACCAAATGCTGGAAGCCGGAGGGCGCGGTGTTCTCGGTCGTTGCCGTGGCCGGCACCGGCGACGTCACCGTCACCGAGAACGGCGACAAGCTCAAAGTAGTCGACCCCAGCGCGCTGATCCAGCGTCATGCCTGCACCGGCTGCGGCGTCCACATGCACGGGCCGGTCGAGCGTGATCATGCCTTCAAGGGCCTCACCTTCATCCACCCCGAGCGTTTCGTCGAGGATGGCTGGTCGCCTCCGGGCTTCACCGCCTTCGTCTCGTCGATCATCGAATCCGGTGTCGATCCGAAGCGGATGGACGGCATCCGCGCGCAGTTGAAGTCAATCGGGCTGGAACCCTATGACTGCCTCAATCCCGGCCTGATGGACTATATCGCCACCTGGACGGCGAAGAAGTCCGGCGCCTTGCCGGCGTAACAGCCGATCGGATCATATCCATGGGGCCGGACGAAATCGCCCGGCCCC
The DNA here is from genome assembly GCF_042682145.1 of Mesorhizobium newzealandense. NCBI lineage: Bacteria > Pseudomonadati > Pseudomonadota > Alphaproteobacteria > Hyphomicrobiales > Phyllobacteriaceae > Mesorhizobium > Mesorhizobium newzealandense. Next base: position 50,945 of record NZ_JBHUGZ010000023.1, on the reverse strand, counting down.
ATGGACATTGGAACCCACGATGCCCGCACCGTCAATTCTCGTCGACGCCGATGCCTGCCCGGTCAAGGCCGAGGTCGAAAAGGTCGCCGAGCGCCACGGCGTCGTCGTCACCTACGTCTCCAATGGCGGCCTGCGGCCATCGCGCGACCCGATGATCCGCAACGTCGTGGTGTCAAAGGGCGCCGACGCCGCCGACGACTGGATCGTCGACAATGCGCGCGCCAACGACATCGTGATCACATCAGACATTCCGCTCGCCGCCCGTGCGGTGGCGCTCGGTGCCCATGTGCTCGGCCCGACCGGGCGCCCGTTCACGCCGGAAACGATCGGCATGGCGGTGGCGATGCGCGACCTCAAGCAGCATCTGCGCGAGACTGGCGAAAGCAAGGGCTACAATGCCAGCTTCGCACCGCAGGACCGTTCGCGGTTTCTCGGCGAACTCGACCGCATCTTGCGGCGCGCCCTCAAATCCGCCACACCGCAGTAGGAACCGAGCGCCATACAAGGTTGGAACCGCCATGGCTGCCGAAACCCCGACGAAGAACCCCATGCAGCGCCACATGCTGTTCGCGATGTCGTTCGGCTTCGGCGTTGTGGCACTTGTCGTGGCGTTGCTGCTGCACGCCTCGCTCGCCTATTCGATTGGCGCCAACGCATTCTTTGCCGCCTACGTCATCCTTGTCGTCGCCCAGATGCCAAAATTCACCGGCAGGTATCTGAGTAAGAATGCGCGCGCCACCGACCAGCCGGTGCTGGTCATCTTCGCGGTGACGCTTGTCGTCGTCGGCGTTGCCACCTTCTCGTTGTTTCAACTGATCAACCAGAAAGACAGCGCTCACCCTGTCGAGCTTGGATTCGCGCTTTTGTCGATCCCGCTCGGCTGGTTCACCATCCATGCCATGGCAGCGCTCCATTACGCCCATGTCTACTGGATGGACGGCGATGCGGTCGACGCCGAAACCAAGAAGAAAATCCCGGTCGGCGGGCTGCTGTTCCCGGGCGACAAGCGGCCGGAAGGCTGGGATTTCCTCTACTTCTCGACAGTCATCGGCATGACCGCGCAGACCGCCGACACCAACATCTCGACAACGCATATGCGTTGTGTCGTGCTTGTCCATTCGATCCTGTCGTTCTTCTTCAACACGGTCATCGTCGCCGCGGCCGTCAATCTCGCCGTCAGCCTGGGCAGCCCATAATAATTCCGTGATCGGATGAAACATCGGTTTGGTTGGCGACGTATCAGGAGGACAATGAACGCGCAGGCCACGCCGCGAGGCCGGGAGACGAGACAAGATGGAATCGGTTGCCAGAAGCCAATCCGCCGCCGGACCAGATGCGCCCGCTTCGAATGATACAACGCTGATCTATCGGCAGTCGCGCTGGACGCGGCTGACGCACTGGATCTGGGCCATCTCGCTGTTCTTCATGCTGCTTTCCGGCCTGCAGATTTTCAACGCCCGCCCACAGCTCTACATCGGCAAGCAGTCGGGCTTCGACTACAACAACACCATCTTTGCCATTGGCGCCGAAAACACCGACGCCGGCACGCGCGGCTACACCGAAATCTTCGGGCATCGCTTCGACACCACAGGCGTGCTCGGCTGGTCCGGTCCGGCCGGCAACGAAACAGCGCGCGGCTTCCCGTCCTGGGCGACCATCCCGTCCTACTATGACCTCGGCACAGCCCGCGTCATCCATTTCTTCTTTGCCTGGATACTGACCACGACCTTGATCGTCTGGCTGGTCGCCAGCGCTGTGAACGGCCATCTGCGCCGCGATCTGGCACCGCGCCTCGACGATCTCAAGCGCCTGCCGCAAGACATCATCGACCACGCGAAGCTCAAATTCCACCACACGCGGGAATACAACACGCTGCAGAAGATGGCCTATGGCGGCGTGCTGTTCGTGCTGCTGCCGCTGATGATCATCACCGGCCTGGCGATGTCGCCCAGCATGAACTCGGTGCTGCCGTTCCTCAACGATCTGCTCGGCGGCCGGCAGACGGCGCGCACCATCCATTTCACCGTCATGGTGCTGCTGGTCGCCTTCTTCGTCGTCCACATCCTGATGATCCTCGCCGCCGGCCCGATCAACGAACTGCGCTCGATCATCACCGGCTGGTACCGCACCGATCCTCCCACACAGGGTGATAATTCCACCGAGAGGAGTGCGTGACATGGCCAAGTTCGAGATCAGCCGCCGGAAATTCCTGACGGGTGCCAGCCTTGGCGCTTCCGGCATCATGCTGTCGGGCTGCGACGCTTTCGACAGCCAGCTTAGCGTTGGCGGCGGCCTGCGCAGCTTCCTCGAAAACGCCAATGGCCTGACATACCGGGCGCAACGCCTGCTTGCCGGACGCGATGCGCTGGCGCCGGAATTCACCGAGGCCGACATCCGCCAGCCGCAGCGGCCGAACGGCGTCACGGCGCCTGACGACGACGTCTACAAGGGTCTTCTCGCCAACAATTTCGCCGACTGGCGGCTGGAGGTTTCGGGTCTTGTCGAAAAGCCGCTGTCGCTCAGCCGCGAGCAATTGATGAACATGCCGAGCCGCACCCAGATCACCCGCCACGACTGCGTCGAAGGCTGGAGTTGCATCGCCAAATGGACCGGCACGCCGTTGTCGCTGGTGCTCGACCAGGCGGTCGTCAAGCCGCAGGCCCGCTACGTCATGTTCCATTGTCTCGACACGATCGACCGCAGCCTCTCCGGCGACATCAAATATTACGGCACGATCGACCTGATCGACGCCCGCCACCCGCAGACGATCCTCGCCTATGGCCTGAACGGCAAGCCGCTGCCGGTCGAGAACGGCGCGCCGCTGCGTGTCCGCGTCGAGCGTCAGCTCGGCTACAAGATGCCGAAATATCTCTACAAGATCGAGCTGGTCGACGGCTTCGCCAATGTCGGCGGCGGCAGGGGCGGCTATTGGGAAGACAATGGCTACGACTGGTACGGCGGAATCTGAACCGCACAGCAAAATGATGATCGGCCCGGGGGCGTAGCGAGCGCCGCCGCCCGGTTCAAGCAACCTTGTCGAGCAGCGGCTTGAGCGCTGGATGGATTTCCGGCGAGGCGTGCTTGATCAGGGTCAGCAGAGCGCGTTCGTTCTCGTACAGCGGCCTGTCCGCCCCGATGTGTTCGATCAGCCAGCTGGCTTCGCCGGCATCGATCGTCTCGGCGCGGCGAGCCAGGGCCTCGGCCGCCCTGTTCTTGGCTTCCCACTCGGCCTCGATGTCGTCGGGGGACCGATAGGCCTCCATGATGCCGGCGAGGCCACCGGAGACCATGCGGCTGAAGAAACCGCCGATTTCCGGATCGGCTTGTTCGAGGAAGGCATCACGGCGCAGCGCCACATCGCGTGTCGGCGCCTCGTAGCCGGCCGAGCACATGACGAAATTGGCAATCGCCTTGACGAACAGATGGTTCCAGGACGGATCGTTGTTGGCCTGGGCTGTCCGCTCATTGATCTTGAACAGGACCTCGGCCTCGGCACGGGTGATGGCGATGTTGCCGTCACCGCCATGGGCGTGCAGGATCCGGCGCAGCAGCTCGACCTCCGCCTTGGCGATCAGGCCGGGAACCAGCGCACCGCCAAGCATCAGCGGCCCCTTGCCGTCGATGACGGCGTGGGCGACCTGCTCCAGCGCATAGACGCAAAGCTGGCTCGGTGATGATCTCGCCTCTTCCAGCACATGGACCAGCAGTTCGAGTTCGGTGCGGCTGTCGACCATGCCGTCACGCGAGATCGTGCGGATCAGCCAGTCGGCATTGTCCTGCGAGATGTAGCCCGACGGCATTTCCTGGTGGACGATGTAGTCGGTGACCGCTTCGACGAAGAAGCCCGGCCATTCCTGGCACTTGTCCTTCGCCGTGGCGTCGAGCGCGAACAGCGCCTCGGCCTCGCCGCGCGTCACCACGCCATCGCCGAACACTTCATGGCGCAACATGGCCACGTCTTCCCCAGTGATGCGGCTTTTCGAGGTCAGCCCTGCCACCGGCGCACTCATGATCAATTCGCCCATTTGTCGTCCCCGTCCGCTGCCGGCAAGCGCCGGCGCAAAGCCTCATGGCTGCCAACATATCAGCAGTGTCTCCGGCAAACGGCGTGGTTAGCGAAGACTTGTCAGCAATACGTCGCAGGCAGGTGACAATGTGTCGTCGACGGGCTATGGATGACGAGTCGAGGGCTCTTGCGAGTCCTACCTGTTTGCGGGAGAGAGCAGCGAAAGCTGCCGCCGAAGGGGAAATCGCCCGAAATCTCTCAGGCAAAAGAACCGTAGACGGGAAAGACACTCTGGAAAGTCGGGGCTTGCCCCCGCGCCGAAGGTGTAAGCGCCGCTGACAGAGTTCCGGTTGCGCGAGTCTCTCAGGCTTCAGACAGAGGGGCACGGACTGGTCGCCATTCGCGGCCGATTGCGTGCGACTCTGGAGATGACATGACGGGCGACGACACCAAACACCTTCCCCTGGAAGATATCCACGTAGCCGCCGGCGCGCGCTTTGGCGCCTTTGCCGGCTGGTCGATGCCGCTGACCTATCCGGCCGGCGTCATGAAGGAGCATCTTCACACCCGCGAGCATGCCGGCCTGTTCGACATCTCGCATATGAAACTGTTCGAGGTCAGCGGGCGCGAAGCGGTTGCGCTGCTCAACCGCGCCTGTCCCCTGGATGCCGGCGCTCTCGAAATCTCGCAATCCAAACTGTCCTTCTTCCTCAATGAAGCAGGCGGCATTCTGGACGACCTGATCGTCACCAGGCTGGGCGACCAGCGCTTCATGGTGGTCGCCAACGCAGGCAACGCCGTGGCCGACGAAAAGCATTTGCGTGCGCTTGCCGCGGAATTCGACGCCAGGGTCGAGCCGCTCGATCGCGTCTTCCTTGCCATCCAGGGCCCTGAAGCCTGGGCAGCCCTTTCCCGCGCCGGCATCGAGACCGGCTCACTGCTGTTCATGCATGGGGTCGAGCCACGGCAGAACTGGTTCATGAGCCGCTCCGGCTACACCGGCGAGGACGGTTTCGAGATCGGCCTGCCAGAGGCCGATGCGCGCGACCTCGTCGCGAAATTGCTCGGCGATGAGCGCGTGCTGTGGATCGGCCTTGCCGCTCGCGACAGCCTCCGACTGGAGGCTGGGCTGTGCCTGCACGGCCAGGACATCACGCCGGAGACCGACCCGGCCAGCGCCGGACTGATGTGGGCGATCCCGAAAGATATCCGCGCCTCCGGCGCTTTCATCGGCGCCGACGCCCTGCGCGCCGCCGTGGAACGGGGACCCGCGCAAAAGCGGGCCGGGTTGAAGCCGGAGGGCCGCCAGCCGGTACGCGCCGGCGCCGCGCTCTTCGATGCCGACGGCAATCCCGCCGGTCATGTCACCTCAGGCGGCTTCGGCCCCTCGGCCGGCCATCCGGTCGCCATGGGTTATGTCGCAACGCCGCTGGCAAAGCCCGGTACACGGGTTTTCGCCGATGTGCGCGGCACGAAAATCCCAGTCGATATCAGCTCCCTGCCCTTCACACCGCATCGCTACCGCAAAGGATAATCTTCATGGCAAAAACCTATTTCACCGAAGATCACGAATGGCTCCGCGTCGAGGGCGGCATCGCCACGGTCGGCATCACCGACTACGCGCAGGAGCAGCTTGGCGATCTCGTCTTCGTCGAACTACCCGAAACCGGAAAGAAGCTCGCCAAGGGCGATACCGCCGTGGTGGTCGAGTCCGTCAAGGCGGCGTCCGACGTCTACGCGCCGGTCGACGGCGAAATCACCGAGGCCAACGGCACGCTGTCGTCGGATCCGTCGCTGGTCAACTCGGCGGCAACCGGCGCCGGTTGGCTGTGGAAGATGAAGCTGGCCAATGAGAGCCAGTTGGAAGGCCTCATGGATGAGGCCGCTTACCTGGCCCACATCGGCTGATAGCAGGACCAAAAAAGATGACCGCAGCACCCACCCCCTTCTCGGCCCGCCACATTGGCCCCGGCCTCAACGATGTCAGAGCCATGCTGGCCGTTATCGGCGTTCCCTCGGTTGAGACACTGATCAGCCAGGCCGTGCCGAGATCGATCCGCCTCGACTTGCCGCTGAACCTGCCCGCACCGGCCAGCGAAGCTGAAGCCCTGGCCGAGTTGTCAGCGACGATGGCAAAGAACACGGTGCTGAAGAGCTTCATTGGCGCCGGCTATCACGGCGTCGACGTGCCGCCGGTCATCCAGCGCAATCTGTTCGAGAACCCGGCCTGGTACACGGCCTACACGCCCTACCAGGCCGAGATCAGCCAGGGCCGGCTCGAAATGCTGTTCAATTTCCAGACCTTGGTCGCAGAACTGACCGGTCTGCCGGTGGCCTCGGCCTCGCTGCTCGATGAAGCCACCGCCGTCGCGGAGGCGGTGGGCATTGCGCTGCGGCACCATCGCGACAAGCGCACCAAGGTGGCGCTTGCCGGCACGCCGCATCCGCAGACGCTGGATGTCGTGCGCACCCGCGCAGAACCGCTCGACATCGAGATCGACGGCGAGACGATCGACGACAACACCGCCGCCCTGCTCGTCTCCTGGCCAGACACGTTCGGCGTCTATGGCGACCACAAGGCGGCGATCGAGAAGGCTCGCGCCACCGGCGCGCTGGTCATCTTCATTGCCGATCCGCTCGGCCTGACACTGACCGACGCACCGGCCAAGCTTGGCGCCGACATCGCCGTCGGCCCGATGCAGCGCTTCGGCGTGCCGATGGGCTTTGGCGGCCCGCACGCCGCCTATTGCGCCGTCTCCGACAAACTGACCCGGCTGATGCCCGGCCGCCTCGTCGGCCAATCGACCGACAGCAAGGGCCGCCCGGGCTATCGTCTAGCGCTGCAGACGCGCGAGCAGCACATCCGCCGCGACAAGGCCACCTCCAACATCTGCACCGCCCAGGCCCTGCTCGCCAACATGGCAACAGCCTATGCCATCTGGCATGGCCCCGCCGGGCTGCAGGCGATCGCCGGGCGCATCCACGCGCTGGCCAACCGCCTGGCCGCCGGCCTCGAGGCATCAGGCGTTTCGGTGCTCGGTGCCAGCCGCTTCGACACGGTGACGGCGGAGGTCAAGGGCAAGGCCGCGGCAATCGCATCTGCCGCTGAAAAGACCGGCCGGCTGTTGCGCATCATCGACGCCGACCATGTCGCCGTCTGTTTCGACGAGACCTCGACCGATGCCGATGTGGACGCGATCGCCGCGCTGTTTGGCGCCAAGGCTGGGACCGCCGCTGCCAGCACCGTGCCTGGCAGGCCGCGTGGCAAGGAGTTCCTCACTCAACCCGTCTTCCACGAGAACCACTCGGAAACCGAGATGATGCGCTTCCTGCGCAGGCTGGCCGACAAGGACCTGGCGCTCGACCGCGCCATGATCCCGCTCGGATCCTGCACCATGAAGCTCAACGCCGCCGCCGAGATGATGCCGGTCAGTTGGCCAAGCATTGCTAATCTCCATCCCTTCGCACCTGCCGCGCATTCAGTCGGCTATCGCGCCATGATCGGCGAACTGGAAGGATGGCTGTCGGAGATCACCGGCTTCGACGCCGTCACCTTGCAGCCCAACGCAGGCAGCCAGGGCGAATATGCCGGCCTGCTTGCCATTCGCGGCTACCACCGCTCGCGTGGCGAAAGCCATCGCACCGTCTGCCTGATCCCGTCCTCGGCGCATGGCACCAATCCGGCCAGTGCGGCGATGGCGGGCATGAGCGTCGTCGTCGTGCGCTGCAGCGAGGATGGCAATATCGACATGGACGATATGAGGGCCAAAGCCAATGAGCATTCCAAAAATCTCGCGGCGCTGATGTTCACCTATCCCTCGACGCATGGCGTCTACGAGGAAGGCGCGCGCCACCTCTGCGCCCTCATTCACGAGCATGGCGGCCAGGTCTATTTCGACGGCGCCAACCTCAACGCCCTGGTCGGTCTCGCCCGCCCCGGCGATATCGGCGCCGACGTCTGCCACATGAACCTGCACAAGACCTTCTGCATCCCGCATGGCGGCGGCGGCCCGGGCGTCGGCCCGATCGGCGTCAAGGCGCATCTGCAGCCGTATCTGCCGGGCCACGTCACCGAAGGCTCGGGCCATGCGGTGTCGGCCGCCCCTTTCGGCAGCGCCTCGATCCTGCCGATCACCTGGATGTACATCCGCATGATGGGCGCTTCCGGCCTGAAGCAGGCTACGGAAACCGCCATCATCTCGGCCAACTATGTGGCGACGCGGCTCGCGCCGCACTTCCCGCTTCTCTACAAGGGCAGGCACGATCGCATCGCGCATGAATGCATCCTCGACACCCGCGTGCTCAAGGACAGCGCCGGCATCAGCGTCGACGACATCGCCAAGCGGCTGATCGACTATGGTTTCCATGCGCCGACCATGTCGTTCCCCGTCGCCGGCACGCTGATGGTGGAGCCGACCGAGTCCGAGCCCAAGCGCGAACTCGACCGTTTTTGCGAGGCGATGATCGCCATCGCGGGCGAGGCCGCCAAGGTGGCCAAGGGCGAATGGCCCTTGGCCGACAACCCGCTGGTCAATGCACCGCACACAGCCGCCGAGGCACTGGCCGGCCAGTGGAGCCATCCCTATTCGCGGCTGGAGGCGGCCTACCCCGCCGGTGACGCCGACACATCAGCCAAATACTGGCCGCCGGTGTCGCGCATCGACAATGTTGCCGGCGACCGCAACTTGGTCTGTTCCTGCCCGCCGCTGTCGGACTATCTGGGCGCGGCGGAATAATTACGCTGAGCGCAAGGCCGGCTTGACCGGTTCGGTCTTGCCCGTCCTTTTGCGGCTGATGACACAATTTCGCCCGGCGCGCTTGGCGGCATAGAGCGCTGTGTCGGCCTCGGCCAGCACGTCATCGAGGCTGCGGCCGTCGGCCTCGCCAAAGCCGATGCCGCCGCTGACCGTGCTGCGCAACGGACCGATCTGGGTGGCAACGATTTCGGTGCCGAAGGCGACGCCGATCTTGCTGGCGAGATCGTAGGCTCTTTCATCCGTCATCCGCGATATGACGACGGCGAATTCCTCGCCGCCGAGGCGAAAGGCGTCGACGCCGGTCCTGGCATATTTCTTGATGACCGCGGCGAAGCGGCACAGGACCTGGTCGCCGACCGGGTGACCGTAGACGTCGTTCGTCCGCTTGAAGTGGTCGAGGTCGAACATGACGACGGACATGAATGGACCGAAACTCCGTTCGCCATAGAGCGATTTCAGCGCCCGACGGTTCATCAACCCCGTCAGCGGGTCGGTCATGGTCTCGGCCTTCAGCTCGATCTGCGCCTGCAGATGATGGAGGGAGAGCGTCAACGCGCCGAGCCCGGTCATGCAGGCCACCGCCACCACGGAATTCAGCCGTTCGGCCCAGTTGTCGGGTGCGGCCGCGAGCACCCACTGCCCCCTGCCCAGCAGAACCATACCACAGAGCGCAAACGACACCGCACAGGTGCCGCTTAGAAATGAAACCACCAGCAGGATCCGGCGGTCATGGCTGCCGTTGATCCAGAACATCGCGCCGATCGCCGACAGCAGCGCCGTTACCGTCGCGTAGGTGATGATGAAGCCGACACCATCAAGGCCGATGAAGGTCACGGCCGCACAGATCGCCATGGCGGCAAGGGTCGGTGCAAAGGCACGTCGATAGCCGGGCACGCCGAGATATTGCATGGCCGACAGGCAGATGATCAGGAACCCCAGGCTGAGCAGCACAAGCACGATCTGGCAGAGCAATGGATCGGGCTCCTTGGTGTATCGCCAGAACAGGATCACATGCGCGACGAGCACCAGAATGCCGCACGCCACGGTCAGGACGAAGCCCGCCTTGGGCGCGGTGCACCAGATCGCGAACATGGTTGCGCTGAGGCAGATCCCCGACAGCGCGGCCGCGAGCAGGAGCGAACTGAAGTCCAGCATGTCAGGCGAGAGCCTCTCGAGCGTCGGTGGGTGCGCTGCATTCTAGGTCAGCGGCAGCCCTCGGATACGGTTTTCGGCCGACCTTTCGACGCAACCTGCGGATAGGGTTTACAAAGCGTCGATGCCCTGTGTCCCGAAACCGCACCCTTGGACGCGACGACCGGATCAGCCCTTGTTCAGCAGAGCGAGATTGGCATCGACGACCGTGGGATCGGCCATGCCGGCCTTCGCTTCGAGCAGCAGCGCCCTGGCCTTCTTGCGATTGCCACGCAACAGTTGCGAATAGCCCATGTTGTTGACGATCTGCGGCTTGCGGCCGGCGACTTTCAAAAGCTGGCTGTAAGCACGGTCAGCAAAGTCGAAGCGGCCAAGTTCGTCATAGGAAGCGGCGAGCCCCATCCAGGCTTCGGCATTGTCGGCCTTCAACTCGACGGCCTTGCGGAAATGCTGTTCGGCGAGGCCGTAATTGGCGTCGCGAAACTGCGCCTTGCCTTCCGCCAGATCGGAGGTGTCGATTTCTTTTGCCGCCGGTTGGATGGCGGTGGTCTTGGTGGTATCGACGCTGCCCGTCGTACAGCCAGACATAATCAAGACGGCCGCCAACGCGGCCATTGCCGAGAAGTTACTGTGACGCATGCCCCTGCCTCATCGCCCGATTTGCCGGGTCGTTCTTCAGGAAACACACTACATCCGAGCAATTAAACTTCGGTGCCGAAATGCGCTTAAAATTAGACTTCGGGCACACCGGCCATTAACCACCAGGCCGCGAACCTTCGAGTGAAGGCCTGTTTCCTGAAGAATCTCTGCGGCAGGGACGCGACCGGCGTTCTCACGGCCCCAGCGCCTTGAGCGCCGCCGGAACCGGATAATGGCTGCCGTCATAACGCAGCCGATAGGTCCGCTTTACGGACTTGCCTGGATGGGACTGGCACTCGCCATTCTTGTCGGGCAACGGATTGTCGGTATCCGTTTGCTCGACCACCGTGATGTCGTGGTAGCCATGATGTTTCGCCGAGCTCATCGCCAGGCTGACCTGGCTGGTATGAAAGGACCCGGCGCAATTGGTATCGCCTTCGCCGCCATTGCCGGCCACGACGAGGCCGTCGAGCACCAACCGCAGGGCATCGCCGGCGAGGGCATAGAGCCGCAGGTCGGTTTCGCTGAAGGGATTGGGCAGCGAGTTGTTTGCCATTTCGATGCGCAGGCCAAAGGCGGTGACATCGGGCGACAGCGTGTAGCGGCCGGTATCGAATTCGACCTTGCGGATGGCGACGGCATCATCGTTCATCAGCCCCGGCTGCAGCAGGCGCTGGCGCACCTGCCGGCTCTTCCTGTCGACGACCAGGATCTCGATATCACCGACATGCTCGCCGTCGCCGGATTTGGCGCTGTCGATCAACGGCACTGCGACCAACAGCAGGTCGTCATGGGCCGGCCAGATCTTGCAGACCAGCCCCGGCGTATCGTCATCCGTGAGCGTCAGGGCGATGCTGATATGGGGTTCGAGTGTGAACGAGGCGCCGTCGCTGCTCTTCTGGGCCTTGGGATAGGCCTGCTGCACCAGGGCGGCGGCGTCGCCGCAATCGGCCGCGGCCCAGGCGGGTGACAGACCGGCAGTAGCGAGACCGAGGAAGAGGGTGCGCAACAGCATTCGCATGGGTTTCTCACTCATTTGCGGACTTTGCCGATCCCGATGTAGCGCTGTTCAGGCCGGCCTCACCTGGATATCGGCATTTCCTAGTGCGTCGTCATTTTGACGATGATCGGGATGATCGCAATCATCAGCACCACCGGCAGGATGCACACCGTCACCGGCACCGACATCTTGGCCGGCAGGGCGTGCGCCTTCTCCTCGGCCAGCGACATGCGCTTGTGGCGCATTTCATCGGAAAAGACGCGCAACGCCCCCGACAGGCTGGTGCCGAGCTCCTTCGATTGCTGCAGCAGCGTGGCGAAGGACCGCACCTCGTCCAGGCTGAGGCGGTCGGCGAGCGCCTTCAGCGCATCGTCGAGGCTGCGCCCGGCCCGCAGTTCCAGAGACACGAGCTGCAGGTTCTGGCTGAGCGCGGGATAGGTCTTGGCGAGTTCCTTGGAGACGCGCTCGATGCCGGCCTCCATGCTCATGCCGGCATCCGAGCAGACGATCATCAGGTCCATGAAATCGGGAAAGCCGTTGCGGTATTCGCGCCGCTTTTCCCGCCCCTTCTGGCTCAGCACCAGGCCAGGGAAGAAATAGCCCGCCACTCCCGACAGGATGACGAAGGCCCAGCGGCTGGCCATCGTCGAGTCGGGGCTGCCCAGCCATTGGTTGAGCACAAAAGCGCCGATCGCCGAGCCGACCAGCGCGGCGAAGCGTACGAGAAAGAACATGCCGACGGCGCGTGGCTCCATGTAGCCCGCCTGGATGAGCTTCATGCGCAACCGGGCGACATTTTCCGGATCGCTCTTGGCGTAGAATTCCTGCGCCCTCTTCACCGCCTTCTCGCGCACGATGCCGGCATTCTTCTTCTGCACCGGCTCAGGCTTCGTGGCCACTGGACCGTCATCCACCTTGAGCCGGCGCCTGACCTCGTTGTGGTCGCTCTTCGCCGCCACCATTGGCCAGGCAACCGCGACAGCGCCCAGAGCCAGCAGCAGGACGGCCGCCGGCATCAGCGAGGTCGGCGCAAGCGAAGCGAGGAATTCGATGAAGCCTTGCATGTCAGAACCTGAAATTCGACATCTTGAACATCATCAGATTGCCCAGCATCAGCCAGGCGATTGAGCCGCCAATCAGATACCAGGTCTTCGGCTCACCCCAGACGTCGCGGTAGAAGCCCGGCATCAGCGCCATGATGGCGGCAAACAGCAGCGCCGGTATCGCCGTCAGGATGTAGGCCGACATGCGTCCTTCGGTCGAAATGGCGCGCACCTTGCGGCGCAGCTTACCGCGCTCGCGGATCGTCAACGCCAAGCCGTCGAGGATCTCGCGCAGGTTGCCGCCCGAACTGGTCTGGATCGAGACGGCGGTAACGAACAGCGGCAGGTCCTCATGGCCGACGCGGTCGAACAGCGAGTTCAAGGCCGTAACCAGATCCGAGCCATAGGTCACCTCGTCGGCGATGACGCCGAACTCGGTGCCGATCGGGTCGGGCATTTCGCGCGACACCATGGCGATCGCCACCGGCACCGGATGGCCTGCCTTCAGGCCACGCGTGATCAATTCCAGTGCCTCAGGCAATTGCGTGCCGAACCGCTTCAGCCGGCGGCCGCGTTTGAAGCGCAGCGCCATCACTGGCAGCACCGGCACAAGCATGACAAACAGGATAAGCCCGAGCAGCGGCGGCATGCCGTACCAGATGGCTGCCAGAGCCGCGGCAAAAGACACGCCGCAGGTGATCATCAGGAATTTCGGCAGCGGCATGATCATGCCCGACTGGGTTCGCAGGGCGCGGAACCGGTCCGGCGAAAGCAGCGACGTACCGGCATCCAGGCCGCGCTCCTTGCGCAGCTGGACAAGCACCTGCTCCTGGCTGATCCTTTTGTCCTGCAGTTTCATGCGCCGGTTGATCGCGGTGCGCTTGTCGCTGCGGCCGGCAAAAAGCAGGTAGCAGGCTTCGGCAATCAGGATGCCGGTAAGCGCTGCCGCGGCATAGACGACATAGATCGCGCTGAGTCCGTCAAACACCTGGCTACTCCTGCGGCCGGCCGGGTTCGAAGTATCGTCCGGGGAACTCGATGCCCATGGCGCGCAGATCCTCGAGGAAACGCGGCCGGATGCCGGTCGCCTCGTAGTGGCCGAGGATCTTGCCGTCGGCCTCCATGCCGGTGCGCACGAAGCGGAAGATCTCCTGCATCTGGATGACGTCGCCTTCCATGCCGGTCACCTCGGCGACGCTGGTCACCTTGCGCTTGCCGTCGGACAGGCGTGTCAGCTGCACGATGAGGTCGAGCGCGCTGGCGATCTGGCTGCGGATCGACTGCACCGTCATCGGCATGCCGGTCATGCCGAGCATCTGCTCGAGGCGCGAGATGGCGTCGCGCGGCGTGTTGGCATGGATGGTCGCCATCGATCCCTCATGGCCGGTGTTCATCGCCTGCAGCATGTCGAAGGCTTCCTCGCCACGACACTCGCCAAGGATGACGCGGTCGGGGCGCATGCGCAGCGCGTTCTTGACCAGATCGCGCTGCTTCAGCTCGCCATGACCTTCGATGTTGGCCGGACGCGTCTCCATGCGCGCCACATGCGGCTGCTGCAGCTGGAGCTCGGCTGCATCCTCGATGGTGATCAACCGCTCGTCTTCCGGGATGAAGGCCGACAGCGCGTTGAGCATGGTCGTCTTGCCGGTGCCGGTGCCGCCCGAAATGATCGTCGTCTTGCGGGCATGCACGGCCGCCGCCAGCACTTCGGCCATGTTCTGGGTGATGGCGCCGAATTCAACCAGCTTGTGCAGGCCGAGCTTGTTCTTGGAGAACTTGCGGATCGAGACCAATGGTCCGTCGACCGCGACCGGGCGGATCGCCGCGTTGAAACGCGAGCCGTCCAGCATGCGCGCATCGACCATCGGCTGCGATTCGTCGACCCGGCGACCGACCGCGGCAACGATCTTGTTGATGATGCGCAGCAGATGCGCCTCGTCCTTGAAAGGAATATGGACCGGCGTCAGCTTGCCCTTCTTTTCGACAAAGCAGTTCTGGTGGCCGTTGATCAGGATGTCGTTGATATCGGGGTCCTTGAGCAGCGGCTCCAGCGGACCGAGGCCGACCATCTCGTCGACAATGTCGTCGACCAGCGCGTCAAGCTCGACGGTGTTGATCGCCATCCGCTCCTGCTTGGTCTTTTCCGACACGAAATCATGCACTTGCCGGCGCATCTCATCCTTGGGCAAACGCTCCAGCGCGACAAGGTTGATCTCCTCGAGCAGCAGCCGGTGGATACGCACGCGCGCATCAAGCACCTTGTTGGCATTCTTTGCCGGTGTTGCTTCCGGCTTTGCCGGCAGCGCCTTTCGGTTCGTCGGAATGACGACCGCATGATGCGGGACCGGCATTGGTTCGGCGGCGCGCTGCGGACGCGCATCGCGGTTCTGCAGGGTGGAAAAGCGGCTGGTCATCCGGCCTTCCTCTTCAGCAATCCCCGGCCCATGCCAAACAGCGAGCGCGATTTCGCCCGCGGTTGGACTGCTTCCTCCGGCAGGATGATCTTCTTCAGATCGTTGATGACATTGGCGTTCGGGTCGATCTCGTGCAGCGGCACGCCGCGATCGACCGCCTCGCGCACCAGCCGGTAGTTGTTGGCGATGCCGCCGACGAAATGCTCGCCGAGGATTTCCTGGACGTCCGCCTGCTTGATGCCATTGTCGAACATCTTCTGCTCGAAACGGTTGACGATGACGTTCGGCTTCACTTCCTTGCCGGCGGTCTCGTAGACCGCCTGGATCAGGCGCTGCGTGTGGCGCAGACAGGGCACCGTCATTTCGGCGACGATATAGAGCTTGTTGGAACCGAGCAGCACGGTCTCCGTCCATGGAAACCAGGTGCGCGGCATGTCGATGACGACATTGTCGAAATAGGCCGAAACAAGGTCCAGCATGCGCACGACGACATCGGTCTTGAACGAGCGCATTTCCGCCGGATGCGTCGGCGCCGCCAGCACGCAAAGGCCGCTGGCATGCTTCGACAGCATCACGTCGAGCAGTTGCCGGTCGAGGCGTTCGGGCTGGTTTTCGATCTCGGTGATGTCGAAACGCGGTTCGAGGTCGAGATATTCGGCACAGGCGCCCTGCTGGAAATTGAGGTCGACCACGCAAGTCGACGCGCCGCGCATCACCGAGTGATGCAGCTGGAAGGCGGTCTGCAGGGCCAGCGTCGTGGTGCCGACACCGCCGGCGGCCGGCATGAAGGTGTAGATCTGCGACTCGGTGTTCTCCTCGCGCCCGGGTCCTTGCAGCACACGCACCACGGAGCGGACGAGGTCGGCGGTGGTGATCGGCTTGACCAGGAAATCCGCGACCTTGAGCTGGACGAGGATGCGCACAGCGGCCGCGTTGAACTCCTGGGTGACGACGACGACCGGTGCCTTGCCCTCCAGCCGGCGCATGATGCGCTGCAGCGACTCGACCTCCTCCAGCCTTGCCGCATCCATGTCGACGATGACGGCGCCGAAGTCGGCTTCCTGGATCTCGCCGCGCAGCTCCGTGATACTCTTTTCCACTGTCGAGAGCTGGATGATTTCGGAGGCGGCGAATGCGGTCCGCGTATCCTGCACAAAGGTCCTGTCGGTCGATACGAGCAGGATCTTCCTGGTCTTGGTGCCGTTTGCCATTCTGTCAGCCTGTCAGGTCGATCGACCGTTGAATCAGTTGCCCGTGGATCAGTTGCTTGTGGTGGATTGCGACGCCTTCGCACTGGCCGCCTGATCGGGGGTGATGACCGCCGCTTCGCCGCGCTGGGCGGGAACAAGAAGTTTTGTCTTCTGGACACCGTATTTCCAGGGATCGACCATCTGCATGGCGGTGTTGGCGGCTTGCGCATTGCCAGCGGCGGACGACACCCCTTCGGTGCGCACATAGTCGTCGCTGGTGCAGCCGGCGGCGAGGCCGGCCAGCAGCAAGGCGATGCTCGATCTCAAGACCAGACGCATGGCTTCAATCCTTCGGCAGGTCGAGGAAATGCCCGACCGTGGTAACGGCAGCCGGCTGCGCGACACTGCCGCCGGCCATAGCCAGCGCGCGACTGGTGTCGGACGTCTTCACTTCCTCGGTGTTGTTGAGAAAATAGTCGACGTTGCTGGCCGGCTGCGTACCATCGGTCGGTTCGACGAGCTTCTTTGACGGGTCGACCGGCTTGACCAGATAGGGGGTGACGATGATGACCAGGTCGGTCTCGCGCCGCTGATAGGATTTCGACGAAAACAGCGCTCCAAGCACCGGCATCTTGCCGAGGCCGGGAATGCGCGACGTGGTGATGTCGTTTTGCGACTGCAGCAGTCCGGCGATCATGAAGCTCTGGCCGTTCTTCAGGTCGACCGACGTCCTGGCGCGGCGCACGATGAAGCCGGGCACCGAGATGCTGCCGATGTTGTAGGAGGATGACGCGTCGATCGAGGAGACTTCCGGCGCGATGTCCAGGCTGACCAACCCGTCCTTCAGCACCGTCGGCGTGAAATCCAGGCTGACGCCGTATTTCTTGTAGCTGACGGAGATCTTGCCGTTGTCCTCGGAAACCGGGATCGGGAATTCGCCGCCGGCGAGGAAGCTTGCCGTCTGGCCCGAACGGGCAATCAGGTTAGGTTCGGCCAGCCGACGCGCCAGACCGCGCTCTTCCAGCGCCTTGATGGCGATATCGATCGACACACCGTCCGACAGGAGCCGGCCGATGATCTCGCCGGTGCCGGCCGCCGGCACCGTGCCCGGATCGATCGTCACATCGCGTCCGCCGAGGCCGTAGGCGAAATTGGCACTGTATTTGGCCCCGAGATCCTGGCCCGCCTGGCGGTTGATCTCGACGAAGCGAACGTTGAGCTGAACCTGCTGCGACGACGAGATGTTGACCGAGTTGATCACCTCCTCGGTGCCGGAAAAGCGCGTCGCGATCTTGTTTGCCTTTTCGGCGGCGACCGCGTCATCGGCCTCGCCTGACAGCACGACACGGCCATTGGCCGAGCCGACCTTGATCCTGGCGTCCGGCACGCTGGCGCGGATGGTGCTGGCCAACTGGTCGGTGTCGAGCGTCACCTCGATGTCGACGGTGCCGACAAGCTGCTTCTTCTCATCGAACAGCGCGATGCCGGTGGTGCCGAGATTGTTGCCGAGCACGTAGAAGGATTTGTCGGTCAACGGATTGACGTTGGCGATCTCCGGATCGCCGATGACGATCTGGTAGAAGGCGGCGTTGGTCATGATCGTCTTCGGCTTGCCCTTGGCCACCTTGATCGACGCATTCTTGGTCGACGACACGTAGACGATGTCGTTGTCGGCCCTGGCCGAGGTGCCGAAGGCGAGCATCCCGGCAGCCGCCAGCGAAGCCGCGACAGCCACGGTGCGCAAAACGCGCAACCGTCCCATGACCCGATATGTGATCAGCCCGAACATTGTCCCGTCCCTCACCCAGTCCCCACTGGCTTCTATTTCTGGTCCGGCGAAGGAACCTGGTATTCCTCGGCCTTTGTGCCGCGCGTCACGATGACCGTCTTGAATTTCGGTTTCTCCGGCCCTTTCGCCACGGCATTCAACAACGAACTGGCCGCCGCCTGCACATTCGAAGCGACCGATCCACCGAAGGAAGAGATGGTGGTGACGCCGTTCTTGCCGTCACCGCCTTCGCTGGCGGAGCGAAGCGACAGCGACAGCGTGCCGACGGTGCGGGCCAGCGCCACTTTTTGCGCGCCTTCGGTCGTCACCTCGATGGTCACGGAATTGGCAATCTGCGGCGTGGTCTGGCGCGAGTCGGCGCCCTGCCCGACGCTCAGCACCTTGGCATCGGAGACGACGATCTCCGAGGTGACGGTCGAACCGGCAGCGCCTTGCGCATTCTTGGCCACTTCCTGGATTTCGCCGGCATCGCGCGTCAGCACGACATCGACCCGGTCGCCCGGCGTCACGAAGCCGCCGACACCGGCGATCTCGTCGGTGCGGATGGTCACCGCCCGCATTCCGGGCGTCAGCATGTTGGAGAGCGTCGCGCGGCCATTGGGCCCGGACAGCTTGGTGAGCAGCACCGGTTCGTTGACCTCG
Source organism: Mesorhizobium newzealandense (assembly GCF_042682145.1). Lineage (NCBI taxonomy): Bacteria > Pseudomonadati > Pseudomonadota > Alphaproteobacteria > Hyphomicrobiales > Phyllobacteriaceae > Mesorhizobium > Mesorhizobium newzealandense. Next base: position 32,313 of record NZ_JBHUGZ010000023.1, on the reverse strand, counting down.
ATCGGCGTCAGCACCACGCGATTGCCGTCGCCAAGCAACCCATCGATGGTCGGGAAGGCGCCCTGCGGCAGGGAATCCTGCGGCCAGGGGATTTCGCTGAGCTTGGTGCGGTCGAGTTCCATGCCATAACGCAACGGGGCATTGGCCACCACGATGGTCTTGAACTCGATTTTGGGTGCCGCGGGAACGGCGATCGACGCCGTCTTCTCTTCGCTATCGGCCTTGGCCTGGCTCTTGACCCAGAAATCCGCGGCAAAGATCGAGATCGCGCCGAAAACGGCGGCGATGCCGATCATCGAAATGGCCTTGCCCCTCACGCCGAAACCCCTGATGCCCGCAGTTTCTTGTTTTGTTGGGCCCACGCTAGGCGGCATTGTTAAAGAATCAGGAATCTTGTGCGGCGGCATTTGACCTATTTCCGCCGGCTTGGTTATCGAATGGTTTTGGGTTAAGACGGAGCAATTCCCCGAACGGAACAGGAACCTCCGTCGCTTGGCGCTGAAAAGCGTGGCAGTATCGCGAGGTGATTCGCAGCATCGGACTTCATGGCAGGCATGGACGACAACAACGATCTTTTCGGCAACCTGGACAAGCAGCCGCAGCCAGTGCGCACGCCGGTGCGCCCGGCGGATCCGCTGGTGCAAGCGACCAAGCGTCCTGCCGCGACCAAGGATGGCAGCGAGGGCTATAGCGCCGCCGACATCGAGGTGCTGGAAGGGCTGGAGCCGGTGCGCCGCCGGCCAGGCATGTATATCGGCGGCACCGACGACAAGGCGATGCACCACCTGTTCGCCGAGGTCATCGACAATTCGATGGACGAGGCGGTCGCTGGCCATGCCACCTTCATCGATGTCGAACTCTCGGCCGACGGCTATCTCGCCGTCACCGACAATGGCCGCGGCATCCCCGTCGATCCGCATCCGAAATTCAAGAAGCCGGCGCTCGAAGTGATCATGACGACGCTGCATTCGGGCGGGAAATTCGACTCGAAGGTCTACGAGACATCAGGCGGCCTGCACGGCGTCGGCGTTTCCGTGGTCAACGCGCTGTCCGACCATCTCGAGGTCGAGGTCGCGCGTGGCCGCCAACTCTATCGCCAGCGCTTTTCGCGCGGCGTCCCGGTAACCGGCCTGGAGCAGCTGGGCGAGGTTCACAACCGGCGCGGCACAAAAATCCGCTTCCACCCCGATGAGCAGATTTTCGGCAAGGGCGCGGCATTCGAACCGGCGCGGCTCTACCGCATGACGCGCTCGAAAGCCTATCTGTTCGGCGGCGTCGAAATCCGCTGGACCTGCGATCCGTCGCTGATCAAGGAAAAGGACCAGACGCCGGCCAAGGCCGAGTTCCATTTTCCCGGCGGCCTGAAGGACTATCTCAAGGCATCGCTCGGCGACGAGTTCCAGGTGACGCGCGAAATCTTCGCCGGCAAGAGCGACAAGCAGGGCGGCCATGGCTCGCTCGAATGGGCGGTGACCTGGTTTGGCGGCGACGGCTTCATCAATTCCTACTGCAACACCATCCCGACCGCTGAAGGCGGCACCCACGAGGCCGGCTTCCGCAACGTGCTGACACGGGGCCTGCGCGCCTATGCCGATCTCGTCGGCAACAAGCGCGCCTCGATCGTCACCTCGGAAGACGTCATGATCTCGGCGGCGGGCATGCTGTCGGTGTTCATCCGCGAGCCGGAATTCGTCGGCCAGACCAAGGACCGGCTGGCGACCATCGAGGCAATCCGCATTGTCGAGACCGCGATCCGCGACCCGTTCGACCATTGGCTGGCCGACAATCCGCAGGAGGCCTCGAAGCTGCTCGAATGGGTGATCGCGCGCGCTGACGAACGGGTGCGCCGGCGTCAGGAAAAAGAGGTGTCGCGCAAGAGCGCGGTGCGCAAATTGCGGCTGCCGGGCAAGCTCGCCGACTGCACGCAAAATGCCGCCGCAGGCGCCGAACTGTTCATCGTCGAAGGGGACTCGGCCGGCGGCTCGGCCAAGCAGGCGCGCGACCGCGCCAGCCAGGCCGTGTTGCCGTTGCGCGGAAAAATCCTCAACGTCGCCAGCGCCGGCAACGACAAGCTCGCCGGCAACCAGCAGATTTCAGACCTGATCCAGGCGCTCGGCTGCGGCACGCGGTCGAAATATCGCGACGAGGATTTGCGCTATGACCGCGTCATCATCATGACCGACGCCGACGTCGACGGCGCCCACATCGCCTCGCTGCTGATCACCTTCTTCTACCAGGAGATGCCGGCGCTGGTTCGTGGCGGCCACCTCTATCTGGCGGTGCCGCCGCTCTACTCGATCCGGCAAGGCGGCAAGGTCGCCTATGCCCGTGACGACGCGCACAAGGACGAGCTGCTGCGCACCGAATTCACCGGGCGTGGCAAGGTCGAACTTGGCCGCTTCAAGGGCCTGGGCGAGATGATGGCCGCGCAGCTCAAGGAAACCACCATGGATCCGAGGAAGCGCACATTGCTTCGCATCGATGTCATCGACGCCGAGGCCGCGACCAAAGACGCGGTCGACGCGCTGATGGGCACCAAGCCGGAAGCCCGCTTCCGCTTCATCCAGGAACGCGCCGAATTCGCCGCAACGGAAGTGCTGGATATATAAGCCGCACCCGGTCTATCTGTTTGTTTTGACGGAATTCCGGACGGAAATCCGTTTCACACTTTTCCTGAAATTGCTCTAGCTTGCGCTTCCGATACGGAGACCAGCACGTGATCCGGGCGCGGCTGAAAGGCTATTTCGAGACCAGTTTGGCCGGGCTGACGCAGCCGACGCGTTCAGACTGGATTTTCGCCCTGCGCACCGTTTCGGCCGGCCTGATCGCGCTTCTGGCCGCCTACGCCCTCAAGCTCGACCACCCGCAATGGGCGATGATGACGGTGTTCATCGTCGCCCAGCCCGTCGCCGGCATGGTGCTGGCGAAAGGCTTCTACCGGCTGCTCGGCACGCTCGCCGGCGGCATAGCTGCGATCGGCATCACCACGGTGTTCGGCACCGGCCCCTGGGTGCTGGTGACGGTGCTTGCCGTCTGGATCGGCATCTGCACCTTCGTCTCATCGCTGCTGCGCAATCCCGAAGCCTATGGTGCCGCCCTTGCCGGCTACACCGCGATGATCATCGGCCTGCCTGCCTTCGGACAGCCGCACCTCGTCGTCGACCTTGCGGTCGCACGCTGTGCCGAGATCGTGCTCGGCATTGTCTGCGCCGGCCTGACCAGCCGGCTGATCCTGCCAAAACTGGCCAGCGACGCCATCATCTCGCGGCTGAAACGCTGCATCCTCGATCTTGCCACCTATGCCGGCGGCGCATTCTCAGGCGGCGATCCGGCAACGCTGTCGGGCCTGCACCGAAAGCTGGTCGCCGACACCCAGACGCTTGGCGAGATGCGTGCCTATGCCAGGCTCGAAGCACCGAGCTTCGCGCCGCGCGCGCATCCGGTCCGGCGCACCATTGGACAACTTCTCTCCGCCCTGTCGGCGGCACGCGCGCTGCATTCCCACGCTGCCCCGAAAAATGCGGCGCTCATTCCGGTGCGCTCGGAGTTGCAGGCCCTTGTCAGCGAACTGGCAGCCAAACCCGGCGCGCTGGACGACACCTCACCCTGGGTGGCCCGGCTCGACGCGATCTCGGTCAAGGCACGGCAAATGCCCGACGCATCGAGAGATCAGGGCGACGACAGGGTCGGCACCATCACCCGCCTCACCATCGCCGCCGATTTCGCCGAGGCGCTCAAGCAGGTGCTGCGCGGCCTCGACGCCTTGCGCGCGCCTGCCACGCGCCCGGCCCGGGGCAGCAGGCAGCCCGCGCTGGTGGTGCATCGCGATTACCCCGGCGCATCGCGCAATGCGGTGCGCGCTTCCCTGGCCACGTTGCTGGTCGCGGCCTTCTGGCTGACGACGAAATGGTCGGAAGCGGCCGGTACGGTCATTCTCGTTGCCGTCGTGTCGAGCCTGTTTGCCGCCCGCCCCGACCCGGTGCAAGTGTCCTGGGGCTTCTTCAAGGGAACGCTGCTCGCCCTGCCCTTTGCCTTTCTCGTCGGCCAGATCGCACTGCCCGCTTTGCCCGGCTTCGGCTGGTTCATGCTGTTTGTCGTGCCTATCCTGGTGCCTACGGCGCTGGCCATGGCCAATCCACGCTATGTCGGCGTGGCGACGGCCTTCGCCATCAACTTCCTTGCCTTCCTCAGTCCGCATCAGGGGATGACCTATGATCCTGGCCCGTTCTTCGCCGGTTCGGCGTCGGTCCTTGTGGGCATCCTGCTGGCGATCGGTGTCTTCATCGTCGTGCTGCCCGCCGATCCGTGGCTCGCGGCCAACCGCATCGTGCGCGCCATGCGCGAGGACCTGGCGCGGCTTTGCCTGCATGAGCGCGTGCCGAGGCGTTCGGCCTTCGAGAGCCTCGCCTATGACCGCATCAACCAGCTGATGCCGCTGGTGCAGAATGCCGGCAGGAAGGGCGATGCGGTTTTGGGCGGCGGCGTCGCCGCCGTCACGGTCGGCCTGGAGATCCTGCGGCTGCGCGGCGCAAGCCAGGGCCATGCCATCCCATCCGAGACCGCGCTGTCTATCGCCAACTTCCTGAGGGGACTGGCGCGCGAACTGCTCTTTCGCGCCCCCGGCGATCCGCAGACGTCGACCATCACTGTCGCGCGGGACTATGCGGCGAGCATCGCGCAGCGCAACGGCACTGGCGAGATGCTGCAGATCGCGGCATCGCTGCGCATCATTGCCGCCGCGATGGAGGATTTTCCGGACTTTTTTGCGAAGGATCGGAGCTAGGGTGGCTAAGTGTATTCAGGCAGGAGACAGCCATTCGCAGGCCGGCACCACCTGAGTAATCGATACACTTCAGGCCGCGGCGATCGCCAGCGCATGGCCCCGTGCATTTTCACGCAGCGCATCGAGATGGATCGACTTGACCAGCGCGGCGAGATCGCCTTCCGCGGACTGTCCGCCCAATTCCTTGAGCATCAGCCAGCTGACCTCCTGCACACCAGCGACGCGCTTGCCATTGGCCACCTCGCGCCAGATCTTCAGTGCGCGCAGGATGATGGCATGCGTCACGGCGGCGAGACCGGCGCTGCGGAACAGCGCCTCCAGAGCCACATCGTGCCCGCCGGCAAGCAGCCCCCTCACCCTTTGTTCCGACTGCTGGCTGAGCGCGACCAGCGCCGAGCCGAAGAAATCGACCTTGCCATGCGTGATGGTGCGGATGAGAAAGCTGGCGGTGAGATCGCCGCGCAGCCTGAGATGCTCGATGAGCGCCGGATGTTCTTCCTGGCGCGTGCCTTCGATCAGCGTCACCGAAGCCTTGACGCAGGCGTCGCGCATGACGCGGTCGGCTCGCGCCGCGCCCATCATCGCCATGACCAGCGGCGACGTTTTCAGCATCTCGCCAAGCTTGACGAGCAGCATATGCCGACAGTTGGCAGGCAGGCGGGCATCCGATATCAGCGCCTCGCGCACCAGGGGCAGATGGCCGTGGCGTTCGGCCATGCGGCGGAAGCTGAGCGAGGCGATGTCGGCGCCGGTGTTGGCGAGCAGCACGGCGCAGGCTTCCGCTTCGCCGATCTCGGCGATGGCCGCCGACAGCGCCATCGAAACCAGCGGCCGGTCGGCGATCAGCTTTTGCGTCACCTTCGGACTGCTGGCCACGCGGTTGATCAGATCGGCGTCGGTCAGCAGCGGCGAGCGCGCCAGCACCACGCCGGCTACTTCCGGCTGGTCGGAGGCCAGTGCGCTGATGATCTGCAAGGGCGCATGGGGGCTCATGGACAGCGCCTCGGCCATCGCCAGCCGCACCTTCGACGATGCGTCGTCGAGCAGCAGCGTCAGCGCCGCCTCGGCGGCGCAGCGGTCCTCGAAAGGCAGGTCGGAATTGACGTAGGCTCGAGCCAGAGCATTGGCCGCGGCGGCCCGCTCCGAGACCCTGGCCGTGCAAATCCATCTCAAAAAATGCGAAACAACCATACCGCCTGCTTACGCCCCTTGCCAGAATGCTCCTGGCCCCGTGCAGACGGTAGGCAGAAATGGTTTACGAACGGTTCACCATGTTCATTAACTGGCTTGCGAGCCCTGAATGCAGCGCCTATCAACCCCATAGGCAGCAGAGGAGCAGGATATGGCCGGACTTTATCTCCAGGAGTTCGTCGTCGGTCATGTCTTCCAGCACACACTGCGCAAGACCGTCACCGAGAGCGATAACATGCTGTTTTCGGTCATGACGCTGAACCCGCAGCCGCTGCACATCGATTTCGAGTTTGCCGCGAAGAGCGAATGGGGCAAGCCGCTGGTCAACTCGCTGTTCACGCTAGGACTGATGATCGGCATTTCGGTTAACGACATCACCGTCGGCACCACGGTCGCCAATCTCGGCATGAAGGAGACCGTGTTTCCGCATCCGGTCTTCCATGGCGACACCATCCGGGTCGAAACGACGGTGATTTCGGTGCGCGAGTCCAAGTCGAAACCCGACCGCGGCATCGTCGAATTCGAACATCGCGCCTACAACCAGAACGGCGATCTCGTCGCCAAATGCACCAGGCAAGCGATGATGCTGAAGAAGGCTAGCTGACGAATGCGTTCGCTGCTGTTCGTCCCCGGCGATTCCGAAAGGAAGCTGGAAAAGGGTTTTGGCGCCGGCGCCGACGTGGTTATCGTCGATCTTGAAGATTCCGTGGCGCCGCAGAACAAGCCGCTGGCGCGCGAGATCGCGGCACGCTTCATCATCGAACGCCGGGCGCAAACCAGCTCGGCGATCTACGTGCGCGTCAACGATCTGTCGACCGGCATGACGGATGACGATCTGGCGGCGCTGGTTTCAGGCAAGCCCGACGGCATCATGCTGCCCAAGTCGAACAGCGGCCAGGATGTGCAGCATCTCTCGGTAAAGCTCAGGGTTCGCGAGGCCGAAAGCGGCCTCGCCGACGGCGCGATCAAGATCCTGCCGATCATCACCGAAACACCGGCGGGGGTGCTGGCGGCGGCGACCTATGCCGGAACGAGTGCGCGGCTAGCCGGTCTCACCTGGGGCGCCGAGGATCTATCGGCGGCGATCGGCGCGCGCATGGCCCGCGACGAGCGCGGCCGCTACACTGATGTGTTCCGCTTCGCCCGCACCATGACCATCCTTGCCGCGGGCGCGGCGGAAGTCGCGGCGATCGACACCGTATTCCCGAATTTTCGCGACATGGCGGCCTTCGAAGCGGAATGCGCCGAGGCCGAGCGGGATGGCTTCACCGGCAAGATGGCGATCCATCCCGACCAGGTGCCCGTCATCAACGCCGCTTTCACGCCGTCGGCCGAGGCCGTCAAACAATCGGCGGCAATCGTCGCGGCGTTCGCGGCGGCGGGAAATCCCGGCGTCGTAGGCATCGACGGCAAGATGTACGACCGCCCGCATTTGCGGCTGGCCGAGCGGCTTCTGGCCCGCGCCAAGTCGGCGGGCATTTCAGCTTAGTCTTCACTCCAGCGCGGCCGACGCATCGAAAACACCTCGCTGACGCTGGCATAGTCCATATAGCCGAGGCGAGCGACGTTGCCGGCCTTGGTGATATCGAACAGGCCATCCTTCAGGAAAGCATCGTCGATGTACACGCCGACCACTTCGCCGGCGACGACGACCGCGCTCGTTGGCGATCCATCCAGCGCCTTTGGCCGAAAGACCTCTGTCACCCGGCATTCGAGCGCCGCAGGTGCTGCAGCCACGCGCGGCGGTTTCACGAGGCGCGAAGGCGCCATGGCAAGATCGGCATGGGCGAACTCATTGACGCCGCGCGGCGCATTGACGGACGTGCGGTTCATCTTCTCGGCGAGATCGCGGCTGACGAGGTTGGCAACGAACTCACCGGTTTCCTGGGCGAAGGCAGCGCTGTCCTTCTCGCCTTCGGAGGAAAACCACACGATGAACGGCCGCGTCGAAACGGCGTTGAAGAAGGAGTATGGCGAGAGGTTGATCTCGCCGGCTCCGTTCATCGTCGATATCCAGCCGATTGGGCGCGGCGCCACGATCGCTTTCGACGGGTCGTGCGGCAGCCCATGACCCTTTGACGGCTCGTAGAACATTAGCCGTTCCACGGCCCCGAATAATCGGCATAGAGCTTTGACGGATCAGGCCGCGGCCGCTCCGGTGCCGGACCCGCATAGGAGCCGATATGGATGAAGCCAATGACGCGCTCCTGCGGTGCCAGCCCGAGCAGCGCCCTGCCCTCCGGCACGTCCGAATACCAGTTGCTGATCATGTTGGTGCCGTAACCCAGCGCATTGGCTGATATCATCAGGTTCATCGCCGCCATGCCGCCCGACAAGAACATCTCCCATTGCGGGATCTTTGGATTCTCCCTGGGGATCGACACCACACCGATCACCAGCGGTGCGCGCGAGAACCGCGCCAGTTCCTGGTTGCGGCGGCCTTCCCGCAAAGGCCCCTCCCGCTGCTCGGCAAGCGCTGCCAATTGTCTGCCGATCTCGACGCGGGCGTCGCCACGATAGAGGATGAAGCGCCAGGGTTCGAGCCGGCCGTGGTCGGGCACCCGCGAGGCAGCAGCGATCATCGTCGCGATCTCCGCATCGCTCGGCGCCGGCTCCTTCAAATCGGGGATCGGTGCGGAGTTCCGGCTCAGCAGGAAGTCGATGATCGGCGACGCCATGGGCGCAAGTCTCCTGAAACATTCTGTTTTGAGCTGAAGCGCGCCATCGGTAAGTCGGGCGGCTCGGGCATTGGCGCGAGGTGCGCCGGACGGAAGAGTCGTAGGGATCGGACTCTTAAGCCTTGAAATTGCCACCGCCATGGGCTTCAACGCAAGGCATGTTTGAGGGGACACTGCGTCTTTTCCTGGTCTGGCTCGGCGCCCTGCTGTTCATGGCGCCGGTTTCGCTCGCCGTAGCACAGAATGCGGACGGCGTTGGCGATCTCAAGCTTCCCGGAATTTCGAGCTATGCGACGCCGAAAAGCGAAAGATCGCTGGCGCTCGGCAGCGGCGGCGCCATCACCCTGTCCGCCCAGTTGACCGACAAGGGCGCCGACATCACCCGCGGCATCGTCTGGCGCGTCTTCAGGCCCGAGGCCGTCAACGGCAAATTGCCGATGGTGGCTTCCGCGCATGGCGGCACCGCCGTCTTCCAACTCGAACCCGGCAGCTATCTGGTTCATGCCTCTTATGGCCGGGCCGGTGCCACCAAGCGCATCACTGTTGTCGGCAAGGACGCCAAGCGCGAAAGCCTCGTGCTCGACGCCGGCGGCCTGAAGCTCGACGCGGTTCTGTCTGGCGGGGTGCGCATTCCGCCGAAGAATCTGCGCTTCTCGATCTACGAGGGCACTGCCGAGCCGAATGGCGAGCGCGCGCTGATCATCCCCGATGTCGAACCCAACAGTGTCGTGCGGCTCAACGCCGGCACCTACCACGTCGTCTCGACCTATGGAGCGGTCAACGCGGTGATCCGCTCCGATATCCGCGTCGAGGCCGGCAAGCTGACCGAAGCCACCGTCGAACACCACGCCGCCGAGATCACGATGAAGCTGGTGCGCGAAACCGGTGGCGAGGCGATCGCCGACACGTCCTGGTCGCTGCTCAACGAATCCGGCGATCCGATCAAGGAAACCGTCGGCGCCTTTGCCTCGATGGTGCTCGCCGAGGGCGACTACACCATCATCGCCAAGAACCGCGACCGCATCTACCAGAAGGATTTTACGGTCGTTGCCGGGCAGAACCAGGAAATCGAGGTTCTGGCCACCGAGGCTGCGGCAATGGACCCCGAGGAAGGCGCAGACTAACCTTCCACCGCAGGTTTGCTGATTTCAGGCCGCCAGTTTGGTCCGCGCTGGGAGAAACGGGAGCCGGCGACGCGGCACGGCCGGCGCCAGGTCGAAGACGCCGCGATAGAGGCGGTCGAGCAATGCCTTGCGGTCGCGCAACGGTTCGAGTTCGCTCCAGCTCAGCACGTCGCCGACGCGCACGTCGATCGCCTTGCCGGACAGCCGCGCGAATTCGTGGATGAGCAGCGAAGTGCGCAGCGTCAGCGAGGCCTTGCCGACGAATTTCGCCAGGCGGCCATCGCTCTCGGCCATGTTCATCGGGCCGCTGACCAGGTGGAACAGCCGGCCATTCTGTCCGGAAAAATGCATCGGAATGACCGACGCCTTGGCGTCCTGGACGAGACGGGCCGGAAACATCTTCCACGGCAGGTCGCGCGCCCGGCCAAAGCCCTTCGGCGCAGTGGCGACGCCGCCGGCCGGAAACACCACGATGGTGACGCCCTCTTTCAGCAGCCGCACCGCTTCGTGGCGCACGGCCATGTTGTTCTTCAGGGCGTCCTTGGTCTCGGAAAAATCGATCGGCAGCGAGTAAGGCTCCATCTCGCGGATCTTGAGCAGGTCCTTGTGGATCATCACCCGGAACGGCCGTCCCAGTTGCTCGGCGAGCGACAGCACGGCAATGCCGTCGCCAATGCCGAACGGATGGTTGGCGACAATGACCAGCGGCGTGTCGGGTAGTTTTGCCGGCGGCCACTGATCCGCGGTCCGCACCCGGACGTCGATCAGGTCGAGCATGCGGCTGAACACTCGCTCGCCGGTCGGCACGACCTGGCGGCGCCAGAAGTCATAGAGTGCGGTGTAGCGGTCGCGGCCCGACAGGCCTTCAACCGAATGAATGAACCAGCGTGTCAGCGCCGGCTTGGCGCGGATTGGCATAGGACAGCTCGGGAAAGGGTCGTTCGCGCAATTTCAGCTTGAGCATAGGGGCTCGTTACAAGGTCGGCGTGACAGGGAGATGAAAATGGCGGTGGATCGCTCCACCGCCATGTCGTTGGACACCATGCCGATCAGGCAGCGCGCTTGCGCCGGCGATCAGGCGTGATCGCCTCTTCGGTCAATTGCGCGATCGCCTCGGGAAGGCCAAGCGATTCCTGGTCGCGAGATCCGAGCCGGCGCATGTTGACCGTCTGCTCCTCCGCCTCGCGCTTGCCGCAGACGAGGATGACCGGAACCTTGGCGAGCGAGTGTTCTCGGACCTTGTAGTTGATCTTCTCGTTGCGCAGATCGGCTTCCGCCAACAGCCCGGCGGCCTTCAGTTTTGCCACCACCTCGGTCGCGTAGCCGTCGGCGTCCGACGTGATGGTCGCCACCACCACCTGCAGCGGCGCGAACCACAGCGGGAAATGACCGGAATAGTTCTCGATCAGGATGCCAAGGAAGCGTTCCATCGAACCACAGATGGCGCGATGCACCATGACAGGCTGCTTCTTCTCGGAATCCGAGCCGATGTAGAAGGCACCAAAACGCTCCGGCAGGTTGAAGTCGACCTGCGTCGTGCCGCACTGCCATTCGCGGCCGATGGCATCCTTCAGCACATACTCGAATTTCGGCCCGTAGAAGGCGCCCTCGCCCGGATTGATCGAGGTCTTGATGCGATTGCCGGACCTTGTCCTGATCGTCTCCAGCACGCTGCCCATGATCGCCTCGGCGTGATCCCAGGCCTCGTCGGTGCCGACGCGCTTGTCAGGCCGCGTCGACAGCTTGACGCTGATCTCGTCGAAGCCGAAATCGGCATAGGTCGACAGGATCAGATCGTTGATGCGCAGGCACTCAGACGCCAGCTGCTCCTCTGTGCAGAAGATATGCGCATCATCCTGCGTGAAGCCACGCACGCGCATCAGCCCGTGCAGCGCGCCCGATGGTTCGTAGCGGTGCACATTGCCAAATTCTGCAAGTTTTACGGGCAGATCGCGATAAGACTTCAACCCATGCTTGAAAATTTGCACATGGCCCGGACAGTTCATCGGCTTCAGCGCGAAGACGCGATCGTCATCGGTGTCGTCGCCGGCGACCGTTACCTTGAACATGGCGTCGCGATACCAGCCCCAATGGCCTGAGGTCTCCCACAGGCTCTTGTCGAGCACCTGCGGCGCGTTGACCTCCTGATAGCCCTGCTCGTCGAGGCGGCGGCGCATATAGTTGACCAGGTTCTGGAACATCTTCCAGCCCTTGGCGTGCCAGAAGACGACGCCCGGCCCCTCTTCCTGGAAATGGAACAGGTCCATCTCGCGGCCAAGTTTCCTGTGGTCGCGCTTCTCGGCTTCTTCCAGCATCGTCTGATAGGCTTCGAGCTGCGCCTGGTCGGCCCAGGCGGTGCCGTAGATGCGCGTCAGCATCGGATTGTTGCTGTCGCCGCGCCAATAGGCGCCAGCCACCTTCATCAGCTTGAAGGCGTTGCCGATCTGGCCGGTCGAGGCCATGTGCGGACCACGGCAGAGGTCGAACCACTCGCCCTGCGCGTAGATCTTGAGGTCCTGATCCGCGGGGATGGCGTCGATCAGTTCCAGCTTGTAGCGCTCGCCCTTGTCGGCAAACACCTTTTTCGCTCTGTCACGCGACCAGACTTCCTTGGTGAACGGCTTGTTGCGCGCGATGATCTCGCGCATCTTCTTCTCGATCACCGGGAAATCGTCGGGTGTGAACGGCTCGTTGCGGGCGAAGTCATAATAGAAGCCGTTCTCGATCACCGGCCCGATGGTCACCTGCGTCCCCGGCCACAGCTCCTGCACGGCCTCTGCCAGCACGTGTGCCGTGTCGTGGCGGATGAGCTCCAGCGCGCGCGGGTCGTCGCGGGTGACGATCTCGACCTTGCCGGACTTGCCCAGCGGATCGCTAAGGTCGCGCACGGCGCCATCGATGCTGTAGGCGACCGCTTTCTTGGCCAGCGATTTCGAGATCGATTCGGCAAGGCCGGCACCGGTCATCGCCGCGTCGTAGTCACGGACGTAGCCATCGGGAAATGTCAGGGAAACGGAATTCAGCACGGGGTTCTCCTATCCAGTCCCGCAAACGAGCGCGGGTGGTCGTGGGTAAAGCCGGATGCGTCCGGCAGCGGGCGGGTTTTAGAGGCAGCGCCGCGTCAGGTAAAGAGCGCTGATTGGCCTAGCTGTCAGGAAATGTCGCCAGAAATGTCGCAGGCCGGTCGTCGAGTCTTGCGAACATCGCCGGCATCGGCTGGAATTATCGACATGGAAGACGCATCCCCCAGCCAAACCGCCCTGCGAGTCGCGCGCTTGAGAGCGCTCCATCAGATTTCACCGCAGGCGGCGCTGTTTCGTGACCCATACGCGATTGCGATTCTCGGCGAAGGTGGTCCCGCCGATCAGCAACTTGCGCAAGAAGATACCCACGGCCGGCGCATGCGTCTGTTCGTGGCGGCGCGCGCCCGCTTTGCCGAGGATTGGCTGGCAGCAGCGGTGCGCCGTGGCGTCCGCCAGCTCGTCGTGCTTGGCGCCGGCCTCGACACGTTTTCACTGCGCAATCCGTACCCTGACCTCGCTGTGTTCGAGGTCGATCACCCGGCAACCCAAGCCTGGAAGCGCAGATGTATCGCCGATGCCGGTCTTGCCGAACCGCCGGCCACCACTTTCGTGCCCGTCAATTTCGAGCGGCAGCGTCTGGCCGAGGAACTGGCGTCGGCCGGATTGAAGTCGACCGAGCCAAGCTTTTTCATGTGGCTGGGGGTCGTGCCCTACCTGACGAAAGACGCGATCCACAGCACGCTGTCCTACATCGCAGGCACCCCAGGGTCGGAAGTCGTATTCGACTACAGCGAACCGTCTGAGCATCGCGATGCCGCGGGGCAAGCCGCCCTGGCTTTTTATGCGGCGCGCGTCGCGGCTCTCGGGGAGCCATGGATCAGCTTCTTCGTTCCGGGCGAACTGGCGAAATCTCTGCGCCACCTCGGATTCGATGAGATCGAAGATCTCGAGAGCGGCGATATCGCCGCCCGCCTTTCCGGGGCACCGAAGGGAACGACGACCAACTCCGGTGGCCATATCATCCGCGCGCGCCGATCAGCGACAGTGGCATCTTGAACGTCGAAGCCGGGCTCTGGTCGCACACACCATCCTGGTAGAGCGTCTTGCCGCTCGCGACATCGAGGATCAGCGTGCATTGGACGTCCCCAAGCGGCGCCGATTGCGCGCGCAGCGGAAATCCCAGCAGCCAGGCGAGCAGGAACAAGATCCCGGCAAAGATGAAGGGAAGACGGTCGACGTTACGCATTTGATGCTCGCTCCAGAGGGGTCCACGAGCGGCTTAGCGAAGTCTCTTGTCTCGATTTTGTCTCAAATGCGCAGTCTTTGTGCAGCCTGGCGTTAACCCTACCAGATCGTAAACGGCAAGGCCGCACAGGCTTGGCAGGCTCGATCAGCCTTGCGCCTGGCCGCGCTTGCCGCCGATCCGCCAGTACCGCCACGGCGCGAACCAGACATAACGATCCGCCAACACCTCCGGCACGCGGTCAATACCATGCGTGCCGAACGGCCCGCAGCGCAGCACCCGGAAAAATCCCATCCACCCGCCGGCCCACAGGCCATGACGGGCGATCGCCTCATGCGCATATTCGGAACAGGTCGGCAGGTGCCGGCAGGAATTGCCGACAAAGCCCGACAGCGTCAGCTGATAGAGTCTGACCAACGAAGTACCCAGGACCCGACCCGGCGTCTTGCGCCACGGGCCCGGCCAGTTGCGGCCGCGCTTTGGCGGTCCGGCACTATGCGCGTGCCCATGCTGGTGGCCCACCGTTTTCTCCGTATCGCGTTCCAAAGCGATAGATGTGAGCTTCTCCCTGAGAACGCAATCCCCACACTTGCCCTCCCTGTCGTCACGGACGGGAGCGGCGAAACGGCTGCCTGTCAACCGACGGCGCCCAGCGGCCAGGGCTGACCGGCCCTTCGCGGCGCCTTGCATGCCCTTCGTCGTCACGCCATTGAAACGTTACGATCCGCATGACATCGCCAAAGATGCTCATTATCTGGATCATGGTCATGTCTCCTTTGACGCGATTAGACCGCCGCTGGCCATCGCCTTCAAACGAGTATAATTTCCACTTCGGATAATCCTGGGTTATGCGAATGAAGCGCGGACGCCTGCCGCTGACGGCATTGAGGAGCTTCGAGGCGGCGGGCCGGCATCTGAGCTTCAGCAGGGCCGCCGAAGAGCTTTTCGTCTCGCAGGCGGCGATCAGCCGGCAGATCCGCGAGCTCGAGATATTCCTGCACCGGCCCCTGTTCGAACGTCACCATCGCCGCGTCGAACTGACCGACACGGGCCGCCGTCTTCTGGATCAGCTCGTCAGAAGTTTCGACGCCATTGACACCTTACTTGGGGAACTGGTGGCAACGCCGGCGCAGTCCGTGGTTCGTGTCAGCGTCGAGCCATCACTTGCATCCATGTGGTTGGTACCCCGGCTCAATCGGTTTCGCGAATTGCGGCCCGATATCGACGTTTCTCTCGAAGTGGATATAAGGCCGATCGAGTTCCGCAGCGATCAGCCCGAACTGGCCTTGCGCTTCAGCGCGCATGCCACTTCGTGGCCACGCAGCGAAGCCGAGCGACTTGCCTCGACAGCCGATTCACCGGTGCTGTCGCCGGCACTGCTCGCCGCCGGCCCTGCCCTCGAGAAGCCGATCGACCTTGGCCGCTACACGCTGTTGCACGAGGAAAACCGTCAGGGTTGGGCGCGCTGGTTCGAAGCGGCTGGCGTGCCCGCCGATGCCGTGCCCGCGCGCGGCCCTATCCTGGCTGATACGTCGCTTTCAAGGCAGGCCGCCCTGCTCGGACATGGCGTGGCGCTGGGCGATCTCTTGCAGATCGGTGGGGAAATCGCATCCGGCGCGCTGATCAAGCCGTTCGACATCGACGTCGCATCCGGCGCCTACTGGCTGGTGGCCAGAAGCTTGCGCGATCTCTCGGAGCCAGCCGCGGCCTTCGCCGACTGGGTAAGAAGCGAATTTGCCGAAAGCAGACGGGCACTGGAAGCGCAGGCTTAAGGCGGGCTTCCTAGGCGGCACTCTCGCTACTTTGCCTTCAGGCCGCTTGTTCGGCGCGCTTCTTCTCGATCTGGCCGATGGCATCGACGACGGCGTCGAAGGTCAGCATGGTCGAGGCATGCCGCGCCTTGTAGTCGCGCACCGGCTCCAGATATTTCAGGTCCGCGAAGCGGCCGTCGGGCGGGGTGCCATTTTCCTTCAGCATCCTCAGCATGGTGTCGCGCACGGCGCGCAATTCCTCGGCACTCGCACCGACGACATGCTGCGCCATGATCGAGGATGACGCCTGGCCGAGCGCACAGGCCTTCACGTCGTGGGCGAAGTCGGTGACCACGCCGTCCTCCATCTTGAGGTCGACGGTGACGGTCGAGCCGCACAGCTTGGAATGCGCTTTTGCGGTCGCGTCAGGATGCTCGAGGCGGCCGATGCGGGCGATGTTTCCGGCAAAACCGAGAATTTTCGCATTGTAGACGTCGTTTATCATTATTTTCCAATCCGTCGCCGCCAAGCGAACAGCGATTGCCGCTGTCGTGTCTTCCTTTCGCTCGTCATGACCATATATAATGCTGGCAGTCCGGTATCGACAAGACAACGAAAGCCAGTGTCCTTGCCGGAAAGTTCACGCCACTTGCGGGGCTGGAAACGGGGCGAGTTTCCGACACCGAAAGGTCGTGGTCCGTTCAACTCGTTCCTCCGCCGAGAGGAACTACGGGAGACGCCTTTTATGGATGCCGTCATCAAGAAACTCATGCCCCAGTCAGCCTATATGGAGAAGCCGGTTACCGACCGGCCGAGCGAAGCTGAAGTCGAGGCCGCCGTGCGCACGCTTTTGCGCTGGACCGGCGACAATCCGGACCGCGAAGGGCTGGTCGACACGCCGAAGCGGGTGGCCAAGTCCTTTCGCGAAATGTTCGGCGGCTACGACATGTGCCCGGCGGAAGAGCTTGGCCGCACCTTCGAGGAGGTGGCCGGCTATGACGACCTGGTCATCGTCAAGGACATCCAGTTCCACTCGCATTGCGAACACCACATGGTGCCGATCATCGGCAAGGCGCATGTCGGCTACCTGCCGGACGGCAAGGTCGTCGGCCTGTCCAAGATCGCGCGCGTGGTCGATATCTTTGCCCACCGCCTGCAGACCCAGGAGGCCCTGACGGCACAGATCGCCGGCGTCATCCAGGATGTGCTCAATCCGCGCGGCGTTGCCGTCATGATCGAGGCCGAGCACATGTGCATGGCCATGCGCGGCATCCGCAAGCAGGGTTCAACCACCCTCACCTCGACCTTCACCGGCGTCTTCAAGGATACGCCAGAAGAGCAGGTTCGTTTCGTCACGATGGTGCGCGGCGGCGGGGTGTAAGCCCTCGCAGACATCGCCAGACCATGATCCCGAAAAGTGGAGACCGGTTTTCGGACAAGATCATGGTCAAACAGGAAAATAGACCGGCGATGTCGGCACTGGAATTTCCCAAAGCTTCGTCAGACAAGAAAGCGCTCGAGGAAGGCGCGGTGTTTTCACCGCGCTTCGATGCAGCTGGCCTCGTCACGGTCGTCGTCACCGATGCCGAGGACGGCGTGCTGCTGATGGTTGCGCACATGAATGCGCAAGCGTTGGCGCTGACGCTGGAGACCGGCATCGCCCACTACTGGTCGCGCTCGCGCAAAGCGTTGTGGAAAAAGGGCGAAACCTCGGGTAATTTTCAGCATGTCGTCGAGATGCGCACTGATTGCGATCAGGATGCATTGTGGCTGCGCGTCAAAGTGTTGGGCCACGACGCAACCTGTCACACCGGCCGACGTTCATGCTTTTATCGGACGGTGGGCCTGGTTGACGGCAAGGGGACGCTTGCCGACGACGGCAGCAAGCCGCTGTTCGATGCGGAAAACATCTATCGGAAACCCTCAGCTTGAACCTCCTGCCTGACACCAACGACATAGATTCATCATTTCGATACGGCCCGCCTGTATATTAGCCGTGGGACAAGGGAGATCATGATGCTCGAGTGGGCGTCATTGCGTAACAGACCAGATGTCAGGGAGGCCAATGGCCTGTCCTCGTCAGGCGGCGCATCCGAAACAACACCGCCAGGGAAAACCGGCATTTCGCTCGCCTTGGGCGGCGGTTGCGCCAGAGGCTGGGCACATATTGGCGTGCTGCGCGCACTTGACGAAGCCGGCATCGAAGTCTCGATGATCGCCGGCACCTCGATCGGCGCGCTGGTCGGCGGCTGCTACCTTGCCGGCAAACTGGACGAACTGGAAGAATTCGCTCGCAGCCTGACCAAGCGGCGCATCTTCGGCCTGCTCGACCTCAACCTGCGCGGCAGCGGCCTGTTCGGCGGCATGAAGCTCGACGCCCGGCTGCGCGAGCATATGGCCGGCATTCGTTTCGAGGACCTGGCCAAGCCGTTCGTCGCAGTCACTTCCGAAATCCGCACCGGTCACGAAATCTGGCTGTCGAGCGGCTCATTGATCACCGCCATGCGCGCCTCCTATGCGCTGCCCGGCGTGTTCGAGCCGGTGAATTGCAATGGCCGCGTGCTGGTCGACGGTGCGCTGGTCAACCCGGTTCCAGTCTCGGTCTGCCGCGCCTATGAGCAGCCACTCGTGGTGGCAGTCAACCTTCACTATGATCTGTTCGGCCGCGCCGCCGTCATCAAGCACAGCGCCGGCGAACTGGTCGTCGAAAAGGACGCGCCGCGGACCGGCCACATCGACGCCCAGCACCAGTCGCATCAGACGCGGCTCGGCATCACCGGCGTCATGGTCGAGGCCTTCAACATCATCCAGGACCGCATTTCCCGCGCCCGGCTTGCCGGCGATCCGCCCGACATGTCACTGCAGCCGAAGCTTAGCCATATCGGCCTGACCGAATTCCACCGCGCCGACGAGGCGATCAATCTCGGCTATCAGGCGACGATGGCGCAGATCGGCGAACTGACCAGGCTGCAGTCCGTTCTCGCCTAGGCCTATCTGCCGTTCGCCGCAGCAGGGCCATCGTTATGCGCCGGCCAGCGTTGCCTCGGCCGCGACTACGCACGCGCCGCATCGGAGATGCGAAACTGCACCGTGCGGTTGCCGTTCCAGTGATTGCCCGACAGCGAGCCGGCGACATGGATTGTCTTGCCCCGGTTCTTGAACAGGAATTCGCCAAGCGCGGTATCGACCGCGCGAAACGCGATCGCCTGGATGCGGCCGCCGCTTTCCGACTGCAGCTCGATGCGGATGTGGTTGGTGCCAACCGGCCGTGCATCGGCCAGCCGATGACGCGGCAGCACGAAGACCGGTGCTGCATGCCCGGCGCCGAAGGGTCCGGCCTTCTCCAGCGCGTCGAGCAAGCCAAGCGTCGCCCCTTCGGCGGCAAGCGCACCGTCGATCGCCAGGCTTTCCTCGCCTTGCAGGCGGAACACATCGGCCGCCGCCCGCTCTTCGAAAAACGCCCTGAGCTCACCAAGCTTCGCCCGCTCCACCGTGATGCCGGCCGCCATGCCGTGGCCGCCGCCCTTGACGATCAGACCGGCATCGGCCGCTTCGCGCACCAGCCGACCAAGGTCGAAACCCGACACCGAGCGGCCCGAACCGGTGCCGATGCCATTGGCGTTGAAGGCGATGGCGAAGGCCGGCCGGCGAGCGTGATCCTTCAGCCGTGAAGCGAGCAGGCCGACAATGCCCGGATGCCAGTTGCTGCTGGCGGTGACGACGATCGCCGGACCATTGCCGCCGGCAAGCTCGGCATCCGCCTCGGCGCGCGCCGCCGCCAGCATCTCCTGCTCCATCAGCTGCCGCTCCTGGTTGAGGCGGTCGAGCGTCTCGGCAATGGTGCGCGCCTCGACCGGGTCGTCGGTCGCAAGCAGGCGGCTGCCAAGTGCGGCATCGCCGATGCGCCCGCCGGCATTGATGCGCGGGCCGATCAGATAGGCGAGATGGAAGGTGCTGACCGGCTCGCCGATGCGCGACACCCGCGCCAGTGCGGCGAGCCCTTCGTTCTTCTGCTGGCGCGCCATCTGCAGCCCCTTGACCACGAAGGCGCGGTTGACGCCGGTAAGCGGCACTACGTCGCAGACAGTGGCGAGTGCGACGAGATCGAGCAGGGAAAGCAGGTCCGGCGGCGTGGCATCGACTATGCGCCCGCGCAGGAACTTGGCCGTCTGCACAAGGGCGAGAAAGACCACGCCGGCGGCGCAGAGATGGCCCTGCCCGGAAAGATCGTCGTCGCGGTTCGGATTGACGACGGCAATTGCCGCCGGCAAAGCACCGCCGACCTGGTGGTGATCGAGCACGACGACATCGGCGCCGACCGCATTGGCGGCATCGATGGAAACGGCGCTGTTGGTGCCGCAATCGACAGTGACGATCAGTGTCGCGCCGCGCGAAACGAGTTCGCGCATGGCTTCCGGATTGGGACCATAGCCCTCGAAAATACGGTCCGGAATGTAGATTTCCGACGGCACCGAGAAATGCGCCAGGAACCGCTTCAGCAAGGCCGACGAGGCGGCGCCGTCGACGTCATAGTCGCCGAAGATCGCCACCTTTTCCCTGGCCATCACGGCAGCGGCGATGCGGGCGGCCGCCTTGTCCATGTCGGTCAGCGATGCCGGATCCGGTAGAAGGTCGCGGATCGTCGGGTCGAGAAACCGCTCGGTCTGCTCGGCGGCGACGCCGCGACCAGCAAGCACCCGCGCGACGATGTCAGGCACGCCGTGGCCTTGCGCGATGGCGAGCGCAATCATGTCCTGCCGTTCGGTCAGCCGGTGCTCCCAGGAAACCCCGGTAGCCGACTGCCTGACATCGAGGAAGAGGCGTTTCTCGCCGGTCATGCGGTTTGCCAACTCATAATTGGCCGCAGGATAATGCATGTCGCCCCAAAAGTGTGCAGCGGTTTTGGGACAACGACATGCACAAACAACAGCTTCAAGCGCGTCGCGTGAGCGCGACGCGCTTTAGGCCAAAGGCAGGCAAAACCAAGCGGTTCGCGGTGATGCCCCGTCGCGGGAGATTTCAAGAAAACGATGCTTTCCGCTTTTCAGCCTGGCGCCGAAGCCATTCGTCGACCGCATCGCCCATCGTCTTCTCCGCACCGTCCTTGAGCCAGGCCATGAAAGGCCGGTCGAACCTGAACGCACCGCCGCATTCGCGGGTGAAGAAGCGGCGCACGTTCTGGGTGTTGCGATAGGATTTCGTAATGGCGGTGGCGCGCGAAATCGGATCCGCGTGCCAGTCGAACGGGTTCATCGTCAAATCCTTGCGGCCGGCATCATCCGATGCAGCCACAGGGCTAACAACTGCGATGCCGGTCCGCAAGCACCCCGAGCCAATAACAGATCCTAGAACTTGTCCAGATCCTGATGGCGCGCCTTTATCTCGCGCACCGTTCGCGACGACGAGCGCAGCACGATCGTGTGGGTGGTGATGGTGTTGCGTCCGAACTTGACGCCGGCCAGCATGTTGCCGTCGGTGACACCGGTGGCCGCGAACAGCACGTCGCCGCGCGCCATGTCTTCCGCCTGATAGACCCGCTTCGGATTGGCAATACCCATCTTCGCGGCACGCGCGACCTTTTCCGGCGTATCGAGGATCAGCCGGCCCTGCATCTGGCCGCCAGTGCAGCGCAGCGCAGCCGCGGCCAACACGCCCTCCGGTGCACCGCCAGTGCCGAGATAGATGTCGATGCCGGTTTCCTCAGGGTCCGTGGTGTGGATGACACCGGCGACATCGCCGTCGCCGATCAGCCGGATCGCGGCGCCCGTGGCGCGCACGGCGTCGATCAGCTTGCTGTGGCGTGGCCGGTCGAGGATACAGGCCGTGATGTCCGATACCGCGACGCCCTTGGCGCGGGCGAGGCTCGCGATGTTCTCGGCCGGCGAGGCATCGATGTCGATGACGCCGTAGGCATAGCCCGGGCCGATGGCGATCTTGTCCATATAGACGTCGGGCGCAAACAGCAGGCTGCCCTTCTCGGCGATCGCAATGACGGCAAGCGCATTGGGCAGGTTCTTGGCGCAGATCGTCGTGCCTTCGAGCGGATCGAGCGCGATATCGACCGCCGGACCTTTGCCCGTGCCGACTTCCTCGCCGATATAGAGCATCGGCGCCTCGTCCCGCTCGCCCTCGCCGATCACCACCGTGCCCTTGATGGCAAGCCGGTTCAGCTCCTGGCGCATGGCATCGACGGCGACCTGGTCGGCGGCCTTTTCGTCGCCGCGCCCGCGCAGTCTGGCGGCCGCGACGGCGGCCCGTTCGGTGACTCGCACCAGCTCCATGGTGAGTATCCGGTCGAGGCCGGCGACAATGTTCTGGGCCACATTCATCTGGCAAATTCCTCGTTGATATGCGGCCTCCCGCCGGAGGCGGGTCTCTTTTGTCAAACGAGCATGACAACGGCAAGACCTGCCGAAAACTTTATCGAATAGCCAGCAATATCAATCGATTAAATCGCATTTCTCAAACAACGCCGGCCCGGTCGCTAAGAACCGGGCCGGCTTGAAAAGTGAAAATCTATAACCTTCGCGGCCTAAAAAACCGCAAGGTATTTGAGCAGGGAAATGATGCCGATGATGATGACGATAATCTGGGCGATCTGTCTCATCCGGGCGTCGAGAGGCAGACGCTGAACCAGATAGAGAACGAGGATGATGACGAGGAATGTGATCAGGATGCCGATCAACATGGATGAAGCCATAATGCCCTCCTGGAAATGATGTTTTGAAAACAGGGAAATGAGCGGGGCCGGCTCCATCACGACGCGATCAATACCAGCGGCGCTGCGTGTCGTTCATCGACTGGCCAATGGCCAGACCAGCCAGAAAGCCGAGCAGACCGATCACGCCGACCACGGCGGTCGTCGTGCCGGGATTGTCGCGCGCGACTTCCGACACCGCCTGGGCCTGGCTGCGCAACTGCTGTGTGGTCCGCGACGCACCGGCTGCGGCCGTTTCGTAGAAATCCGAAGCCTGCTCGCTCGCGTCATCGAGCATTTCCGCACCCCGCGCCGAAATGCTCTTGTTGATCTTGGCGATCTCCTTGCGCAGTTCAGCGATCTGCTTTTCCAGCGTCTTCTGGATGTCGTCGATGTGGGGGCTGTCGGACTTGTTGGTATCGGCCATGAAGCGGTTCCTTTGGTTACTGACCAAGAGAACGGCGACGACGCCAATTCGTTCCGGTCGGTGGTGGCTCCTTGCCATCAACCGACACGCAATACCGGCGGGATTTTTGCCCCCCGCGACCAGACGGGAGCTTATCCTGCCCGCTCGATGCGGATGACCTGCGGCTTGTCAGTCAGATGGCCATCCTTGGTGATGCCGTCGACGGCCTTGCGCACAGCGGCTTCGGTCGTCTCGTGGGTGACGAGGATCACCGTCTTCTGCGCCGCCGCCTCGCCATTGACCGCGTGCTGGACGATCGATTCCAGCGAAATGTCGTTGTCGGCCATGCGCTTGGCGATTGCGGCAAACACGCCGATGCGGTCATGCACGGTCAACCGGATGAAGTAGCCGCCGGCATGGCTGCGCATCTGCGCCTTCTTGTAGGGTTTCAGCTCCTTCGCCGGCCGGCCGAAGACCGGGCCATGCTGGAAGCCGGGCCGGCTCTTGGCGATATCGGCGATGTCGCCGATGACGGCCGAGGCGGTGGCGTTGCCGCCGGCGCCGGGGCCGGAAAGCAGCAGTTCGCCCAGTATGTCGGTCTCGATCGCCACCGCATTGGTGACGCCATGCACCTGCGCGATGACCGAGGCGGTCGGCACCATGGTCGGGTGCACGCGCTGTTCGATGCCGCTGTCTGTGCGCTGCGCGACACCCAGCAGCTTGATCCGGTAGCCGAGATCGCCGGCCGCGCGGATGTCGGCCTGGGTGATGTTGGAAATGCCTTCCATGTAGATGTCGTTGGCGGCGATCCTGGTGCCGAAGGCTAGGCTGGTCAGGATCGACAGCTTGTGCGCCGTGTCGTGGCCCTCGATGTCGAAGGTCGGATCGGCCTCGGCATAGCCGAGCCGCTGCGCGTCCTTCAGGCAGGCGTCGAACGAGATGCCCTCGGCCTCCATGCGGGTCAGGATATAGTTGCAGGTGCCGTTGAGAATACCGAACACGCGGGTGACCGAATTGCCGGCCATCGCCTCACGCATCGTCTTGATGACCGGGATGCCGCCGGCAACCGCCGCCTCGTAGTTGAGCAGCACGCCGCGCTTCTCGGCGATCTCGGCCAGCGCCACGCCATGCTTGGCCAGCAGCGCCTTGTTGGCGGTGACGACGTGACGGCCGGCTTCAAGTGCCGCCTTCACCGACGCCCGCGCCGGCCCCTCGTCGCCGCCGATCAACTCGACAAGCACATCGACATCGGCGGTCTGCGCCATCTTGACCGGATCGTCGAACCATTTTGCCGAGCTGACATCGACGCCGCGATCGCGTTTCCGGTCGCGCGCCGAGACCGCGGTGACGATGATGTCGCGTCCGCATTGCCGTGTCAGTTCCGCCGCCTTGTCGCGCAACACGCGCGCCACCGACGCGCCGACCGTGCCGAGGCCGGCAATTCCAACACGCAGTGCTTCAGCCATGGCCGGCGACGTCCTCAAAATTCGATCAAATTGTGTACGGCAAACTTACCGGTGAGCGGAAAGCGGCACCACATTGTTGGGTTGCTTTGCACTGCTCGACAGGAAGCGCTTGATGTTGCGCGCCGCCTGCCGGATCCGGTGCTCGTTCTCGACCAGCGCCACGCGCACGAAATCGTCGCCATGTTCGCCGAAGCCGACACCGGGCGCCACCGCCACGTCGGCGTGTTCGATGAGCAGCTTGGAGAATTCGAGCGAGCCGAGATGCCGGAACGGTTCCGGGATCGGCGCCCAGGCGAACATCGATGCCGCGGGTGCCGGAATGGCCCAGCCGGCGCGGCCGAAGGAGTCGACCATCACGTCGCGGCGCTTGTGATAGATGTCGCGCACCTCGGCGATGTCGGCGCCGTCGCCGTTCAGCGCGTGTGCTGCCGCCACCTGGATCGGCGTGAAGGCGCCGTAGTCGAGATAGGACTTCACCCGCGTCAGCGCCGAGATCAGCCGCTCGTTGCCGACGGCAAAGCCCATACGCCAGCCAGGCATGGAGAACGTCTTCGACATCGAGGTGAACTCGACGCAGACGTCGATGGCGCCCGGTACCTGCAGCACCGATGGCGGCGGATTGCCGTCGAAATAGATCTCAGAATAGGCAAGGTCGGACAGGATGATGATGTCGTTCTTCTTCGCAAACGCCACCACGTCCTTGTAGAAATCGAGCGAAGCGACCAGGGCCGTCGGGTTCGAAGGATAGTTGAGGATCAGCGCCAGCGGTTTCGGGATCGAGTGACGGACGCCACGCTCGAGCGCCGGAATGAAACCGTCGTCCGGCTCTACCTGCAGCGAACGGATGACGCCGCCCGACATGATGAAGCCGAAAGCGTGGATCGGATAGGTTGGATTGGGGCACAGGATCACGTCGCCCGGAGCGGTAATCGCCTGCGCCATGTTGGCGAAGCCCTCTTTCGAGCCGAGAGTCGCCACCACTTGCGTGTCGGGGTTGAGCTTCACGCCAAAGCGCCTGCCATAGTAGGCGGCCTGAGCGCGGCGCAGGCCCGGAATGCCGCGCGACGAGGAATAACGATGTGTGCGCGGATCGCGCACGACCTCGCACAATTTGTCGACGATGGCCTTGGGCGTCGGCAGGTCGGGATTGCCCATGCCGAGGTCGATAATGTCGGCGCCGCGCGAACGGGCGCTGGCCTTGAGCCGGTTGACCTGCTCGAAGACGTAAGGCGGAAGCCGGCGAACCTTGTGAAATTCTTCCATGGCAGTTCCAGACAGCGAAAGGGGGCCCAAATATCTGAGGCTTTGGGCGCGCGCTATATACTTATTTGCAGGTAGGGTCGAGGGCGGGGTCGCATTTGCCTTCGATCTGCTTCAGTGTTTCGTCGCCATGCTTTTTGGCAAGATCCGTGAGCGCCGCCTGGTCGGCCACGTCGGGGCTGGCGTTTTTTGCCCCCTGCGCGCTCTCATCCGCCTTCAATTGCGCAAGCTTGGCGTTCTTCTCGGCGTCGGTGAACTGCGGCGCCGCCACTTGCGGCTTGATGTTCAGATTCGGAAAGGTGCCGGTATCCTTCGGACCCGTGCCCGCCGCGACCGACGTCGTGCCGCTGGTGCTCGAGCATCCAGCAATCCCCAGCAGGACGATTGCCGCACCGATGCGGCAAAAACGTGCAGCACCGAAAAAAAACAGTCTCGCCAATGTTAATCGTCATATTGTTTCCTTGGCAGCCGGGGTAGAGCGAGATTGGACCCGGTCGGATGTCCCATGTTAATATGTCAAGAAAAGGCCTCGGGAGGAACCCCGCGAACCATGTCCAAAACACCCGATTCGGGCAAAGCGGAAGATGACGAGCCTTCGACCGTCGAGCAATATCTGGTGAAGGACCCGGAACGCTTCGCCCTGAACATGGCGCGCATGATCGAGCAAGCCGGCAAGGCGGCCTCCGCATGGGCCGAGCCGCGCGAAAAAGGCGACGTGCGCGATCACGTCGCCGAGCCGGTAGTCGACATGGTCAAGACCTTCTCCAAGCTCAGCGAATACTGGCTGTCTGATCCGCAGCGCGCGCTGGAAGCGCAGACGCGGCTGTTCTCCGGCTATATGTCCGTCTGGGCCAACGCCATTCAGCGTACCAGCAACGCCGCGGAAGCGACGGAGGATGCCGTCAAGCCGGAGCGTGGCGACAAGCGCTTCCTCGATCCCGAATGGGGCCGCAACGCCTTCTTCGATTTTCTCAAGCAGGCCTATCTCGTCACCTCGCGCTGGGCGGCCGACCTGGTCGAGCACGCCGATGGCCTGGACGAACACACCCGCCACAAGGCCGGCTTCTACGTGAAGCAGGTGGCCAACGCCATCTCGCCGTCGAATTTCATCCTGACCAATCCGGAACTGTTTCGCGAAACCGTCGCCTCGAACGGCGAGAACCTGGTGCGCGGCATGAAGATGCTGGCCGAGGACATCGCCGCCGGCAAGGGCGACCTGAAGCTGCGCCAGGCCGACTACTCGCCCTTCGAGATCGGCAGGAACATCGCCACCACGCCCGGCAAGGTGGTCGGCCGCAGCGATGTCGCCGAGATCATCCAGTACGATCCGGCGACCGAGACGGTGCTCAAGCGGCCGCTGCTGATCTGCCCGCCATGGATCAACAAGTTCTACATCCTTGACCTCAACCCGCAGAAATCCTTCATCCGCTGGGCGATCGAACAAGGCCACACCGTGTTCGTCATCTCCTGGATCAATCCCGACGAGCGCCACGGCACCAAGGGTTGGGAAGCCTATATCCGCGAAGGCCTGCAATACGGCCTCGACACGATCGAGAAGGCCACCGGTGAACACGACGTCAACGCGATCGGCTATTGCGTCGGCGGCACGCTGCTGGCGGCGGCACTGGCGCTGATGGCGCAAGAGGGTGACGACCGCATCAAATCGGCCACCTTCTTCACCACGCAGGTCGACTTCACCCATGCCGGCGACCTGAAAGTGTTCGTCGACGAGGAGCAGGTCGCGGCGGTGGAAAAGTCGATGAGCGAAAAGGGCTACCTCGACGGCACCAAGATGGCGACCGCCTTCAACATGCTGCGCTCCGGCGACCTGATCTGGCCCTATGTCATCAACAACTACATGCGCGGCAAGGATCCGCTGCCCTTCGACCTGCTCTACTGGAATGCCGATTCGACCCGCATGGGCGCGGCCAATCATTCTTTCTACCTGCGCAACTGCTACCTTGAGAACAACCTGTCGCAAGGCATGATGGAACTGGCGGGTCACACAGTCTCGCTCGGGGATATCACCATCCCGATCTACAACCTCGCCTCCAAGGAAGATCACATCGCGCCGGCACTTTCTGTGTTCCTCGGCTCGAAATATTTCGGCGGCAAGGTCGACTACGTGATGGCGGGATCGGGCCATATCGCCGGGGTCGTCAATCCACCGGCATCCAACAAGTACCAGTACTGGACCGGGGGGAAGCCGACGGGCGACTTCGGCCAGTGGATAGCCAAGGCCACCGACCATCCCGGATCCTGGTGGCCGCACTGGCAAAACTGGATAGAGGCCAAGGACAACACCCGCGTGCCGGCCCGCAAACCCGGCAAGCATATGAAAACCTTGGGAGATGCTCCCGGCACCTATGTGAAAGTGCGTGTGTAACGGACTGTAATGTCTGGTGAGTTGACGGGCCGGTAAAAGCGGGCGAAATGGTATCGTCAACCATCAAGCAGCCGTAATTCGGCAATCTCTGCAAAAATACTTTCAGGCTTGCGGATTTGACACAGGTCTCGTTTCCGGATCGGAGACAAAGGTCACCTCGACGCTGTCGTCAGTGCTGCACCGAGGATATACCGACCGGACATCGAGGGGGAATTTGAGTTTGAAACCAGCAGGTTGGAGCCTCGCAAAGGGAGAACGGCGCGCCATCGTGGCAGCGCTCTGCTCCGTGCTTCTGGCTTCCTGCACCTCAGCCGGCGACCCCACAATGTCGGTTGGAATGCCCGGCTATAATGCCACGGCGTCGGACATAAGCGCTGCCTCGAGTGGCACGTCGACCGCTGTCGTCGATTCGACGCAGACCACGACCGAGCAGACGACCGTGATGACGGCAAGCGATACGGCGCTTCCCGAGAAGGTCGCCTACGTGCCGATAGCCAACCCGCAGGCCGCCTTTCCGCTGACCACGCCGGCAGGCACCGAGACGATCGCCGGGAACACCCCGCAATCCCTGCAGCAGCCTGCGCAGACGGCACAGCAGACCGACGCGGTTGCCCAACAGATTGCCGCGGCCGATGCCGGCGTGAACGCGCCGAAGTCGGCAGCTGCTCCGGCGATGGACAATCCGGTCTATGTGACGGCAGGCGAGATGCCGCAGGCCGACGCGCCGAAGAAAAAGGGCTTCCTGGCCTCGATGTTTGGCGCCACGCCCGCGTCGGCAGCACCGGCGCCGCTTATCAACACAAGGTCGGGCGAGCCGCCTGCGGCGCAAGCCAAGCCGGAGCCAGCAGCGGCAAAACCGATCATCACGCTGGCCTCGGTCAATTCCACGGCAAAACCGGTGCAGTTGGCTTCGATCGGCGGCGATACCGGCCACATAACCGGTAGCGATGCGCTGCCCGGCGTGCGCCAGACAGCCCTGTTCGAAATCAAGCGCAAATCCGGTCTCGACGACGAAAGCGACGTCGACCTCAACGAGGACGAGGGCCCAATCGGCGGCTCCTATCAGGTTGCGTCCGCCGCCGGCCTTGCCCGGCTGGCGCCCAACGGGTTGCTCAAGCAGAACGAGAGCGTCGATGTGGCTTGCCTGAAGCCGTCGCTGGTTCGGGTGCTGAAGACGATCGAAGGCCATTACGGCCGCAAGATGGTGGTGACCTCGGGCTATCGCGACCCGGCCCGCAACCGCCGCGCCAACGGCGCCAAGAATTCGCTGCATATGTATTGCGCCGCCGCCGACATCCAGGTCCCCGGCGTTTCGAAATGGGAGCTGGCGAGCTACATCAGGACCATGCCGGGCCGCGGCGGCGTCGGCACCTACTGCCACACCGAATCCGTGCACGTCGACGTCGGCCCCGAGCGCGACTGGAACTGGCGCTGCCGTAGGCGCAGCGGCGGTGGCGACGGCTAGTTCTCCCTTGCTCCGCCCAGATCTGCAGGCCTGCCGCGCGGCATGACTGGCGGCATTCCGGAACCTTGCCAGCCTTGGCGAAATCGCTATTTGAAAAGGCTGGAAAAAAGTTGTCCAAGACGGCACCTGACGGGTTGCCGGTTGCGCACAACGCCAGTATAAGCCGCTTCGTCTGAGCGCGCCCATCGTCTAGCGGTTAGGACACCGCCCTTTCACGGCGGTAACAGGGGTTCGATTCCCCTTGGGCGTACCAGAGATTTCAAGCACCTGCTGTCGTTTTGGTCGGATATGTCGAATATCCGTTGAATACACTTCTGCGAACAGCGGCGACAGCGGGCATCCGATCCTGGCTTTGGCGCGCGGCCAGTGATGCCGTCGCGCTTGATGGCGGCAAAGGCGTGGCTGACAGCGCCGACCCAAGTCTTCCTTCATGAATCGAATCTATATAGTCGAATTCGGTGACTATCGGCGGAGGGCTGCTGTTGACACGCAGCAACAAAACTATCGCCATTGTTGCCGCCGCTGCTCTTGCTGTCTGGTTCCTGGGTCCGAGACTGCTTGGATTCAGACGCTGGGAATGGCATCAGAAGCTCGTACTTGAGGTCGACACTCCGGCAGGCACCAAAACAGGCGGCAGTACCGTTGCAATTTACGCCGACACGGAGCCGAAATGGATCCCGATTTCAGCGGCGGGCGGTATTCATAGCGAGGTCCGAGGGGAAGCTTCCTTCGTGGAGGTCTCGCCCGGCAGATATCTCTTTGCGATTCGCGCTCAAGATGAGACTGAGCGCGCGGTCGTTTCCTTCCATTTCCAGAAGGGCGCCACCAATTTTCAGATTTTCAGTGCATTGGACACTGAGCGCGGGACAGGCTTCGTACCGTATATTTATTACCCACAACTCGTGACTTTTGTTGATCTTTCCGACCCAAATTCAGTGAAAGAGGTCGACCCTCGTCACCTCGAGGCGACTTTTGGCCCTGGTGTCTCCCTTAAGTGCATCGCATTGCAGGTTACCAACGAACGAGTGACAGACGGTCCGGTAGAAAAAATCTTGAAGTGGTTGCCTGACTATTGCGGAATTCTCTTCGACCGGAGTCGATATGAGAGCTTGTCTGCCACCAACAGGCTTGCCAATTCGTTGAGTTCTGGAGCGTTCAAAGTGCCCTGCAAATAATGAAGCGCCCGGCAACACAATGGGTCAAGTTGGGCCTGGTTGACACCGGCGTTGACGGCAACCGCGTCTTCGGCGGCCTGCCGCCACCGTGTCCCTGACTTCAGATGATCCCTGCCAAAGCCCACACCAGGCAGACCACATGCCTAGCTGCCGACCAGCGGCACGGTAACGGTGGTCGCGTAGTTGATCGGGTAGGAGCTGAGGTAGGGGAAGTCGATGACGAAGGCATAGGTGGCAGTCAGATGCGCCATGCGGAAGCCACCGCTTGCCGGATCGATGGCGATCGTGACATTCACATCCTTCAAACCCAAGGCCTGCAATTTCTGTGTGGCGATCGATTGGATGTCGGCCTGGGTCAGCGTGTTCTGAAGCTGCAGCGAGCGTGATGATGTCTCCAACGCATAGCGAACGCTGGACACGGAGTTCATCGACCAGCCGAAGGCGAAGATCCCGAACAGCAGGATGATGAGGAAGGGCGCGATCAGCGCGAATTCCAACCCTGCCCCGCCGGATCGATCCCACCTGAACTCGCCGGCCCTAGCGAACACGGATCACCTCCTGGTGGCCAATGACACTGGGGGCGGAAAAGACCCCGAAGGTGAAGGGCGGCGTCCAGGTTGCCGATGCCTGGATCTGGACGTAGACCGATGGCACCTTCGGCCCGCTGCACAAGGTGGCAGCGCCGACCACGGTCGTCCCGCACTTGTAAATCCGGCTTAGCGTGACCTGGCCATCCGCCGGCCGCTTCTCCCAGCTCGAAATGGCAACGGCCTGGGTCGCCGTATCGTTGGTCGATCCTGCCATGATCAGATTCGCTGCGGTCTTCACGCCGGCGCGCATCGACAGCGAGCTCGTCACATACGACCAGCCGTCGATGATACCGAGCAACGCCACGCACAGGAAGGGCAGGACCATCGCGAACTCGACCGAGGCAACGCCCGCATCATCGCTCAGCATCGGAGTCGATGGGCGTTCCACCGAGGCTACTCTACCAGCGCCACGGACTGCGCCGCCGGAATGTCACGCATTCCGAGGCTCGTGCAATCCTGGTTGATGGTTGTGCTGCCGGACCATTGAATCGTATTGGCGACGACCTGGGTGCAGCCGCTGTTGCCCGAGAAGTTGCCTAGATAGTTCACTTGCTGTTTGGGGAAGTAGATGGCCCCGGTCAGCAGCGAATCCGCTGTACCATTGAATGTGCTGGATGCGCTGTAGCCGGTCCTGTCGCCGTAGAACAGCACACCGGAATAGGCGCCCGAGGTCGGCGCGCTGAGCTTCACGGAGGCGTTGCCATTCATGCTGACGGTCGAACTGCCCGACATGAAGATGGTCACACCGCTGCCGATGATGGCCGCGTTGGCGTTTATCTTGAGATCGCCCTGAACGACATAGACGCCGGGCGAGAGGGTGACATTGCCCTTCAGCGTCATGCCGCTGCAATAGGTGCCTGGGCTCAGCGTCGCCTTGTTGTCGTTCTGGCAAGGGTTCGAGGCCGCTGGGGTCGGCAGGTCGGCAAATGGATCGGCGGCAGGCAGTGCCTGGGTGATCGGGGCCGCGCAGACAGTGGTGACGGGATTGCTGAGAGAGACGCCGCCCGCCGCTATCAGGCAATCGACCTGGAGGCTCGCCGAGCCCTGGAGCTTGATGGAGTCCGTGGCGTTCGAA
>NZ_JBHUGZ010000022.1:0-2575 GCF_042682145.1 Mesorhizobium newzealandense | reverse complement strand
GGCTCGCTCTGCTGGTAGACATGACCCTTCATCATCCGCCCAGGAATAATCGAACTTGCCGATCGCATTCAGCGTCATCGCCTGTTGCATATTGCCGAGATAGTCGGCGACCTCGCCGAACTTGATCTTGTTGGTCAGCTGGCTGCGGCAGACATTGAGACTGTCCACGGAAGGACAGGGAAAGCGACCGGTCTCCAGGCTCGCCGTGTCGACGCCGGCTTCCGTGAGCACGCTCTTGATCGACACATCGACGCCGTCGCCGAAACTGCCGACGTCCTTGCTGAACATGCGGCTGGGATCACCGGTCGGGTTGCCTTCGTCATCGACCGTGGTGAACTGGATCGACATCTTCATGTCCTTGGCGTCACCCCAGCCATTGTTGACGATCGAGAAATCCGGCCGGAAGCCGACGCAGCCGAAATGCTCAGAGATCGACAGCATCGGCTTGCGATAGGCGTCGCTGGCGGCGACCTTCATTTCCAGACTGTCGAGCTTGACCCTGGACTGGTCTGACGTCTTCAGGTCGACCTCGGCAAAGGCCGGCGCATCCTCCCAGTCCATGCCTTCATAGACATTGCTGGTGGTAACCTGGCCGGTGCCGTTCCAGCTGTCATTGTACTGGTCTGCCTGCGGATAGATCGCGATGTCTTCGTCGCGCACCAGATGCTGGTACTGCATGTCGGATTGCTGGGTCATGCGTTGGTCGACCGCCACGCCGATCTCGACCTTGTCGGCATCGCCGCCGCCGGTCTGCGCCTTGAGCAGTCCGCCGATCCTGGCATCGGCCAGCACGTCGGGGCGCGAGCCGCCGACCTCCTTGCCCATCGCCCATTGCGACTCGTAGACAGTGCCTCCGGCCAGCCGGGTACGGCCCTTGCCGTTCTTCAACCCGTCGACAAATGAGCCGGCAAATATCTCGCCGGTCTTCGACAGCAATCGGCCTTCACCATTCGGCTCGCCGGCGACGAACTGCCCCTCATAGCGGTTGCCGTCGGCATCGAGATGGGTGCCCTTTCCGTTGAGTTCCCCGGCAAGCCAATGCCCGTCGAAAACCTCGCCCGAGCGCAGCTCGAGCCGGCCTTGTCCGTCGGGCCGGCCATTCCGGATGTCGCCGAAATAGCTGGAATAGATGGTTTTTGGGGTCATAGCTCGCCGAGCCGCGCACCCGCCACACAGCCTGCCCTTGCCGTTGATGGTGCCGTCTTCGGCGATAGTCCGGTCGGGCGACTGAGAAGCCGCCGGTTCCCAGACGAAGTCGAGATTCTTCTCGGGATGGAAGTCCCACACACGGACCATCCTGCGCAGCACGAGCGCGTGTCTGCCTGGTACAGGATCTGCACCCGTTCCGCCCAGGCACCGCTGGCAGGCGCGGCGGCCGGATCGGCGAAAGCCGGTGAAACCATCAACGCCGCCAGCAGCGATGCGGCCGCAATCCCCAACACTGCCCTTGCCCGCGCCATCCCTTGAACCCCTTCGGATGCCAACCCCTTGGCCGGTCGAGCGTAGTCGGCGAGCCGGCCGCGTGCAAGAGAAGCCGCATTTGAGCCCTGGCACGAAAAAGGCGGCGGGGTTGCCCCCGCCGCCTTTTGTTTCAACCGCGAACTCCGCGGCGATTATTTATACAGGCTGTTGATCCACTGGACGTTGGCGGCGTTCAAGCGCACGGCGGTGTTCGCGTCGGGGCTTTCCGCCACGTTGACGCCGGTGATGATGCGCTGCTTGGAGTTGGTGTCGTAGGCATAGACCGAACTGCCGCTCGACCCGGGAAACGTGTCGCAGTCATACTGGAAATATTCCGGGGCGATGTTTTCGGCATGCACTTCGCAGCTCGCCTTCCACATCGTGCCCATAGGCTTGTCGCCGGGATAGCCGACGAGGTTGGCGGTGAAGTCGCCCCAGATCGTCATAGTTGGCATAGCCCAGCCAGCCGAGGTTGTGCCGACGTCCTGCTTCAGGGTTACGATGCCGAGATCCCACAGAAGGACCGAGCCATAATAGCCCTGGTAGTTGTCGATGAAGCCCTGCAGCACATAGGCGCTTTCAAAGGTGAAGGCGCCGAATGGTGCGTCGTCGGCAGTGCTGCCGTTGAGGCCTGGCACGAACAGATAGTCGGAGAGCCAGTCCTTGTCTTCATGGCTGTAGAGGCAGTGCGCCGCGGTGAGCACCGTGCGCGGGCCGATCAGCGTTGCCGAGCAGCTGCCAAAGCTGCCCGTCTTCGGCGATTTGGCTTCCAGATAGCCGATTGCCGAGAACGGATAGGTCTTGGTGTTCTTGACCTGCTCGCGATCGTCGGGCCCGAAAACCTGACGGCCGGCTTCGCCTTCGCCAAGGTCAGGATCTTCGGTCTTCCGCGGACCCGCGTCCTTTCCATTGGCCGGCGCATTCAGTTCCTTGATGATGAGGTTCCTCAGCGCTTCGCTCGGCTCGATCTTGATCTCCTTGCCATCGGCGGAAAGTCCGACGATGCCATAGGATTTGACAGCCGTTGCCTCGTCAGCAAGCGGCGCGGCGCGGCTGTCTTCGTCAGTCAGCTGCGGCGGCGCGATTGGTTTTGCCCGCCCGGGCTTATAGAGGT
>NZ_JBHUGZ010000021.1:0-3663 GCF_042682145.1 Mesorhizobium newzealandense | reverse complement strand
CTGAATGCCCAATAGAGGCCCGAGATTGGTTTTCGTTAGCATGTGAATGCCACTCACCGATCCGATCGGCTGGAGAAGCGTTCAGGCGTTTGGAGATCGAAACGATCCAGGCCACGGAGTTCTGGTGCAAATGGCTTCTCCAGCGCCGCACGGTCCCAGGCAAGGAAATAGGCATCAGACAACTTGATCCGCTGATCGAATGGCACGATGAGCCGGCCAGCAGCGATATCGTCAGCGGCCATGGACAATTGGGCAAGCACAAACCCCTTTCCATTTACCGCAGCGTTCGATCGCGGCGCTCGACAACGAAAAGGCAACTTCGCCGGACGTCTTTCGATGTAACGCGCCGATCCTGCTTGCCCATTCAGCCCAACTTGGCGGCGATTGATGATCTCGTGCCCATTCTATGCCCAGGAGAGGAAAATCAAGAACATCCGAGGGCTTGCGGACAGGTCGATTGGCCAGCAATCCGGGTGCGCAAGCAGGCACCACCCAATCCGTGAACAGTTCGGTATAGTGATCGTAGTCGTGAATCTTCGTGCCGTACGAGATCCGGAAATCAACCTGATCCTTGTCAAAACGCGGCTCCTGCTCGGCGCCGATGAGACGCACCGTCGCACCGCGTGGCCTGTTTGCCAATCCAGAAGCTTTGGCCCGATCCACTTGCTGGCGAGCGATGGAAGGCAGGAGATGGTCAGCGCGCTTTCCGATCGCGCCCGCTCGACAATGTGCTGGGCGTTGCGAATCTGGTCGAAGCCTGAGGAAATGGCAGCATGGTAGGTACGTCCCCATGACGTAAGGGCAACGTTCCTGCCACGGCGTTCGAGCAAACTGAGCCCGAGCACATCTTCAGCCTTGCGGATTTGCTGGCTGACCGCACCGACGGAAACACCAAGCTCATTGGCCGCAGCCGTCACGCTGCCGCATCGACCGAAAGCCTCGAAGGCCTGTATCGCGCGCAGGGGGGGCGTTTTTTTCACCTGGGTATGATCCTGGGTCGGCTTGTTTTAGCATTTCTAAAATAGAACGCAGATGCAAGCACTATGTCGTCTCGTGCCCGAGAGGTACCCGTGTTGGCGTTCACAAGCTCGGGAGGACGCCATGTTTCTTCGAAACTGTTGGTACGTTGCCGCATGGGACCATGAGGTCACAGACCAGCTGAAGCCCACCCGAATCCTTGGCGAAGACATTGTCCTCTATCGCCGGACGGATGGTGCCGTGGCGGCGCTCGAAGACGCGTGCCCTCATCGCAAGCTGCCGCTGTCCATGGGCCGCATCAAGGCGACACGGTCGAATGCGGCTATCATGGTCTGACTTTTGACAGCACTGGAACCTGCACGCGTGTGCCCGGTGCTGAAAAGATACCGCATGTAGCATGCGTTCGTTCCTACCCGATTGCCGAACGTTACGGGCTGCTCTGGATATGGATGGGCCAAGCAGAAAAGGCCGATCCTGGCTTGATTTTCGAGGTCGATCACTGGGGAGACCCGACCTGGGGGGTCAATCGCGGCGAGTCGATGTTGCTCGATTGCAATACCTCTACATGACCGACAACCTGCTCGATCCTTCCCATGTGTCATGGGTACACCAATCGTCCTTCGGCGGTGTCCAGGCAATGGAGGATGCGCCGCTCGAAACCACGGTAGGTGCAGATGGCGTGACCGTGTGGCGCTGGGTCGTCGATGCCAAGCCCGCGCCATTTTATGCGCCGTTCTCAAATTCGCTGGCAATTGCGACCGCAAGCAGCACTACGAGGTGCGCTACCCTCCAACGCGATCATCAAGGCGATTTTCGTTCCGGCCCGCACTGGCGGCGAGGGCAAGCCACTCCATGAGGACGTAGTCCTCATGGAGTGGCTTGCCCTCGCCGCCAGTGCGGGCCGGAACGAAAATCGCCTTGATGATCGCGTTGGAGGGGTAGCGCACCTCGTAGTGCTGCTTGCGGTCGCAATTGCCAGCGAATTTGAGGAACGGCGCATAAAATGGCGCGGGCTTGGCATCGACGACCCAGCGCCACACGGTCCACGCCATCTGCACCTACCGTGGTTTCGAGCGGCGCATCCTCCATGCCTGGACACCGCCGAAGGACGATTGGTGTACCCATGACACATGGAAGGATCGAGCAGGTTGTCGGTCATGTAGAGGTAATTGCAATCGAGCAACATCGACTCGCCGCGATTGACCCCCCAGGTCGGGTCTCCCCAGTGATCGACCTCGAAAATCAAGCCAGGATCGGCCTTTTCTGCTTGGCCCATCATATCCAGAGCAGCCCGTAACGTTCGGCAATCGGGTAGGAACGAACGCATGCTACATGCGGTATCTTTTCAGCACCGGGCACACGCGTGCAGGTTCCAGTGCTGTCAAAAGTCAGACCATGATAGCCGCATTCGACCGTGTCGCCCTTGATGCGGCCCATGGACAGCGGCAGCTTGCGATGAGGGCACGCGTCTTCGAGCGCCGCCACGGCACCATCCGTCCGGCGATAGAGGACAATGTCTTCGCCAAGGATTCGGGTGGGCTTCAGCTGGTCTGTGACCTCATGGTCCCATGCGGCAACGTACAACAGTTTCGAAGAAACATGGCGTCCTCCCGAGCTTGTGAACGCCAACACGGGTACCTCTCGGGCACGAGACGACATAGTGCTTGCATCTGCGTTCTATTTAGAAATGCTAAAACAAGCCGACCCCAGGATCATACCCAGGTGAAAAAAACGCCCCCCCTGCGCGCGATACAGGCCTTCGAGGCTTTCGGTCGATGCGGCAGCGTGACGGCTGCGGCCAATGAGCTTGGTGTTTCCGTCGGTGCGGTCAGCCAGCAAATCCGCAAGGCTGAAGATGTGCTCGGGCTCAGTTTGCTCGAACGCCGTGGCAGGAACGTTGCCCTTACGTCATGGGGACGTACCTACCATGCTGCCATTTCCTCAGGCTTCGACCAGATTCGCAACGCCCAGCACATTGTCGAGCGGGCGCGATCGGAAAGCGCGCTGACCATCTCCTGCCTTCCATCGCTCGCCAGCAAGTGGATCGGGCCAAAGCTTCTGGATTGGCAAACAGGCCACGCCGGTGCGACGGTGCGTCTCATCGGCGCCGAGCAGGAGCCGCGTTTTGACAAGGATCAGGTTGATTTCCGGATCTCGTACGGCACGAAGATTCACGACTTACGATCACTATACCGAACTGTTCACGGATTGGGTGGTGCCTGCTTGCGCACCCGGATTGCTGGCCAATCGACCTGTCCGCAAGCCCTCGGATGTTCTTGATTTTTCCTCTCCTGGGCATAGAATGGGCACGAGATCATCAATCGCCGCCAAGTTGGGCTGAATGGGCAAGCAGGATCGGCGCGTTACATCGAAAGACGTCCGGCGAAGTTGCCTTTTCGTTGTCGAGCGCCGCGATCGACGCTGCGGTAAATGGAAAGGGGTTTGTGCTTGCCCAATTGTCCATGGCCGCTGACGATATCGCTGCTGGCCGGCTCATCGTGCCATTCGATCAGCGGATCAAGTTGTCTGATGCCTATTTCCTTGCCTGGGACCGTGCGGCGCTGGAGAAGCCATTTGCACCAGAACTCCGTGCCTGGATCGTTTCGATCTCCAAAACGCCTGAACGCTTCTCCAGCCGATCGGGATCGGTGAGTGGCATTCACATGCTAACGAAAACCAATCTCG